>NZ_LS483411.1:0-611494 GCF_900475755.1 Haemophilus influenzae
GTGACTCTCTCAAATCTTTGGCAAAGTTGCCTGCTACAACTTCAAGATCAAGTTTCAGCGAGTGATCTTAGCACTTGGCTTCGACCTTTACAGGCTGATGCAGTATCGAATAACCACATTGTTTTATATGCTTCTAATATGTTTGTGAAAGGTTGGGTTGAGACCCATTATCTCGCACAAATCCAGCAAATTTGTCAAACACTTGCACAAAATCCTGAACTACGTATTTCTTTAAAAGAAGGGGTCAAACCTGCACCCAAGATAGTGGAAAGCACACCAAATACAACACTTAGATCAGAAAGTGCGGTAGATTTTCAAACAGAATCTAATACGCCAATAAAATTTGAATCCCATCTCAATACTAAACATTTATTTGATAACTTTGTTGAAGGTAAATCGAACCAACTGGCACGCGCAGTCGGTCAAAAACTTGCTCAAGCACCGGGCGAACCATCAGCCAATCCTTTCTTTTTATATGGCGGCACTGGTTTAGGGAAAACTCACTTGTTACACGCCATTGGCAACGGCATTTTAGCCAATAAACCGAATGCACGTGTGCTTTATATTCACGCAAATAACTTTATGCAGCATATGGTAAAAGCAGTGCGTGATAATAAAATGGATCAATTTAAAAAATTCTATCGTTCTCTTGATGCGCTTTTAGTGGATGATATTCAATTTTTCGCTGAAAAAGAAAAAACCCAAGAAGAATTCTTCCATATATTCAATAACTTATTTGAAACGGGTCGCCAAATTATCTTGACGTCAGATCGTTATCCTAAAGAAATTGAAAAAATTGAAGAACGTTTAAAATCACGTTTTGGCTGGGGCTTAACAACAGCCATAGAGCCGCCCGATCTTGAAACGCGTGTAGCGATTTTATTGAAAAAGGCGGAAGAACATAATATGAACTTGCCAGAAGAAGTCGCTTTCTTCATTGCTCAACGCTTGCGTACCAACGTGCGTGAACTTGAGGGGGCGTTAAATCGAGTAAAAGCAATGCAAGACTTCAAAGGCGGCGACATTGATATTGATTTCGTGCGTGATACCTTAAAAGATATTTTGGCTCTACAAGAACGCTTGGTTACCATTGAAAATATTCAAAAAGTGGTGGCTGAATATTATCGAATTAAGGTTTCAGATTTAAAATCAAAAAGTCGTGCGCGTTCAGTGACTCGTCCACGCCAAATTGCTATGGCGTTAGCAAAAGAATTAACAAACCGCAGTTTGCCTGAAATCGGTCGTGCATTTGATCGTGATCACACGACCGTATTAAACGCTTGCCGAGAAGTGCCAAAATTCCGCGAGCAAGACAATAGCATTCAAGAAGATTGGGCGAATTTGATCCGCACTTTGTCCGCATAAAAGGAGAACGCAATGCAATTTAGCATTTCAAGAGAAAATTTATTAAAACCGTTGCAACAAGTATGTGGCGTATTGAGTAATCGCCCAAATATTCCTGTATTAAACAACGTATTGTTGCAAATTGAAGACAATCGTCTGACTATCACTGGTACAGATTTAGAAGTCGAATTATCGAGTCAAACTCAGCTTTCATCGTCTTCTGAAAATGGCACTTTTACCATTCCAGCAAAAAAATTCTTAGATATTTGCCGCACTTTATCTGATGATTCAGAAATCACGGTTACTTTTGAACAAGACCGTGCATTAGTGCAATCGGGGCGTAGTCGTTTTACGCTGACAACCCAACCTGCCGAAGAATATCCAAACCTCACAGATTGGCAGTCTGAAGTGGATTTTCAACTTCCGCAAAATACCTTACGCCGTTTAATTGAAGCCACTCAATTTTCTATGGCAAACCAAGATGCGCGCTATTTCTTAAATGGTATGAAATTTGAAACAGAGGGCAATTTATTGCGAACTGTGGCAACAGATGGTCATAGACTTGCGGTGTGTACCATTTCCCTTGAACAAGAATTACAAAATCATTCTGTGATTTTACCGCGTAAAGGTGTGTTAGAGCTGGTTCGTTTATTAGAAACAAACGATGAACCAGCACGTTTACAAATTGGCACCAACAATTTACGTGTCCATTTAAAAAACACGGTATTTACATCAAAATTAATTGATGGTCGCTTTCCTGACTATCGCCGAGTATTGCCTCGTAATGCCACAAAAATTGTCGAAGGCAATTGGGAAATGCTGAAACAGGCTTTTGTTCGTGCGTCCATTTTATCTAATGAACGAGCGCGCAGCGTGCGTTTAAGCTTAAAGGAAAACCAGCTTAAAATTACTGCCTCAAACACAGAACACGAAGAAGCAGAAGAAATTGTCGATGTCAATTACAATGGCGAAGAATTAGAAGTGGGCTTTAATGTCACCTATATTCTTGATGTGCTGAATGCACTTAAATGTAATCAAGTGCGAATGCGCTTAACTGATGCGTTCTCCAGTTGCTTAATTGAAAACTGTGAAGACAGCAGCTGCGAATACGTCATTATGCCAATGCGTTTATAATATGGCGATTTCTCGTTTACTGGTCGAAAAATTTCGTAACTTAACAGCAGTGGATCTTGATTTTGATCCCTGCTTTAACTTTTTAATCGGCAACAACGGCAGCGGAAAAACCAGCTTATTAGAAGCTATTTTTTATCTTGGTCACGGACGTTCATTTAAAAGTGCGGTCACAAACCGCATCATTTCTTACGACGAACCGCACTTTACCCTATTTGGGCAAATCCAAGAAAGCCAACATCAATGGTCTGTTGGCTTACAAAAACTGCGTCAAGGAAACACCTTAGTAAAAATTAACGGCGAAGATGGCAATAAAATTTCCGATCTTGCCCATCTTCTGCCAATGCAATTAATCACGCCAGAGGGCTTAACCTTACTCAACGGCGGGCCAAGTTATCGCCGAGCGTTTTTAGATTGGGGATTATTCCACCACCAAACAAGTTTCTATTCTGCTTGGAGCAATCTCAACCGATTACTTAAACAACGAAATGCCGCACTCGCACAAAATCAGCCTTACTCTGCCATAAAAATTTGGGACGTTGAACTTGCCAAACTTGCCCACCAAGTAAGTCAATGGCGTGCCGAATATGCAGAAGCTCTCCGCCCTGAAATTGAACAAACTTGCCAACTTTTTCTGCCTGAATTAGAAATTAATGTCAGCTTTCATCAGGGGTGGGAAAAAAATGCTGATTATTATGAAATTCTTCAACAAAATTTTGAACGGGATCGTGCCTTAAATTACACCTTTTCTGGCCCTCAAAAAGCGGATTTTCGTTTCAAAGCACAAGGATTGCCTGTTGAAGATGTGCTTTCTCGTGGACAACTTAAACTTTTAATGTGTGTATTAAGACTAGCGCAGGGCGAGCATTTAATGAAAGAAAAGCAACGCCATTGTATTTTTTTAATTGATGATTTTGCCTCGGAATTAGATCAATACAAACGCGCCTTGTTGGCAGAACGATTACAACAAAGCGGTTCGCAAGTATTTGTTACCGCCATCACTCAAAGACAACTAAAAGAAATGCAAGTGGAAAACAAAAAAATGTTTTCTGTCCATAATGGCATCATTAACGCCTTAAATTAACCAAAAGTGCGGTAAAAAATACGCCAATTTTTTAAAAAATATCAAAAATCATTATCATTACCTAATAAATGTAATTCAAGTTTTGAGCGATTTATGCTATAAAACCCACTCATTATAAAAATGAAGACAACTTGCAAACTATCAATGCAACACAGCCAAGATTTGAATCAACTTGTAGCCGTATATCAAATTGTGTCCTATCAAATCTACTTTTTAAACTTAATTAATAAAGACAGCTTCTATGCTAAATAAAAAATTCAAACTCAATTTTATTGCACTTACTGTCGCCTACGCATTAACCCCTTATACAGAAGCCGCGTTAGTGAGAGACGATGTGGATTATCAAATATTTCGTGATTTTGCAGAGAATAAAGGGAAGTTTTCTGTTGGTGCAACAAATGTGCTGGTAAAGGATAAAAATAATAAAGATTTGGGCACTGCCTTACCTAACGGTATTCCGATGATTGATTTTAGTGTGGTGGATGTAGATAAGAGAATTGCCACGTTGGTAAATCCACAATATGTAGTAGGCGTAAAACACGTTAGTAACGGCGTGAGTGAACTACATTTTGGGAACTTAAATGGCAATATGCATAATGGCAATGCCAAATCGCACCGAGATGTATCCTCTGAAGAAAACCGATATTACACCGTTGAAAAAAACGAGTATCCAACTAAATTAAATGGAAAAGCAGTAACTACTGAAGATCAAGCTCAAAAACGCCGTGAAGATTATTATATGCCACGTCTTGATAAATTTGTTACCGAAGTTGCACCAATAGAGGCTTCAACTGATAGTAGTACAGCGGGGACATATAATAATAAAGATAAATATCCTTACTTTGTAAGACTTGGTAGTGGTACTCAATTTATTTATGAAAATGGAACACGCTATGAATTATGGTTAGGTAAAGAAGGGCAGAAAAGCGATGCGGGCGGCTATAATCTTAAATTAGTTGGTAATGCTTATACCTATGGTATTGCAGGTACGCCTTATGAAGTAAATCACGAGAACGATGGGCTTATCGGCTTTGGAAACTCAAACAATGTACACAGCGATCCAAAAGGAATATTATCTCAAGATCCGCTTACCAATTACGCTGTTTTAGGCGACAGTGGCTCCCCATTATTTGTATATGATAGAGAAAAAGGTAAATGGCTTTTTCTTGGCAGTTATGATTTTTGGGCAGGTTATAACAAAAAATCTTGGCAGGAATGGAATATCTATAAACCTGAATTTGCAGAAAAAATTTATCAACAATATAGTGCAGGTTCTTTAATTGGTTCCAAGACAGATTATAGTTGGTCTTCTAATGGCAAGACAAGTACAATTACGGGAGGGGAGAAATCTTTAAATGTTGATTTAGCTGACGGAAAAGATAAACCTAATCACGGGAAAAGTGTTACATTTGAAGGGAGTGGAACGCTTACCTTAAATAATAATATCGATCAAGGTGCAGGCGGATTATTCTTTGAAGGAGATTATGAAGTTAAAGGCACTTCTGATAGTACCACTTGGAAAGGAGCTGGCGTTTCTGTTGCAGAAGGAAAAGAAGTTGTCTGGAAAGTACATAATCCAAACTCTGACCGCTTAGCAAAAATTGGTAAAGGGACATTGATTGTTGAAGGAAAGGGCGAAAATAAAGGATTGCTTAAAGTTGGCGATGGTACTGTTATCTTAAAACAGAAAGCTGATGCCAATAATAAAGTTCAAGCCTTTTCACAAGTAGGTATAGTGAGTGGTCGCTCAACCCTTGTGCTTAATGATGATAAACAAGTAGATCCAAATTCAATTTACTTTGGCTTTAGAGGCGGTCGATTAGATTTAAACGGTAATTCACTAACCTTTGACCACATCAGAAATATTGATGATGGGGCAAGACTAGTTAATCATAATATGACTAATGCCTCAAATATAACGATTACTGGGACAGGATTAATTACAAATCCAAGTCAAGTCACTCTAGATTATATACGCCCACGAGATGAAGAAAATCCTTATGCCCTTCGACGGATTAAAGATGGGGGACAGCTCTATTTAAATGAGGAAAACTACACTTATTATGCGTTAAGAAAAGGTGCTAAGGCTAATTTACAACTTCCTTATAATGACAATGAAAGCAATGAAACTTGGTTATATATGGGTAAAAATTCCGATGAAGCCAAAAAGAAAACGATGGAATACATCAATAATAGCCGTATGAATGGCTTTAACGGTTATTTTGGCGAGGAAGAGGGTAAAAATAACGGTAATCTAAATGTGACTTTTAAAGGCAAAAGTGAGCAAAATCGCTTTTTATTAACAGGCGGTACAAACCTTAACGGTGAATTAAAAGTTGAAAAAGGCACATTATTCCTTTCTGGCAGACCAACACCGCACGCAAGAGATATTGCGGGTATTTCTTCAACAGAAAAAGATAAACACTTTGCTGAAAATAATGAAGTGGTAGTAGAAGATGACTGGATTAACCGCACTTTTAAAGCAACCACAATGAACGTGACTGGCAATGCCTCACTTTATTCAGGTCGCAATGTTGAAAGCATTACTTCAAATATCACAGCTTCTAAGGAAGCAAAAGTGCATATTGGCTATAAAGCAGGCGATACCGTTTGTGTACGTTCTGACTATACGGGCTATGTGACTTGTACTACTGACAAGTTATCCGATAAAGCCCTTAATAGCTTTAACGCCACCAAGGTATCTGGCAATGTAAATTTATCAGATAATGCAAACTTTGTCTTAGGCAAAGCCAATTTATTCGGCACAATTCACAGCACGGGAAATAGCCAAGTCAATTTAAAAGAAAATAGCCATTGGCATTTAACAGGAAATAGTGATGTTCATCAATTAGATCTAGCAAATGGGCATATTCATTTAAATGCACAAAACGATGCAAATAAAGTAACTACATATAACACGCTGACTGTGAATAGCTTATCAGGTAATGGTTCTTTCTATTATTGGGTTGATTTTACCAATAAGAAAAATGACAAAGTTGTTGTAACCCAATCCGCCACAGGTAACTTTACATTACAAGTAGCAGATAAAACAGGCGAGCCAAATCATAATGAACTCACGCTTTTTGATGCTTCAAAAGCTCAAAGAAATCATTTGAATGTGTCATTAATTGGGAATACCGTTGATTTAGGTGCTTGGAAATATACGTTGAAAGAAACTGATGGACGTTACGATTTGTATAACCCCGAGGTGGAAAAAAGAAACCAAACTGTCGATACACCAAATATCACAACACCTAATAATATTCAAGCTGATGCACCTAGTGTACCAAGTAACAATGAAGAAATAGCCCGTGTTGAAGCACCAGTTCCACCACCTGCGCCTGCTACACCATCAGAGACAACTAAAACAGTGTCAGAAAATAGTCCGCAAGAAAGTGAAACCGTAGAGAAAAACGAGCAAGACTCAACCGAGACAACAGCTCAAAATAGAGAAGTTGCAAAAGAAGCTAAACCAAGTGTAGAAGCTAACACTCAAACAAATGAAGTGGCTCAAAGTGGAAGTGAAACCGAGGAAGCTCAAACGACTGAAACAAAAGAAACAGCTACGGTAGAAAAAGAGGAAAAGGCTAAAGTAGAAACAGAAACGGCTAAAGTAGAAACAGAAACGGCTAAAGTAGAAACAGAAACGGCTAAAGTAGAAACAGAGAAAACTCAAGAAGCCCCTAAAGTTGCTTCTCAAACGTCTCCGAAACAGGAACAGTCTGAAACTGTTCAACCGCAAGCAGAGCTTGAAAGTGAAAAGGTTCCGACTGTTAAGAATGCAGAAGAAGTTCAAGCTCAACTGCAAACACAACCAAGTGCAACAGTAAGCACTGAACAACCTGCGAAAGAGACTAGCTCAAATGTTGAACAACCTGCACCAGAGAATTCAATAAATACTGGATCTGCAACCGCAATGACAGAAACTGCTGAAAAATCCGATAAACCACAAATGGAAACTGTGACCGAAAATGATCGTCAGCCTGAAGCTAATACTGTTGCGGATAATTCTGTAGCAAATAATTCAGAAAGCAGTGAGTCAAAGAGTAGACGTAGAAGAAGTGTTAGCCAGCCTAAAGAGACTTCTACTGAAGAAACAACAGTAACTTCTACTGACAAAACAACAGTAGCTGATAATTCAAAAAGCAGTAAGCCAAATCGTAGACATAGAAGAAGTGTTAGCCAGCCTCAAGAGACTTCTACTGAAAAAACAACAGTAGCTGATAATTCAGAAAGTAATAAGACAAATAGTAGACGTAGAAGTAGAAGAAATGTTAGCTCGGAACCAACTGTTACAAGTGACAGCGATCGTTCTGCAGTACCATTGCGCGATCTCACAAGTACAAACACAAATGCGGTAATTTCTGATGCAAGGGCAAAAGCACAATTTGTTGCATTAAATGTAGGGAAAGCAGTTTCTCAACATATTAGCCAGTTAGAAATGAATAACGAGGGGCAATATAACGTTTGGGTATCTAATACTTCAATGAACAAAAATTATTCCTCAGAGCAATATCGTCGTTTTAGTTCTAAAAGTACGCAAACTCAACTTGGTTGGGATCAAACAATCTCAAACAATGTTCAGTTAGGTGGCGTGTTTACTTATGTTCGCAATAGTAACAACTTTGATAAGGCAAGCAGTAAAAATACTCTAGCACAAGTTAATTTCTATTCTAAATATTATGCGGATAATCATTGGTATTTAGCGGTGGATTTAGGCTATGGTAATTTCCAAAGCAACTTACAAACTAATCATAATGCGAAATTTGCTCGCCATACTGCACAATTTGGTTTAACCGCAGGCAAAGCATTTAATCTTGGCAATTTTGCTGTTAAACCAACTGTAGGGGTTCGTTATAGTTACTTATCAAACGCTAATTTTGCATTAGATCAAGATCGCATTAAAGTAAATCCAATATCTGTCAAAACAGCCTTTGCTCAAGTTGATTTAAGTTATACTTATCACTTAGGCGAGTTTTCCATTACGCCAATTTTGTCTGCTCGATATGATGCAAATCAAGGCAGCGGCAAAATTAATGTAGATAGATATGATTTTGCTTACAACGTGGAAAATCAACAGCAATATAACGCGGGACTTAAATTGAAATATCATAATGTGAAATTAAGTCTAATCGGTGGATTAACAAAAGCAAAACAAGCGGAAAAACAAAAAACAGCGGAAGTGAAACTAAGTTTTAGTTTTTAATAAGCCTGTTTGAATTAGCGTTATAGACGACAAAGCCCTGTGTATTACAGGGCTTTATTTTTGAATGAAATTCAGTGATTAAGTGCGGTGAAAAATCAGCTCATTTTTTATTTTTAACGTAAAAACGCTGGAATATTTTTTTCGTATGCTGAGATTTTGTCTTCGTGCTGTAGAGTTAAGCCGATATTATCTAAACCGTTTAGCAAACAATGACGGCGGAATTCATCCAGTTCAAAGTGATAAACTTTATCCCCTACAGTGACCGTCATCGCTTCTAAATCTACGTGGATTTGTTTGCCATCATTTGCCCATACCCATTGGAAGATTTCTTCTACTTCTTCTTCGCTTAAACGAATCGGTAACATGTGGTTGTTTAAGCTGTTGTTATAGAAAATATCTGCAAAACTTGGGGCGATCATTACTTTAAAGCCGTAGTCTGCTAATGCCCAAGGGGCATGTTCACGAGAAGAACCACAACCAAGATTTTTACGTGCGAGCAAAATCGTCGCACCTTGATATCGTGGATAATTCAAGACAAATTCTGGATTTGGCTTAGTGCCGTCCACATCTAAATAACGCCATTCGTGGAATAAATGTTTGCCGAAACCTACGCGAGTGATGGCTTGTAAAAATTGTTTTGGAATAATTGCATCAGTATCTACATTCGCCGCATCCAATGGAACGACTAAGCCTGAAAGTTGTTTAAATCCTGCCATTTTTCTTTTTCCTCTTATTGAGCCTTAATTTAATGCCACTTCACGAATATCAACAAATTTACCGAACATTCCTGCCGCCGCTGCCATTGCAGGACTTACTAAATGGGTACGCCCATTACGACCTTGACGCCCTTCAAAGTTACGGTTTGACGTGGAAGCACAGCGTTCCCATTCGCCTAAACGGTCGTCGTTCATTCCTAAGCACATTGAACAACCTGGATTACGCCATTCTGCACCTGCGGCAATAAAGATTTTATCCAAGCCCTCTTTTTCCGCTTGTTCTTTCACTAAGCCAGAACCCGGTACTACTAAAATACGTTTTACATTATCCGCTTTTTTACGACCTTTCATTACAGCCGCTGCTGCGCGTAAATCTTCAATACGCGAGTTGGTGCAAGATCCGATAAATACTTGATCAACTTTAATATCTTTTAAATTAGTGCCAGCTTCCAAGCCAATATAATGTAAGGCTTTTTCTGCCGAAGCACGTTGTACAGGATCTGCCATTTCTTGCGGATTTGGTATGGTTTCATTCACAGAAATTACCTGCCCTGGGTTTGTCCCCCAAGTGACTTGTGGTGCGATGTCTTTTGCTTCTAGCGTTACCACAGTGTCAAATTGTGCATCATCGTCAGATTTTAAGGTTTTCCAATAAGCAACCGCATCATCCCAATCCTTGCCTTTCGGCGCGTGTGGACGATCTTTCAAATATGCAAATGTGGTTTCATCTGGTGCAATCAAGCCTGCTTTTGCACCCATTTCAATCGCCATATTACATACAGTCATACGCCCCTCCATAGAAAGGTCTCGGATCGCTTCGCCGCAGAATTCTACAACGTGTCCTGTTCCGCCTGCCATAGTGGTTTTACCGATAATGGCAAGAATAATATCTTTTGCCGTAATACCTGATGCGACTTTACCACGCACTTCAATTTTCATACTTTTTGCGCGAGCCTGTTTTAAAGTTTGAGTGGCTAATACGTGTTCTACTTCAGAAGTACCAATACCAAAAGCCAAGGCACCAAATGCACCGTGCGTTGCGGTGTGTGAATCGCCACAAACAATTGTCATACCCGGTAAGGTTAAACCTTGTTCAGGCCCCATAACGTGTACAATGCCTTGCTCTTTGGTTGTTATATCAAATAATTTAATACCTGTTGCTTTGGTATTTTTATCCAATTCTAACACTTGAATTTTCGCTTGACCTTCAAGTTTATTGACGTCTCGTACTTGAGTAGAAATGCTGTGATCCATTGTGCCGAAAGTTTTGTTTACTTGACGTACTTGGCGATTTGCGACGCGTAACCCATCAAAGGCCTGCGGGCTGGTTACTTCGTGAATCAAATGACGGTTGATATACAAAATCGGCGTTTCGCCCTCTGCTTCATACACAATGTGTGAATCAAATAATTTTTCGTAAAGTGTTTTTGCCATAATATTTTTCTCTATTCGTTAAGGGAAGTGCGGTTAAAATTCGACGTGTTTTTCAGCCGCACTTTAAATACTTTGTCCCCCTGTTTATTGGGGATATTTCTAAATAACTAAGAGTGGGAGATTGCCCCCCTTCCGCCCTTCGGGCACCTTCCCCCGTAAACGGAGGAAGGCAAGTATTAAATTGCTTGTGTAATCAATGTACCCATTTCTGCCGTTGAAACTGGTGTGGAATCATCTGCTAAATCAGCGGTGCGATGACCACTTGCCAAGACTTTTTGAACCGCACTTTCAATAGCATCTGCTGCTTCATTTAAGTTGAAGCTGTAACGCAACATCATCGCGGCAGAAAGAATTTGTGCGATTGGGTTGGCAATGCCTTTGCCTGCAATATCAGGGGCAGAACCACCAGCAGGCTCGTATAAACCAAAACCTTCTTCGTTGAGGCTTGCAGATGGCAACATTCCCATAGAACCTGTGATCATAGCCGCTTCGTCAGAAATAATATCGCCGAAAATGTTAGAGCAAAGTAAAACATCAAAAGATTCTGGTGCCTTGATTAATTGCATTGTGGCGTTATCGATATAGATATGCTCTAAAGTCACTTCTGGATAGTCTTTTGCCATTTCTGTCACGGTTTCACGCCATAAAATAGAAGACTGTAATACGTTAGCTTTATCCACAGAAGTGACTTTTTTATTGCGTTTCATTGCTGCATCAAAAGCCGCACGTGCAATGCGTTCGATTTCATATTTGTAATACACTTCGGTATCAAATGCTTTGGTTTGTGTACCATCCCCCTCACGGCCTTTAGGCTGACCAAAATAAATTCCGCCCGTTAATTCACGTACTACCACCATATCAAAGCCTTTTGCGGCAATATCTGCACGTAATGGACAGAATTTTTCGAGTCCTTTATAAAGGGTAGCAGGGCGAAGATTACAGAATAATTTGAAATATTTACGCAAAGGCAATAATGCACCACGTTCTGGCTGTTGATCTGGCGGTAAATTTGTCCATTTAGGGCCGCCCACAGAGCCAAACAAAATCGCATCCGCTTCATCACAGCCTTTTAAGGTTTCTGCTGGTAATGGATAACCGCAATGATCAATGGCAGCACCGCCCACAAAAAACTCGTTAAAGTTAAGTTTAAAACCAAATTTTTCTTGAACTTTGTTTAATACTTTAATGGCTTCAGCCATTACTTCGGGGCCGATACCATCGCCTGCTAATACTGCTATATTGTATGATTGCATATTATTTTTCCTATTTTTTACTTCAAAAGTGCGGTTAGTTTTTTCGTATTTTTCCCCTCTTTGCGAAAAAGGGGAACTCGATAGATTAATGCTGTTTATGATTCTTAATATCTGCCACTTTATGCGCTCGATAAATGGCATTGATAGCGTGGACTAAAGCAAGTGCGGAAGATTCAACAATATCTGTTGCTAAACCGACACCGTGGAATTTACGCCCTTTGTGTTCCACCACAATATCCACTTGCCCTAATGCTTCTGCACCCTCGCCTTTAGCGGTTAAGTTATAGTGAGACATTTTGATTTCTAAGCCAGTTAAATTTAAGATGGCGTTGTAAACCGCATCCACTGGGCCATTGCCGCCAATTGAAGACGTACTTAATTTTTCGCCATCCAACTTCAATTGAACAAAGGCTGTTGCTGGATATTCTTTCGTTGAATGAGCAGAAAGTTTATCTAATACTAAGCGATCCTCGTCCCCTTGTTGCATATCGATAAACGCCAAGGCTTCCAAGTCATAATCGAACACTTGACCTTTTTTATCCGCCAATTTTAAGAACGCGTCATACAATTTATCCAAATCATAATCTTGTTCGTTATAGCCCATATCCGCCATATGACCTTTCACAGCCGCACGCCCAGAACGTGCGGTTAAATTCAATTTTTCTTTTTTCAAACCAATGGTTTCTGGAGACATAATTTCGTAGGTATTTTTGTTTTTCAACATACCATCTTGATGAATACCAGAAGAATGGGCAAAAGCATTTGAGCCTACAATGGCTTTATTCGGTTGAATTGGCATATTGCAAAGCTGGCTAACCATTTGACTCACGCGATGAATTTCTTGGGTATTAATACGAGTATCCACACCCATAAAATCCTGACGCACTTTCATTGCCATCACGACTTCCTCAAGGGAAGTATTGCCCGCACGTTCCCCAATTCCATTAATAGTACATTCAATTTGACGCGCACCATTTTGCACTGCCGTTAAAGAATTAGCCGTTGCCATACCTAAGTCATTGTGGCAATGCACAGAAATCACAGCTTTGTCGATATTCGGCACGCGATTATGCACTTGAGCAATAATGTTGCCATATTCATTTGGTAAGCAGAAACCGACTGTATCGGGAATATTTACTGTAGTTGCGCCTGCATTGATTGCGACTTCAACAATACGACAGATATTGTCAATGCCTGTACGCCCCGCATCTTCGCAAGAAAACTCAACATCATCCGTATAATTACGTGCGCGTTTCACTGCTGCAACTGCCATTCCTACTACATCATCAAAAGAACGTTTTAATTTCGCTTCAACGTGTAATGCCGAGCTTGCAATAAAAGTATGAATACGAAATGCTTCAGCGACTTTCAATGCTTGGTATGCGGCATCAATGTCTTTATCTACGGCTCGAGATAACGCGGCAACACGAGCGTTTTTGATATGGCGCGCAATGGTTTGAACAGATTCAAAATCTCCTTGAGAAGAAACGGGGAACCCCACTTCCATTACATCCACGCCTAAGCGTTCAAGTGCTAAAGCGATCTGTAATTTTTCTTTTACCGTCAAACTTGCTTTTAACGCCTGTTCCCCATCACGCAAAGTCGTATCAAAAATAATAACGCGATCTGTCATAACAATTTCCTTACTAAAAATTCCTCTAAAATCACTCCAAAAGTGCGGTGCGTTTTTCCTGTATTTTTTAGACAAAAAACCCGCAACTTATAAAGTGCGGGTTTAAAATTGGGTATTTACATCTGACTGTTTTTTATCCACAACTTAGCCGCACGCAAAATGTGAGAGCAGCAGGTTGAGAGATAAAGAAACAATACGAGACATAAATAAAAATCCTTCTGTGTAAAACGTTTTCCATATTACGAATAAAAAACTGGCTGTCAAACTATTTTTTGGCATTTTATATTAAAAATAAACCTACTCACACTTTATTAAATATATATTTAACTAATAAATTTAATAAAATCAGAATATTTAACCAATTTAATCATCATCAACAAATTTTTCTTATTGGATTTTTTACATTTTCAAAATAAGAAAAATTTTGCAATTTTTTACTCACTAAAAAGAATTTTTGCGATCTACATCGCAAAATGCTTTTAAATTAATCGTTTCTCTCCCTCGTTTTTTCCATACTAGATTTTCAAATAAAAAGGAAAAAATATGAATGACATTACCTACACATTACTCCGTTTAATGCAAGTGCCTAAACTTGGCGGCGTTGGCATTGATAAAATTTTGTCCAATATTACCTTAAATGAATTACTTAATTATGATGATGTTGCTTTCCGACAAATGGGATGGGGAGCCATTCAAATTCGCCGTTGGTTCAAACCTGAAGCAAAATTTATTGAGCCAGCACTCGCGTGGTCACAAAAAGAGGGAAATCATTTAGTAAATTATTTTTCCCCTTTTTATCCCTTTTTATTGAAACAAACCGCAAACTTTCCGCCACTATTATTTGTAAAAGGAAATTTAACCGCACTTTCACAACGCCAAATGGCAATGGTTGGGAGCCGTTATTGCACGACTTATGGAGAATATTGGGCAAAACATTTTGCAACAGAACTTTCATTAGCGGGTTTTACCATAACAAGCGGTTTAGCATTAGGAATTGATGGTCATTGTCATCAGGCTGTCGTTAATATTCAAGGGCAAACTATTGCGGTCTTAGGCAGTGGATTAGAACAAATCTATCCCTCTAAACATCAAAGATTATCAGCACAAATCATCGAAAATAATGGTGCATTAGTCTCTGAATTTTTACCAAACCAAGCACCTATTGCTGCTAATTTTCCACGCCGTAATCGGATTATTAGTGGGCTTTCAGTCGGCACGCTTGTTGTTGAAGCCACCGAAAAAAGCGGCTCTCTTATTACTGCGCGGTATGCGTTGGAACAAAACCGAGAGGTTTTTGCTGTGCCAGGCAATATTCAAAATGAATCAAGTCAAGGTTGTCATCGCCTGATTAAACAAGGCGCAATGTTGGTAGAAAATGCAAAGGATATTTTGGAAACGCTCTACCAACATTCTATCCACAGCCAAACTGAAATTGATTTTGACCAGATCGCCGTGCCTAATTACACGCCACCACCCGATCCTCGCCGATTAGTAGAAGCACCAAGCCACCCGAAACTTTATTCACGTATTGGCTATACTCCTGTGAGCATTGATGATTTAGCTGAAGAATTTAATTTAAGTGTCGATGTTTTACTTGTTCAATTGCTCGATCTTGAGCTACAAGATCTTATCATAAGTGAAAATGGCTTATATAAACGCGTTTAACGTAAATTTTTATGCTAAGATACGCCCATTCTTTTTTCATAAAAGGACGATTATGTTAGCAATTATCTCCCCTGCCAAAACCCTTGATTTTGAAAGTGCGGTAAAAAATTTTCCTGTTTCTCAACCGCACTTTACTGATTACAGCGAACAACTTATTGAGGTTTGTCGTAAACTTTCTCCGCAAGATCTTTCATCATTAATGTCTATCAGCGATAAGTTGGCAGGTTTAAATGCCGCACGCTTTGCAGAATGGACAAAAATTCACAATGAAGACAATTCCCGCCCTGCACTCTTTGCATTTAAAGGCGATGTTTATACGGGTTTAGATGCTGATTCCCTTTCGGAAGATGATGTCATTTTTGCACAATCCCATTTACGTATGCTGTCTGGGCTTTATGGGCTTTTAAAACCACTTGATTTAATGCAACCTTACCGATTAGAAATGGGGACAAAATTAGCCAATCCGAAAGGAAAAGATCTGTATGCCTTTTGGGGAAATGTGATTACCCAAGCAGTTCAACAAGCTATTGATGCACAAGGCGATAATGTATTAGTCAATCTAGCCTCTGATGAATATTATAAATCTGTTAAAGAAAACCAACTTAACGCCAAAATTATCAAGCCAGTTTTCTTAGACAATAAAAATGGAAAATACAAAGTAATTAGCTTTTATGCTAAAAAAGCACGAGGCTTAATGTGCCGTTATCTTATTCAACATCGTTTAACCGACATTGAACAATTAAAAGAATTTGATTTAGGTGGTTATTGGTTTGATTCAGCATCCTCCACTGAAACCGAATTTGTATTTAAGCGAGATATTAATGAATAAAATTTTTGTTATTTTGACCGCACTTATACTCTCTGGCTGTGCAACTAAGCTGACGCAATTAAATGTGCCTACGCAGTTAGAGCACAACGGTAAAAATTATGCCCTTACTGGCAGCCAAGATTTAGAAACCATTGCTCGCTATGCGTATATATCTAAGCCAGATACGCTAGAAAATTGGCAATCTGAAATTGAAATTCTCTTTGATCGCAATCAACCAGTGCGCTCAATTAAAGAGCGGATCGCATTGAGAGAACGCATTTATCGTAATACAGGCGTAAAAGATTTCCATTTCGATGCTATTCCAGAAAATTCAACCAATCCAAATGAATTAAATGGATATGTCATCTATTCGCCAACGAAAGAAAATCCATCTTGGCAAGTCAATGTGATGAAAGGACGACAATTACCACAATGTGGCTTTGTTCAGTATCAATATTCGCAAAAAGTGCAACAACCAACACTTTCTAAACATTTATCAGTCGATAAAGTGCAACAACATTTGCAAAAATACATTGTGGATATAGAAAGAAAACATTTACAAAATTTGAAATGGCTGTTGTTCTGTGAAAAATAATGTAGATCAAAATCTCATCAGATTTTGCTAGAGCAGATTCTTTGAATGATGTAATCTTATGCCCATTTTCAATTATGGTTAAAAGTAGGTAAATTATGATTAAAAAAATTGCAGTTTTAACAAGTGGTGGCGATGCGCCGGGTATGAATGCCGCAATTCGTGGCGTAGTACGTTCTGCACTTGCAGAAGGCTTAGAAGTGTTTGGTATCTATGATGGTTACCAAGGCTTATACAACAATAAAATCAAACAATTAAATCGCTATAGCGTATCTGATGTAATTAATCGTGGCGGTACTTTTTTAGGTTCTGCACGCTTTCCTGAATTTAAAGATCCAAATGTTCGTGCAAAATGTGCAGAAATTTTACGTTCTCACGGCATTGATGCACTTGTGGTTATCGGTGGTGACGGTTCTTATATGGGGGCAAAATTATTAACCGAAGAACACTGTTTCCCTTGTGTTGGCTTACCCGGTACTATTGATAATGATGTGGCAGGTACTGACTATACCATCGGTTATCAAACCGCATTACAAACTGCAGTGGATGCAATCGACCGTTTACGTGATACATCAAGCTCACACCAACGTATTTCTATCGTTGAAATTATGGGTCGCCATTGTAGTGACTTAACGATTTCTGCGGGCATTGCTGGCGGTTGTGAATATATCGTCGCATCAGAAATTGAATTTAATCGCGAAGAATTAATTCAACAAATTGAACGTAGCATTATTCGCGGTAAACGCCACGCTATTATTGCTATCACTGAACTTTTAACTGATGTTCATTCTCTGGCAAAAGAAATTGAAGCTCGCGTAGGTCACGAAACTCGCGCAACCGTTTTAGGGCATATTCAACGTGGTGGTTCTCCTTGTGCTTTTGACCGTATTCTTGCCTCACGTATGGGCGCATACGCAGTAGATTTATTGCTACAAGGCAAAGGCGGCTATTGCGTAGGTATCCAAAATGAACAACTCGTTCATCACGATATTATTGATGCCATTAATAATATGCAGCGTGTATTTAAGGCTGATTGGCTTAAAGTGGCAAAACGTTTGGAATAATCCTTTATTCCACTATATAAATCACTAACACTTAATTCATCTTTTTATCTTTCTCAAACGGACACAACAATGTGTCTGTTTTTTCTGAAAAAGTGCGGTCAGTTTTTCTCTTATTTTCTACAAATCATTTATTTTTAAAGATTGAAAATAAATGCGACTGCCAGTTCTACCTAGATGATCTTTTTGCTATCAAAATAGAGATCCGATAAAATGCCTCAGGCAAAATAAGGGATAAAATTATGACAAAGAAAAAAGTAAAACCCAATTCAAATACTATCGCACTGAATAAACGTGCAAGACACGATTATTTTATTGAAGATGAAATTGAAGCAGGTCTTGAATTACAAGGCTGGGAAGTCAAATCTATGCGCGCAGGCAAGGCAAATATTAGTGATAGTTATGTTATTTTTAAAAATGGCGAAGCCTTTTTATTCGGCGCAAGCATTCAGCCATTAAATGTTGCATCAACGCATATTGTTTGTGATCCAACTCGCACTCGTAAGTTATTGTTAAATAAACGCGAATTAGCATCCCTATTTGGCAAAGCAAACCGAGACGGTTTTACCATAGTTGCACTTTCTCTTTACTGGAAAAGTGCGTGGGCAAAAGTCAAAATTGGTTTAGCCAAAGGTAAAAAACAACAGGATAAACGTGATGATATTAAAGAACGTGAATGGAAAGTAACAAAAGATCGCATTATGAAAAATGCACATCGAAGATCTTAAATTGTAATAATAAATTAGCCCCAAATTACTTGGGGCTAATTTTTAAAATAGAATGAAAAACATTCAATCTTTTTGTTAATAAAAGAATATCGCCTTATCCCATACCGTATTTTTTTAATTTTTTACGTAATGTACCACGGTTGATACCAAGCATATTTGCTGCACGGGTTTGATTACCACGAGTATATTGCATAATCATATCTAACATAGGGTGTTCAACTTCCGCTAATACTAGCTCGTAAAGATCATTCACATCTTGACCATCTAATTGTGCTAAATAATTACGCAACGCTTGTTTGACCGAATCGCGTAATGGTTTGCTGGTCACTTGTGATTGCGCATTTAATACTGATACCGTTAAGGCATCGGCAGAATTACGTTGTTGTTCTAACATTTTTCTTTATCCAAAATTAAATTGAAAAAATCTTCCAATACAATCAGCTGCTCTTTAGGATCACTAATTGCATTAAAAGTCTGTTTAAAAACGGAATCAGGTTGAATTCCCTGTAAATACCAAGCTACGTGTTTACGCGCAATGCGATAGCCTTTTTGTTCGCCATAGAATTGATGTAATTCTTGAATATGACGCAAAATCTGACCGCACTTTTCCTTTAAACTTGGCATTTGACTTATCGAGTTATGCTCAATTAGGTTTTCTACCGCTTGAAATAACCAAGGGTTACCTAAGGCAGCACGACCGATCATAATGGCATCCGCTCCAGTATAATCAAGAACGAATTTTGCTTTCCGAGCAGAATCAATATCGCCATTAGCTATAACTGGTATAGCAATCGCTTGTTTAACGGCTTTAATGTTATCGTACTCCGCTTCCCCTTCAAAAAGACAAGCACGTGTACGACCGTGTACCGTTAATGCTTGTATGCCACATTGTTCTGCAATTTTGCCGATTTGAACGCAGTTTCGATTAGATTTATCCCAGCCTGTACGAATTTTTAAGGTCACTGGCACATTGACGGCGGACACTACTTCTCGCAAGATTTTTTCCACCAAATCTGGAAATTGCAACAACGCAGAGCCTGCGAGTTTGCGATTTACTTTTTTGGCAGGGCATCCCATATTAATGTCAATGATTTGAGCGCCATATTCCACGTCAATAGCAGCGGCTTGCGCCATCTCGAGTGGATCACTACCTGCAATTTGCACCGCATTGAGACCTAAATCTTCGCTATGTGCCAAACGCAATTTGGATTTTTCGGTATGCCAAACTTGCGGATTTGTGGACATCATTTCTGAAAATGTAAGCCCCGCACCATAATATGCACAAAGACGGCGGAAAGGCTGGTCGGTAATACCTGCCATTGGTGCAAGTAAAACACGATTTTTTAATTGGTATGAACCGATTCGCATTTTACGTTCCTTTCCTAGCAAGCCTAAATCTAATTTATATCGAACTGCTCGACAACCGACAAGGCTGGCTATAATACGCATTTTGCCTTGCTTTGCAAAGTGAAATTTGTTTAAAAAATACACTTTTTTTGATTGACAAAAAGAAATTAAAGCGTTTTTAGCTTACCCGTAATTCGGCACCATTCTTCTCTCGCCGCGACGGGCTCTAACGCAAATGTTTGCGTATAGGCATCGCATACCGATTGAGCTTGAGTTTCTAAAATGCCCGATAAACCAAGATCGCCATTCGGTTTAACAAGTTGGCTAATGATTGGGTAAAGTTCTTTGAGAGGGCCAGCAAGAATATTTGCCACCACGACGTCAGCTTTTAAATCAGAGGGTTTTTCATCAGATAAGAACAGCTGTAGGCGATCTGCCACGCCATTTTGCTCGGCATTATTGCGACTGGCTAGAATTGCTTGTGGATCGATATCAATTCCCACCGCACTTTTCGCACCAAGTTTTAATGCTGCAATGGCTAAAATACCAGATCCACAACCAAAATCGATGACGCTTTTATCTTTTAAATCAAGACCATCTAGCCATTCTAAACATAGTGCGGTTGTAGGATGAGTGCCTGTACCAAATGCTAAACCTGGATCGAGCATCACATTGACGGCATTTTCATCAGGCACATCACGCCAACTTGGACAAATCCATAAACGCTTACCAAATTGCATTGGGTGGAAGTTATCCATCCACTCACGCTCCCAGTCTTTATCTTCTATTTGTTCAATTTTGTATGCCGTATTGCTATCTAAGTGTTTTGCTTCTTTTAATAAGCGGACAATTTCTGCCATATTTGTTTCTGCATCAAATAGCGCAATAACATCAGTATTACCCCATAAACGCGTTTCGCCCGGCAAAGGCTCAAAAATCGGTGTATCTTGACTATCCATAAAAGTTACAGAGACGGAGCCGATTTCTTCTAAAAAATCACTCATTTGTTCTGCTTTTTCATTGGTGCTATTTAGGCGAATTTGAATCCAAGCCATTTGTTTTTTCCTTTCAAAAATTTGCGGATTTTCACCGCACTTTATTCTTTCTCGTAACCTTCGTAATAATAAGATTGCTCAATACCTTTAAAAATAATTTCTCGGTTATTTACATCATCTGTTCAATTCGCTTGTAATAAAAAACGAATTTCTAAATCGTTAATTGGGCTACGCTCCATTGCTTGTAAGTATTGAGTTTTATCCACATTTTGCCAATTAACAACTTTACCTAAATTTTTCTTTAAAACTAAATCTAACCAAATGCGAGTTGAACGACCATTACCTTCTAAAAAAGGGTGCGCAATATTCATTTCTACATATTTATTAATAATATTTTCAAAAGTATCTTCTGGCATTTGCTCTATTTTTCCTAATGCCTCTTTTAAATAAAGTGCATTAGCAAAACGAAAATGACCTTTTGAAATATTTTGTTCACGAATTTTACCAGCAAATTCATAAAGACCATTAAATAGGTAATGATGAATTTGTTGCAGCCCTTTTGTTGAACCAATTTCAATTTGATGAATATCACCGCTTTCAAATAAACGGTAGGCATTTTCTAAACTTTGTTGATCAATTTTTTTCACAATGATGATAAATCCAAAATTTTGGGGCATATTATACCGATTTTTTTAAAAGTCTCGGCAGTAAAGTCGAGCCAAGTGTGGCGAGCATGATGATTGTTATACCAAGTGCGGCTGAAAATGACAGTGTTTCGCCAAGTAATGATATGGCAAATAAGATGCCGAATAGTGGCTCAAGTGCGACTAAAATACCAGAGATATTGGCATCTACACTATTAAGGCCTTTATTCCATAACCAATAGGCAAGCCAGCTACAACCAATGGCAAGATATAATAAACCAGCAATACCTGTGGAATTTAATGATATTTGCCAGTTTTCTGTGAGTAATAGCGTAAATGGCAACGTTGTGATGGTGCCAAGTACAATGCTGACGGAGGTATAGGCTTGCGTTGAGACTTTGGCTACAACTCGCTGTGTCCAACGTAATACGGCAGCGAAGATGATCCCTGCGCTTAGCACTAATAAACAGCCGAATAAACTGATGTTATCAATGCCTTCATTATTTTTTCCACCATTAATTAAAATCGCCACGCCAATAAATGCCATTGCGCCAAATAGCCAGTGAAACCATTTTGCTTTGTCTTTAAAGAAGAAATGCCCGACAAATACAACGAGCAGCGGTTCTAGCCCAATCATGGTGACTGCACTGGACGCAGATGTATATTTTAGCCCGATGAATTGCAATAAAAATACGGCGGTATAGTTAAAGAATGCCAACCACCAAAGCTGTTTACGCATTGGTTTATCAATTTTTTTCCAACGACGTAAAAAGAGTGGCATGACAATAATCATTGCAATAATTAACCGCACTTGCACAACAAGCACAGGATCCATCATCGAATAAGTGAGCTTACCGACGATTAATGAACTGCTCCAAATAAGTAGCGCGAGAATTTGATAGAGCATTGATGTATCCCTGTGAATAGTTCCAATTCTATGTTTTAGCCTAGAAATTGCTGAAAGTGAGAAAATTAAATATCACCTTCCTCTAAGTTTAGAAGAAGGTGACAGCATATTGATTGACGCTTAAAGTGCGGTAGCTTTTAATTGAGTTTTTTCGATTCGACGTTCGCCCAATTTATTACCTACTAAAAAAGCGATCAATCCAAATGCTAATGATGGCACGATTTGATGGAAGTTAAATAATTTGACGCCAAGTTGAGTGAGTAAGATATAACTCCCCAAGCCGATAATCATTGAGCTTAACGCACCATAAGCATTTGCTTTATCCCAATAAATACCCAGTACAATTACCCATAAAAATGCGGCTTCCAGTCCGCCAAAGGCAAATAGGTTTAACCAAATAATCATATCTGGTGGATTGAGGGCGGCAAAGATTAAAAGTGCGGTCAAAATCAGCGTAATAATTGATGAAAAATAGCTCACTTTTTTCTCATTTTTTGCGGCTTCTGGCTTCGTAGAAAGGTATAAATCTTTGACAAAAATAGAAGAGGATTGAATAAGTTGTGCATCAATTGTAGACATAATTGCAGACATCGGCGCAGCTAAGAAAATCCCCGCAACAATAGGCGGCAATACTTTTATCATTAATGTTGGAATTACTTGATCTGATACCGTTAAATTTGGAATAACCGCTCTGCCAAGCGCACCAGCTAAGTGCATACCCAACATAATAATTGAAAGTACAATGGTTCCAATCAGCATACCGCGATGTAAGGCTTTACTATCTTTAAATGCCATACATCGAACTGCGGTATGTGGAAGACCAACCACCCCGAAACAGACAAGTATCCAGAAAGAAGCCATAAATTGGAAATCTAACATTCCATTTGGCCCGTAAGGCGTGACTAAGTCAGGATCAATTTCAGTTAATTTATTAACCGCACTTTCTACACCACCGAGGGCATAAATCGTGCCAATAAGGAGGATTATAGTCCCAAAAATCATTACGGTACCTTGAATGGTATCCGTCAGTACGACGGCACGGAAGCCCCCGATAAAAGTATAGATACCTACCGTTAAAGCAAATAAGAGTAATGCTTGAGTATAAGAAATGCCGATGGTTGTTTCTAATAAACGCGCACCACCAATAAATTGCACGGTCATAGCCGCAAAAAATGCGAGAAGAAGAGCAAGGCTTGATAGCCAAACTAAATATTTGTTTTTATAGCGATAAAAGAAAAGATCATTAATAGTTAAAGCATTGGTTTCTCTTGATAATAGCGCGAATTTTTTACCTAATGCACCTAATGCAAGCCATACGACTGGCACTTGAATCATCGCAAGTAATACCCAACCTAATCCGTATTTATAAGCAGCTCCTGGCCCTCCGACAAAAGAACTTGCACTGGCATAAGTTGATGCAGTTGTCATTGCGAGCACAAAACCAGTCATCGAACGATTTCCCACATAATATTCTGTTAAAAAATCGCCTTTTGTACGTTTTACATAGGCAAAAATTGCCGCACCAAAAACAAAAGTGAGATAAATAATTAAAGGAAGAATAATACCTAAATTCATTTTTGATTCCCCTGATCGTTAATTTCAAGAGAAATATCCTGAAAAATAATTTTGACAATCCAATAACCAATCACGATGAATAAAATGGGTAAGTAAATACAGGAGAGTTCAAACCAGAGGGGAAAGCCGATAGGGCCTTGAGTTTCTTTAGGTAAATAAGCACATAAGCACCAACCTATCACATATAAAATAGATAAGCTCAATGCCCAACTGGCTTCTTTACCAGCTTGTTGATAACGTTGTTTTAATGTCATATTTTTTCCTTAAATTTTTTATAAGTGAAAATATATTTTTTGAATGGTATAAGGGGGCACATATATCCTACGCTCCTTATACTTATGCATATTACAACTTTTTTGAATAATTCAAAATGTTTTGCTGATTTCTAAGTAAATTCGATTTTTATTATATTCATAAAAAGGATGATTACTGGTTACCCTTTGATACGACCAAGATAATTTCGGTGAGATTCCCCAGATATGAAAGTTTCTATGCCAAATAGTAAACACTGATGCATATTCCTTATTTTTCTGGCGAATACCAATAAGATCTTTTTCTTTATAGGCACGTTGTGCATAATTCAGGATTAAACGAGTTGATATACCCGCTTTCCATTCTTGTCCCCATCCTAATCGGACATTTTTTCGTTGATAAGCATTATCTAAATCTCGAGTGTTTTCGCGATTATAATCAGCTCCACCAAACCAATACTGTCCACTTTTTGTCAGGTAAAGTAGTGTAGCGGAAGCTAGATAGTTATTTCCATTTAGATGTTTACGAGTTTCATAGCGTTGTTCACCATACTCAAGTGCGGTCGAAATTTGCCATTTTTCATTTAGCCAATTGGATAAATCCAATCTAGCACCTGAATTTTTAGAGTATTGTTTCATCGCATTTCCGCCAGATGAGCCGCCCGCATACCAACGCTTCTCAGTAAATGGCATTAATGAGAGTTCAAATCGTGCAGTTTGGTATCCAAGACCTACACCAGCTCTCGCGTTAAATTCATTATATTTCTTGTTATCCCAATAATATTTCCCACTACCTTCCAAGGACAATTTTGTAAAGTAGTTGTGAGGTAATGACCATTTTTTTTCAGCATTCCCAAAATACGAAAATCCTCTGGCACTTTCTTTTTCCCAAGCACTCCAGTTGCCAATTTTGGTTCCGGCTTTTGGCGCATTATTAATATTACTTTCATTTAAAAAACTAAATCCACCCTGGACTTTCCATTGATCTCGTTGATTTAAGGCTGAAAGATATTGTTCAATTATTTTTACAGAATCAGGGGAAACTTGCTCTGCTCTTAACTTTTGAAATTGATCTTTTGCCGCCTCGTTATCATTATTCAGAAACAAGGCTTGAGCTAATTGATAGCGTAAAGGTAAAAGATCAGTTTTTTGTGAAAATAAGTGTCGGTAGGCTTTAACGGAATCAGAAAAATATCCTTTTTCTCGTAAGTCAATCGCTTCAGCCCATTCTAACAAAAATGGATCTTTTTTAGTAAGGGGTTGATATAGAGGTAATAAAAGTTGTACCGCCTCGCCATTATTTTGTAATACTGCAGGGATAAGACCACGAATAATCAAGTCTGGGTGTTTGGCTAATTCTTCTTTTGTAATCGATAACTTTGATTGATTATTAGTGCTCAAAAGTGCGGTTGGTTTTTGCGGTAAATTTGGTTTAGCCAAATGTAGCTGTTCATCTAAACGACCATCATGTGGCTGTGGAGATTTTTCTACAGCAATAGAATTTGAGGTAAGAAATAATGATGAGCTGAGAAATAAAATAAATTTAGTTTGTATACTCATTTTTATCCTTATTGGGAAAGAATAAAGCAAGCCTAAGCTTGCTTTAAATGATTAAACAATTTATTACTGTGCTTTTGCACCGTAGGCTCCAGCCCAAGAATTATCTTTAGCTTTCACCATTCCGCCTAATTCTTCAGCGTTATCACCGTAAAATTTACCCTCTGTAATACCTTCCGAGACAAAAGTAGATGATTTTGCTGTTCCATAGAATCTGTTGCCTGAAATTTTAGCATCAATCTCAACTTTTACATTCTTAGGAGCATCATACTTATTAATTTCAGTATTGTAGCGTCTATTCTCGGTGTTTAAATTTCCAGACAATTCTTTCTTTCCAAAATCAACTGTAAATTCAGATGTTCCTCTTCTATAACTTCCGAATATGACATTTCCTTTATCAGCCATTATACTCTCACCTTTGTAAGTGACCTTGCCTGATTTTGGAACATTTTCAGAAGGGATACCATTATAAAAAAGAATATCATTTTGTCCGTATGAGTGATTTGCCATTGCACCAAAGCGTACATGAGTATATTTCCCGCAGCAAACATGTGGTGATAAATTTCGATCCTTAATAAATTCCCCCTCCTTTGTCCAATCTTCATTGAGTTCAAATTTAAAATCAATAGGGATATTTTTTCCATCAACATCAATGCTGGTTATGGTTATATTAGATAGCTCTTGTTCATTGTTAATTGTGTTAATTTGTCCTACGCTATCGTCCTCACTTTCTGTTTTTATAGAAAAGACTAAACCTGTATTAGTCGGTGAACGCTTGGGCATTTCTAGAACAGCTTGTTCTGATGGTTGAGCTGTTGGAGTGCTTGGTTGAACTGTAGGAGTACTTGGTTGAGCAGCCGGAGTACTTGGTTGAGCTGCTGGAGTACTTGGTTGAGGAGCAGGAGCGCTTGGTGCCGATGACCCACCACCGCTTCCACAAGCCGTTAATGTTAAGGCTGCAAGAATCGTTAAACTAAATTTTTTTAAACTGATGTTCATAATTTCACCTAAAATAACTACTAATAGAGGATTATATATAAAAAACTATTAATTATCTTAATAAATACTCTATGTAATTTGTCTTTTATAATAAGGGCTACAAAATGGCTAACATCTGTTAGCCATTTAAATTTTAATTATTCATGCATACCTAATTTTTTCTCCAAATAGTGGATGTTGGTTCCGCCTTTTTGGAAATTTTCATCTTCAAGAATTAATTCATGAAGTGGGATATTGGTTTTAATACCATCAATAATTGTTTCAGATAATGCATTTTGCATACGACGGATTGCAACTTCACGTGTATCACCATAAGTGATAAGTTTTGCGATCATTGAGTCGTAATGTGGAGGCACAGTATAGCCGCCATAAACATGAGAATCCCAACGAACGCCCAAGCCGCCAGGTGAATGTAAGTGATTTACTTTACCCGGAGACGGTAAGAATGTTTTTGGATCTTCTGCATTAATACGGCATTCCATTGCATGGCCTTTAACTTTGATGTCTTCTTGTTTAAAGGAAATCGGCAAGCCTGCTGCAATGCGTAATTGCTCTTTCACTAAATCTACACCTGTAATCATTTCAGTTACTGGATGTTCTACTTGGATACGCGTATTCATTTCAATGAAATAGAATTCGCCATTTTCATATAAGAATTCAAACGTACCTGCTCCACGATAGCCGATTTCTACACAAGCTTTTGCACAGCGTGAGCCAATATCTCGTCGAACTTCTTCTGTGATACCTGGAGCTGGCGCTTCTTCCACAACTTTTTGGTGACGACGCTGCATTGAGCAGTCACGTTCAGCCAAATAAACTGCATTGCCATGCGTGTCTGCTAATACTTGAATTTCCACGTGACGTGGATTTTCTAAGTATTTTTCCATATAGACCATATCATTGTTGAATGCAGCTTTTGCTTCTGCTTTGGTCATTGCGATAGATTCTTCTAATGCGTCTTCGCTACGAACAACACGCATTCCTCGGCCGCCACCACCGCCTGATGCTTTGATAATGATTGGATAGCCAATGCGTTTAGCAATTTCTTTATTTTTAGCAATGTCGTTACCTACAGGGCCATCAGAACCAGGTACACAAGGTACGCCTGCTTTTTTCATTGCTTTAATAGCTGAAACTTTATCGCCCATTAAACGGATGACATCAGCTGTTGGACCGATGAAAGTGAAACCTGAACGTTCAACTTGTTCAGCAAAATCAGCATTTTCAGATAAAAAACCGTATCCTGGATGAATTGCATCTGCGCCTGTTACTTCGGCGGCAGCAATGATAGCTGGAATATTTAAATAACTTTTTGCGGAAGGTGCTGGACCGATACAAACGGTTTCATCAGCGAGTAAAACGTGTTTTAAATCACGATCGGCGGTGGAGTGAACCGCCACTGTTTTAATACCTAATTCTTTACAAGCACGTAAAATGCGTAGTGCAATTTCACCGCGGTTAGCAATCACAACTTTTTCTAACATAAAAGAGTCCGTTTAGTCAGATAGACGTGAATTTTTATGTAGGTTCTTGAAATATTGTTCTTCCTAGAAAATTTGGTGTGAACAGATTTCAATTTATATCGCCTACGATAAATTCGTTCTAATTGTTTGTATATGAAACAGGCGGACTAAAGTCCGCCCGACGAAAATATTGGAAATTATTCAATAACGATTAATGGTTCGTCGAATTCAACTGCATCACCGTCGTTGATAAGAATTGCTTTTACTATGCCAGCTTTGTCCGCTTCAATGCGGTTCATCATTTTCATTGCTTCAACGATACAAAGCGCGTCGCCAACTTTCACGGACTGACCCACTTCAACAAATGCTTTTGCTTCAGGGCTTGGACTGCGATAGAACGTTCCCACCATTGGTGAACGTACAAGATGGCCTGATAATTCATCAGATACAGCTGGTGTCGCTGCCGCTTGTGCTTGAGCTGGCGCAGCAGCTGGAGTTGGTGCTACTGCTGGTGCTGCAGCGTATTGAACTGCTGCTGGAGCAACTGCTGGTGCGGCACGGCTAATACGTACTGTACCTTCTTCTTCTTGCACTTCTAATTCAGTAATGCCAGATTCTTCTACTAATTCGATTAATTTTTTGATTTTACGAATGTCCATACGTTCTTCCTAAAAAGATTGAAATTTTAACCGCACTTTTAAACGAAAAAGTGCGGTTATGAATAAACTTACTTTTGTATTGCAAAGATTACCTTAAATTTTGCAAATTTGCGATAAAATTCTGCGAATTTCGCCAAAAATGCTCGATTTTCTTATTTTTTAGCAAGGTAATCGATAGCAAATAAAAAGGCAAATTCGTAACCTTTTGCACCCAAACCGCAAATAACGCCTTCAGCCACATCGCTAAAATAAGAATGATGACGAAATGGTTCACGTTTATGCACGTTGGATAAATGAATCTCCACAAAAGGAATTGAAACGGCTAAAAGTGCATCGCGCAATGCCACACTGGTATGGGTGTAGGCAGCAGGATTGATTAAAATAAAATCGACTTGCTGAAAACTTTCGTGGATCTTATTAATTAATTTTTCTTCACTATTGGCTTGAAAACATTCCACTTTTACATTGTGTTGAGTGGCTAAGGCTTGCATTTTCTCGTCAATGGATGCAAGAGAAATACCGCCATAATGTTTTGGCTCGCGAGCCCCTAACATATTTAAGTTCGGGCCATTTAACAGCAAAATTCTGTGTGTTTGCGACATTTTTAATCCTTTTTGTGTGGGGCATTATACTGGTTTTTCGATTTTTGGTGGTCGAATCAGATAATTTTAGTGATAAATTCAGATTCTAAATCCACAATAGGTAAATTAGAAGCAGGCCAAGCGCGTAGCGCTTGATATTCCATTAAATCTAACGTGTCTAAGCCTGGCGTTACATTCGGAGTGTATTGTTGTGCGATTCGCGCAAGTTGAGAAAGCCCTAAACTGCTTTCGATACTTGAACTAATAACCGCTTTTAGACCTAACGAATGGGCTTGCTTAATAAGTTCTGCACAACGTTGGATTGAACCAATTAAAGTGGGTTTGATTACGACAGCCGATAAGTGCGGTTCTTTTTCTAGGCAAAAATTAGGCTCTCGCACGGATTCATCCCATGCAATCGCAATGTCGGTTTGAGCTGCAAATTCACGACTGAGTTCTTGAGTTTTACAAGGTTCTTCTAAAAATTGAATACGTTTTCTATGTTGCGGTTTGACTTTAGCGGCAAATTGTAACGCTTTTTCTAACGACCAATGTCGGTTTGCATCTAGTCGTAATTGTAAATCGGGAATGGCTTCTAAAAACATATCGGCAATTAATCCATCGCGATTGGCTTCGTATATACCCACTTTCATTTTTGCCACTTTTTCGCCTTTAATGCTCGCAAGTTTGGCATACAGTTCATCTGGATCGCCACAACAAAGTGGAGCCGTATGATAATTGCCTTCAGCTTGTAAATAACCTTTCATTTCATCCATTGCGCAACTGATACCAAAAGCAACGGAGGGATAGGTGCCATCTAATGGGACGCGAGGTGCATCACAGCTTGCATTGCACCATGTCGTTAGCCATTCCATTGCTTGTTCTTGAGTTTGGTCTAGGGTTTCTTCGCTAAAACCGGGTAGTGGGGCGATTTCTCCCCAACCGTCTCGGCTGCAACTCACTCTTACGATTAAGCCTTCACGGCGTTTTAAAAAACGATCACGCAGAATAAGTTGGCTATCAACGGGGATGGAATAACGGTAAAGATTAAATGATTTTTCAGCCATGCTTGCTCCCAATGCAAAAGTGCGGTCAAAATTCACGAAGATTTTTAACCGCACTTTAGAACGATAAATTAAGGGTTACGTCTGAATTTGCTGAAGTCTGGAGCGCGTTTTTCGTTAAACGCATTGCGACCTTCTTGACCTTCTTCAGTCATGTAGAACAACATTGTCGCGTTACCCGCTAATTCTTGAAGACCAGCTTGGCCATCACAATCCGCATTTAATGCTGCTTTCAAACAACGAATTGCGATTGGGCTATTGCGTAACATTTCACGACACCAACGCACAGTTTCTTTTTCAAGATCAGCGTAAGGCACAACCGTATTGACCAAGCCCATATCTAATGCTTCTTGTGCATTATATTGACGGCATAAGAACCAAATTTCACGCGCTTTTTTCTGACCCACTAAACGAGCCATATAGCTTGCGCCCCAACCACCATCGAATGAACCGACTTTTGGCCCAGTTTGCCCGAAAATGGCATTTTCAGCAGCAATGGTTAAATCACAAAGCATATGAAGTACGTGACCGCCACCAATAGCATAACCAGCCACCATTGCCACCACAGGTTTTGGACAAGAACGAATATCGCGTTGGAAATCCAATACATTTAAGTGATGTACGCCGCTATCATCTTTATAACCGCCGTAATCGCCACGCACTTTTTGGTCACCACCAGAACAGAATGCTTTTTCGCCTTCGCCAGTTAATACAATGACACCAATATTTTCATCGAAACGAGCATCAGAAAATGCGGTGATCATTTCTTTCACTGTTTGTGGGCGGAACGCATTGCGAACCTCTGGGCGGTTAATGGTAATTTTGGCAATACCATCAGTGGATTTATGATAACGAATATCGTTATAGCCTTCACTGTGATCGACCCATTCAACAGGCGCATATAACACATCATCTTTTGGATTTTGCATAAGAATTCCTTTTAATTAACGTAAAAAAGTGCGGTTATTATAGCGGAAGTTTTTCGGATCAGGAAAACTAAATTCATTTGCTGCTTTATCTGTTGTGAAGATATTGCTAGAATTTTGCGTATTCTCTCTTTTATAAGGATCAAATGTGAAATTAATTGCAACCTTAGGTATGGCAGCATTGTTATCTAGCTGTTCAATGTTTGGTAGCCAACAATCCGTAATTCCAGCGGAATTTGCGGGGGCGGATTACCAACTGTCTGATCAAGATTCAAAACAATGGGCAATTGCAAGTAAGCAAGCAGAACAATGCGTTTACCCAAATTTAACTCGAATTTTGCAACAGCATTTTTCTAAAGAAGATAGCTATATTCACTCACAATATGTCTTTTTCTATCCGTTGGAAAAAATTATTGGCGAACAATATGTGAAGATTATCCAAGCCGATGAAAAATCAATGAATTATGCAAGCTATCAGTTTAAAAAATTCCGTACCAGAGTGAGCAATGTTGAACCTTTAACTAAACAGTCTTGTTTGAAGTTGCGTAACGAAGCGCGCGATGATTTGGCTGTCGTGAAAGGTCAATATAAAAATGGTATGGTGGAAGTGCAAAAAAATGAAGATGGCACACCAAAAAATTCTGATGGCATTGCAACCAATCAAAATAAATTCTTCTTTGATATTATCAAATGGGGATCGATGTTGTTACTTTAGTCTATCGATGCAATAAAAAACCGCACTTTAAAGTGCGGTTTTATTTTTCATTCTTTCTAGCTAAAAATTACGCTAATTTTTTGATTTGTGCAGCTAATTTAGATTTGTGGTTTGCTGCTTTGTTAGCGTGGATTAAGCCTTTAGAAGCCATGCGGTCTACAACTTTTTGCATTTCAACGAATGCTGCTTCAGCTGCTGATTTTTCGCCTGCTGCTACTTGAGCATATACTTTTTTGATATAAGTACGCATCATAGAGCGTTGGCTTGCGTTGTGTTGGCGACGTTTTTCAGATTGAACCGCGCGTTTTTTTGCTGACTTGATATTAGCCAAGGTCAAACTCCTAAAATTTCTGTTGATTGATAGACAAAATAAAGGGCGTCAATATGCCGATTTTTTATACTTTTGTCAATGGAAAATTTGTGTTGATTTCGGTGAGACACAACCGAAAGTAAGTATCGTTATTTTTACAAGCTCTTTCAATATGGGCTCACACAAACGATGTGCGGCGGATTTTATCAGTTTTTTTTCACGGAATATAGCGTAAAAACAAAATTTCTATACAATTAGGCAAAAATTTTAGGGTAGAGAAGAATATTTTGAGTAAACGACTTTTAAAATCTAGCATTGTTGTTAGTTCTATGACGTTATTATCAAGAGTGTTAGGTCTTGTGCGCGATGTAGTTATCGCTCATCTCATTGGGGCTGGCGCCGCGGCGGACGTCTTTTTATTTGCTAATCGTATCCCAAATTTTCTTCGCCGTTTATTTGCTGAAGGGGCTTTTTCACAGGCTTTTGTCCCTGTTCTCGCAGAATATCAGAAATCTGGCGATATGAATAAAACCCGTGAATTTATTGGAAAAGTTTCAGGTACCCTTGGGGGATTGGTGAGTATTGTTACGATCCTCGCAATGGTTGGCTCACCTGTCGTTGCCGCTTTATTTGGGATGGGCTGGTTTACCGATTGGATGAATGATGGCCCTGATGCACATAAGTTTGAACAAGCCTCTCTTCTTCTTAAAATAACTTTTCCTTATTTATGGTTTGTTACTTTTGTCGCGCTTTTTGGAGCTGTACTTAACACGATTGGAAAATTCGGCGTGATGTCCTTTTCACCCGTGTTATTAAATATAGCGATGATTGCCACCGCACTTTTCCTTGCACCACAAATGGATAACCCAGATCTTGCACTGGCTATCGGGATTTTTCTAGGCGGATTATTACAGTTCTTATTCCAAATTCCATTTATGAAACAAGCTGGTTTACTGGTGAAACCCAAATGGGCTTGGCGGGATGAAGGCGTAACCAAAATTCGTAAATTAATGATCCCTGCGTTATTTGGTGTATCGGTAAGTCAAATTAATCTTTTGCTGGATACAGTGATTGCAAGTTTCTTAATGACGGGCTCTATTAGCTGGCTGTATTATTCCGACCGCCTACTGGAATTTCCTCTCGGTTTATTTGGCATTGCGATTTCTACCGTAATTTTACCAACACTTGCCCGTCACCACGTTAATCGTGAAGGCGATTCAGCAAAAAGTGCGGTTGATTTTCGTAATACAATGGATTGGGGCGTGCGAATGATTTTATTACTTGGCGTTCCAGCCGCCATTGGTATTGCTGTATTGGCTCAGCCAATGTTACTTACGCTCTTTATGCGTGGAAATTTCATGCTAAATGATGTTTATGCCGCCTCTTATTCTTTATGGGCGTTTAATGCGGGTTTGCTTAGCTTTATGTTGATTAAAATCCTCGCCAATGGCTATTACGCTCGCCAAGATACCAAAACGCCAGTAAAAATCGGCATTATTGCCATGGTGAGTAATATGGGCTTTAATCTATTGGCGATTCCTTTCAGCTATGTTGGTTTAGCTATTGCTTCAGCGATGTCCGCAACTCTTAATGCCTATTTGCTCTATCGCGGCTTAGCCAAAGCGGATGTGTACCATTTTTCACGTAAAAGTGCGGTCTTTTTTGTCAAAGTTTTATTGGCAGCAATTGCAATGGGTGCGGCAGTTTGGTATTACGTGCCTGAAATCAACCAATGGGCGAAAATGGATTTCTTCATGCGTGTTTATTGGCTTGTTTGGTTGATTGTCTTAGCCGCGATAGTTTATGGCACAACGTTGATTTTATTAGGCGTTCGCAAGCACCATTTGCTGACAAAAAACTAACTTCTCGCTATAATGCCGAAATTCTCTTATTTTCATGGATAAGGACATGCAATTAATTCGTGGGCTTCATAATGCAAATCGTGTTTTACAAGGTTGTGCGCTAACGATCGGCAACTTTGATGGTGTGCATTTAGGGCATCAAGCAGTCCTCCGCCATTTACGCCAAAAAGCTGACGAATTAAATTTACCCATGGCGGTATTGTTATTTGAATCTCAGCCGCGTGAATATTTTATGGGGGAAAATGCACCTGCACGTTTAATGCGTTTGCGTGACAAAATTTATTATCTCGAAAAGGCTAAGGTCGATGTCGTAATTGTGGCGAAATTTGACCGCACTTTTGCTGAGCAACCAGCCGATGTTTTTATTGAACAAACGCTTGTTAATCATCTACATGTGAAATTTTTAAGTATTGGCGATGATTTCAAATTCGGCTCAAAACGCCAAGGTAATTTTGCCATGTTGCAAGCAGCTAGTAAGCGTTTTGGTTTTATTGTTGAAGATAACCGTAGTTTTTGTCTAGATGCACAGCGAATTAGTAGCACTGCGATTCGCGAAGCGTTAGCGAATGATGACTTACAACTTGCAGAAAATTTACTCGGTAAACCTTATCGTATTTTCGGGCGTGTGATTCATGGGAATAAATTAGGCAGAACAATAGGATTTCCAACGGCAAATATTCGTTTGCATAGACAAGTAAATCCAATCAAAGGCGTTTATGCCGTAAAAGTGCGGTTAAAATCGGGGGAGATTTTTAACGGCGTGGCAAACATGGGAAAACGCCCAACTATAAATGAATTAATGCAATTATTAGAAGTCCATTTATTTGATTTTTCTCAGAATATTTATGGCCAAATGGTGGAAGTGGAATTCTGCCACAAGATTAGAAACGAGATTAAATTCCCCTCTTTTGATGATTTGAAAGTGCAAATTGAGAAAGATGTAGAAACTGCGAAAGGCTTTTTTAACAGTTAATTTTAAAATGTAAAAATTGGAAAATAAAATGACAGTCGATTACAAAAACACTCTTAACCTACCGGAAACCAGCTTTCCAATGCGCGGTGATTTAGCTAAGCGCGAACCTGATATGTTGAAAAATTGGTACGAGAAAAATCTTTACCAAAAAATTCGTAAAGCGAGTAAGGGCAAAAAATCTTTTATTCTGCACGATGGCCCTCCGTATGCGAATGGTAACATTCATATTGGTCACGCTGTAAACAAGATTCTGAAAGATATTATTATTAAATCCAAAACGGCGTTAGGTTTTGATTCGCCTTATATCCCGGGTTGGGACTGCCACGGCTTGCCAATTGAATTAAAAGTAGAAGGTTTAGTGGGTAAGCCAAACGAGAAAATTACGGCGGCAGAATTTCGTCAAAAATGTCGTGAATACGCGGCGGAACAGGTCGAGGGTCAAAAGAAAGACTTTATCCGTTTAGGTGTGTTGGGCGATTGGGATAATCCATATCTCACGATGAATTTCGATACCGAAGCGAATATTATCCGCACTTTAGGTAAAGTGATTGAAAATGGTCATTTGTATAAAGGCTCAAAACCAGTGCACTGGTGTTTGGATTGCGGTTCTTCTTTAGCAGAAGCAGAAGTGGAATATGAAGACAAAGTTTCTCCGTCAATTTACGTTCGTTTCCCTGCGGAAAGTGCGGATGAAATTGAAGCTAAATTTTCTGCACAAGGTAAAGGACAAGGTAAATTATCAGCCGTCATTTGGACTACCACACCTTGGACAATGCCATCTAACCGTGCGATTGCGGTGAATGCAGACTTAGAATACAACTTAGTCCAACTTGGCGATGAGCGTGTAATTTTAGCCGCTGAATTAGTTGAGTCCGTAGCGAAAGCCGTGGGCGTAGAACAAGTTAAAATTTTAGGTTCAGTAAAAGGTGCTGATCTTGAATTAAGCCGTTTCCATCATCCATTCTATGATTTTACTGTACCAGTGATTTTAGGCGATCACGTAACCACTGATGGCGGTACGGGTTTAGTACATACCGCACCTGATCACGGTTTAGACGATTTTGTCGTGGGTAAACAATATGATTTACCAATGGCGGGTCTTGTATCGAATGATGGTAAATTTATTTCAACGACCGAATTCTTTGCAGGCAAAGGCGTATTTGAAGCAAATCCGCTTGTGATAGAAAAATTACAAGAAGTAGGTAACTTATTAAAAGTTGAAAAAATCAAACACAGCTATCCACACTGCTGGCGTCACAAAACGCCAATTATTTTCCGTGCAACACCGCAATGGTTTATCGGCATGGAAACGCAAGGTTTACGCCAACAAGCATTAGGCGAAATCAAACAAGTTCGCTGGATTCCAGATTGGGGTCAAGCACGTATCGAGAAAATGGTTGAAAACCGCCCAGACTGGTGTATTTCACGCCAACGTACTTGGGGTGTGCCGATGACGTTGTTCGTGCATAAAGAAACCGAAGAACTTCATCCGCGTACCTTAGAGCTACTTGAAGAAGTGGCGAAACGTGTAGAAAGATCGGGTATTCAAGCTTGGTGGGATTTAGACGAAAAAGAATTATTAGGGGCGGATGCAGAAACCTATCGCAAAGTGCCAGATACCCTTGACGTATGGTTTGACTCAGGATCGACTTATTCTTCTGTGGTAGCAAATCGCCCAGAATTTAACGGTCAAGATATCGACATGTATTTAGAAGGTTCTGACCAACACCGTGGTTGGTTTATGTCTTCTTTAATGCTTTCTACGGCAACAGATAGCAAAGCACCATACAAGCAAGTATTAACCCATGGTTTCACTGTGGATGGTCAAGGCCGTAAGATGTCAAAATCTATCGGTAACATCGTGACACCACAAGAAGTCATGGATAAATTCGGTGGTGATATTTTACGTTTATGGGTTGCTTCAACAGACTATACGGGCGAAATGACCGTTTCTGATGAAATCTTAAAACGTGCAGCGGATAGCTATCGCCGTATTCGTAACACCGCGCGTTTCTTATTAGCAAACTTGAATGGTTTTGATCCAAAACGTGATTTAGTCAAACCAGAAGAAATGATTAGCCTAGATCGCTGGGCAGTCGCTTGTGCATTAGATGCACAAAATGAAATTAAAGATGCGTACGATAACTATCAATTCCACACTGTGGTACAACGTTTAATGCGTTTCTGTTCGGTAGAAATGGGGTCGTTCTATTTAGATATTATCAAAGACCGTCAATATACAACTAAAGCGGATAGCCTTGCTCGTCGTAGCTGTCAAACTGCGTTATGGCATATTGCTGAAGCATTAGTTCGTTGGATGGCACCAATCTTATCTTTCACTGCCGATGAAATTTGGCAACACTTGCCACAAACCGAAAGTGCTCGTGCAGAATTCGTATTTACTGAAGAATTTTATCAAGGCTTATTTGGTTTAGGCGAGAATGAAAAATTAGATGATGCTTACTGGCAACAACTGATTAAAGTTCGTTCAGAAGTGAACCGCGTATTAGAAATTTCTCGTAACAATAAAGAAATAGGCGGCGGTTTAGAAGCAGAAGTGACCCTTTATGCGAATGACGAATATCGTGCATTGTTAGAACAATTAGGCAATGAATTACGTTTTGTATTAATTACCTCAAAAGTAGATGTAAAATCTTTATCGGAAAAACCTGCTGATTTAGCGGACGGCGAATTAGAGGGTATCACAGTAAGCGTAACACGTTCTAACGCAGAAAAATGCCCTCGTTGCTGGCATTATTCTGACAAAATTGGGGTAAACCCAGAATATCCAATGCTTTGTCCACGTTGTGTAGAAAATGTAGTGGGCAATGGAGAAGTTCGACACTTTGCATAATTAAATTCATTGTAAAACCAAAAAGTGCGATTGATTTGCTCAGCCCTCAAAAGTTAGACTAAATAAGCAACAATTATGGGCAGATTAATTCACCGCACTTTTTCTATTAAGGAGCAAACAATGGCAGAAGAAACAATTTTTAGTAAAATCATCCGTAAAGAAATTCCAGCAAATATCGTCTATCAAGATGAATTAGTCACTGCATTTCGTGATATTTCCCCCCAAGCTAAAACACATATTTTAATTATTCCAAATAAAGTTATTCCCACAGTGAATGATGTGACGGAGCAAGATGAAATAATGCTAGGTCGATTATTCAGTGTAGCGGCTAAATTAGCTAAAGAAGAAGGCATTGCGGAAGATGGTTATCGCCTAATTGTGAATTGCAATAAATATGGTGGGCAAGAAGTATTCCATTTACATATGCATTTAGTTGGTGGAGAACCTTTAGGTAAAATGTTAGCGAAATAATGAAAAAATATTTTCTAATTTTGGCGAGCTTTATGCTCGCGGCTTGTTCAATTTCAGAGCAAAACTTAACTTATTCAACAAAGCCGATTTTGAATATTACGTCGTCTCTTTCGCCTTTAATTCAAGTTGAAACGACTCAAAAATCAGCGGTTATAAAAAATAAAAGTCAGCAACTTTTGAATATAAGTTACCATTTATATTGGTACGATCATTTAGGGGTAACCCAAATTTGGAAAAATCAGCGAGAAAGTTATTCCGCTCAATTTTTGCTAAAACCACAAGAGCAAAAATCAATTGATTTAACTAAACCTACTGTAGAAAGTAAAAATTACCGCCTTTATTTAAAATAATTTATGAGCACCTTGTTAATTGATTTAAAAGGAAAAGAGTTGGAACAAGAGGAAGTTGAGTTACTTTCGCACCCTCTTGTTGCAGGATTGATTTTATTTACTCGAAATTTTGAAGACAGAGAACAAATTCAAGAATTAATTCGTTCTGTTCGCCAACGAGTAAAAAAGCCTTTATTAATTACAGTGGATCAAGAAGGTGGACGAGTTCAACGTTTTCGTGATGGATTTACAATGTTGCCTTCAATGCAGGCTTTTCAAGAAACACTATCAGCAACTGAACAAGTAAGTTTTGCTAAAGAAGCAGGTTGGCAAATGGCAGCAGAAATGATTGCTTTGGATATTGACTTGAGTTTTGCACCAGTGCTGGATTTGGGGCATGAATGTCGAGCGATTGGTGATCGCAGTTTTTCATCTGATGTAAAAAGTGCGGTAAATTTAGCCACCGCTTTTATTGATGGTATGCATCAAGCAGGTATGGCATCTACGGGTAAACATTTTCCCGGTCATGGTCATGTATTAGCCGATTCCCATTTAGAAACACCTTATGATGATCGCGCAAAAGACGAAATTTTTGGTTACGATCTCCAACCTTTCCAACAGTTGATTTCACAAAATAAACTCGATGCGATTATGCCTGCTCACGTGATTTATGGACAATGTGATAGTCAGCCTGCAAGTGGTTCAGAATATTGGTTGAAAGAAATTTTACGCAAGAAATTAAATTTCCAAGGTACAATTTTTTCCGATGATCTAGGAATGAAAGGCGCGGGAGTAATGGGGAATTTTGTAGAGCGTAGCAAAAAAGCACTGAATGCAGGTTGTGATCTTTTGTTACTGTGCAATGAACGTGAAGGTGTCATTCAAGTATTAGATAATCTAAAACTTACTGAAAATGAACCGCACTTTATGGCTCGTCAAGCTCGCTTAAAAAATTTATTTAAGCGTAGCGTAATCGAATGGAATGACTTGGTTTTAGATCAACGTTGGAAACTGAATCATCGAAATCTCGCAGATATTCAAAGCCGTTGGCTAGATATTCAGGCCGCAAAAAATGATTGATTGTCGATACTATCAACAAAATGAATGTCGTTCTTGTCAATGGCTTGAAATACCTTATAGTCAGCAGCTTGCTGAAAAACAACATCATTTAAAGCAGCAACTGATTTCTATTAATTGCGATAAAGCTCAATGGTTAGCTCCTTTTCAATCTAATGAACAAGGCTTTCGTAATAAAGCAAAAATGGTTGTTAGTGGCAGTGTGGAACGCCCAATACTTGGTATTTTAAAAAATCCTAATGATCCACAAAGTGCAATTGATTTGTGTGATTGTCCTCTTTATCCTGCACATTTCTCAATAATTTTTTCAATCCTCAAAGATTTTATTGGTCGCGCGGGTTTAGTACCTTATAACATTGCTAAACAAAAAGGTGAACTTAAATATATTTTACTGACAGAAAGTATCGCAACAGGAAAATTAATGTTGCGTTTTGTGTTACGTACAGAAAATAAATTGCCATTAATCCGTCGAGAATTACCAAAATTATTAGAAAAACTACCGCACTTAGAAGTGGTTAGCGTTAATTTGCAACCACTGCACGCTGCTATTTTGGAGGGAGAACAAGAAATTTTTCTGACAGAACAACAATTTTTGCCAGAAAATTTCAATAATATTCCGCTTTTTATTCGTCCACAAGGCTTCTTTCAAACTAATCCTAAAGTGGCGGAGGGATTATATGCAACCGCTCAACAATGGGTATCTGAATTACCTATTTATAACCTATGGGATCTATTTTGTGGTGTAGGTGGATTTGGCTTACATTGCGCCAAAGCGTTACAGGAAAAATGGGAAAAACCCACAGAATTAACGGGAATTGAAATTTCTTCTTCTGCTATTTTAGCGGCGAGTAATTCTGCTAAAATACTGGGGTTAGAATATATAAATTTTCAATCTCTAGATGCAGCAAGCGTGATTGAAAATAAAAATGAAAATAAGCCAGATCTTGTGATTGTAAATCCACCACGTCGTGGAATTGGAAAGAAATTAAGTGAATTTCTTAACGAAATGCAATCAGACTTTGTTTTATATTCTAGTTGTAATTCTGTCACAATGGGTAAAGATTTCACTTATTTGACCCATTACAAACCATTAAAAATTCAACTTTTTGATATGTTTCCACAAACATCTCATTATGAAGTATTAGTTCTATTACAAAGAAAAAAGAATAATCAAAAAATATAAATAGTTTGAGGATTTGAAAGAAGGGTGGTGGAACTAAGCAGAATTGGTCTTAACAGCAAGTGGCTTACTGCACGCATCCCTGCGGGATTTCTACCCAGCCCACCATAGATTAGAAAATGCATCTCGGTGTTCTAGCTTTTGCAGCATAAAACTATGCAATAAGGTTTAAACCTTTAAAGCCACTATATCAGGAGACCAATCCTGTCTTCTTACAATATCCGTAAGAAGTGAAGCAATGATAAAATCCTTTATATTAATTGTCAATTAATGTTTTGAATATTCTTTCCAATTAAACAAAAACCACCCAAATTGATTTCGGATGGTTTTATTTTGAATAAATTATGATGAAAAATTATCTTGCGCCATATACAACGATGGTTTTTCCATGGGCATGAATAAGGTTCTGATCCTCTAACATCTTGATAATTCGTCCCACAGTTTCCCGTGAACAACCCACCATTTGCCCTATTTCTTGGCGTGTAATTTTGATTTGCATACCATCAGGATGGGTCATTGCATCGGGTTGTTTAGCTAAATTCATCAGTGTTTGAGCGATACGCCCTGCTACATCTAAGAATGCAAGGTTACTTACTTGACGTGATGTATTTTGCAAACGTCTTGCCAATTGTGCGGTTAAAAACATTAAGATTTCTGGGTTTGCTTGAATTAATTGACGATATTTTTTATAAGAAATCTCAGCAATTTCACATGTTGTTTTTGTTTTTACCCAAGCTGATCGTTTTGAACCCTCATCAAATAATCCCGCTTCTCCAAAAAATTGTCCTGCACCTAAGTAAGTGAGAATCATCTCTTTGCCTTCATCATCTTTTGAAGACACCATTACAGAGCCTTTAATTACATAATACAACGTAGTCGCATCTTCCCCTGCGTGAATTAAAGTTGATTTTGCAGGATATTTATGCAAATGGCAGTGGGTAAGAAACCAATCTAAAATGGGATCATTCGGTGTTGTTTCTTCCTGCGGAGATGTTACAACATCATCAACTTCAGTTAATTCATTTGACATTCGTACTCCTTACATTCCTGTTTCAAAAATTCCGTTTTATTTTTGATGTTAATGGATTCATGCAATTCAGACCATACAATCACCGCAATTCCATTGCGAATTTGAGTCAGTAAAAGTTGTTTTTTTTGGTTGAGTGAAAGTTCTTCTATACCGTAATCAGTTCCTTCGCGTAAAATCACGCTTTCTACGATATTATCTAATGTTTCTGCTTCTAGTTCTTGCCAAGGAATAATCATATATTTACTCAGTAAAGTCAATTTAGGCAAAAAGTGGCTCGATAAAACGCCATTGTTGTTCAAAAGACTGGCTTGCATTCAGACGGAAATTAGTACGAACATAGCGCATAAATTGTCCTTCACATAGTGTCACTAAATGCGAAGCAATTATGCGTTCATCCACATTAAAGCCACGCCCTTCACGCAATTTTCGCATCTGTAAAATATTGACAAACTGCATTTCAAGACGATCGAAAAATTGTGCCACACGAGCTTGTAATTGAGCTTCTTCAAACATTAATGCGTGACCTGTTAGAACACGTGTCAATCCAGGATTTTTACGGGCAAAATCCAAAATTGTTTGTAAAATGTCGTGAATGCGATTCATTGTTTGAGTTTCGTTACGAATTGACGCTGTAATTCGGCTCAGCAAAGTATTTTCAATATGTTCAATTAATGCTTCAAACATTTTTGTTTTACTTGGGAAATAACGATACAGTGCCGCTTCAGATACACCAACTTCTTTTGCTAGACGAGCCGTTGTCATACGCTCCATGCCACGTTCCGAATGAAGCATATGTATCAATACTGTAAGCACTTGCTGACGGCGTTCTTTTACCGTTCTTTTTTCAATTTTTGGAGTTTCAATTTTAGGCGCAATCTCTTCTACGCCTGATAAAGATAATTGTTCTTCTACCATAAATTATTGTTTACCTGAATGACCGAAACCGCCTTCGCCACGTTCGGTTTGTTGAAAATCTTCTACAATATTAAATTCAGCTTGTACCACAGGCACAAAAACAAGTTGAGCAATACGATCGCCAACTTCAATTTTGAATGGCTCATTTCCACGATTCCACATTGATACCATTAATGGTCCTTGATAATCGGAGTCAATTAATCCTACAAGGTTTCCTAGCACAATGCCATGTTTATGACCAAGACCCGAGCGAGGCAAAATCACGGCAGCTAAATTTGGATCTGCAATATAAATTGAAAGCCCCGTTGGAATTAATTTTGTCTCCCCCGCTTGAATTTCAAAAGTTTCATCGATCAACGCCCGCAAATCAAGACCTGCAGAACCTTCAGTTGCGTAAGTTGGCAGAGGAAATTCATTGCCAATACGAGGATCTAAAATTTTTACGTCAATTTTTTTCATGTAATACTCCGTTTGAAATTCATTCTGCGATTGATTGCCTAGGGTAAAACACATTGCAATGATATTTAATTACCTAGGGTAATATACCCCAGGCTAGTTGCAATGTTACCCCTTTGGGGTAAGCGTTCCCCAAAGGGGAACTACTATCACTATAATTAACCGTGGGTATACTTACCCTCGATCAAACATCATTATGATAATATTTAATTACCTAGGGTAAGTATACCCTAGGCTAGTTGCAGTGTTACCCCCTTGGGGTAAACGTTCCCCAAGGGAACTACTATCACTATAATTAACCGTGGGTATACTTACCCTCGGTCAAACATCATTACGATAATATTTAATTACCTAGGGTAAGTATACCCTAGGCTAGTTGCAGTGTTACCCCCTTGGGGGTAACTATTATTACCATCATTAGCCGTGAGTATACTTACCCACGGTTAAACATCATTGCGATAATATTTAATTACCTAGGATAATATACCCTAGGCTAGTTGCAATGTTACCCCCTTGGGGTAAACGTTCCCCAAAGGGGAACTACTATCACTATAATTAACCGTGGGTATACTTACCCTCGGTTAAACATCGATTGTTTATATTGTTCAACAATCTCACTTACCAAATCCACCGCCAAATCTGCTTTCGACTGTAATGCCAGTGTTTTACTGCCATTTTTCCAGAAAAGCTGCAAGGCATTTTCATCAGCGTTAAAAACTTGTCCGCCAGATACATCGTTGGCACAAATCATATCAAGATTTTTGCGTTCAAGTTTATCTTTTGCATAATCATCAATATTTTGGGTTTCCGCTGCAAATCCAACAGTAAAAGGACGATGTGTTTTTAAATGTCCTACATCTGAGATAATATCGGGATTTTTAATTAACTTAATAGATATTTCATCGCCAGATTTTTTGATTTTTTGGTCAGCAACTTCAGTTACTCTGTAATCAGCAACAGCCGCACAGCCAATAAAAATTTGATTTTTCACCGCACTTTCAAGAGAAGCCTGCCACATATCTTGTGCTGAGATGACATTAATTCGATTTACATTTTTTGGTGTTGTTAAATTCACTGGCCCTGAAATTAACGTGACATTCGCCCCTCGTTTGGCAAATGCTTCAGCAATCGCAAATCCCATTTTCCCTGAACTATGGTTAGAAATATAACGAACAGGATCGATGGACTCACGCGTTGGGCCTGCTGTAATGGCGACATTTAATCCTTGTAGATCTTGTTTTTGAGAGAAAAAGTCAGAAAGTGCGGTAAAAATTTCCTCTGGTTCTGACATCCGCCCTTTCCCCATATCGCCGCAAGCTTGAAAACCACTATTCGGGCCAATAAGCGTAATCCCACGTGTTTGAAGAACCGTTAAATTTTGTTGAGTAATAGATTGACGATACATCTGTTGATTCATTGCAGGGGCAAGAAAAATTGGTGCGTCAGTCGCAAGACAAATTGTTGAAAGTAAATCATTCGCCATGCCTACAGTAAGACGGGCAATAAAGTCTGCACTAGCTGGAGCAACAATAATGGCATCAGCCCATTTGGCAAGTTCAATATGACCCATTGCCAGCTCTGCTTGTGGATCAAGTAAAGATTGTGCGACAGCATTGCCTGAAATGGCTTGAAGCGTTAAAGGTGTAACAAATTCTGCCGCAGCAGGGGTTAATACTACACGTACCTCAGCTTCTGCTTTGCGTAATAAACGAATCAACTCTATTGTTTTATAGGCTGCAATACCGCCAGTTATACCGACTACAATATGTTTTCCGTTTAAATTCATTTTCTTACCTTGTTAGTACTCAACCACAATTTCCCCATTTTACTTGAATTTTGTCGAATGCCCAACGCTATTTTTGCGATCTATATCGCAGATTTTGAATCACTCACTCGTCAAAGCTAAAAAGTGCGGTCAAAATCTTTCTTATTTTTCTTTCATAAATTTATGGAAAACAATGATGATTTAATGCCACGGGAAAAATTGCTGGCATTCGGAGCAAAAGCATTAAGTGATTATGAACTACTTGCGATTTTTTTACGTACTGGTATCAAAGGTTGTCCTGTTATGTCACTTTCTAAAAATGTATTAACGCATTTTGGCTCCTTGCACGCTTTACTTTCCTCAGATAAAAAAGCTTTCTGTTCTGTAAAAGGCTTAGGTATTACGCAATTTATTCAACTACAAGCAATTACGGAAATGACCAAGCGTTATTTAAAACAAGAGATGTTAAGTACGCCGATTATTAATGATCCTGAAACTGTAAAACTTTTTTTACTCACTGAATTGCAACACGAAGAAAGAGAAGTGTTTATGGTTTTATTTTTGGATAATCAACATCGTCTGATTAAAAAAGAGCGGTTATTTTTAGGTACAATTAATGTATCAGCGGTTTATCCTCGAGAAATTATTAAAGAAGCACTCTATTGTAATGCAGCAGCTTTAATTTTGGCACATAATCATCCTTCAGGTGTAACGGAGCCGAGTTATTCGGATCAGCTTATTACTAAAAAAATTCAAGATGCAGCTGAACTAATGGAAATTCGCGTGCTTGATCATTTAATTGTAGGGAAAAGCGATTGTTATTCTTTCGCGGAGAATTGTTTATTATAATTTTTTATAATATTGACCATTTTTTTACCGATTACATTCAGGAAAATCGCATTTACACTTGAGAAATGAAAACAAAGTCAGTATAATTTGCGACCTTTAATATAGTAAGCGGGTCGGATTAGCGCGACCTGACGAGGTAGCAAGCTAGGTTTAACCAGCTTTAAACATCCGAACCGTAAGCTCGAGCTTATATTTAATTATTGGAGATTATTATGTCTAGAGTTTGTCAAGTAACAGGCAAGCGTCCAGCTGTGGGTAATAACCGCTCACACGCAATGAATGCGACACGTCGTCGTTTTCTTCCAAACCTTCACACTCACCGTTTCTGGGTTGAAAGTGAAAACCGTTTCGTAACCTTACGTTTAACTGCGAAAGGTATGCGTATTATTGATAAAAAAGGCATTGATGCAGTATTAGCTGAAATCCGTGCTCGTGGCGAAAAAATCTAAGGAGCTAAAAAATGGCAGCTAAAGGTGCTCGTGAGAAAATCCGTTTAGTTTCTACTGCAGAGACAGGTCACTTCTACACAACTGATAAAAACAAACGTAATATGCCTGAAAAAATGGAAATCAAAAAATTTGATCCAGTAGTGCGTAAACACGTTATCTATAAAGAAGCAAAAATCAAATAATATTGATTTAATTATTTTAAACCCGAGTAAAAACTCGGGTTTTTTATTTGTTCTTATTACAAACGTTTGCTTCTTATTTAACCGTTTGACTCGTAAAAAGTTAAATTTGCTTTTCATATTGTAAAAAAAATGTACAATTGTCCCCGTTTTGACGTAACCCTACATCAAAACCTGTTTCCAACCTAGCCCGTCCTGTGGGCAAACTAGGGTAAAAACAAAAAAGCTGAAACGCTTTTTTTAATAAGTAGCGAGTCAAATGCCCTATGTATCTGTTTTATAAACGGTAAATTTATCGCAAGGCACCCGACTTATTTTTTTCACCTCTTTTAGAAGGTTTTAATCAAAATGACAATGATCACCCCTGTACAAGCAATTCTTGCTTCAAACCAACATTTTTTAGATCGCCAAGATGTAATGGAATCCAACGTACGTAGTTATCCTCGCAAATTACCTTTTGCCTATGCAAAAGCACAAGGCTGTTGGGTTACTGATGTTGAAGGTAATGAATACCTCGACTTTTTAGCAGGCGCAGGAACCCTTGCATTAGGACATAATCATCCTGTGTTAATGCAAGCCATTAAAGACGTATTAGATAGCGGATTGCCGTTACACACTTTAGATTTAACCACTCCACTTAAAGATGCGTTTAGTGAAGAATTATTGTCATTCTTCCCGAAAGATAAATATATCTTACAATTCACAGGCCCTTCTGGTGCAGATGCAAATGAAGCAGCCATCAAATTAGCCAAAACTTACACAGGGCGTGGCAATATCATCGCTTTCTCAGGCGGTTTTCACGGTATGACCCAAGGGGCATTAGCCTTAACAGGTAATCTTGGTGCAAAAAATGCCGTTGAAAATTTAATGCCGGGCGTACAATTTATGCCATATCCACACGAATACCGCTGCCCATTTGGCATTGGTGGAGAAGCGGGTGCGAAAGCAGTTGAACATTATTTTGAAAACTTCATCGAAGATATAGAAAGCGGCGTGGTAAAACCTGCTGCGGTGATCTTAGAAGCAATCCAAGGGGAAGGTGGCGTTGTGCCAGCACCAATCAGCTTCTTACAAAAAGTACGTGAAGTTACCCAAAGACACGGTATTTTAATGATCTTAGATGAAGTACAAGCTGGTTTCTGTCGTTCTGGAAAAATGTTCGCCTTTGAACACGCAGGTATTGAGCCTGATATTATTGTGATGTCAAAAGCAGTTGGTGGCAGCTTACCATTAGCTGTATTAGCTATCCGTAAAGAATTTGATGCGTGGCAACCTGCAGGACATACAGGTACATTCCGTGGCAATCAATTAGCGATGGCAACGGGTTATGCGTCACTTAAAATTATGCGTGATGAAAACCTTGCACAAAATGCGCAAGAACGTGGCGAATACTTAACCAATACATTACGTGAATTAAGCAAAGAATATCCGTGTATTGGTAACGTGCGTGGTCGTGGCTTAATGATGGGCATTGATATTGTTGATGAACGCCAGCCAAAAGATGCAACAGGGGCTTACCCACGCGATTGTGAATTAGCGGCAGCAATCCAAAAAGCTTGCTTCAAAAACAAACTCTTGCTCGAACGTGGCGGACGCGGTGGCAACGTGGTTCGCGTGCTTTGTGCAGTAAACATCAACCAAAGTGAATGCGAAGAATTTATCAAACGTTTCAAGCAATCTGTAGCAGACGCATTAAAAGCCGTGAGAGGCTAAAGTGCGGTTAAATTTTTCAAAATTTTTGTGAATTTTGACCGCTTAGTAATTATCCTCCCTCTTTAAAAATAGGGGCAAGGGGGAAATTTGATTACAATGTTTAATTACTCACAAAGTTGAATTTTCTTCTGCTAAATATCCCCTACCCCCTCTTTGCTAAAGAGGGGGAATCTTTTAGGAAATTAGATAACAGTGTCAAACCTCAAACAACACAAACAAGCTTTGTTTTGCAACGATAGCAAAGCAATTACTGATTATGAAACAGCGATGCATAATGCGGTGCAAGCAGTCTCTGCTTGGCTGAAAAATGAAAAAATGTACACAGGCGGTTCAATCAAACAAATGCGAGCCTTAATAAGCGGTTTTAATCCGACGAAAGAGGGTATGGGTGTACAGAAATCACTCGATCATTTGGTGGAAATTTTCCTCAATCCAAGCCTTAAAGTGCATCATCCACACTCACTTGCCCATTTACATTGCCCAACAATAGTGGCAAGTCAAATTGCGGAAGTACTGATTAATGCGACCAACCAATCAATGGATTCGTGGGATCAAAGCCCAGCAGGTTCAATTATGGAGGAGCATTTGATCGACTGGCTACGCCAAAAAGCAGGCTACGGCGAAGGCACTTCGGGCGTGTTTACCTCTGGTGGCACGCAATCAAATTTAATGGGTGTGTTGCTGGCACGTGATTGGGCGATTGCGAAACATTGGAAAAATAATGATGGCTCCGAATGGTCAGTACAACGTGATGGTATTCCAGCGGAAGCAATACAAAAAGTGAAAGTAATTTGTTCAGAAAACGCACACTTCTCTGTACAAAAAAATATGGCAATGATGGGAATGGGTTTCCAATCAGTCGTTACTGTGCCATCAAATACCAATGCACAAATGGATGTGATTGCACTTAGGCAAACACTTGCACAGCTTAAAGCCGAAGGCAAAATTACTGCCTGTATTGTTGCTACCGCAGGCACAACAGATGCGGGTGCAATTGATGACTTAAAAGCAATCCGCAAACTTGCCGATGAATATCAAGCGTGGTTACACGTTGATGCTGCTTGGGGTGGCGCATTATTGCTTTCCAAAGATTATCGCCATTTCTTAGCTGGTATTGAATTAACCGACTCAATCACGCTAGATTTCCACAAACACTTCTTCCAAACCATTTCCTGTGGTGCATTTTTGCTCAAGGATCCAGCAAACTATCGCTTCATCGATTACAAAGCTGATTATCTCAATTCGGAATATGATGAAGCTCACGGCGTGCCAAACTTAGTGGCAAAATCGCTACAAACAACTCGTCGTTTTGACGCATTAAAATTATGGTTTACCCTTGAAGCATTGGGAGAAGATCTTTACGCTTCAATGATCGATCACGGCGTAAAACTAACCAAAGAAGTCGAGCAATACATCAACGATACTCCAGCCTTAGAGATGCTTGTACCAAGTCAGTTTGCATCGGTGTTATTCCGTGTCGTACCAAAAGACTATCCAGCTGAATTTATTGATGCACTAAACCAAAACGTGGCAGATGAACTCTTTGCACGAGGCGAAGCGAATATTGGCGTGACTAAAGTAGGCGACAAACAATCACTGAAAATGACTACCCTAAGCCCGATTGCAACATTGGAAAATGTTAAAGCGTTATTAACTCAAGTACTAACAGAAGCAAATCGTATTAAAGACGACATCAAAAATAGCACTTACACACCACCCATTGATTAATTAGTCAATTAACACAAAAAATAACCGCTTGTATCTGAAGACAAGCGGTTATTCTGTAAAATAAAAATCTTTTAGCATAGATTAAACGAGATATATAAATTTTATCCATTAGATAACTACCTATATTTTTGAAATATTCATCATTTTAATTTTCAAAGAATATAAAAAATGGTAAAACTAACCGCACTTTATATCATTATTCAATCTACTCACTAAGTTAAAAATTATGCCAGAACTTCCCGAAGTTGAAACTGCACTACGTGGTATTAGCCCTTATCTTAAAAATTTTACGATTGAGAAAGTTGCCGTACGCCAGCCTAAATTGCGCTGGGCTGTATCAGAAGAATTGATAACGCTAAAAAAGGTAAAAATTGTCGATCTCACTCGTCGAGCAAAATATTTGATTATTCACACGGAAAAAGGCTATATCATCGGGCATTTGGGCATGTCAGGTTCGGTGCGAATTGTGCCACAGGATAGCGCAATAGATAAACATGACCATATTGATATTGTGATGAATAATGGCAAATTATTACGTTATAACGATCCTCGTCGTTTCGGTGCATGGTTGTGGACGGAGAATCTAGATGACTTTCATCTTTTCTTAAAGCTAGGGCCTGAACCGCTTTCTGATGAATTTAATGCAGAATATTTATTCAAAAAATCTCGTCAAAAATCAACCGCACTTAAAACCTTCTTGATGGATAACGCTGTGGTGGTGGGTGTTGGAAATATTTATGCGAATGAAAGTTTGTTTATTTGTGGTATTCATCCACTTAAACTCGCTAAAAATCTGACCCGCAATCAATGTATTTCCTTAGTGAACACGATTAAAGATGTTTTGAGAAAAGCCATTATTCAAGGTGGAACGACACTTAAAGATTTTTTACAGCCAGATGGTCGCCCAGGTTATTTTGCACAAGAATTATTGGTATATGGCAATAAAGATAAACCTTGTCCAAAGTGCGGTGGAAAAATTGAAAGTTTAGTTATTGGGCAGCGTAATAGTTTCTTTTGCCCGAAATGTCAGAAAAGGGGTTAGAACAAATAAATTTTCAAATTGAAAAGAAAGTATTAAATATAATGAAAACAGCGGTCAAAATAGACCGCTATTTTTAGTTTACTGGAAATTCTTCAATGACAACAGGAACTTGTAAGATTTTGCCTAACCGTAAAATAGTAACAAGAACTTTTGAATTAGGTTTTGTATTTGCGATAATTTGCATCATTTCTCGGGCTGAAATCCCCTCTTGATTATTTAATTTCAAAATCACATCGCCAACTTGAATACCTGCTTTTGCTGCAGGGCTATTCGGGCTTACGTCTGTGATAACTATTCCTTCTTCACTACTTGAACTAATATCACTTTGCACACCAAAATAACCTCGAATCACACGTCCATCACGCATAATTTTACGTAGTACATCATTTGCAATATCTATTGGAATGGCAAAATTTAGTCCTTCTGCGATTTCATTGGCGGTTTTACCAATACTAAGTGTGCTGATTCCTACCAATTCTCCTGCAGAATTAATTAAGGCACCGCCTGAGTTTCCGCGGTTAATTGATGCATCGGTTTGGATGAAGTTTTGTCTGCCAACAGAATCACCTACCGCATTACGACCCATTGCGCTAATGATTCCTTGAGACACACTTTGTCCTAAATTGTAAGGATTACCGATTGCCAACACTACATCGCCGACTTGAGCTTGACGATTTGAATTTTGTGGAATAGTTGAAAGATTATTTGCACGAATTTTGAGAACAGCGAGATCAGTGAGATTATCTGAACCAACAAGACTGGCCTCAAAAATATTTCCGTTTTGCAACGCTACTACAATTTGATCGGCATTTTGGATAACGTGTTTATTTGTCAAAATATAACCGTCTTTACTCATAATTACGCCAGAACCTAAGTTATTCACTTGTAGTTGCTCATTATCATTAATGCTGGAAGAAAAAGAGCGGTTATAAACATTCACTACTGCTGGAGAGGCAATACGCACGGCATTTTTGAATGATACAATATCATCAGTAGTGAAGATGTTGCTGTTATTCAGTCTTGGAACCGCAAACAAAATCACGCCCGCAGCAGCCAAGCCCCAAAGGGCGGAATGGAAAAGTTTTTTAAGCATTTAGATTCCTTTCGGCGTGTAAGTTAATTTTATATCGTCACCGATTTGTTCTAATTCATTGAGTTGCCATAATGGTGCATCGGCAAGTTTAGTTAAATTCGGTAATTGGCATAGACCACGAGCATTGTCGCCAAGTAATTTGGGTGCAACGTAAATAATCAATTCATCTACTAATTTCGCATCAATTAAACTCCCTGCTAAATTTGCTCCAGCTTCTACCCAAAGGGTATTTATTTGTCGTCTTCCCAATTCTTGCATTAATTCTTTTAGTAAATTTTCTTTTGGAAGAATAATTTGTTCACAGAAATCAGGAAAGCCTGTTAAATCTCGTGGTTCATTAGAAACTAACCAAACAGGAGAATACGTTAAAAAAAGTTTATGAGTCGGCTGAATGCGATGTTGTGAATCTAAAATGACTCGCACAGGCTGGCGAAGATCTTCTTTTTTATATTCTGTTTTAAGATTTTCAGGAAATTCGTCCCAGCGTACATTAAGGCTTGGATCATCTGCAATTATTGTCGCAGAAGTAGATAAAAGTGCGGATGATTTTGCACGCATTTTTTGTACGTCTGAACGAGCATCTGAACCCGTAATCCATTTACTTTCTCCACTTGCCATTGCTGTTCGTCCATCTAAACTCATCGCGAGTTTGAGTTGAACAAAAGGCATACCTTGACGCATTCGTTTTAAAAAGCCTTTATTTATTTTTTCTGCTTGATCGCTCAATAAATTCACCGCACTTTCGATGCCGGCATCAGACAACATTTTCAAACCTTTCCCTGCGACTTGATGATTTGGATCTTGCATAGCCGCAATGACTTTTACTACGCCAGCCTCAATTAATCCTAATGCACAAGGTGGGGTGCGACCATAATGAGAGCAGGGCTCTAAGGTGACGTAAGCTGTTGTTCCTTTGGCATTTTCGCCAGCTTGAGCTAAAGCAACGCGTTCGGCATGAGGTTGTCCAGCCTTAAAATGAAAGCCTTCTCCCACAATTTCACCATTTTTTACCAATACGCATCCCACCGATGGGTTCGGTGTGGTGGTATATTGTCCTTTGGTGGCTAAATCTAAGGCGCGTTGCATAAATACGTGATCTTGTGAGGAAAATTCGCTCATGGTTAATCCTTTAAGCTCTCAATTTCTTTGGTGAATTGATTAATGTTATCAAAACTCAAATAGACTGATGCAAAACGAATATAAGCCACTTTATCGAGTTTTTTTAACTCATTCATCGCGAGTTTTCCAACCAGTTTACTTGGTACTTCACGTTCACCCGTCGCACGTAATTGAAAAATTATATGGTTAATTGCTTTTTCTACATCATCTGCACTTACAGGACGTTTTTCTAAGGCGTGTTGAATACCGCTACGCAATTTATCTTCATTGAATGGCTCACGTGTACCATCAGTTTTGATAATTTTCGGTATGATTAATTCTGCCATTTCAAAAGTAGTAAAACGTTCGTGACAATGACCGCACTCACGGCGGCGGCGAACTTGATAACCATCAGATACTAAACGGCTATCAATGACTTTAGTTTCTTCTGTATCACAAAATGGACAGCGCATAAACAATTCTCCGTAAAAAGGGTCGTTATCTTAGCAAAAAATCGGTTCTTTGACGATTGCTTTATGCTTTTCTTGTCTTCTTTTGTGCGAATAATAAGCCAAACCAATCTTTTGTTTGTTTTAATAATTTTTCGATATTTCCAGCTTGTTCAAATCTTGAGGTTTGCGCCAATACGCGTGACCAATATGGATCGGCTTTTGACCCGAAACCATTACTTTCAGTTAATTCCTGAAGTTTTTCAGAAACAGAATTTTCATCACTCACAATAAAATCACTTATATTTCTTACTGTTGGCACTAATTGGATTTCAATTTGACTTTGTAAATAATCTTTTACGTAAATTTGTAATTGAGCAAGCGCAACTTCACGCTCAATAGTCGGTAATTCGAGAACCTTATCTTGCGTAATTAATTTTGCTGGTACCGCATTTTCTTGTGTAACACATTGAATTAAATAATAAATCCAAGGACGAATACAATAGCGATCTTTGTATTTCGCAAAATGCCAGTGAATGACTTGTGAATTATCGCCAAATAAAGCGTCCATATAACCAAATAAACGTATTTTTTGATTTTCGTTTTGCCAATCTACGGCAATATTAAAATCTATAGAAGCCTGTTTAGGCTCGCCAAGATCGGCTATTTTCTCTTTAAATTCTAGAACATTGTCGCGAATATTTTCAGCATAAACCTTTCCAAACTCTGCGCGCGGTAACACGCCTTTTACTTCTGCTTGTCTAAAATAATCAGCAAAATTTTGTTCATCAAGGTAAATTAAGTCATTATTGAGAGAATAATTATCTAACCCACTTAAAGTGAAGTTTTCACTGTCAGCAATGCGTTCATCTTTATCGCGGAAATAAACACCGAGTTGTTTTTCAAAGAAAAATTTCACTGGATTTTCCACAAAGCTGACTAAAGAATCCACTTCAACTTCTTCGATTTTTTCTGGGTTTTCTGTCATAGTGACGGCAAATTCTGAATTGCTAGCCACCGTGTCAAATTGTGCTATTGGCAACCATTTTGTCGCAAAAGAGCGGGTAAATTTTTCGTTGTTTTTGAAATTATCTGGGCTAAATGCGGTCATTGGGTGTTCAATGACAGTAAGGACATTTTCCTTTTGCCCTTGATTAATATAATCCAACAGTTGACTTACCAATACGGATGGTTCTTTCGGTTGATTATCTGTAATGGAACGCCCAACATAGCTGATATAGCAATAATCACGTGCTGCCAATAAGGCTTCTAAGAACAAATAGCGATCATCATCACGGCGAACACGATCGCCTTTTTGATAATGATATTGCATTAAATCAAAACTGTTTGGTGTTTGTGTTCTTGGGTAATCCGCATCATTCATTCCAAGTAAACAAACCACTTTGAATGGCACTGAACGCATTGGTAATAAGGTGCAGAAATTTACTTTTCCTGCAAGGAATTTGAGGCTATTTGGCGCATCTTCCAATTGCATTGTGATGACATCGGCGATCACTTCTGCTTGTAATTCTTCATTAAAATGGAGCGATTTTAGATGCTCAGCTAATTCATTAATTTTCTCTTGAATATAGAAAATCGTGTCGCTAGTGTCTTCATTTTGTATGAAGAAATCTGATAAAAGTGCGGTTAAAATTTCTTGCCATTTTTCGATGGAATGTGCTTGTTGCAGCGTTTCATGCAGCGCGGAAAGTACGGTAAAAAACTGTGACAACTTGCCAGCGAGTTCACCCTTTAAGCCATAACTGCTGTTTAAGCCCAGACTATCTTGCCAAATGCCCTGTTCTTCACGCATCGCATAACCTAAAATCATTCGTTCTAATCCAGCCTGCCAAGAATTGAAATTGATGCCATCTTGATTTTTTTGCAAACCGACACGAATCCCTGAATCCGCCACCCATTCTCGCACTAATGGTAAATCAGCAAGGGAAATATTAAATCGTTCTCGCATCGCAGGAATATCCAACAACGCTAAAACATCCTCTGCACTAAAATTGCTTTCTTTTAAGCGTAATAAAGTTAAGTAACTTGAGACCAACACATCGCTTTCTGAAAGTTTATTATCTGAAAGTGAAAATGGAATTTGTGGCGCATCTCCATTTTTTTGCCCGAAAACTGCCTGAATATAGGGTGTGTATTGGTTAATATCTGCCACCATAACAACCACATCTTTTGGCGTAAGGCTAGGAGCTTGATTGAATAAATCCAGTAAATAATCGTGCAATACTTCCACTTCTCGCATAGCACTGTGGCAAGAATGTAGGGTTAAAGTGCGGTCATTTTTTGCGATATTTAACGGTTTATTTTCTAAATGCAGAATTTGAGACTGTAATTGCCCAAGCAAACTGTTTGATTTAATTTCTTGATAAGCATTGACAGGATAAGTTGGAATATGTTCTTCATCTCTCACCAATGTATAGAGAAAATCTCGCCCCATTTTTCCCCAAGCCGCCAGTAATGGATTGCCTAGTTGAAGGTTTTCTTTTTGATAAGTGACGTCAAACTGAGCGTTTTCTAGTTGAGAAAGTTGATCCTCGGAAAAGAGCGGTTGATTTTCATCTTGTTTATTGAATTGATAACGCTTGCGAGAACGCAAATAATCAAGGCGTAGATCACTAATATCCCCCCAATATTCTTGGCAAGGATTATTAAAAAATAAGTGAATATCCACTTCAGAGGATATCGCTTGCAAAATATTAAGATAAGCAGTTGGAAGCGCAGGAATACCAAAAATAAATATGCGTGAAGGTAATTTTTTCGGTGCTTTTTTATCCGCAAGCAAGGCTAAGAACTGATTATGCAAAGCCGCTCGATGTGTAGCATCATCAACATCTGATTTAACATCGACGACCAACGCACGCCATAGCTCCCCTTGCCATTTTGTATTGCCTTGAATTTGCTCAAACAACGTATCGTTTAGGTTAGGTTGTTGCTTTTGTATTTGCGCAGTGATTTGTTCATCTTCGCCTTTTTCCCAAGCAAAAATCCATTCAGCTCGGTAAACTAAATATTGGTCAAATAAGTCGGCTATTTTACTGCTAAGTTGATAAAGTTTGTATTGTTCAGAATGTGGCGAAGATGCTAAATAATTTCGTAAAGGCAAAAAATTTTCTTTCTCGAGAAAAGTCGGGATTAAGCGTATTAAACGCCACATCATTGAATCTTTATCAAAAGGGTTTTCCAATGCCGTTGCGGGTAAATTTTGAGCATAAAGCTGCCAAATAAAACTTGCTGGCATAGGAAATTTTAGGTTCGCTGAAATGCCTGTTTCTTTGGCGAGTTCAATTTGTAGCCATTGCGCCATATTAGGGCTTTGCACCAAAATAATATCTTGTTGAAAAGGATCTTCAGGTGGTAAAGATTTGAATAAAGAAGAAAGAATTTCTTTTTGTTTTTCAAGCTGATTGGAATAATAAACAATGAACACAATGGCGACCTTTTGATGATTTAACCTAGAAAAAACAACGCCATTTTACTGAGTTTTTATCAAAATTTCACTCGTAGGATAACGCACAATAATGCGTTCATTTTCACATCGAATACGAAAAGTTAAGCCATTTTGTTGTATCAATTGTTCACAAGCTAACCCTAAAAATTGGCGTTGAGCTTGATTCTCTGCAATTTGTGTTGCCTGAAAATCTTGATAAGTTTTTACCGCACTTTTTCGCTGATCTGCCGTCCATTGATTAAAAACAAGAAATAAAACGCTAAATAAAGCTAAAGAAAATAACAATGTAATAAGCGACATTCCTTTATTCATCCTGAACATTAAAATCACTCCAACTTTTTTCTGCTAACTTCCACTGGCTATATTGTCGAACTAAGGTTACTACCGTCTTTTTCCCATAAGCTAAAGTTACGCCATCTAAAGTTAAATTCCCGTTGGTAATCACTGCGCCACTAATCCTCCCTTTGCCAGTCAATTTTAAATCGCCCTCTGCAATTAATACGGCAGACACCGTGCCATTAATTTCAACTTCCGCTTGTGAATCTGAAAACCAATAAAGTTTAGGTGTTTTATTCGCGTTTAAAATTCTGGGTGGGGAAGAAAAGTGCGGTCGAAAATCTGTAAGTTTTTCTGTGTGAATGAAATCTTTCAATGCACCTTGATTATCTCCCTGTTTAGGCGATTTTTTAAATAGGCTCATTCTTTCACACCAAAGAAAATATTGAATTGAATCTGTGGCACCATCAAGCGTAATGCTGATTTGCTTTACACTTTCATTATTATTTAAGGGTAAATCAAGGCAGGCAGTTTGTTTTTTCTCCTCTGTCATTTTTTGTAATTGTAATGTTCTTTCCACATAGTGTTTTCGTTGATTTTGTTGCGCCCGAAAAAAACTTAAATGGCTATCATCTAACAATAAGATTACGCTTAATAAACCCGAAATAAAAATCAGAATAGTCAGCGTAATAATGCCTTTTTGTGTTGTCATTGTTTTTGATTCCAGAGCGCAACAACAAGGGAGGTTTCATAACTGATGTTTGGGGCTTGTTTTAAATTTCCTTTTAACTTGATTTCTAATCCTTTGCCTTCAATTAACCAATTAAATTGTAGCCTAGTAATTTCATATTCGTTGTTATCTAATAAATCTGCCCAACCTCCCCCAGCGTTGCAAGCGGTTTGTTGAAAAGCACGTTTACACGTTTCTGCCGTGCAATTAGTAGGAATAACACTTTGATAAGTCAGTTTGGTTTTTATCATTTTGTTACTCACTTTATAGCCAAATAATTCTTCAGTACTACTTTTAGATGTATTTTTCCCATTTTTCATACAGGTTTTCGGCGAACCTTTACCAATACACCCATTTTTATTTAAATCATAAAAGAATAACACGCAGCTATTAGGTGGCGCATTATCTTCTTGGCTAATAAAAATGGCTGTGCCTTGTTCATCTAATTCAAATAAAAATAAATTGCTTTCCGTCAGTTTTGCATTTAATGCTCGAAATCCTAATCGGCGAAGATCTTTACCTATTAACTGTAATGTTCGTTGTAATTCAGCTTGTAATTTTAAATGTAATAACATTTGTTGGTTTTGTGTTTGTATTTGCACATAAAAATGCGAAATGCTTAGCAGCAATAAAGAAGACAAAGCCAGTGAAATCATCAGTGCTAATAGGATTTGCCCTTTTAATAATGTTTTCATCATTAATTACAAGCACTATCAAATTGATTGGTTTTTAAACGAATACTGCCAACATTGAAAAATAAAAATAACGTACGTTCATTTTCTGCTTGCAAAATAAAGCAACGAGTAACGATAGTATTACGAATGCCATCAAATCTCGTGATTTCTTTTGGATAAATATGATGGCTTTGAATCATCGTTTTATTAGGAAAATAAGGATAGTAAAAATGCGCATAAACCTCTTTCGGGCAATTTATCGGATTTAAACAATCACAAGTTTGGTTATTTTTTACTTGTGCCGTTAAGCACCATTGTTGTGTCGCAAGGTTCCGATTGATAAGTAAAAACCACACTTCCGATGAATTTTCTGCCCGAGCCTGAATTTGTCGTAGAAATAAATACAGGCGATGTTGCTCTTTGGTTAAAATCGTTTTAGGTGAATCGGTTTGCCATAATGGCACGACAAAACTCAGCACAATGCTGATGATTGCTAACCCAATCAATAATTCCACTAATGTCACACCTTTCTGCATAAAACGCTCCAATTTTCTACCGCACTTTAATGATAAATAATGAGTAGAAAAATCACTTGATATGATTTTTGCGATCCATATCGCAAAGTTTTTCTGAAAATCTATAAAAACCATTGTTTTATGATTTTCAACTGGTTATTTTGGCAAATCTCGCTATAATGATGCGGAATTTTTCTGTTCTTTAAAATCTGGTGGAAATATGAATCCAATGTTAAATATCGCTATTCGTGCGGCACGAAAAGCGGGCAATGTGATTGCTAAAAATTATGAACGCCGTGATGCTATCGAAAGCACACAAAAAGGTATTAATGATTATGTGACAAACGTTGATAAAGCGTCTGAAGCAGAAATCATTGAAGTTATTCGTAAATCTTATCCTGATCACACAATTATTACGGAAGAAACAGGCGCAATTGAAGGCAAAGATAGCGATGTACAATGGATTATTGATCCTCTAGATGGTACCCGGAATTTTATGACAGGACTTCCCCACTTTTCTGTGTCTATCGCAGTTCGTGTAAAAAATCGCACTGAAGTCGGGGTTGTTTACGATCCAATCCGCAATGAATTATTTACTGCTGTGCGTGGCGAAGGTGCAAAATTAAATGAAGTACGTTTACGTGTAGATAGTAAACGTGAACTTCAAGGTTCAATTTTAGCCACTGGTTTTCCATTCAAACAACCAAAATTAATGCCAACTCAATTTGCAATGATGAATGCCTTAATTGAAGATGCTGCGGATTTCCGTCGTACTGGTTCTGCTGCATTAGATTTATGCTATGTGGCGTCAAATCGTATTGATGGCTATTTTGAAATGGGCTTAAAAGCATGGGATTGCGCAGCTGGCGATTTAATCGTGCGTGAAGCAGGTGGTTTAGTCTGTGATTTTGATGCAGGTAACGGCTACTTACGCAGTGGCAATATCATCGCAGCCCCATCACGCGTAATAAAAGAAATGTTAAATAAAATCCGCCCTTGTTTAGGTGCTGAATTTAATCATTAATTTTTATAAGTACAATAGCACCTATCAAGGTGCTATTTTTAATTTTATTAATGAAACATACTTGATTAGCGACTTTATCTGCGCATCAACGAAAAAAAACGACGACATTATGCTTCCAGAACTTGGCTTTTTCCTTCTTTTACTCGCAACAGCTAGCGCGTTTTTTCTTGCGTTAGTGCCTCAATTTGGGTTATTCAAAAAAAATTCGACTTTAATTAATGCTGCTTGGCCGCTTAGTTATATTTTTACCCTTGCGACGACGTTCTCAATTGGTTTGCTTGCTTATTCTTTTGCGGTGGATGATTTCACCCTTGAATATGTAGCGGCACATTCTAATTCCCAATTACCTACATTTTTTAAAGTGGCTGCCACTTGGGGCGGACATGAAGGTTCAATGTTGTTTTGGTTATTTTCATTGAGTTTATGGCTTGCTGCTTTTGCTTTTTTTAATCGAAAAAATGACCGCACTTTTTCCGCTCAATCTTTATCTTTATTGGGATTAATTTGCTTTGGTTTTGCGGTGTTTATTTTATTTTATTCCAATCCATTTGGACGCATTTTTCCTGCTCCCGCAGAAGGGCGCGATCTCAATCCAATGTTGCAAGATGTGGGATTAATTTTCCATCCGCCTTTATTATATGTTGGCTATGTGGGCTTTGCGGTAAATTTTGCAATGAGTTTGAGTGCGTTGATTTATAACCAATCTGCACGACAAATTGCACGCTCAATGCGTGGCTGGGTGTTGGTTTCTTGGTTGTTTTTAACCATTGGCATTGTGCTTGGTGCGTGGTGGGCTTATTACGAACTTGGCTGGGGCGGTTGGTGGTTCTGGGATCCCGTAGAAAATGCATCTTTAATGCCTTGGTTGCTTGGTTTGGCGTTATTACACAGTTTAATGGCAACAGAAAAACAAGGTGTATTTAGTTATTGGACAACGCTTTTTTCTTTGCTCGCTTTTGCCTTTAGCGTATTAGGCACGTTTATTGTTCGTTCTGGTGCACTCACTTCTGTGCACGCTTTTGCATTGGATAACACGCGCGGTTATGTATTGTTATTAATTTTCTTTGTTTTGACAGTGTTAGCCTTTGGTTTATTCGCTTTGCGTGCGGGCAGTTTGTCAGAAAGTGCGGTGAATTTTCAGTTCGTTTCTAAATCGGGTGGCATTTTATTGCTGAATATTTTGCTGACCATTGCCACTGTTTCTACCTTTTTAGGCACCTTTTACCCGATGTTATTCCAAGCGATGAATTGGGGCTCAATTTCGGTGGGAAGTCCTTATTTTAATAGTATTTTCTTCCCAATCATTACGGTAATTTTAATCTTAATGGTAATTTCGCTTAGCATACGTAAAGTGCAATTTGATCGCGTATTATTGATACGTTACGTATGGTTGCTTATTCCGTCTTTGATTCTCGCCAGCTTGATGATTTGGCAACAGCTACGCCATAATTCTGCGTTGAATTTTCACGCTTTCGCTTTTGTGTTATTAACTCTTGCGATTTGGCTTTTGTTGGTCACTTTATGGCAAAATTGGCGACAAATTCGTTTGTCTCAATTTGGTATGATTTTAGCACACTGTGGCGTGGCGATTGTGACTATTGGCGCAATAATGAGCGGTTATTTTGGCAGTGAAATTGGTGTGCGTTTAGCACCGCAACAAAGTCAAACGCTGGGACAATATGAATTTCACTATCGCCAATTTTCTAATGAAATCGGACCAAACTTTACGGCAGAAATCGCCTTTTTTGACGTAACTGAAAATGGTAAACCTTATGCAGAAATTATCCCCGAACGCCGTTATTACGATGTTCGTACAATGACAATGAGTGAAGTGGGGCTTAATGGCGGTTTTTGGGGCGATTTATATATTGTGATGGGAGATTCTCTCGGCAAAGGAGAATTTACTTTCCGCTTACATTATAAACCGCTGATTCGTTGGCTTTGGGCTGGCGGTATTTTAATGGCGTTTGGCGCACTTTTTAGCGTCTTCGGATTACGCAGAAAACAGGAAAAATAATGAACAAAAAACTTCTCTTTTTTGCACCGCTCTTTGTGCTTTTAGGCGTGTGTGTATTATTAATTGCTGGGTTAAATCAAGATCCGAAAAAAATTGCGTCGGCTTTAATTGATAAACCCGTTCCAGAGTTTTATCAGGCTAATTTACATGAGCCATCACAAATCGTAAGCCTGAAAGATTTTCCTAAACAGCCATTTTTATTAAATGTGTGGGGCAGTTGGTGTGGTTATTGCAAAGAAGAACATCCGTTGTTAATTGAGATTGCAAAAACGTTGCCTATTGTGGGTGTAGATTATCGCGACAATCCGCAAAATGGCATTGAAATGCTTAAGCGAATGGGCAATCCGTTCGTCTTAACCATTAATGATAGTCAGGGAGAACTTGCCCTCAAATTAGGCGTGGATGGCGCGCCAGAAACTTATCTTTTGGATGAAAATGGTGTGATTCGTTATCGCCATTCTGGTTTATTGGATAAAGAAACTTGGCAAACGGTATTTTTGCCAAAAATTGAAGCATTGAAGAATAAATGAAAAGCCTATTAGATATTTTTACTCGAGTTCAAAAAACATTTGTTTTTGCAACCGCACTTTTATTCGCATTTTCCTTGTTTACTCAAGCGGAAATGGTGGATACCTATCAATTCCAAAATCAAGATGATCGTACTCGTGCCGTAGAGTTGGCAAAATCTTTACGCTGCCCACAATGTCAAAACCAAAATTTGGTGGAATCTAATTCGCCTATCGCTTATGACTTGCGTCTTGAAGTGTACAAAATGGTGGACGAAGGAAAAACTAATCAGCAAATTATCGATCAAATGACGGCTAGATTTGGCGATTTTGTGAATTACAAACCGCCATTCAAATGGAATACGGCGTTGTTATGGTTATTGCCAATGGCTCTTTTAATTTTAGCGGCCGCATTGCTTTATTTCTCAAATAGAAAAAAATCTGCCCTATCTTCAACCGAGCAGGGAACTGCGTTGGAAAAAGAACAGAGATATTTTTCTGTTAATGCTGAGTTTCATTCAGACCCTAAGGAAAAGGAACAAAAGACAGATTTCTTTGGGAAAAGTAATCACAAACTTTCTTTTGTGGTTTTCTTTTTATTAATTGTTATTCCAACCGCTTATTATTTTTCTCTTGATCGTTTTAGTCGTGTTCAACAAGGCGAGCAATCAATGATTGAGCAACATAATCAAAATGTTGAAATGAATGATGAACACAAAAATGAAAATGTGATTGAGAAGATCCAAAATAAACTGCGTACTGATCCAAATAATGCGGAAACTTGGCTTCTACTTGGGGAAGCCTATGTGCAGAATAATGAATTTGACAGTGCGCTTGTGGCTTATTCTAATGCGGAAAAAATCTCAGGCAGTAAACCTAATATTTTAGGTTTGGCAGCCACCGCACTTTATTATCAAGCAGGTCAGCAAATAACCCCAAAAGTAGAACAACTTTTGAATGAAGCTTTGGCAAAAGATAAAAATGAAGTGTCAAGTCTTTCTTTGTTGGCGACGATTGCCTTAGAAAATCGTCAATACCCACAAGCCAGTGCGTATTTACAGCAATTATTAGATTCTGGTAATGCGGCAGTGGATCGTCGTTCTGTTATTCAACGAATGAAGATGTTGGATTTTTTACAACGTGGTGAAAAAGGGCAAAATCCGTGAGCCAATATTCTGAAAATATTATTATTGGTGCAGGTGCCGCAGGATTATTTTGCGCTGCACAGTTGGCTAAGTTAGGCAAGTCAGTGACAGTTTTCGACAACGGTAAAAAAATCGGACGTAAGATTTTGATGTCGGGCGGTGGGTTTTGCAATTTCACCAATTTAGAGGTTACGCCAGCTCATTACCTTTCACAAAATCCTCATTTCGTTAAATCTGCCCTTGCCCGCTATACCAATTGGGATTTTATTTCTCTTGTGGCGGAGCAAGGGATTACTTATCACGAAAAGGAATTGGGGCAATTATTTTGTGATGATGGCGCAGAACAAATCGTTGAAATGTTGAAATCTGAATGCGATAAATATGGCGCTAAGATTTTATTGCGTAGCGAAGTTTCTCAAGTTGAACTCATTCAAAATGATGAAAAAGTGCGGTTTGTTTTACAGGTAAATTCAACCAAATGGCAATGTAAAAATTTGATTGTTGCGACAGGTGGGCTTTCTATGCCTGGGCTTGGTGCAACGCCATTTGGCTATCAAATTGCAGAACAATTTGGCATTCCAGTTATTCCTCCGCGCGCGAGTTTAGTGCCTTTTACTTATCAAGAAACAGATAAATTTTTAACCGCACTTTCAGGCATTAGCTTGCCAGTCACGATCACAGCCCAGTGCGGAAAATCTTTTCACAACCAGCTTTTGTTTACCCATCGTGGAATTTCAGGCCCTGCGGTGTTGCAAATTTCCAATTATTGGCAGCCTACTGAGTCAGTGGAAATTGATTTATTACCTAACCACAATGTGGAAGAGGAAATTAATCAAGCAAAACAATCTTCGCCAAAACAAATGTTGAAAACTATCTTGGTTCGATTACTTCCGAAAAAATTGGTTGAACTTTGGCTTGAGCAAGGTCTTATGCAAGATAAAGTTATCGCTAACATCAGCAAAGTGTGGGTAAAAAATCTGGTGGATTTTATTCATCACTGGGAATTTACTCCAAATGGCACAGAAGGCTATCGTACGGCTGAAGTCACTATGGGCGGTGTGGACACCAAAATGATTTCTTCTAAAACGATGGAAAGTAACCTTGTACAAGGTTTGTATTTTATTGGCGAAGTGCTAGATATAACAGGCTGGCTAGGCGGTTACAACTTTCAATGGGCGTGGAGTTCAGCTTATGCTTGTGCAACGAATATCTCAAGACAATAAATAGATAAAGATCAAAGCATACGCATTTTTTACAAGACAAAATCTCAAAATAGCTTTATCATATCGCCTGTTTTAGGCTCGCTTAACCCGTTTTAATTAACTTAATTGAGGAAAATAAAAATGGCAAAAATCGTTAAAGTGATTGGTCGCGAAATCATCGACTCACGCGGTAACCCAACTGTTGAAGCTGAAGTTCATCTTGAAGGAGGTTTTGTTGGTTTAGCTGCGGCTCCATCTGGTGCATCAACTGGTTCTCGTGAAGCATTAGAATTACGTGACGGCGACAAATCTCGTTTCTTAGGTAAAGGCGTATTAAAAGCCGTATCTGCAGTGAACAACGAAATCGCACAAGCCATCTTTGGTAAAGATGCAACAAACCAAGCTGAAATCGACCAAATTATGATCGATTTAGACGGTACTGAAAACAAATCTAACTTTGGTGCAAATGCAATCTTAGCGGTATCTTTAGCAAACGCAAAAGCAGCGGCAGCATCTAAAGGTTTACCACTTTACGCTTACATTGCAGAATTAAATGGCACTGCTGGTGTTTATTCTATGCCATTACCAATGATGAACATCATTAACGGTGGCGAACACGCAGATAACAATGTCGATATTCAAGAATTTATGATCCAACCAGTGGGTGCGAAAACGTTACGTGAAGCACTTCGTATCGGTGCTGAAGTATTCCACAATCTTGCAAAAGTATTAAAATCTAAAGGCATGAGCACGGCAGTTGGCGATGAAGGTGGTTTCGCACCAAACTTAGCCTCTAACGCAGACGCTTTAGCATGTATCAAAGAAGCAGTTGAAAAAGCAGGTTACGTATTAGGTAAAGACGTTACTTTAGCGATGGACTGCGCATCTTCTGAATTCTATAACAAAGAAACTGGCAAATACGAAATGAAAGGCGAAGGCCGTTCATTCACTTCTCAAGAGTTCACACACTATCTTGAAGAATTAACTAAACAATACCCAATCGTGTCTATCGAAGATGGTCAAGATGAATCTGACTGGGAAGGTTTTGCATACCAAACTAAAGTGTTAGGCGACCGCGTTCAATTAGTGGGCGACGACTTATTCGTAACTAACACCAAAATCTTAAAAGAGGGTATCGAAAAAGGTATCGCAAACTCTATCTTAATCAAATTCAACCAAATCGGTTCTTTAACTGAAACTTTAGCGGCAATCAAAATGGCTAAAGATGCAGGTTACACGGCTGTAATCTCTCACCGTTCAGGCGAAACCGAAGATGCAACTATTGCTGATTTAGCGGTTGGTACAGCAGCAGGTCAAATCAAAACGGGTTCTATGAGCCGTTCTGACCGTATTGCGAAATACAACCAATTAATCCGTATCGAAGAAGCATTAGAACGTGCTGGCACTCCAGCCCCGTTCTTAGGCTTAAAAGCGGTTAAAGGTCAAGCGTAATTCACGCTGAATTTACTGTAAAATCTCACCGCACTTTGTATAAAAGTGCGGTGTTTTTATATCTAATATTTAAAGGAAAGGGAATGTTACATTTAACTTTAGAAGACGAACTCTTTTTAGGAACGCCAAAGCAAGTAGGAACGCATTCTACGGTATTTGAGCATTTTGCCGTAATGTTTGAAGATGACGGTGAAACAGGCTATTTTTATGCACTTGATATGCGTCAAAATGCTCAACCGATAGTGGATATGTTGCACGTGTATAATGTTGATTCAACCTCTAATCATCATGAGGCACGCAAACTTGAAATTTGTTGGGATGAAAGTGGTTATTTAGCCTTGTTGCTTATTAATGGCTATCCTCATGCCGTATTTGATTTTGCTCGTTTAGTCGGCTATAACAGCAATAAATATCCACAACCAGATCTAATGAGTATGTGGACTCGTGAAGAAATTACCAATAAACAGGCCGAGCAATGGCTAGGCGTGAAAACCATTCGATAAAAATTGAGAACAATGAAAAAGAAAAATCAGATTTTAGTGAGTTTATCTATTGTGGCCTTATTAGGAGGCTGTTCAGAAGAACAAGTACAACGTGATGTGTATCAGTCTTTAGACGATTGTTTAGCGGATTGGAAAAAAATTGAGCTTTGTGAGGCAGATAAAAATACCGAGAGTACTCAGAAAACTGAAACTACACCACCGCAGGGGCTTGGTTTAAATATTCGTGATAACGGTAATGCAGAAAGTGCGGTAAAAAATCCAGCTGAAAATAATGCACAAGCTAATCAAAGTGAGAACAATGCTGAATCGACTGCAAAAGCTGAAAGTACCGATCCTTCTTTAGGGGCCGCAATTGCTGGTGGCGTTATAGGGTATATGGCAGCTCGTGCAATTAGTAGTTTCCTTGGCCCGAGCTATCATCCTGGAAATCGAGCTGTCACCACACCAGCAGGGCAAGTTGTGCAACCGCAAACAAATCGTTCTGTTGGAAAACCAATGCTTGTGAAAGGAAATGCAGGAAGCATGAATAGCAAACCTGTATCTCGTGGTGGTTTTAGTAGCCCAAATAATACTAATCGTAGCAGTGGGGGCTAAATGAAACGTGTAACCGGGTTTCCTATTCGACCAGATATGGTGCAACAGCTACTTAATGTTGGATTTGATTACTATAATTTGCCTTCTAGTGATGGCTCTCATTATTGGTCTGATAATGTTGCCTATGAATTTACTTTAGCGGAAATTGATCGCATTGAGGATACAACTAATGAATTACATTTAATGTGTTTAGATTTTGCGGCGGATGAAATTAAAAAAGGCGATTATGAAAATTATCGTTTTACGGAGTTGCAAAAACAGCTTATTGAAAGCTCTTGGCGTAATCAAGATCCTTATTTATATGGACGCTTTGATTTTGGCTATGATGGCGACAACCTAAAAATGTTTGAATATAATGCCGATACGCCAACATCTTTGTTGGAGGCTGCGGTTGTTCAATGGCAGTGGTTGGAACAAATTGAGGGCTTGAAACATCGTGATCAATTTAACTGGATTCATGAAGAATTAATTAAACATTTCCAATTTTTGAAACAACAAAGTGGTAAAACAGATTTCCATTTGAGTGCTATGCAAGATGCTGGCCGTGAAGATTGGGGCAATGTGGATTATTTAGCTGATGTGGCTTATAACGCAGGTTGGAATATTCATCAATTAGCGGTGGAAGATATTGGCTATAACAGCGAAACAGAAAAATTTGTAGATTTAAATGATCAGCCTATTGAAATGTTATTTAAATTGTATCCGCTGGAATGGCTAAGCCACGCTGAGTTTGCTCGCCATATTACAACCGCTGAAACACGATTTATTGAGCCTGCGTGGAAAATGTTGTTAAGTAATAAAGCGCTATTGGCAAAACTTTGGGCGCGTTATCCGAATCATCCGAATTTATTGCCTGCTTATTTTACGCCTTTCGAATTACCAAAAGATTTATCGATGTGGGTGAAAAAACCATTGTTAGGTCGAGAAGGTGCCAATGTCTTCTATTATGAGAAAAACAATGGCGTAGAATTTGCAGCGAAAGGAAGCGAACACTCTACGTTTTATGCTAATTCAGGTTATGTTTATCAACAAAAATTTGAATTACCAAGTTTTGATGGAATGTATCCAATTATCGGCTCTTGGGTTGTGGGTGATGTGGCTTGCGGTATGGGATTACGCGAAGATTTTACTGCAGTAACGGGGAATGATAGTCATTTTATACCTCATTATTTTGTACCTTGATACATATTTATCATTATTACTCAAATGCAATATTTATCATAAGAATGGAAGCTATTATAGGTTATTTTTCACATTCAAATTTTTAACCGATTACAAAATCGTTCACGTATTATGTAACTAATTAGTAATATTTCATTAAAAAAAAATCTGCATCCAAATTGATTAAACCTTAGTCTAACTTTTGGGTGCAGATTAATTACTACTATTATTTATTTAAAGTAATTAACTCGAAAGATTATAACAATCCGCCTTGACCTAATGCAGGGTCAGTATCACGAGCTTTTAATGCATCTTCAACGGTTAAACCTAATGCTTTCGCAACGCCTTCACCGTATGCTGCATCACACCAGTGACAGTTACGAATATGACGGTATTTGATGAAATCAGGTGCATCGCCCATTGCAGCTGCAGTGTTATTAAACAACGCTTGTTTTTGCTCTGCATTCATTAAGTTAAATAATGCACGAGGTTGGCTGAAGTAATCGTTATCATCCTTACGATAATCCCAGTGTGCTGCATCTCCGTTGATACGAAGTGGTGGTTCAGCAAAGTCTGGTTGTTGTTGCCATTGGCTGAAGCTGTTTGGCTCGTAGTGTGGCAAGCTACCGTAGTTACCATCTACACGACCTTGACCATCACGTTGGTTGCTATGAACTGGGCAACGCGGACGATTCACTGGAATTTGACGGTAATTCACACCTAAACGGTAGCGTTGTGCATCCGCATAGTTAAATAAACGAGCTTGTAACATTCTGTCAGGGCTTGCGCCGATACCTGGAACCAAGTTACTTGGTGCAAATGCAGATTGTTCTACATCAGCGAAGAAGTTTTCTGGGTTACGGTTTAATTCAAACTCCCCTACTTCAATTAATGGATAGTCTTTTTTTGACCATACTTTGGTTAAGTCAAATGGATGATAAGATACTTTTTCTGCATCAGCTTCTGGCATAATTTGTACAAATAATGTCCATTTAGGAAAATCACCACGTTCAATCGCTTCATATAAATCACGTTGATGGCTTTCACGGTCATTTGCAATAATTTCTGCGGCTTCAGCATTCGTTAAATTTTTAATGCCTTGTTGAGTACGGAAGTGGAATTTTACCCAAAAACGTTCGCCCGCTTCGTTCCAAAAACTATAAGTGTGAGAACCGAAACCGTGCATATGACGATAGCTTGCAGGAATACCACGATCACTCATTACAACAGTTACTTGGTGTAATGCTTCTGGTAATAATGTCCAGAAATCCCAGTTATTTTTTGCTGAACGCATATTAGTACGCGGATCGCGTTTTACTGCTTTGTTTAAATCTGGGAATTTACGTGGATCACGTAAGAAGAATACTGGCGTATTGTTACCTACTAAATCCCAGTTACCTTCTTCAGTATAGAATTTTAATGCAAAACCACGAATATCACGCTCAGCATCTGCTGCACCACGTTCGCCTGCCACGGTGGTAAAACGTGCGAACATTTCAGTTTTTTTACCCACTTCACTAAAAATTTTTGCACGAGTATATTTAGTAATATCGTGTGTCACAGTAAAGGTACCAAATGCACCAGAACCTTTAGCGTGCATACGACGCTCTGGGATCACTTCACGTACGAAATCAGCTAATTTTTCGTTAAGCCATAAATCTTGTGCAAGTAATGGACCACGTGGACCAGCTGTTAAGCTGTTTTGGTTATCAGCAACGGGTGCACCGTTACCCATTGTTAAGTTTGTCGCAGCTAAGTGCGAGAAAGGACATTGAGAACTCATGGTAGATTCCTTGTAAAGTTAATAAATTTAGTTAGGTTGAAATGAATTTCTTGCGAATCATATAGAAAGGTTTAAACAATTGAAATCTATTAAATCAATCAAAAAAAACTATACTAAAATAAGACTTAAAATCTACCTAAATATTCAAAATTACTTACTTGATATATCTTTATAAAGCCTGATTTTCAACCGCATTTTTCGCCTTTATCCCTTTTACGGATTCAAGTATAATACCAACATTTTTAATCACATTAGATCAACGATTATGAGTACAAAATTTAACGTAAAAACATTCCAAGGTATGATTTTAGCCCTACAAGAATATTGGGCAAACCAAGGCTGCACCATTGTGCAACCTTTTGATATGGAAGTGGGTGCAGGTACTTCTCACCCCATGACCGCATTGCGTGCATTAGGCCCAGAGCCAATGGCATTTGCTTATGTTCAACCTTCACGTCGTCCGACCGATGGTCGCTACGGCGAAAACCCAAACCGTTTACAGCATTACTACCAATTCCAAGTGGTAATCAAACCTTCTCCAGATAATATTCAAGAACTTTATTTAGGCTCGCTTGAAATGCTCGGTTTCGATCCAACACAAAACGACATCCGTTTCGTGGAAGATAACTGGGAAAACCCAACCTTAGGTGCTTGGGGCTTGGGTTGGGAAGTATGGTTAAACGGGATGGAAGTAACCCAGTTTACCTATTTCCAACAAGTGGGCGGCTTAGAATGTAAACCTGTAACGGGCGAAGTGACCTACGGTTTAGAGCGTTTAGCCATGTACATTCAAGGCGTAGATTCTGTGTATGACTTAGTTTGGTCTGACGGCCCGCTTGGCAAAACCACTTATGGCGATGTTTTCCATCAAAATGAAGTTGAGCAATCAACCTATAACTTTGAACACGCAAACACAGATTTCTTATTCTACTGCTTCGATCAATACGAAAAAGAGGCACAAGAGTTATTAGCCTTAGAAAAACCGTTACCATTGCCAGCTTATGAACGTATTTTGAAAGCAGCACACAGCTTTAACTTATTAGATGCGCGTAAAGCAATTTCGGTCACCGAACGCCAGCGCTATATTTTACGCATTCGTGCCTTAACCAAAGGCGTGGCGGAAGCCTATTATGCAAGCCGTGAAGCCTTAGGTTTCCCAGGTTGTAAAAAATAACATTTAAAGGTAATTCAAAAAAGTGCGGTGAAATTTGACCGCACTTTAGGAGAGCAAAATGAGCAAACCCATTCTTTTTTATGCAGAAACATGCCCAGATACCGCGCCATTTGTCGCGGAGTTGGATCGCTTAGGTGTGGATTACGATGAAGTAGAAATTATGACTTCATTACCTAATCTCAAACAATTTATTCGTTTACGCGATAGCAGTGCAGAATTTGATAACTCGAAAGCAAATGGCTATTTAGGCATTCCTGCATTGTTATTACCAAATGGCGATGTTGTTTTAGACCTATCAAAGTTAAAAGCAATTTTTTGAGTTCTAGGAAAAAATAGAATAGCAGTTTTCATGCAACCCTATGAAAAATACCTAAAAGAGAATTCGCAGAAATTGCGAGCGGATCAAACGGATGCAGAAAGAAAGCTATGGCAACGCATCAATCGAGATCAATTATTAGGATTTCGTTTTAATCGACAAAAGCCACTTTTAAGTTATTTTGTTGATTTTTATTGTGCAAAAGCAAAGCTGATTATTGAATTAGATGGTAGTCAGCACTATGAACCTGATTATCAGGAAAAAGATGCATTGCGAGATGCAGAATTAAATTCACTTGGTTTTACAGTGATGCGATTTAGCAATGATGAAGTCATGCGTGAAATTGAAGCGGTAGTAGAGCAGATTTATTTGTTTTTAGAGAATGTAAGGGCTGATTGAGTATGAGGTTGGATTAACCTCTGCCACAAACGCTTGCGTTTGAACGTTGCTTTAGCAACGGCACGAAGTGCGAGCGAAGCGAGTAAATCTCCCCTACCCCTCTTTGCTAAAGAGGGGAATTCTTGAGTAAATTGATAGTAACTGGTTCATTTACATTTTAATTTCAATAGAGATTAAATTATCTGCTTTAAAAAAACGTTAAAGTAGGACATAAATATTTAACTCTCCAAAGATCCAATCCCCTCTTTAGCAAAGAGGGGTAGGGGAGATTTGGCAGAAGTAATAACGAAGAAAATAAGAATTTAAATCTACAGAATTTTTAAATAAGAGAAACAAAATGACAACCCAAAACTTCCTAGTAGAAATCGGCACTGAAGAGCTGCCACCAAAAGCTCTAAAAACATTAGCGACCTCTTTTGCGGATAACGTTGAGGCGGAATTAAACCAAGCAGGCTTATCATTCGACAAAATCGAATGGTTTGCGGCGCCGCGTCGTTTAGCGGTGAAAGTGTTGAACTTATCAACCCAACAACCGAGCAAAGAAATCGAAAAACGTGGGCCGGCAGTATCTGCAGCTTTTGATGCGGAAGGTAAACCAACTAAAGCGGCTGAAGGCTGGGCGCGTGGTTGTGGTATTACCGTTGAGCAAGCAGAACGCATTGCGACTGATAAAGGCGAATGGTTAGTTCACCGTGCAAAAATTAAAGGTCAGCCGACTAAAAACTTACTTAACGACATTGTGGCAAATGCGTTAGCGAAATTGCCAATTCCAAAACCAATGCGTTGGGCAGATAAAATCGTGCAATTTATTCGTCCAGTTCACACCGTGACTATGTTGTTAGGTGATGAGTTAATCGAAGGCGAAATTTTAGGTGTAGCAAGTGCGCGTACTATTCGTGGTCACCGTTTCTTAGGCGAGAAAGAATTTGAAATTCAACATGCAGACCAATATCCACAATTATTGCGTGAAAAAGGTTCAGTGGTAGCGGATTTTAACGAGCGTAAAGCCGAAATCCTTGCAAAATCTCAAGCAAAAGCGACCGCACTTGGTGGCGTGGCTGACATTGAAGAAAGCTTGCTTGAAGAAGTGACTTCGTTGGTGGAATACCCAAATGTGTTAGCGGCAAAATTTGAAGAACGTTTCTTAGCAGTGCCTGCGGAAGCCTTGGTTTACACCATGAAAGGCGACCAAAAATACTTCCCAATTTATGACAAAGACGGCAAATTATTACCGCACTTTATTTTTGTCTCGAACATCAACCCAGAAGATCCAACCGCGATTATTGAAGGGAACGAAAAAGTGGTTCGCCCTCGTTTAACTGATGCGGAATTCTTCTTCAAAACTGACTTAAAACAAAAACTGGTTGATCGTTTACCACGTTTAGAAACCGTGTTGTTCCAACAACAACTCGGTACATTAAAAGACAAAACTGATCGTATCGAACAACTTGCAGGCGAAATTGCAAAACAAATCGGTGCAGACGAAGCGAAAGCAAAACGTGCAGGTTTACTGTCAAAATGTGACTTAATGACCAACATGGTATTCGAATTCACCGATACGCAAGGCGTAATGGGCATGCACTATGCTCGTCACGACGGCGAAGATGAAGAAGTAGCAGTAGCATTAAACGAACAATATATGCCACGCTTTGCAGGCGATGAATTACCAAAATCACTCGTTGCAAGTGCGGTCGCTTTAGCCGATAAATTTGACACTTTAACGGGTATCTTTGGAATCGGGCAAGCACCAAAAGGCAGTGCAGACCCATTTGCATTGCGTCGTGCGGCATTAGGTGCGTTACGTATTATTGTAGAGAAAAATTTACCACTGGATTTAGAAGATTTAGTGAAAAAATCAGCCGCTCTTTTCGGCGATAAACTCACGAATAAAAACGTGGTTGCCGATGTGGTAGATTTCATGCTCGGTCGTTTCCGTGCATGGTATCAAGATGAAGGCATTGCGGTGGATGTGATTCAAGCGGTATTGGCTCGTCGTCCAACCCGTCCAGCTGATTTTGATGCGCGAGTGCGTGCGGTTTCACACTTCCGTACTTTAGATTCAGCGGAAGCGTTAGCGGCAGCAAACAAACGTGTAAGCAACATCTTATCCAAAGCGGATGCTGCAATTGGTGAGATCAATTTGACCGCTTGCGTAGAGCCAGCTGAAAAAGCACTTGCTGAAGCGGTACTTGCATTACGCACTGAAGTACAACCGCTTATTGCAAAAGGCGATTACACGGCAGTATTAGATAAATTATCGAACTTACGCACGCCAGTAGACAGTTTCTTCGACAACGTAATGGTAAATGCTGAAGATCCAGCATTACGCCAAAACCGCTTAGCGATTTTAAATACGTTACAAGGGTTATTCTTACAAGTAGCTGATATTTCAGTGCTTCAATAATGTAAAAAGGGATGGTTGATTTTTCATCAATCATCCTTTCTTTTATAGACTTCAAGTGATTATTTCTCTATAATTACCGCAATTTCCCCCCTTAGCTCAGTCGGTTAGAGCAGGCGACTCATAATCGCTTGGTCACTGGTTCAAGTCCGGTAGGGGGGACCATTTTTTCCAGCCAAAAATCTCTTTTTTATCAAAAATCTTATTTCAATATTGTCTATTTTATTTGCCTTGTGACTACAAACAAATTTTCACAGATAAATCAGCGAGTTTAATCCACACTTCATCGCTAAATTCTTGTTTAGCAAGGCGTTCAATATTGGCGAGTTCTTGGATAATTTCGTAGAGTTTTTGGTAAGTTAAACGCTGAATTGCACTTAAAAAGAGCGGTCGGCGATTTTGCCAGATTTTTAGACGATCAAATTCAGCCTTAATTTGTTGAGTTGGAAGTTTTTCCGTTGTCATAATACGTTGCTGTGGTTTTGTGAGTTCAAGCAACGTAAATAATTCTCGCTGTAGTGTGCGTAATAAAATAACAGGTTGCACATCTTCAGCTTGTAAACCTTTTAAAATACGTTTAGCACGATTTGCTTTTCCCATTAGCAAAGCATCAATCCATTGAAATGGTGTAAAAATTGAGGATTGTTCCACCACGCTAATGACACGATTGTAGTTAAGTTTATGATCAGGATGGAGCAAATCTAAAAGCTGCAGAGCTTGTTTGAGTGCGAGCAAGTTATTCTCATAACTGTAACAAAGTTGTTGAATTGCTTCATTATCGGCATCTAATCCCATTGCTTTAGTACGATTTTTTACCCAACGTGGCAAGTTTTCTACCGTCGGTGTTTGACAATTTATCAGTATTACATTTGGTTCATGTTGATTAAGTGCAATAAACCACGCTTGCTTTTCAATCGCTTTAGTCAATTTTGCTACCTGTAAAATAAGCAAGACATCTTTATTCAATACGGATATAAGTTCTTGCAGATTTTTCTGCAAAAGTGCGGTGAAATTTTCAGGTAAATTCAAGCTTAGTATTTGTTTACTAAAAAATAACCCCATAGATTGACAAGATTCTATAAGTTGCACCCAATCAGTTTGGCTATCAACCTGAATGCTATTTTTTTCATCAAAACCTTGCTGGTTTGCCACTTGACAAATAGTATCCTCAGTTTCACTAAGTAATAAAGGATCTTGCCCATGCGAGAGATAAACTCTAGCTAAACCTTGAGCAAGATTATAATTTAGTTGCTCTGGAAAAATACGGTTCATTATTTGCTTTTTATTTGATTTTGTAACGCAATTATTTTTACGATTAATTGACGCGCTACTTGCTCGCGCATATCATTCCAAATTACCTCGCGTTCTTCCGATTTGGCTAATGCTGCACGCGCATTATCAAAGAAAGTACGATTTACTTTCGCATTGATTGGATAGCTTTCGCCATTAGCAAGGCGAAAAGTGGCTTCAACTTCCAACATTAAAAGTTTTTCTGCTTCACGTCCGTGCTTAAAAATAGATGCGACTTGATCTGAAGTAATCTGTTTATTAATACGTAAAATGGGAATATTTTGTTTTACATTAACAATATTAACCTGATTTTCCTGTAACTTGCGACGCATAATAACAGTGAAATCATTATAAGGGTCATCACTTTCAAGGGCTAATGTTCGCAATTCATTTGGCATAGTAACCGACTGTTGAAAATGCCAACCGCAAGCAGAAAGAATTGCTAATGTTGCGATAAGCAGTAAAGTCTTGATTGATTTGATCATAAAAACTACCTTTAATTGTAGGACGTGTAAAATGTAAATATTTCACGTACGTATAAAAAATAGTGCGTGAATTTTGAATTCACACACCCCACGTATTATGGTTTCACTACTACGTTTAATAATTTACCTGCGACATAAATCACTTTGACAATATGTTGATTATCAACAAATTTCTTCACATTTTCATCCGCGAAAGCAATCGTTTTGACTGTTTCTTCATCCGCATCTGCCGCAACGGTAACTTTGCCACGAACCTTACCGTTTACTTGTACCACAATAAGTTTTTCGTCTTCTACCATTGCATCTTCGTCGGCTTTTACCCATTCTGCGGTATCAATAGCACTTTCATTGCCAAGAGCTTGCCATAATTCAAAACAGATATGCGGCGTAATTGGATAAAGCATACGAACAACTGCACTTAATGCTTCCGCCATGACTGCTCGATCTTGATCGCTTTCTAAGGAAGCCTTAGTCAGTTTATTCATCAACTCCATTACTGCTGCAATCGCAGTATTAAATGTTTGACGACGACCAATATCATCACTCACTTTCGCAATTGTTTTATGTACTTCACGACGAAGCACTTTTTGTTCTGCGGAAAGTGCGGTCAAATCTAGGCTAGTTTTTGCTGGATTTTGTTGATATTGATATACCAAATTCCAAACACGCCCTAAGAAACGTTTCGCACCTTCTACGCCAGATTCTTGCCATTCCAAGGTCATTTCTGCTGGAGAGGCAAACATCATAAATAGACGAACAGTATCGGCACCATATTTTTCTACCATTTCTTGTGGATCAATACCGTTATTTTTGGATTTCGACATTTTGGTCATGCCGCTGTGGACTAGTTCACGCCCTTCAGGAGCTGTGGCTTTAATAATTCTGCCTTTTTCATCACGCTCAAGGGTCACTTGGGTTGGGCTTACCCAAATACGCTCGTTGGTTGGACTGGTGTAATAGAAAGCATCTGCAAGCACCATACCTTGACACAATAATTTATCGGCTGGTTCGTCACTGGTTACAAATCCTGCATCGCGTAACAATTTGTGGAAAAAACGGAAGTAGAGCAAATGCATTGTTGCGTGTTCAATACCACCGATATATTGATCCACTGGTAACCAATAGTTTGCTTCTTCCGCATCAAGCATGCCATTTTGATATTGTGGACAAGTGTAGCGCGCGTAATACCAAGAGGATTCCATAAAGGTATCAAAGGTATCCGTTTCTTTTAATGCAGGTACACCGTTGAAAGTTGTTTTCGCCCAGTTTGGATCCGCTTTAATTGGGCTTTTCACGCCATCCATTACCACATCTTCAGGCAGAATAATGGGTAAATCTTCTATTGGTGCAGGTACTACATCGCCATTTTCAAGGGTTAGCATCGGAATTGGTGCTCCCCAATAACGTTGGCGAGAAACACCCCAGTCACGTAAACGGTAATTCACTTGACGTTTTCCTACACCTAATTTTTCTAATTTATCTGCAATGCCGTTGAATGCACCTTCAAAATCTAAACCATCAAACTCAGCTGAGTTCACTAATTTACCGTGCTCAACGAAAGCTTGTTTAGTTAAATCAATTTCTTCATCAGCAATGGGTTCAATAACTTGCTTAATTTGTAAACCGTATTTTTGAGCAAATTCAAAGTCACGCTGGTCGTGAGCTGGAACCGCCATTACTGCGCCAGTACCGTAGTGCATTAACACGAAATTCGCGGCCCAAATTGGCAATTTTTCACCCGTCAATGGATGAACCGCAAATAAGCCCGTTGCCATTCCTTTTTTCTCCATTGTCGCAAGATCAGCTTCTGCCACTTTGGCATTTTTTGCTTCTTGGATAAAGGTGGCTAATTCAGGATTATTTTGAGCCGCTAAACTTGCTAATGGATGTGCTGCGGCAATGCCTAAATAACTTACGCCGTAAAAGGTATCTGGACGCGTGGTGTAAACTGCTACTTTTTCGTTAGTATCTGCAACATCAAAGGTAATTTCTACCCCTTCAGAACGACCGATCCAGTTACGCTGCATAGTTTTTACCATATCAGGCCATTGTGGAAGGGTATCTAAACCACCTAATAATTGCTCTGCATAGTCAGTAATTTTGATAAACCATTGTGGGATTTCTTTTTGTTCCACAGGTGTATCACAACGCCAGCAACAACCTTCGTGTACTTGCTCGTTTGCGAGTACGGTTTCATCATTTGGACACCAGTTTACGGTTGAGGTTTTTTTGTACACCAAGCCTTTTTTGTAAAGCTCTGTGAAGAACCATTGTTCCCATTTGTAGTATTCTGGTTTACAGGTTGCGATTTCACGATCCCAGTCGAAACCAAAGCCTAAAAGCTGAAGTTGTTTTTTCATGCAGGCAATGTTTTCGTATGTCCATTTAGCAGGCGCAGTTTTATTTTTGATCGCCGCACCTTCTGCCGGTAAGCCGAAAGCATCCCAACCAAAAGGTTGCAACACGTTTTTACCTAGCATACGTTGATAACGAGAAATTACATCGCCAATAGTGTAGTTACGTACGTGTCCCATATGCAGGCGACCTGATGGATATGGGAACATAGAAAGACAGTAATATTTTTCTTTAGATTCGTCTTTGATTGCTTTGAAAACTTTATTTTCTGCCCAATATTGTTGAACCTTTGGTTCGATCATATCGGGACGATATTGTTCTTGCATAAAATCACCTTAAATTTTAACCGCACTTTTGCAGCATTTTGACAATAGAAAATGTGGCATAGAATACCGTAAAACGGCAAAAATTAATAGGGAGAGAAATAAAAGTGCGGTGATTTTTTTTTAGTTGTTTTTCACAATAAATTTTCAATTTTTACAGAACAGATTCGAACAAAGGAATCCATAGCAAGCAAATACAACTTATGATATAGTTCACAACCGAATTTATAGGGATCTTTTTATAATAAAAATAATGATAGAACTCGATCAAAACAATATTCCAAAACACATTGCCATTATTATGGATGGTAATGGGCGTTGGGCAAAACAGAAAAATAAAATGCGAATTTTTGGACACACCAATGGCGTTACTGCAGTACGCAAGGCTGTGGCTTATGCGCGACAAATCGGTGTGAAAGTGCTCACACTTTATGCCCTTAGTAGCGAAAATTGGAGTCGCCCAGAACAAGAAGTCAGCGCGTTAATGTCGCTTTTTATGCAAGCCTTAGATCGAGAAGTAAAAAAATTACATAAAAATAATATTTGTCTGAAAATTATTGGCGATGTATCTCGTTTTAGTGAAACTTTACAAGAAAAAATCAAAAAAGCGGAAAATTTAACAGAAAAAAATACCGCACTTACGCTCAATATTGCGGCAAATTACGGCGGTTGTTGGGATATTGTTCAAGCAGCTAAACAAATTGCAGAAAAAGTTAAAAAAGAAGAAATGTCAGTTTCAGATATTAATAACTCGACGTTTCAACATCATCTTGCAACGCAAAATGCACCACCTGTAGATTTATTAATTCGCACCAGTGGAGAACAACGCATAAGCAACTTTTTATTATGGCAAATTGCCTATGCGGAATTATATTTTTCCGATGTGCTTTGGCCCGATTTTAATCAATTAGAATTTAATCGTGCTATTGCAAGTTATCAACAACGTCATCGCCGTTTTGGTGGGACAGAATAATTCAACGGATTAAAATTATGCTTAAACAACGAGTTTTATCTGCTATTGTGTTAATTGCTGCAGTTTTATGTGCACTATTTTTATTCACACCTTTTTATTTTGCCCTTGCGTTAGGTATGGTAGCTGCTTTGGGGATCTGGGAATGGACTCAATTTGCTCGTCTTAAACAACCTTTGATACGTTTTTTTGTGACTACCTTTTTAGGCGTATTTATCTTCTTATGGCTCTATACTGAGGGTAACTATTTAGATGCCGGGCGTGTGTTTGAACAACATCTTCAGCTTTTATTGATAAATGCTGTAAGCTGGTGGGGCTTAGCTTTATTGCTAGTAATCAGTTATCCTAAATCAGCTAAATTTTGGTCTAAAAATCCACTTTTACAACTTTTATTTGCCTTTTCTACGTTGATTCCCTTTATCGCAGGTGTATTACGTTTACGTTTAGAACACTATACCAATAATCCTTATCACGGATTATTTTTATTACTTTACGTATTTGTACTTGTTTGGGCGGCTGATTCTGGTGCTTATTTTAGCGGACGCGCCTTTGGTAAACGTAAACTTGCCCCTAAAGTATCGCCAGGTAAAAGCTGGGAAGGGGTCATTGGCGGCTTAATTACAGCATTAGTACTTGCTTTTATCTTTATTCATTTCTCTGGCGATACTTTAGTAGGCGATCGAAATATTACTGGATTTATCATTCTTTCTGTAGCCACAGTTGCAATTTCAGTATTGGGCGATTTAACTGAAAGTATGTTCAAGCGTGAGTCTGGTGTGAAAGACAGCAGTCAATTAATTCCAGGTCACGGTGGTGTATTAGATCGTATTGATAGCTTGACTGCTGCAATACCTTTTTTCAGCTATTTCTATTTCTTTGTATTATAAGGATTTTTAATGTCATTTTTGTGGTCACTAGGTTCTTTTATCATTGCGATTGCGGTATTAGTATCCGTTCACGAATACGGTCACTTTTGGGCTGCTAGAAAGTGCGGTATAAAAGTCCATCGTTTTTCAATTGGTTTTGGTAAGGTAATTTGGAAACGTATCGATAAACAGGGTACAGAATTTGCGGTTTCAATGATTCCTTTAGGCGGCTATGTAAAAATGCTTGATGGACGTAATGAAGTAGTTCCTGCAGAGCAAAAGTCACAAGCATTTGACAGCAAAAGCGTATTGCAACGGTCATTTGTAATTATTGCAGGTCCTTTAGCTAATTTTATTTTTGCAATTTTTGCCTATTGGGTCATTTACCTTTATGGAATGCCAACGGTTAAACCAGTGATTGAATCGATAACGCCAAACTCAATAGCAGCACAAGCTCACATTGAACCCAATACACAAATTCTTACAATTGATGGCGAAGAAACTCAAGATTGGGAAACCATCAATATGCTACTTGCCACAAAAATGGGGGAGCCTAATGTTGAGATTGCCCTTTCTCCTTTCAATTCTAATATTGAACAACAACGGACTTTAAATCTTACAAATTGGACATTCGATCCTGAAAAAGAAAGTGCGTTCACTGCTTTAGGGATTGTTCCAATTCATTCAAAAGTGGAAATGGTACTTTCTAAAGTTGTTCAGGCTTCTCCAGCGGAGAAAGCGGGTTTACAAATAGGAGACAAAATTTTAACAGAAAATTTCACCGCACTTAGTTGGCAAAATTTTGTAAAACAGGTCGAACAAGGCGAAACTTTTTCTATTAAAGTTGAACGTAATGGCGAAACATTTGACAAAGCCCTGACTCCAGTGCGTAACCAAAATGGCAAATGGTTTGTAGGAGTTAGCCCAACCTTAACAAAATTAGCGGATGAATACCGTACTGAATTAAAATATGGTATTCTTGAATCTTTACAAAAAGGCATTGAAAAAACAGGGCAGCTTTCCCTTTTAACCTTGAAAATATTAGGGAAATTACTTACTGGCGATTTGTCATTAAATAATTTAAGTGGGCCAATTTCTATTGCAAAAGGTGCTGGTGCATCAGCAAATATTGGATTGGTGTATTTTTTAAGTTTTATGGCATTGATTAGTGTAAATTTAGGGATTATGAATTTATTTCCATTACCAGTATTAGATGGCGGTCATTTAGTTTTTTTAGCAATGGAAGCTGTTAAAGGAAAACCTGTTTCTGAGCGGGTGCAAAGCATCTGTTATCGAATTGGTGCAGCACTGTTATTAAGCTTAACGGTGTTTGCATTATTTAATGATTTTTTACGTCTATAATTTATATAGGATACAATCGATGAAAAAACTTCTAATCGCAAGTTTATTATTCGGTACGACAACGACTGTGTTTGCCGCACCTTTCGTGGCAAAAGATATTCGTGTAGATGGTGTTCAAGGTGATTTAGAACAACAAATCCGAGCAACACTACCAGTTCGTGCAGGTCAGCGTGTTACAGATAATGATGTAACAAATATTGTTCACTCTCTATTCGTAAGTGGTCGATTTGATAATGTCAAAGCACGTCAAGAAGGCGATGTGCTTGTTATTAGCGTTGTCGCCAAACCGATTATCGCAGATGTGAAAATTAAAGGTAACTCCGTTATACCTACAGATGCACTTAAACAAAACCTAGATGCTAACGGCTTTAGAGTTGGCGACATTTTAATTCGAGAAAAATTAAATGAATTTGCTAAAAGCGTAAAAGAACACTATGTAAGCGTAGGTCGTTATAACGCAACAGTTGAACCTATTGTAAATACGCTACCAAATAATCGCGCTGAAATTTTAATTCAAATCAATGAAGATGATAAAGCAAAATTGGCATCATTAACTTTCAAGGGGAACGAATCTGTTAGTAGCAGTACATTACAAGAACAAATGGAATTACAACCTGATTCTTGGTGGAAGTTATGGGGAAATAAATTTGAAGGTGCGCAATTCGAGAAAGATTTGCAGGCAATTCGTGATTATTATTTAAATAATGGCTATGCCAAAGCACAAATCACTAAAACGGATGTTCAGCTAAATAATGAAAAAACAAAAGTTAATGTGACCATTGATGTAAATGAAGGTTTACAGTATGACCTTCGTAGCGCACGCATTGTAGGTAATGTGGGCGGTATGTCTGCCGAGCTTGAACCTTTACTTTCAGCATTACATTTAAATGATACTTTCCGCCGTAGTGATATTGCAGATGTAGAAAATGCAATTAAAGCAAAACTTGGGGAACGAGGTTACGGTAACACAACAGTAAATTCTGTACCTGATTTTGACGATGCAAATAAAACATTAGCGATAACCTTTGTTGTTGATGCTGGACGACGTTTAACTGTTCGCCAACTTCGCTTTGAAGGAAATACTGTTTCAGCAGATAGTACTTTACGTCAAGAAATGCGCCAACAAGAAGGAACTTGGTATAATTCACAATTAGTTGAGTTAGGAAAAATTCGCTTAGATCGTACAGGTTTCTTCGAAACAGTTGAAAACCGAATTGATCCTATCAATGGTAGCAATGATGAAGTGGATGTCGTATATAAAGTCAAAGAACGTAACACGGGTAGTATCAACTTTGGTATTGGTTACGGTACAGAGAGTGGTATTAGTTATCAAGCAAGTATTAAACAAGATAATTTCTTGGGAACAGGGGCGGCAGTAAGTATAGCTGGTACGAAAAATGATTATGGTACTAGTGTCAATTTGGGTTATACCGAACCCTATTTTACTAAAGATGGTGTAAGTCTTGGTGGAAATGTTTTCTTTGAAAACTACGATAACTCTAAAAGTGATACATCCTCTAACTATAAGCGTACGACTTATGGAAGTAATGTTACTTTAGGTTTCCCTGTAAATGAAAATAACTCCTATTATGTAGGATTAGGCCATACCTATAATAAAATTAGTAACTTTGCTCTAGAATATAACCGTAATTTATATATTCAATCAATGAAGTTTAAAGGTAATGGCATTAAAACAAATGACTTTGATTTTTCTTTTGGTTGGAACTATAACAACCTTAATAGAGGCTATTTCCCAACCAAAGGGGTAAAAGCAAGTCTTGGTGGACGAGTTACTATTCCAGGATCAGACAATAAATATTATAAATTAAGTGCAGATGTACAGGGTTTCTACCCATTAGACAGAGATCACCTCTGGGTTGTATCTGCAAAAGCATCTGCAGGATATGCAAATGGTTTCGGAAACAAGCGTTTACCATTCTATCAAACTTATACAGCGGGTGGCATCGGCTCATTACGTGGTTTTGCTTATGGTAGTATTGGGCCTAATGCAATTTACCAAGATGAAAAGGGTGAATTTAAAAAAGACCACCCAGATGTGATTGGCGGTAATGCAATAGCTACAGCTAGTGCAGAGTTAATTGTGCCAACTCCATTTGTGAGTGATAAAAGCCAAAATACAGTCCGAACTTCCCTATTTGTTGATGCGGCAAGCGTATGGAATACAAAATGGAAATCAGATAAAACTGGATTAGATAGCAATGTATTAGCAAGATTGCCTGATTATGGCAAATCAAGCCGTATTCGCGCCTCTACAGGTGTCGGATTCCAATGGCAATCTCCTATTGGACCATTGGTATTTTCTTATGCTAAACCAATTAAAAAATATGAAAATGATGATGTCGAACAGTTCCAATTTAGTATTGGGGGTTCTTTCTAATAAATTGAACTTTTTTCGTCATCAGAACTCAAAAACAACGTTCTCTGCCTAATTTAATTGGGCAGAGAAAATATTAAACAAACCTCTATTTAATTAAGGATCTTTATCAAATGAAAAACATCGCAAAAGTAACCGCACTTGCTTTAGGTATTGCACTTGCTTCAGGCTATGCTGCAGCTGAAGAGAAAATTGCTTTTATTAATGCAGGTTATATTTTTCAACATCACCCAGATCGCCAAGCGGTAGCAGATAAACTTGATGCTGAATTTAAACCTGTAGCTGAGAAATTAGCAGCGAGTAAAAAAGAAGTTGATGATAAAATTGCAGCTGCTCGTAAAAAAGTAGAAGCAAAAGTTGCGGCTTTAGAAAAAGATGCACCTCGCTTACGTCAAGCTGATATTCAAAAACGCCAAGAGGAAATTAATAAATTAGGCGCGACTGAAGATGCTGGATTACAAAAATTAATGCAAGAACAAGATAAAAAAGTTCAAGAATTCCAAGCTCAAAATGAAAAACGTCAAGCTGAAGAACGTGGTAAATTATTAGATAGCATTCAAACTGCGACAAATAATTTAGCAAAAGCAAAAGGTTATACTTATGTGCTTGATGCAAATTCAGTTGTATTTGCGGTAGAGGGTAAAGACATTACTGAAGAAGTATTAAAATCTATCCCTGCTTCTGAAAAAGCACAAGAGAAAAAATAATAGGTTCTCATAATGCAAAAATCCTATTCTTTACAAGAATTGGCAACTCAAATCGGCGCTACCGTTCGCGGTAACGCCGATGTTGTTGTTGAGAATATCGCGCCACTCGATAAAGCCCAATCAAATCAACTTACTTTTATTTCTAACGCAAAATTCCGTGCATTATTGAAAGATTCTAAAGCAGGGATTTTGGTTGTATCTCAAGAGGATATTGAACACTGTTCTCCAGAAAGCAATTTACTTATTGTTAAAGATCCTTATGTAGCTTACGCAATTTTAGCTCAATATATGGATAGCACGCCAAAAGCAGCACAAGGAATTGCACAAAGTGCGGTCATTTTTGATGGCGTTTTATTAGGCGAAAATGTATCTATTGGTGCGAACGCAGTGATTGAAGAAGGTGTAGTTCTAGGCGATAACGTAATCATCGGGGCAAATTGTTTTGTTGGTAAAAATACCAAAATTGGTTCAGGCACCCAGCTCTGGGCTAATGTCACTGTTTACCATAACGTTGAGATTGGCGTAAATTGCTTAATCCAATCAGGAACAGTTATCGGTAGTGATGGTTTTGGTTATGCAAATGATCGTGGTCGTTGGATTAAAATCCCACAAGTAGGGCAAGTAATAATTGGTAATAACGTTGAGATTGGTGCGAATACTTGTATTGATAGAGGCGCATTAGATGCCACGATTATTGAAGATAACGTGATTATCGATAACCTTTGTCAAATTGCGCATAATGTTCATATCGGCACTGGTACAGCGGTTGCGGGTGGCGTTATTATGGCAGGTAGCTTAACTGTTGGTCGCTATTGCTTAATTGGTGGTGCAAGTGTGATTAATGGTCATATGGAAATTTGTGATAAAGTAACCATTACTGGAATGGGGATGGTAATGCGTCCAATCACAGAACCTGGCGTATATTCCTCTGGTATCCCATTACAAACGAATAAAGAGTGGCGTAAAACGGCAGCTCTAACATTAGGCATTGATGGCATACACAAACGCCTAAAAGCATTAGAAAAGAAAATTTCTTAATTGATACCCCATCATTTAATCTGCATTTTAAAAGTTTAATAACTGATTAAGATGCAGATTTTATGTGTATAAAATTTACTTAACAAAAATAAGCTGAAATTCTTTTAAAAATAAATAAGCCCAACTTTAAGTTGGGCTTATAAGCATATATTCCTTATCTTTAAAGAATTATGCATTACCGCCAGTGATTTTCGCTACTTCAGCAGCAAAATCTTCTTCTTTTTTCTCGATACCTTCGCCTACTTCTAAACGAATGAAGTTAGAAACAGAAGTATTTACCGATTTTAAGAAATCCCCTACAGATACAGAAGGATCCATTACAAATGCTTGACCTGTTAATGAAACTTCACCAGTGAATTTCTTCATACGACCTTCAACCATTTTCTCTGCGATTTCTTTTGGTTTACCAGAGTTGATTGCGATGTCGATTTGGATTTGGCGTTCGTGTTCAACCACTTCAGCAGATACATCTTCTGGATTTACGAATTCTGGTTTAGACGCTGCAACGTGCATTGCCACTTTTTTAAGTTCATCTGCAGAACCTTCGCCCGCAACTAATACGCCAATTTTCGCGCCGTGTAAGTATTGAGCAATTACTTGACCATCTAAGTAAGCAACACGACGGATGTTCATATTCTCACCGATTTTAGCCACTAATGCCGCACGTTTTTCTTCAAATTGCGCTTGTAATGCTTCGATAGTCGTACCTTTGTTTGCTGCTGCGAAATCAGTTACTTCATTTGCTAAACCTAAGAAACCTGCATCTTTTGCTACGAAGTCAGTTTCACAGTTCATTTCAACTAATACACCGAAACCATTTTCTACACGAGCAAGGATAACACCTTCAGCGGCAACACGGCCTGCTTTTTTAGCTGCTTTAGCTTGACCAGATTTACGCATATTGTCGATTGCTAACTCAATATCACCGTTTGCTTCAACTAATGCTTTTTTACATTCCATCATACCTGCGCCAGTACGGTCACGAAGTTCTTTTACTAATGATGCTGTGATTTCAGCCATTTTTAAAATCCTCTGTCGAAAATGCGGTTTATTTTGACCGCACTTTTAGATAAAAATATAGGGGCTAAATTTTAGCCCCTATGCCAATTAATCGTTTGATTATTAAGGGCCTCGCCTTATTGCAAAACTTAAATTATTCTGCGTCAGCTGCTAATTCTTCAGCAACTTGAGCTTCGTTACCACGACCTTCTTTAACCGCTGCTGCAGCTGCAGAAACGTAAAGTTGGATAGCACGAGTCGCATCATCGTTACCTGGGATAACGAAATCTACGCCAGCTGGCGTTGAGTTAGTATCAACGATAGCAAATACAGGAATACCTAGGTTGTTTGCTTCTTTAACTGCGATATGTTCGTGGTCCGCACCGATAACGAATAACGCATCTGGTAAGCCGCCCATATCTTTGATACCGCCAAGGCTTAATTCAAGTTTTTCCATCTCACGGCTACGCATTAACGCTTCTTTTTTGGTTAATTTTTCAAAAGTACCGTCTTGAGATTGAGTTTCTAAATCTTTTAAACGTTTAATTGATTGACGAACGGTTTTCCAGTTAGTCAACATACCACCTAACCAACGGTGGTTTACGTAATATTGCTGACAATCTAATGCTGCTGCTTGAACCGCTTCAGACGCTGCACGTTTTGTACCAACGAATAATACTTTACCGTTGTTGCTAGCAATGCGAGTTAATTCCGCTAAAGCTTCGTTGAATAAAGGTAAAGTTTTTTCAAGATTGATGATGTGAACACCGTTACGAGCACCAAAAATGAAAGGTTTCATTTGTGGGTTCCAGTAACGAGTTTGGTGTCCGAAGTGTACGCCTGCGTTGATCATGTCGCGCATTGAAACTTGTGCCATAATATTTTCCTTTTGTTGGGGTTGAGCCTCCACATATCAGCTAATCGACCGTTTGGCACCCCGATTAAGCCTTGTTGATATGTGTGTGTTGTTAGTAATTAAAAAGCTGCTTTTGAAAGGCAAAAACAGCGGGGCGATTTATACCATAAAGTGCGGTTAAAAACCAGTTTATTTTGTTTATTTCTCTACTTTTCTTGCTTTGATAAATAACAACGGTGGGCGGTGTGATAAATCTTTAAATTCATTATGCCATTGCGGTTGATCGGCAAGCATAGGTTCTTCCATTTGCTCGATTTGAAACCCTGCATGAATTAAATTATTGATAATTGTCGCTGTTGTTCGATGATAGGTTTGAAAAGGTTGTTTGAACCAATTTCTATTACGTTCGCCCTCTTCTCGATAATGATTTAAACGATAAGCAACTTGCTGTTTTTTGTCATTTTTTTCCCAACGTTCCCCTTCTTTGTGGCAAGTTGTAATCGGATGCTCTTGGGAAAAAACTAATGTGCCATTCGGCTTAAGTTTGTTGGCAATGGAAGCTAATAAAGCAGGAAAATCTTCAATATAATGAAAAGCAAAAGAGCTAGTAATCACATCAAAATGACTTTCTGGTAACTTAGCTAATTTTTCCATTGGTAAGTGATATAAGGAAAAACGTCCTGAAAATTGACCGCACTTTTGTAGATCTTTTTCAGCTTGTTCGAGCATTTTTTCGGAAAGATCGGTTCCAATTACTTTAGCCGCCCCTCGTTCTAAATAAAGTTGTAAATGCCCTCCAGTGCCACAGCCTAAATCGAGTAATTTTTTCCCCTTTAAATCAGGCAACAGTGAGAGCATGGTGGGCTTTTCGATAATTTCATTGAGGCTAATTGGATTTGAACGGAGTTTCTGATAAAGCTCAAAGAAATTATCTTTATCATAAACACTAATTTTATTATTCATTTATTGCCTTAAAATAAAAATTTATGTAATTTAAAATACTCAAAAATAAATATTTAAAAGAGAAGTTAAAATTTAATATTTTTAGATAAAACAAATATCACTAAAGATAAAAAATAATTTTATGAATGATCATTTAATATTTCTTCTTCAATTTTCTCACTTAGAATTTCTTCTGTTTCTTTATTTAATGCTTTTGTATCAAGATGCGGTTTAATAAATGGTCTTGGTGTCCAATATTTTTTTACTATTTCATTCGAAAAACCGTGTAAAACTTCTTCATTTAACCGTTCTTGATCTAATGTTCGTACTTCCTTAATAATTTCTTCCGCTTCAATTTTATCAATACCTAATTTCATCAATGTTGCTCGACTAAGTGTAATTGCTGATTCAAAAGTTTCACGCACAATAAAATCTACATCCTGCTTAATCAAACTAACTGTTGTTTTTCTGTCATAAGTTCGGGTTAAAATCGGTAAATTTGGATAAGCCTCTTTCATTTGACTGACAATATGTTCAATTCTTTGTGTATCGTTAATACCTAATACGACACATTTCGCCTTTTCAATTCCTGCGGCTCGTAAAACATCTAATCGAATGCCATCGCCATAATAAACTTTAAAACCAAACTTTGCAGCAGCACGGATATTTTCGATATTGCGATCAATTACTGAAACGCTAATTCCACGAATTAATAATGTTTGGCAGACAATTTGACTAAAACGTCCAAAACCAATAACTAAAACGTTATCTTCCAAATCCACGATGGTGTCTAGATCATTTTCATCAAGTTGATCAAGATGTTTAGGCTCTGTACGCTGTATAAGTTTGCGAGCAATTTGAGCGATAATAGGCGAAAAAAGCATCGAAATAATCACTGCAGCAGTGAATGTCGCTTGTTCTTCATTACTGATTACTTCCGCGGTCGCTGCGGCTGAAAAAAGCACAAAGGCAAATTCGCCACCGTGTGCCATCAAAGACATTCTCCCTATGGCTTCTCGATGATCAAGACGAGTAATTCGGGCAATAATATAAACAGCACTGGCTTTTCCCAGTATATAAAGAAAAACAATTCCAAGTAGCAAGATCCAATGATTAAACACTAAATGCAAATCTAAGGACATTCCTACGCCCATAAAAAATAATCCAAGTAATAAACCGCGAAATGGTTCTATATCCGCTTCAAGCTGATGGCGAAAAGCTGATTCAGACATCATCACACCAGCAACAAACGCACCCATTGCCATTGAAAGCCCGCCAATTTCCATTGCTAATGCGGCACCTAAAACGACCAATAATGCGCCCGCTGTCATCATTTCACGAATACGTGCCTTAGAAATTAAACGAAATAGTGGGTTCATTAACCATTTTCCAGCCACAATTAGCCCCACAACAGCACTTAATGCTATGCCAATTGATACCCAATTAGTGTGTGGTGTAGCTTCTTTCGAATGGGGAGCAAGAAAAGCGACAGAAGCCAAAAGTGGTACAATAGCAATATCTTCAAAAATTAATGTCGAAATTACGCGTTGTCCTTTTGACGTAGAAGTAAGCCCCCTTTCTTCTAGTGATTGCATTACAATAGCAGTAGAGGAAAGCGTGAAACCCATACCAGCAATAAATGATACTTCTTTTGTTAATCCTAATAAATAAATACCCGAAAAAGTGAGTAAGCAACCACATAATCCAACTTGTAACAAACCTCTGCCGAAAATAGCTTTACGCATTGCCCAAAGGCGTTCTGGATACATTTCAAGCCCGATAATAAAAAGAAACATTACCACACCTAATTCCGCTAAATGTACCACTGCTGTTGGATCTTGCTCTATGCCAAAGACAGATGGGCCGATTAAACAACCTGCGACTAAATAACCTAGCACGCTACCCAACCCGAGTCTTTTAAATAACGGCACAATTGTTACACTAGATGCGAGTAAAATAACGACTTTAATCAGTTCTGGATTGGCAAGTTGAGACATAATGACTCCCATAATGCAAAAAATACAAATATTTTGGCGAGTATATTAAAAAGTTATATGTGATAAATCATACTAAATCTTTTAATATAACTTTAAACCACATTTATTTTATATGAAATTGTGAGTTTCATTTAGTAACCGATGAATTAATTTTGCATTCGCAGGTGGAAACTGTCCTGCATCTAGTTCGCGTTGTTCGATCCAAAAACCTTCTTGACCTTCTCGCCCAAAAGGTTCGCCAATCCATTCATCTACCAGATAAAAGAAAAAAGAAATAATTTTTGTTGGATATTCAAATTGGAAGCGTTCATAGAGTTCAGCATTTAATGCAACAATACCAATTTCCTCTTCCAATTCACGTTTTAAAGCCTGTTCTGGGGTTTCTCCCGCATCCACTTTTCCACCGGGAAATTCTAAAGATTGCGCAAAATCTTGTCCTTCTAAACGCTGCGTTAAATAGATCTGACCAAATTCATTACGAATAATCCCCGCAGCAACTTGTATAATTTTTTTATCCATTTTTTCTATCCAATAGCACCTATGAAAAAAGTGCGGTGAAAAATCACCGCACTTTGGCTAATCATTAATGGCGAGCAGCACGACTGCCATGACAATGCTTATATTTTTTACCCGAACCACAAGGACAAGGCTCATTGCGTCCGATGCGACGATCTGAATAATCTTCAGTCTCTGAATTTTGAGTTGTCTGACTATTTTCATCCACAGGTAAATTATTTTGATTGATACGTGCCGCCATTTCTTGACGAGCACGTTCAGCTTCTTCCATTTCTTCTTGAGTACGCACACGTATACGGGTTAAAGTCGTGATAACGTGGTGTTTTAAGGAATCTAGCATTTCCGTAAACATACGGAAAGATTCTTTTTTATATTCTTGTTTTGGATCTTTTTGTGCATAGCCACGTAAATGAATACCTTGGCGTAAATAATCCATCGAAGCTAAGTGTTCTTTCCAAAGTTCATCTAAGGTTTGCAACATAACACCTTTTTCAAAATGGCGCATAGCGTCTTCGCCAGCCAAAACCTCTTTTTCTTTGTATTCCTTTTCTGAAATTTCCACAATGCGTTCGCGTAAACTTTCTTCGTGAAGATTATTATCTTCTTCTAACCAATTAGAAATCGGTAATTCCATACCAAACTCTTGAAATAAACGTTCTTCAAGCCCTTTAATATCCCATTGTTCTTCCAAAGATTGCGGTGGAATATATTGATCAATCACACCATTAAACACATCGTGGCGAATGGCATTGATGGTTTCAGAAATATCATCATTATCAAGCAAATAATTGCGTTGCTCATAAATTGCATGACGTTGGTCATTTGCCACGTCATCATATTCAAGTAGGTTTTTACGGCCATCAAAATGGAACGCCTCAACTTTTGCTTGAGCAGATGCAATCACTTTCGCCAACATTTTCGACTCCATCGCCTCGCCTGCTACTGTAAACGCTTTACGCATTAAATTGAGCTTACCCTCATTCAAATAAATGCGCATTAAACCATCTTCTAAAGAAAGATAGAAACGAGAAGAACCGGGGTCACCTTGACGACCTGAACGACCACGTAACTGGTTATCAATACGGCGAGATTCGTGACGCTCTGTACCGATAATATGCAACCCACCTGCTTTCATTACAATTTCGTGGTTTTTCTCCCACTCAGCTTTAAGTGCTTCAATTTGTTCTTGAGTTGGATTTTCTAATTTAGCAGCCTGCGCTTTCCAGTTACCACCAAGAATAATATCCGTACCTCGCCCAGCCATATTCGTTGCGATAGTCACTGCGCTAGGAAATCCTGCTTCAGCCACGATTTCCGCTTCTTGTTGGTGGAATTTCGCATTCAACACATTATGTTTTATACCTGCTTTATCTAACGCTTTAGATAATTCTTCTGATTTTTCGACTGAAATCGTCCCCACTAATACTGGTTGCTGGCGTTCTACACAATCTTTAATGTCTTCAATAATCGCATTAAATTTATATTGTTCATTTTCAAACATCACATCAGTGCGATCATCACGAATCATTGGACGATTTGTTGGAATTACAACGGTTTCCAAGCCATAAATTTGTTGGAACTCAAATGCTTCGGTATCCGCAGTCCCCGTCATGCCCGCAAGACGCTCATATAAACGGAAGTAGTTTTGGTAAGAAATTGACGCAACAGTTTGGTTTTCGCTCTTAATATCCACCCCTTCTTTTGCCTCAATAGCTTGGTGCAAACCATCAGACCAACGACGCCCCGCCATTGTACGACCAGTGTGTTCATCAACAATCACAATTTCGCCGTCTTTCACAATGTAATCGACATCTTTTTCAAACAATGTATGCGCACGCAATGCCGCCATAACGTGATGAAGTAACACAATTCGACTAGGAGAATATAAAGAATCCCCTTCAGGCATTAAACCTTGTGCAATCAACCAATCTTCCACTTTTTCTTGACCACGTTCGGTTAAATGCGCTTGTTTAGATTTAAGATCTAAAGTAAAGTCCCCTTCGCCTTGATATTCTTCAGTATCTTCTTTTTCTTGTTTAATTAAACTTGGGATCAGTTTATTTACCGCAACATAAAGCTCTGAACTGTTTTCTGCCTGACCTGAAATAATCAATGGTGTACGAGCTTCATCGATTAAGATAGAATCCACTTCATCCACCAGCGCATAACCTAATGTGCGTTGAAAACGTTCTTCTTTTGAGTGGGCTAAGTTGTCACGTAAATAATCAAAACCAAGTTCACTATTGGTTGCATAAGTAATATCTGCCGCATAAGCTGCACGTTTTTCTTCAGGCGGTAAACCGGGAATATTCACGCCTACACTCATGCCTAAAAATTCAAATAACGGACGATTGGTTTCTGCATCTCGGCGAGCAAGATAGTCATTCACGGTTACCACGTGGACGCCTTTACCTTCAAGTGCGATTAAATAACAAGGCAAAGTTGCCGTTAATGTTTTCCCCTCTCCTGTACGCATTTCTGCGATACAGCGGTTAGTCAATACCATCCCACCAATAAGCTGAACATCAAAATGGCGCATACCAAGCACGCGCTTACTTGCTTCACGTACCGTTGCGAATGCTTCTGGTAAAATTTGTTGCAAAGTTTCGCCCGCACTTAAACGATCACGAAACTCTTGTGTTTTTGCTTTTAATTCATCATCACTTAATGCCTCAAAAGCAGGCTCCATTTTATTAATTTTTACGACTTGTTTTTTTAATTTACGTAGAATGCGTTCATTACGACTACCAAAAATTCTTGTTAAAATGCTCATAATTTCTCTTTTTAAATATATAAGTTAAATAGTTAAATGCTTATGAAATACTTTATTTCATGCACAATAATTTTTTAAAATATCGCTATTTCAATAGCAATATTCTTCACAAAAAACAGAAAAATTAAATAAGCAAGGGGCCAGCTCGAATTGGCGCACTAAGATTCAACACATCCGCTAAAAAGTGCGGTTGAATTTTAAGTTGTTTTTCAGTTTGGTGGGAAATTAAAGGTTGAGGAATGACTTGTCGTTGCACTTCACGTGCAACTTTTACCGTTTCTAACGCCTGTTGAATGGAAACACTCGAGGAATAATTTTCCGCATTATTTTGATTTTCAAAACTTTGTGCGTTAGGCAAAGCAAAAATCGCGATAATACTTAAAAGTAATCGCGACCAAAAATTTGGTTTGACAGTGCCTGAAATCATCGTCTCGTTGTTTATTATGAAAATTGCGTGTATTGTAGCGGAAATCTAAACTAATGTCATTTACTGGGGGCAGTCTTTATGGAAAACAAGGCTGATCGTTATCAAAAAGCAGTCAATATTATGGATGTGCTTGAGCAATCGCCCTTTGCCAAAATAATGAAAAAAGGTCTTGCTATCAATGAACTCAATCAAAAATTTAACCGCATTTTTCCACAGGAATTTCACGGCAAATTTCGTATTGGTAACATAACAGATCATTTAATTTTTATTGAAGTGTCTAATGCTATTGTTCGGCAGGGGATTCTATTTAAACAAATTGAATTATTAACACTAATTCAAGAAGAGTTTCCGCAAGTAACAGGATTTGAGATAGCGATCAATCCTGGATTTTAAGTTTCAAATATAAGAAAAAATAAAGAATTACTTATCACTCAAACTTTTTAATAATGCTTTCTCTATTTTTTTCTCCTCACGTCTTTTCTGAAAAAATGCGCTTAATTTCTGACTACAGTCTTCTGCCAATACACCAGATGTAATCTCCAAGGTATGATTCATCTTGTAATCATCAAAAAAATGAAAACGTGATCCAATCGCGCCAGTTTTATAATCAGATGCACCGAACACAAGACGTTTAATACGGCTATGCAAAATCGCCCCAGCACACATTGTGCAAGGCTCTAATGTTACATAAAGCGTGGTATTCAGTAGGCGATAATTTTGAATATTTTTTGCGCCATTACGCAAAGCGATAATTTCAGCGTGGGCAGTAGGATCATTTTGAACAATGGAGAGATTCCAACCTTCTCCAATAATATTGCCACTGTCATCCACCAGAACAGCCCCCACAGGAATCTCGCCTAACGCTTCCGCTTTATCCGCAAGAGTAAGAGCATAACGCATCATTTTCTCGTCAAATTCTGACCGCACTTTTGCTATATCCATCAGACGGAAAAAGGATATTTAATTGGCTCGTGGGATTGATAGCCAACGACTTTAAAATCATCCATCGTGACCCAAGTTTCTAAATCTTCAAGGCTTTTTATATCTGGATTGATTTCTAATTTTGGCAAGGGGAAAGGCTTGCGTTTAAGTTGCACATCACGCATTAACTCAAGCTGATCTTCATAAATGTGCGCATTCACAATTTTATGATATGCCTTACCTGCTCTTTTACCCGTAATCTGAGCCATCAGAGCTAAGAAAGTAAACACCTGAATTTGATTGAAATTCAATCCAAGCGGAACATCACAGGAACGTTGATAACTAGTAAGATGTAAGGTTTCGCCCACAAGAGAAAAAGTATGCGTGTGCATACAAGGACGAAGACAACCAAGATCAAATTCGCCAGGGTTAAAGAAAGTTAAAATTTCTCCTCTATCATCAATACCTTTCGTTAAATTATTAACAATTTTACGTAGCTGATCGATGGTTTCTCCATTAGGCTTACGCCACGCTCTGCCTTGCACACCATATACGCGCCCCATATCATCAATGCCTCTACGGTGCGGATTGGCGAGCCATGCGGCATTTTCATTCGCATTAGCATCCCAAGTTTTCGTGCCAAGTGCGCGAAAATCAGCGGCATTATCATATCCACGAATGTAACCTAAAAATTCCGCAATTGCCGCTTTCCAATAACTTTTACGGGTGGTAATCAGCGGAAATTGATTATTCGCCACATCATATTCTAAATCCGCATTAATCACTGTAAGGCAACGCTTACCTGTACGTTCATTAGCAACCCATTCCCCTTCACTAACAATGCGGCGACAAAGATCAAGATATTGCTTCATAAAAATCTCCTATTTTATGACCGCACTTTTGCGTGAATAAGCCCAAGTCATAATTAAGGCACCACCAATAATCATCGGTAAACAAAGTGCTTGCCCTCGCGTAATAACCCCAAAGAAATTTTCAACTTCAGGTTCACGCACATATTCCACAATAAAACGGAAGACGCCATAACCAATTAAGAATAAGCCTGCAACAGAGCCCATTGGACGTGGCTTTTTAATAAAAATATTCAGAATTGCAAACAACACTATGCCCTCTAGAAAAGCTTCATAAAGTTGTGATGGATGGCGAGGAAGTAATAGCGGATCATTCGGGAAAATCATTGCCCAAGGCACATCCGTTTCGCGTCCCCATAGCTCAAGATTAATAAAATTACCAATTCTACCTAAACCTAAACCAAACGGAATCAAAGGCGCGACAAAATCAGCGGTTTGCCAAAAATTACGTTTTTGTGAATAAGACGTCCAAATCATAGCAACAATTACACCAATTAAGCCACCGTGGAACGACATTCCACCTTCCCAAACACGGAATAAATAAAGTGGTTCTTGTAAAAAATGATCGAGATTATAGAAAAATACATCGCCAACACGTCCACCAATAAATACCCCCATAAAACCGTTGAAAAGTAAACTATCAACTTGATCCACTGTCCAACCGCTATTTGGGCGACTAGCACGGCGAACCGCAAGCCAGCGTGCAAAAATAAAACCCAAAAGGTACATCAAACCATACCAGCGTAAGCCGATATTACTATCGCCAAGCGTAAAAATACTCGGATCAAAATGGGGAAGAAGTAAATAATTTGAATTCATAATTTTCCTTATTTCAGAAACATATTGATCGCAACCACAATTAAGAAAAGAGCAAAACCTTTTTTTAAGGTTGAAACAGGCAATTTAGTGGTTGCACTTGCGCCTAATTTGGAAGTGAAAAATGAAGTGGCAGTAATGCCTAACACAGCAGGAAGATAAATGTAGCCGAGCGAATATTCAGGCATTAATGGATTTCCCCAACCACTTACTATAAAACTAAACATCCCTGATACGCCCAATAACATCCCACAAAATGCGGAAGAACCAATGGCTTGTTTGATATTAATGCCACGAGCAGTTAAAAACGGCACAATAAATCCACCACCGCCAATTCCCGCAGCACTAGATGCCATACCAATAAAAATACCGCCGATTACGGAAGCAAGGGGAGTAAGTGGTTTTGTTGTGACTTGATCTTTTTTAATCGAAAGTACCATTTTTGTGGCTAAATATACCACTAAGCAAGCAAAAATTTTGGCAGAAATTTCACGATCAAGTCTTCCAATAAATAAACCACAAATAAAAACAGAAAGCATAATAACCGGAGCTAAAATGCGAACTGCCTGCCAGACTATATTACCTAATCTATGATGACGTTGTGCCGAACCAATGCCAGTAATCACAATGGTAGCAAATGATGTGCCAAGTGCAGTAGACATCAACAAAGATTCTGGTACATCCACAATGGGCAGTAAATACACTAAGGTTGGCACAATCACTAACCCTCCGCCAATACCAAATAATCCAGCAAGAAAACCCGCTAATGCACCAACAAGCAAACAAAGAAGAATAAAAGTGAGCATTATTGACCTTTTGATTTGTAAAAATAGCGTTTTGTGTATTTTGTCTGAGAATATTTTTTATTTGCCGAATAAGACTGTGAATTTGCTTCACGAGATGCGGAAAATATTGGTGGATTATCCGTAAATAATACCGAAGCAAACTCTTTCATTACCTTTCGATAAACATCTCGCTTAAAAGACACAACTTGACGAACAGGATACCAAAAACTTACCCAACGCCACCCATCAAATTCTGGCGATTTGGTCGTTTTCATATTGATATTTTTTTCATCGCCAACAAGCTGTAGCAAAAACCAGCGTTGTTTCTGCCCAATACACATCGGCTTGCTATCATAACGCAATAAACGCTTTGGCAATTTATAACGCAACCAATGTTTAGAAACATATAACAAACGCACATCTTTAGGTTGTAAACCAACTTCCTCGTGTAGTTCGCGATACATCGCTTGCTCGGCACTTTCATTATCATTAATGCCACCTTGCGGAAACTGCCACGAATTTTGCCCACAACGCTTCGCCCAAAGCACTTGCCCTTTGCGATTACAAATCACAATACCCACATTTGGACGGTAGCCATCAAAATCGATCACTATCGTTTTACCTTACATTTTTCCTATAAAAATAGCTCAAGATTGTTTCATAAATCAGTGCTTTTATCAACCAAAGGGCATTATGACAAAATAATCATATCATCACGATGCATTGCTACTGCACCGTATTCATAGCCTAAAACATTCTCAATGTCTGCTGATTTTCTGCCCTTAATTAATTGTAGGGCATCGCTGTTATAGCGTGGCATACCTAGTGCAATGTCTTTACCCGATTGAGTGCGTATTTTGACTACTTCACCACGCGAGAAACGCCCTTCCACGTTAATAATGCCAGCTGGTAATAAAGATTTATTTTGTTCAAGAATGGCATTTTTCGCTCCATCATCAATAGTGATAATGCCTGCCGATGGCGCGGCGAAAAGCCATTGTTTGCGGCTTTCTAATCGATCAGATTGATGTGCAATAAATTTTGTGCCAATATTTTGTTCATAAGCAAGATCAGCGATAACATTTGGACGATTACCCGGTGCAATAATGGTTTCAATTCCAGAGTGAGTGGCAACGTCGGCTGCAATGATTTTAGTCATCATTCCTCCAGTGCCAAGATTTGTACCACTTCCTCCTGCGATTGAGCGAATATGATCCGTGATTTGTTCTACAACTGGAATTAATTTTGCTTCAGGATTTTTACGCGGATCACTATCAAATAAACCTTGTTGATCAGTCAATAAATAAAGTTGTTCCGCTTGCACAAGAATAGCGACTAATGCAGATAAATTGTCATTATCGCCCACTTTAATTTCTGCGGTCGCCACCGCATCATTTTCATTAATCACAGGAATTATGTGGTTGTCTAAAAGTGCGTGTAAAGTATCTCGCGCATTTAAAAAACGTTCGCGATCTTCAATATCAGCACGAGTTAATAAAAGTTGTCCGATATGAATATCATAAATAGCAAATAATTTTTCCCAAGCCTGAATTAATTGGCTCTGACCAACCGCTGCAAGCAGTTGCTTTGAAGCAATAGTCGGGGGTAATTGAGGATGATTTAAATAATGGCGACCCGCAGCAATGGCACCAGAAGTCACGATCACTATACGAAATCCATCATTATGCAGTTGTGCAATTTGACGAACGATTTCCATCATATGTGGCGAATTCAGTTTTGGCGAACCCTGAGTTAGCGTGCTTGTACCGAATTTCACAACAATTGTTTTTTTGTTCATAGTCATTTCCAAGTTCTTAAAATTGACATTAACGTTATCACTAAATCAATGAAAAATCACTTAATATCAGGTATAGTAACGGCAAATTTTAGGGGGACTTATGACATTTAGTTTAATTGTAGCGACGACATTAAATAGTGTAATTGGTAAAGATAACCAAATGCCTTGGCACTTGCCTGCAGATTTAGCTTGGTTTCGTCAGAACACCACTGGTAAACCTGTCATTATGGGGCGTAAAACCTTTGAAAGTATTGGTCGCCCACTACCTAAACGTACCAATATCATACTTTCTCGCCAGCCTTTTAAACACGAAGGTGTGGTATGGAAAGATAGCCTTGAAAGTGCGGTAGATTTTGTCAGAGATTTTGATGAAATTATGTTGATTGGTGGGGGAGAGTTATTCAAACAATATTTACCGAAATCAGATAAGTTATACCTTACTCAAATTCAAACAGAACTAGATGGCGATACTTTTTTCCCTCAATTGAATTGGGAGGAGTGGAAAATTGAATTTGACGAATATCGTAAGGCAGATGAAAAAAATCGCTATGATTGTCGATTTTTGATTCTTACACGAAAATAAATTAAATAAATGAAACAATACTTCTAGAACATTCATTAATCTAGCAAACAAAAAGATGATGATTTTCCCTTGAGTTCCCCTTTTTAAAGTTTCATAATGACCTTTCATTTTATTTTTGATAGTTTTAAATATCCCATTTTTAAACATTATCCCAAATCAGGGGAGGCATTATGACACAAACTGCAACTGAAACCCCATCAAATAAATCTGTATCAAAGAAAACTAACCGTAAAAAAGGCTTAAGCATTTTTATTTTTATCTTGCTTATTATTGGTATTGCTTGTGCTTTGTATTGGTTTTTCTTCTTGAAGGATTTTGAAGAAACAGAAGATGCTTATGTGGGTGGTAATCAAGTGATGGTGTCATCACAAGTTGCAGGTAATGTGGCGAAGATTAATGCTGACAATATGGATAAAGTCCATTCAGGCGATGTACTAATTGAATTAGATGATACCAATGCAAAACTTAGTTTTGAACAAGCAAAAAGCAATCTCGCCAATGCGGTGCGTCAAATAGAACAACTGGGTTTTACTGTGCAGCAATTGCAATCCGCTGTGCACGCCAATGAAATTTCTTTAGCTCAAGCACAAGGCAATTTAACACGCCGAGTTCAACTTGAAAAAATGGGCGCAATTGATAAAGAATCTTTCCAACATGCAAAAGAAGCCGTCGAGCTTTCCAAAGCAAATTTAAATTCCTCTAGAAACCAATTGGCTGCTAATCAGGCTTTATTGCGTAACGTTCCATTACGTGAACAACCGCAAATACAGAATGCAATTAGTTCACTCAAACAGGCTTGGTTAAATTTGCAACGTACAAAAATTAGAAGTCCAATTGATGGCTATGTAGCGCGTCGTAATGCTCAAGTAGGGCAAGCCGTTTCAGTGGGCGGCACATTAATGGCGGTGGTTTCTAATGAACAAATGTGGTTAGAAGCTAACTTCAAAGAAACCCAATTAACGAATATGCGCATTGACCAGCCAGTAAAAATCCATTTTGATTTATACGGTAAAAATAAAGAATTTGATGGCGTGATAAATGGTATTGAAATGGGGACTGGTAATGCGTTTTCTCTCTTACCTTCACAAAATGCTACGGGTAACTGGATTAAAGTGGTGCAACGTGTACCTGTGCGAATTAAATTAGATCCACAACAATTTGCCGAAACGCCATTGAGAATTGGTCTTTCTGCAACGGCAAAAGTAAGAATTTCTGATTCATCTGGCGCAATGCTACGAGAAAAATCAGAACCGAAGACTTTATTTTCTACTGATACACTTAAATATGATGAAAGTGCGGTAGAAAATTTGATTGAATCTATCATTCAGCAAAACAGCCATTAAGGCGGCGTTATGGACAATTCCACAAAAAAATTCCCACCTATTCAAGGTGGCGCGCTGATTTTATTAACGCTGGCTTTATCTCTCGCCACCTTTATGCAAGTATTAGATTCTACTATTGCAAATGTGGCGATTCCTACTATTGCGGGCGATTTAGGCGCATCTTTTAGTCAAGGTACGTGGGTAATTACTTCTTTTGGTGTTGCAAATGCGATTTCTATTCCAATAACAGGTTGGTTAGCAAAACGTTTTGGCGAAGTGCGGTTATTTTTAGTCTCAACTTTTTTATTCGTTGTCTCTTCTTGGCTTTGTGGGATTGCAGATAGTCTTGAGGCATTAATTATTTTTCGCGTCATTCAAGGTGCTGTAGCAGGCCCCGTGATCCCTCTTTCGCAAAGTTTATTATTAAATAATTATCCGCCAGAAAAACGCGGAATGGCATTGGCATTTTGGTCAATGACTATTGTGGTTGCACCTATTTTTGGCCCAATTTTAGGCGGATGGATTAGCGATAATATCCATTGGGGATGGATATTCTTTATTAATGTTCCGATTGGTTTGCTAGTTGTGCTAATCAGTTGGAAGATTTTGGGTAGCCGAGAAAGTGAAATTGTTCATCAACCTATTGATAAAGTCGGTTTAGTCTTACTTGTCTTAGGTGTGGGATCTTTGCAATTAATGCTTGATCAGGGTCGTGAGCAAGATTGGTTTAATTCTAATGAAATCATTATATTAGCTGTTGTTGCTGTTGTTTGTCTGATTGCTTTGGTTATTTGGGAATTGACAGATGATAATCCTGTAGTAGATATTTCGCTTTTCCATTCTCGTAATTTTAGCGTAGGGTGTTTATGTACCAGTTTAGCCTTTTTGATTTATTTAGGTTCTGTGGTATTAATTCCGCTCTTGCTACAACAAGTCTTCCATTACACCGCGACGTGGGCTGGGCTTGCGGCTTCCCCAGTTGGATTATTCCCTATTTTACTTTCACCGATTATTGGACGTTTCGGTTATAAGATCGATATGCGAATTTTAGTGACGATAAGTTTTATTGTATATGCAATAACATTTTATTGGAGAGCGGTGACTTTCGAGCCATCAATGACTTTTGCTGATGTTGCTTTACCACAATTAGTGCAAGGTTTAGCGGTAGCCTGTTTCTTTATGCCACTTACCACAATAACGCTGTCTGGCTTACCTGCGCATAGAATGGCTTCAGCCTCTAGCTTATTTAACTTCTTGAGAACTTTAGCGGGTTCTGTAGGGACATCTTTAACCACATTTATGTGGTATAACCGTGAAGCTGTTCACCACACTCAATTAACAGAACACATTAATCCTTATAACCCAATTTCCCAAAGTTTTTACCATCAAATGAATCAATTTGGTTTAAGTGATACGCAAACTTCAGCTTACCTCGCTCAACAAATAACATCGCAAGGATTTATTATTGGCGCAAATGAAATATTTTGGTTATCAGCTATGGGATTCTTAGGATTGCTTATTGTGATTTGGTTTGCAAAACCACCTTTTGGTACTCGGCATTAAAATAAATATATATTACATACCAATCACAACACAATCGGTAACAGTTTTAGCTCTACTTTGCGCCTGTACTGCAAGCTCTCGAGTATCAAAACTTGCTACACGAACACGGTTCCATTCGCCGTTAGTTTGTATTTGAGCATTTAATCCTGTCATCTGTAAACGACCTTGCAAATTTTCAGCTTGCGCTCGATTTTTGAAAGCACCACATTGTAAACCAAATTTCTTGCTATCCCGTACATTATTAACCGTTTTTATTTGTTCTACTTTTTTTGCGCTTTCAATTTTCTGTGAGTCTTGCTTTTTAATTGATTCCGATTTTACGATTTCTGCCTCTGTATTTTTCATATCTTCCGTTTTTTTGGATTGAGTTCTCGTTGCATCTTCTATTCTCTGTTGCTCAGCCAGTTTTCTAGCTTCATCAGCCGCTTTTTGATCTCTTTCTATTTGAATTAAAACTTGACGTTGTTCTTCTGTTAAACGCATATTTTGTTCTACACTCGCTGGATTATTATCTACAGGTACAGTACGCGTTTCTAAGGCTTTAATATAACTCCACACTTCCTCTGGACGATTAGGTAACACACTTTTAGGTTGAGCTTTTTCCTGTTGTGTTATAGCTTGCTGCACGCTTACCTTACTGTTCTGATTTTTCAACAAATAAAGTCCAACAACAAAAACTAGAACAATAAATAAAGCAAGAAAAATCAAGACATTTGTATTCTTTTTCTTATTTTTTTTCTTATTATTTGAGCTACGACGCGCAGCAAAATCTCGATGTGCCACAATAAATTCCTAGATTTGAAGTGATAATTTTAATAATTCAACAAAATTCGCTAAGTTTACTGAAAAATAGTCTTTAAATAAAGACTAACATAAGTGGATCATTTATATAATTAACAGAATAAAAAATACCGCACTTATGCAGGTTATGCTCAAAAAAGTTGGATAAAACAACTATTTATAAGTACGAATTACGTAAGATAACCTAAGTGCGGTTTGTTTTTTCTATGTTTTAATTAGTGGGTTGTTTTATTTTCATCAAAAACCGGTAATGATTTGTGTTCAGTTGCGACATAGCTATATACCACAGGCAAGACGAACAAGGTGAAAATAGTACCAATGGATAATCCCGCTACAATCACTATCCCAATACTAAAGCGAGATACCGCTCCTGCACCTGTTGCATAGAGTAATGGAATTAAGCCAGCTACCATTGCAGCAGTTGTCATTAGAATTGGACGCAAACGCACTTTTGCCGCGTGAGTGATTGCCTCAATACGAGTTTTACCATGGTTAAGCTGTTCTTCTTTTGCCACTTCGCACATTAAGATACCGTGTTTGGTGATTAATCCCACGAGAGTAATCAACCCAACTTGAGAGTAGATATTTAATGTTGTTCCTGCGATGCTAAAGAAGGATAAAATATTTAAGCTCACCAATGCACCACTTACGGCTAATGGTACGGAAATCATAATTACCATTGGGTCACGTATAGATTCAAACTGAATGGCAAGTACCAAGAATATGATGATAACAGCCAATGCAAAAGTGACGGCTAATGCGTTGCCTTCTTGGACTAATTGACGTGCTTCAGATTTAAAATCAAACGTATAGCCTTGCGGTAAATTGTCTGTTGCCTGTTGTTGAAGCCAAGCAATGGCATCACCACTTGATGTACCCGGCATTGGTACAGCACTAATTTCAGCCGAATTTAACTGACTGAAACGCGGTAATGATGTTGGCTGAGTTTCTAATTTCATACTGATAACACTACTTAATGGCACTGATTGACCATTAGATGCAGTTAAATAATAATTTTGGAAACTTTCTGGCGATAAGCGATCATCTCGTTTTACCTGCGAAATTACTTTATAAGCACGTCCATCTACATCCACACGCGTAACTGTCGCACCAGATAAGAAACTGCCTAAAGTATTACTAATCTGTTGCATTGTAATGCCGTAAGTTCCCGCTTTTTCCTTATCCACAGAAATCGTCATTTGTGCGGTGTCATAAGTTAAATTTAAATTGGAATAAATAAATTTACCTGAAGCTTTCATCGCATTTAAGAATTTCTCTGCAGTATTCGCTAAAGATTTATAATCTTGTGCAGTTTTTAACACAATAGAAACTGGCGGCCCTTGTTCTCCTGTATCAATTTCAGGGAAATTGAACGCAGAAACTGATACTTCTGGAATAGATTTTGCTTTTGCATTTAATTCATTCATCACAACAGATTGTTTGCGTGTGCGCTCTTTCCAATCTTTTAAAGTAATGATATTCAAAGAACCATTAGAATTTGGCGCACCAGCAATACTCATCCCAAAAGAAACTTCAGGTGTTTCCATTACATTTTTCATATATGGTTGCATTGCATTTTGAATGTAATCCACATTCACACTAGATGGCGCATTACCAATCGCAATAAATGCGCCTTTATCTTCATTTGGTGTTAATTCACTCGAAAGCGCATTAAACAAAAATGGGAGCGTTGAGAAAATTACCACAGCAAAAGCCAGCATTGATTTACGATTGAGCATAACAAGATCAAGCATATATTCGTAAATACGATTAACTTTTCCTAATGTATGTTCAACCTTTTGTTCTAACCAAGTTGGTTGGGCGTTTGATTTAAGCAACTTGCTACTCATCATCGGAGAAAGAGTTAATGCCACAATGCCTGAAATAAATACCGCACCAGCTAGAGTTAAAGCAAACTCTTTAAACAATGTGCCAGTAATCCCCCCCATTAAAGCCATTGGCGAATAAACTGCGATCAATGCAATAGTCATAGAAATAACGGGTACTGCAATTTCACGCGTACCAATAATTGCCGCTCGGAATGGCGTTTCCCCCTCTTTAATATGACGATCAACATTTTCCAGCACTACAATAGCATCATCCACAACTAAACCTATGGCAAGAATTAAAGCGAGCAAGGTCATTAAATTAATAGAAAAGTTGAAACTTTGTAGCAGCATTAACACGCCAATAAGAGAAATTGGAATAGCTAATATTGGAATTAAAATGGCGCGGAACGAACCGATAAACATTAAAATTACCACTAAAACGATTAAAGTGGCTTCTCCAATAGTTTTTATTACCTCGTGAATGGAACTATTAATAGCAATAGTGCGGTCATAAAGAATATCGCTTTCCATACTGTCTGGCAGTTGTGTTTTTATACTTTCATATAAAGGGCGAATTTTTTCTGCGACAGTCAAAGGATTTGCTGTGGAGGTTGGATTGATGGCTAACACGACGGATTCTGCGCCATTTGCCGTAGCACGCGAATTATCACTTTCTTTATTTAATTCAACGGTTGCAATATCACGCAAACGCACTAAATCATCGCCATTTGATGAAATAATTAAGTTGCTGAGTTGTTCCACAGATGTCGTTGTGGTCTCAACTTTGTTACGATAACTCACATAATAGCCATTATCGTTCCCCGCAGCCGTTTGTACGTTATTAGCAGAAAGCGCAGACATTACTGCTGGAGCAGAAAGATTTTGAGCTGCCATTTTTTGTGGATCAAGCCAAATACGTAATGCATATTCAGCGGCACCAAATACCTGTACTTCAGCAACACCCTCAATGGTAAAAAACTGTGGTTTGACTACACGATTGATATAATCGGTCACCTGACTAGAATCCAGTTTTTTAGATCGGAAACTGATATACATAATACCGCTCCCACCTGAAGAAGAGGATACACTAGGATCTTCAATACCATTTGGTAACGCCGACTTTACTGCATTCACTTTGGCTAACACATCTGCCAACGCACCTGCAGGATCGGTATTTAATTTCATTTTTATTGTAATGGTCGAACTACTAGGCGCACTAGTCGAAGACATATAGTCAATATTATCGGCTTGTGCAATAGATTCTTCCAATTTTGAGGTAACAAATGCTTGGATTAAATTCGCATCTGCCCCTGGATATGCGGTACTCACTGTAATGACTGTGGTCGTCATTTTAGGGTATTCACGCACAGCCAATTTCGAGATTGCTTGCAACCCTAAAATAATCATTAACAAACTAATTGAAACTGCTAAAACAGGGCGACGAATAAATATATCGGTAAATTTCATTCGGATTTCCTCATACATTAAAGTGGTGTTTTATGTGCAGGCTCTACTGCACCCACAATGTCTTTTTTAATCCATTCCACAAGACTTCCATTACCAATACCTTGCTGACCGCCTGTAATAATTTTATCTCCTGCTTTAACTTCATTTCCTTGTAATTGAGCATAAACACCTTGACGATCTTTAGTAAATACGGTGATTTGTTTCGCACGATAGAGACGATCCAATTTTTCATTACCTGACATTTTTCCTTTATCTTCATCAGATAATGGTGTGAGTAAATAAGCAATTTCACCATACATATTGTAGCTGATAGCGACTTGTGGCACGACAATTTGATTTGTTTCCGTTGAAAGCGCAATACGCAAACGAGAGAACATACCTGAAAGCAGTTTACGTCCATCTTCTGGATCAAATGTTGCTTGAATATCCACAAGCCCAGTAGCTGCATTTACGGCAGGTTCAATCGCCGTAATACGTGCAGAAAATGTTTCTCCAGAACGAGCATCAACGGTAGCCGTAACACGCTGACCAATATGCAACTTATCTAAATCATTTTGTGAAAGAGCAAAATCTACTTTCATTGAGCTAGTATCTTCTACACGCACAATTTCTGTTCCAACATTCACATATTGTCCAATATTGATTTTCACAATACCCGCTTTACCATCAAATGGTGCCACAATTTTACGACGTTCAATTGCTGCTTTTAGAGATTCAATATTAGCTACTTGAGCGTCATAAGCCGCTTTTGCGTTATCCATTTCTTGACGTGATACAGCATTGCTATTTAATAAGCTCACATAACGTTGGTAAGTTTGACGAAGTGCTGATAATTGTGCCTGAGCAGCTTGTAGGCTGGCACGTTCAACAAAATTATCAAGTTCCACAAGCACCTCACCTTTTTTCACATTTTGTCCATTTTGAACAAGCACTTGTGAAACCGTACCCGCATTTTGTGCGCTAAGCATAGCACCTTGATGTGGACGTATTAGCCCTGTTGTATTGATAAAAGGTGTCCACTCGCGTGGTTGTACTTCAAGTGCGGTCACGGGACTTGAAGGTTCTGGCATACTAGCAATCACTCGACTTGTCATTACACCTTTAAATACATTAAAACCGATGACACCAGCAAAAATTAAGACAAATACAGCTAAAATCACTTTCATCAAGAAAATATGTGAGCGTTTTGGTCTTTGATGTTGAGTTTGACTCATGTTTAAAGCTCCGTTATAAAATAACAACTATTATTTCTGAATCGCACGCCAAGAGCGTTCAATCACAGATTCTAAAATTTCAGGATTAAGATCGAAATCGATAAATTTTGCATCAGAGGCCAAATTTATCGCCGTTTTCAAACTTAATAAAAAGAGAATATCTTCAGGTAATTCGGCTAATAAGCCAGCTTTTTTGGCTTGGTCACAAAATAAATCCCAACGACAATTTTTAACGTTTTTACAAATATCCTTGAAATTCGGCAAAGATTCATATTGCTTTAAATTGGATAGAATAGTGGGATTTTCTTGTAAGAAATACCAAATGTTTTTCCACATTTGTCGATACTGTTCGAAAAAAGGCTTAGATTCATCAAAATCTTTTTCAAGTGTTGCCATAAACATTGAAAACACCCTGTGTGCAAATTGTTCAAGCAACTCATCTTTGTTTTTGAAATAAAGGTAAATCGTTCCCGCCGCTACATTTGCCTCTTTTGCGATTTTATGCATAGAAAGCCGGTCTAAACCTTCTTTTGCCATTAAACGATCGGTAGCAAGAAAAATTTGTTCGGCTAAATCAGTTTTAGCTTGTCGCATAAGATCCTTGAATAAAATAAAGAGCAATAATCGCCCAAAAATGAATGGACGTTCATTTTCTTTATTTTTTGTTTTTTGGCAAGTTAAAAATAAAAAAGGACAACGAAAATGGGCTACATTTAAAAGCTAGATTTTGTAATCAACTTTTAAATATTGCCCATTTTGACCGCACTTTTGATTGGGCGGAATAAAAAGCTAAATTGGTTCTAGTCCTAACACTTTACGACCATTAATACTTGCGATATTGACCATTTCATCTAAGTGTGGGAAACGGCAGCCTGCAGCCAATAGGCTTAATTCTTGCCATAAATCCCCCTCACATAATGGCACCATATAATCGCAAATATTATCTGTGCCTAGGGCAACAGTGATACCTTCGGGGATCATTTCATCTGCTGGCGTGAGTGCATTATGGAATGGCATAAGATCTTCTTTGCGATTACTGTCAATCCATGCCATTGGACAGGCGATCATCATCATTTTAGCTTTACGCATTTTTTCGTAAAGTTTGTAGCGATATTCTTTTGAATGTGAGCCAATGGAAATACCATGGATACCCACAACTCGCCCTTCCATTCCGTGTTCAATGGTTTTGTCGCAAAGTTGCTCAGTTTCTTTTTCACTTGGGTTATTGAATTGATCTACATGTACATGACACATAATTCCAAGAGATTTGGCCTTATCTAACAAGATATCCATTGCCTCTAGGCCGCGTCCATAATCCAATTCATCACGATATGGTAAGCCGCCAATCATATCTACCATTTCTGCACCAATATCAAACCATTTACGCGCAGTGGGTTCGATTACTCCTTTTAAAGTTTGATTGGCAAATTTCAAAATAATGTCATGTTTATACACTTCGCGGGCTTTGTGTGCGGCAATAATTGCACGATCTTCACAAATTGGGTCTATATCGACAAAGGTACCAAATGCGGTTACACCTTGGGATATCATTAATTCAATAGATTGGCAAAAACGTGCGTAATAATCATCAACACTGGAAGTGCGTTTTACTTCATCCACTAAATCCCATTTTTGTTGCAAATTACTACTATGATAAATCCCAATTTTCTCTGGCGTCATCGTAAAAGCGCGGTCAGCATGTGCATGGGCATTTACCCATCCGCCTTTTTTGATAATTTCATCGCGAATATAGGTTTTAAAACTACGAACGTGGCTTTTCATACAAACTCCGTAAAAAAGAAAGGATAAAAAGACGAGAATGTATATTAATTGAAAGGTGCTGTAAGTACGGCGAGAAGCATTATGATAATGTTATGAAAAACTCACGGATTTTCATTAATAACATTTTTCAGTCTTAAACTGAGGCGTGAGTATAAAGACTTAAGGGCAAAAAATCCATTCTTTTATGCACTTATAGGTTATTTGTCGTAATGCGGGCATTCACATATCTAATTAGATATAATCACTATTCTATAAGAACTTAATAAATGCGTGGGCTAACGCCCACCCTACATAACTTAGACTTATCTACACAACTTCCATAGCGTGGATACAAGCCCACGAGATGAATAAAAGGATATAAAATACTGTCAAAATTAACCGCACTTTTTACCTTTATAGATTATTTTTCAAAGAAGAAATTTTGTAATTGGAAAGCTTCTAAGAAGATTCCAAGTGGCGGTCTGTCTGAAGATTGCTCAATATAATCTTTATCGAGTTTTTTGTAATTACCTTTGCGATCAATATGGTATTGTGTTCCATCAGGTTGAATCACCACATTCCAGTGGAAATTAGAGGCAAGTACCCAGTCATCCCCCTTAAGATCAAAGAGATTGCGTCCTTGACTATAATCCATCAACGGGTTTTCTACACGGAATACTGTCTGCATTAACGCAGAGAAAATATCAGCATGATTACTTAATCCATTTTGTTTGCCTACTGGTAAATCTTTCCAATATACAAGCAATGGCACTTGAATTTCATCACGTCCAAAATAATTTTCTCGTTCTTTTTCATTCATTTCATTGAAAGTTAAACCGTGTTCAGCAGTGATAATCACTAATGTGTTTTCAAGCGGTGTATTTTCTAGCACTTTTGCTAAAAGTAAATCCACGTCCTGTAAAGTGCGGTCATAATCTGCTTGGTTTTTAGCCTCCAAGGCTAAATCCAAATAAGCAAACCAAGGGGAGTCTATTTTTTGTGCTTTAATAAAATCATTGAGATTTTTTACCGCACTTTCATTATTTGGTTTGTTGGTTTTATTCGATGAAAGTTTTATTTCACGAAATAATGCTTGGCGGAAGACGCTATCTTTGAAATTCGTAGCAGAAAATAAACCCAATTGATAATTTTCAGCACGTAATTTTTCGATTAAAACAGATTGGGTATGATTGCTTAAAATGCTATCGGTGTAATTTGCATTTAGCCCGTAAAATAACCCAATTAAGCCTGCATTATTACTATTACCTGTGCTGTAATGATTAGTGAATTCCGTTGAACTTGTTGCAAATTCAGCTAACTTGGGCATTTTGCCTTGAGAAATGGCATCGTAACGCAATCCAGAAACAGTGATCATCAAAATGTTTGGTTTATTGTCAATTGGTGCAAAAGTGAGTGTTTTTTTAGGATAATCAATCTTTAAGGCATCTAAACGCCCCTCTTGTTTTAATGTTTGTGCGTACTGCTCGCCATCAATGAAACCGTGTTTTTCTAAAAAAGAACGAGCTGTCATTGGATAAGAAAGAGGAAAATTAGAGCGTTGCATCGTAATTGGACGATATAAATAAGCATCTGCCCAAGCATAAATTAAGTGCGTAGTAATAAACATGGAAGTTAAGGATACACCGACAGCTTTTAGCCATTTTTGGCGTTCAAGACTACGTAATTTTTCCCAACTCCAACGAGAAAATAACATTTGTGCCAGTAAAATTATTGGCATTGGTGCAAAGAAAATTTGCCAATCGCGTGACATTTCACCATTTTCTGGATTAACCAGCAAATTCCATACCACAGAGGATAAATGCAGATTAAAACGACTGAAAACAGCGGTATCAAATAATAATAAGGTTGTACAAATCGTGGAAAAAATCACGGTTAATCCGCGAAAAGTGCGGTGATTTTTAACAATGAAACTCAGTGGAAAGACCACAAGTAAATACAACGCAAAAACGTTAAAACTGAAATGCCCGAGCAAACTTACAAAGAAATAAAGTTTTCCTGCGAGAGTGTCTGGCCAGTCAATGATAAAGGCATAACGTGCGCCAATAAGAATAGCAACAATAATATTAAAAAAGGCAAACCAATGACCCCACGAAATTTTTCGTGAAACGTCATCGCGGTATTGTTTGCCGCTGAAGGTGCCTTTTTTAATCCATTTCATATTAACGTGTTTTTACTGCATTGATTAAGGAATTAGAAAACGCTTGAGCCAATGCCTCACGTTGAGTTTGCGGCACACTGCTAGTTAATAGATTACTTGCCATATTACCCAATGCGATTAAGGAGAGATCTACCGAGGCTTTATGCTTTTCTAGCACTGCGATTATATCGTTTACAATCGCACTTAATTGAGCATCAGAGTATTTAGAATGTTGAGCCATAATGTCAAAAATAAAACAAAAAATTTGGCTTATGATACCCGATTATTTGGTAGAACCTAAATAATTTCTTTTTTCTTGCTTAAAAAGTGCGGTTATAATTTGCGGCAAATTTTTCAAAGGTGACAAAAATGAGTATTATCGTTAATCAAATTGTTTTGCATCAGTTAGTCAAAAATGTGGATGGCGACAGCATAAAAATGGAAAGCGTATTACGCGATGAGTTGCTGTCAATTACGCCAGAAGTAGAGCAAATGATGTTGCAACTTCATCAAGGCTATCAAAATAAAGCTAAGGCTTTTGGCGTGTTTCAGGAAAAGTCTATCTTTGCACAACATTTAAATCGTTTATTAGAACAAGAAATTGAGTTTTTAGGTTTTAGTCAATATTCAACAAAATTGCTTGCTGATGAGCTAGGTAAATATAACTTTGCGGAAAGTGGCACCTTGATTTTATGCCAATATAATTTCTTAGCGACAGATTATTTGTTTATTGCATTGCTTGATAGCCGCCATAGTATGTTAGTCGATGAGCATTTAGATATTCACCGTACAGAATATCTTGATATAACTCAGTTTGATATTGCGGCACGGATAAATTTGACGGATTTGCAAGTAAATGCGAACTCTAATCGTTATTTAACTTTCATAAAAGGCCGTGTAGGTCGCAAAATTAGTGATTTTTTCATGGATTTTTTAGGTGCTGAAGAAGGATTAAATCCACAGGTTCAAAATCAGTGTTTATTGCAAGCTGTGAGTGATTACTGCGATCAAGGCGAACTCAACAAAGAGCAAACTCAAGCGGTAAAAAAACAAGTGTTTGAATATTGTAAAGGTCAGCTTTCAAACGGTAACAATATTGAATTAAGGGAACTTTCTGATTCATTACCCACTCTAAACGAACAGCCTTTTGTCGCCTTTACGGAAGAACAGAATTATGGTTTGGAAGAGAGCATTCCTCCTGTTCGTTCAGCATTGAAATCGCTAACAAAATTCTCTGGGTCAGGAAAGGGCGTTACCCTAAGTTTTGATGCGGAATTATTGAATACACGTATTCAATGGGATCCTATGACAGATACCCTAACCATCAAAGGTTTACCGCCAAATTTAAAAGATCAATTACAAAAGGCTTTAAAATCAGAGAATTAATTTGGAAACATAGCCAACTTTGGGTATTATTTGACAGTACTTTTGCACAAATTAAGGTAAAGAAAATGCAAGTTAAAACACTTTTAGGCGCAACATTTTTAGCATTAAGCCTCGCTTCTTGTTCCACCGTTGAAAAAGTTGTATATCGAATTGATGTACCGCAAGGCAACTATTTAGAAGCGACTACCGTTGCGCAAGTTAAAGAAGGCATGACTGCTCAACAAGTACAATATTTGTTGGGAACGCCAATATTAATCGATCCTTATAATAACTACACTTGGTATTACATATTCTTACAACAACGTGCCTATGAAACACCAGCTCAACATACGCTAACCGTAAAATTCGATCAACGTGGGATTGTGACAGAAACCCATCTTGATAAACCTTTACCAGAGGTTTCACAACAAGGCGAAAATAACACCATCATTGAAACAGGTGAGAAACCAAAATCAAGTTGGTGGAAATTCTGGAAATAATCTTTTTATTTTCACCGCACTACAATAATAATTGGTAAAAGGAATCCCCAATGTCAAAACTCTTGCTCGTTGATGATGATATTGAATTGACTGAATTACTTTCTACACTTTTAGAGCTTGAGGGTTTTGACGTTGAAACAGCAAACAATGGATTAGAAGCATTACAAAAACTCAATGAAAGCTATAAGCTGGTTTTGCTTGATGTAATGATGCCAAAGTTAAATGGTATCGAAACATTAAAAGAAATTCGTAAAGTCTCTAACGTGCCAGTGATGATGCTAACAGCAAGAGGCGAAGACATTGATCGCGTATTAGGCTTAGAATTGGGAGCGGATGATTATTTACCCAAACCTTTTAACGATCGTGAGCTTATTGCAAGAATTAAGGCAATTTTGCGTCGTAGTGCATCTCCTTCAAATAATACCGCAAATGTAGAAATCCTTTCTTTTGACGGAATAACTCTCCATTTTTCTCACGGAATTGCAACCTATAATGAAGAAAATCTCAATTTAACTGATTATGAATTTAAGATCCTTTGTTTATTGCTTAAATCTAAGGGAAATGTGGTAAGTCGAGAAGAATTAAGTTTAGAAGTAATGGAAAAACCGCTCACTCCATTTGACCGTTCTCTTGATATGCACATCTCTAATTTAAGACGCAAATTACCAGAACGAAAAAACAAGCCCTCTTGGTTTAAAACTTTACGCGGAAAAGGATACGCTTTAGTTACCTAATTTTTATGAAATTACGTTATTTTTTAATTTAAATCAACTCACTATCCAAACATTTCTTATGTTTTGGTTTTCTTTTTTCATAATGATGAGCCTTGTGATCGCCGTACCTAATTTCGATCTCAGAATTTATTCCCCATTAAAAGAAGCGAATATTGTTAATTACCAAAAAGAAATTCTTCAGATTATCCGTATTGGAAAACTACAAGAAATCGTTGCAGGCGTGCCTGTTTTACCTGCTGATAAATTCCAACCTTCTAGACCCGTTCTTATTGATTTAAAAACTAAAGATATTCTTGGCGAACTTCCCGAAGAAATGCCTTATATCCAAAGATTTTCAGATGTATCAAATAATTTTTCATATCCTAAACGCAAAAATTTTAATGAACTCCAAATTTCAGGCCCTTTTCAAGTTTACTTGGGAAATGGAGAAAATTCTTATGCCTTATATTTTATTTCATACGTGAATCCACAGCGGGAGATGTTTAATTATCTTTTTGATCGACCTATGATATTAATTTTTCTAATTCTTTTAATTACCACTCCATTATTATGGTGGTTTACAAGAATGCTCACTACACCAATTTCACGTTTACGAGATGCAGCTAATTCAGTGGCATTAGGTAATTCAAAATTGATAAAAGACTAAGTATTAAAGGCCCGTTAGAACTCCGCCAAGTCGGTCAAAGTTTTAATCGAATGCTATATCTATTGATAATTTAATCTCAAATCAACAAAGGCTTCTTTCATCTATTTCCCACGAATTAAAAACGCCACTAACACGCTTACAATTGGCTACAGCTCTTGTCCGCCGCCAATGTGGAGAAACCGATAGTGTGAAACGTATTGAAAGAGAAATTGAGCGTATGGATAAAATGATTAGCGAACTACTTCTTCTTTCTCGTCAGCAAATGAATAGTCAAGTAAAGCGTGATATTTTTTATGCAAACTCTCTTTGGGAAGAGATTATTAAAGATGCACAATTTGAAGCGGAACAACGAGGTATAGCATTTCTCACAAATATTCATTTACCAAAAAATGAATTACAACTTAACGGTAATTTTAGATTACCAGAAAGTGCGGTCGAAAATATCGTGACAAATGCACTTAAATACACAAAGGATAAGATCGAGCTTTATATTTTTATCCAAGAAGAAGAAGAAGAAGAAGAATTCCTCAGGATCTGCATCAATGACAACGGATCTGGGGTAAATCCAAATGAATTTGAAAAAATTTTCACTCCGTTTTATCGCGTCGATGAAGCGCGAACTAGAGCGACTGGAGGCACAGGATTAGGGCTTGCAATTGTGTCTCATGTAATAAAAGAGCATCAAGGAAGTGTTTGGGCTGAAAAAAGCCCATTAGGCGGGCTATCAATGAATATAAAATTGCCATTATGGATCAGTAAATAAAAATGATAGCAATTTTTACCGCACTTTTACCTTTAAGCATTGTCCACAGCAAAAGAAATGACGTCATTAATTTTTTCGCAATCTAAAGCGATCATCATTAAACGATCTATTCCTAATGCGACACCAGAAGAATCTGGCATACCCGCGTCTAAAGCAGCAAGAAAGCGTTCATCAATTTCTCGAGTAGGCAATCCACATTTTTTTCTTTGTTGATTATCTAATTCAAAGCGATGACGTTGTTCCTGCGCATCGGCAAGTTCGTGAAAACCATTGGCTAATTCTAACCCTTTGTAATAAAACTCAAAGCGTTCTGCCACACGTTGATCTTCTGGGCTAACTTGTGCTAGGGCAGCTTGCGTTGAAGGGAAATGATAAACCGCAATAGGTCGTTCTTTCCCAATTTGAGGCTCAACGACTTCACTAAATAAAAACTGTAATAACGTATCGCGATCTTCATCATCTTCAGCCATAAAATTATGTTTACGTGCTGCTTCGATTAATTCTGAACGTTCAGCTGATAAGGGATCTAAGCCTACATATTCTTGGAAAACAAATTGATAGCTTAAACTTTCTGCAGGTGGACAATCTAAAATTTGTTGGAGCAAATCATCCACTTCATTAATTAAACGATGCATATGAAAGTGCGGTCGATACCATTCCAACATAGTAAATTCTGGATTATGGCGATTTCCAGCCTCTTCATTGCGAAACACTTTGCTGATTTGGAATATCGGTCCACTGCCAGCAGCAAGCAAGCGTTTCATATGATATTCAGGGCTTGTAGAAAGCCAAAGTGTTTTGGATTGATTATCAAAAGGCGCAAGAAATTCCGTGCTAAAGGTGGAGAGATGTAAATCAGTGACGCCAAATTCACTTAGAACAGGGGTCTCTACTTCAAGCAAGCCGCGTTCTGTAAAAAATTGACGAATTTCAGCAATAATTTTTGCCCGTTTAAGAAGATTTTTTATATCAGCAGAAGGTTGCCAATGATTAAGTGCGGTCATTTTTAATCCTGTTTTAAAAATTTTGCACATTGTAAACGAGAGCTGCTCTCAACTCAATCTTAGCTTTTTTGAGGTAGATCACAAAATACGATCTTTTCCATCTTTAGACATAAAAAACGTTATTAATTTGTAACAAAAAATGGCACAATGCCCACGTAATATTACCCTTTTAGGGGATTTATTCTTACTTTCTATTGATTGGAGGATATCGTGCAAACAGTTAATGTCGATATTGCGATTGTTGGTGCTGGTGGCGGTGGTTTACGTGCAGCGATTTCCGCAGCAGAAGCAAATCCTAACCTAAAAATTGCATTAGTTTCTAAAGTATACCCGATGCGTAGCCATACCGTGGCAGCAGAAGGTGGCGCAGCGGCAGTTATCAAAGAAGAAGATTCTTACGATAAACACTTTCAAGATACCGTTGCTGGTGGGGACTGGCTTTGTGAGCAAGATGTAGTGGAATATTTCGTACAACATTCCCCTGTAGAAATGACTCAATTAGAACGTTGGGGATGCCCTTGGAGTCGTAAAGCTGATGGCGATGTAAACGTGCGTCGTTTTGGTGGAATGAAAATTGAACGTACTTGGTTCGCAGCGGATAAAACAGGTTTCCATTTACTACACACACTTTTCCAAACTTCTATTCAATATCCACAAATCAAACGTTTTGATGAACACTTCGTATTAGATATTCTTGTTGATGATGGCCATGCTCGTGGTATGGTTGCAATGAATATGATGGAAGGTTCACTTGTTCAAATTAATGCCAATGCGGTTGTGATTGCCACTGGCGGTGGTTGTCGTGCATTTAAATTTAATACCAATGGCGGCATTGTAACAGGTGACGGCTTGTCTATGGCGTATCGTCACGGTGTACCACTTCGTGATATGGAGTTTGTTCAATATCATCCAACAGGCTTACCGAATACGGGTATTTTAATGACCGAAGGTTGTCGTGGCGAAGGCGGCATCTTAGTGAATAAAGATGGCTATCGCTATCTTCAAGATTACGGTCTAGGTCCTGAAACGCCAATTGGCAAACCTCAAAATAAATATATGGAGCTTGGCCCTCGTGATAAAGTTTCTCAAGCATTCTGGCAAGAATGGAAAAAAGGTAATACCTTAAAAACCGCGAAAAGCGTGGATGTTGTGCATTTAGATTTACGTCATCTTGGCGAAAAATATTTACACGAGCGTCTGCCATTTATTTGTGAATTAGCAAGTGCTTATGAAGGTGTAAATCCAGTAAATGAACCAATCCCTGTTCGTCCAGTTGTTCACTATACAATGGGCGGTATTGAGGTTGATTTTAACAGCGAAACTCGTATCAAAGGTTTATTTGCTGTAGGAGAATGTGCATCTTCAGGTTTACATGGTGCAAATCGTTTAGGATCTAACTCTTTAGCTGAACTTGTTGTGTTAGGTCGTGTTGCAGGGGAATATGCGGCACAACGTGCAGTTGAGGCTCAATCGGTAAATCAAAGTGCGGTTGATGCTCAAGCAAAAGATGTTGTTGCTCGTTTAGAAGCCCTTCATAAACAGGAAGGTAATGAATCTTGGTCTGAAATCCGTGATGAAATGGGTACTGTGATGGAAGAAGGTTGTGGTATTTACCGTGACCAAGCAAGCATGCAAAAAGCAGTAGATAAAATTGCAGAATTAAAAGAACGTTACAAACGTATTCGCATATCAGATAACTCAAGTGTGTTCAATACAGATGTGCTTTACACCGTTGAGTTGGGTTACATCCTAGATGTTGCACAATCTATTGCAAATTCAGCGATTGAACGTAAAGAATCTCGTGGTGCCCATCAACGCTTAGATTACACTGAACGTGATGATGTAAATTATTTAAAACACACACTTGCTTTCTACAATGAAAATGGCGCACCGCGCATTGAATATAGCCCAGTGAAAATTACCAAATCTCAACCTGCAAAACGTGTTTACGGTGCGGAAGCAGAAGCTCAAGAAGCAGCTGCGAAAGCTAAGGAGCAAGCAAATGGCTAATTCACCAGTAATGAATGTAGAAGTATTACGCTACAATCCTGAAATCGATCAAGAGCCGCATTTAAGTACTTATCAAGTACCTTATGATAATCAAACTTCATTGCTTGATGCGTTAGGTTATATCAAGGATAAACTTGAGCCATCTCTTTCTTATCGCTGGTCTTGCCGTATGGCGATTTGTGGTTCTTGCGGTATGATGGTAAATAACAAACCGAAATTGGCGTGTAAAACGTTCTTACGTGATTACAGCGGTCATATGCGTATTGAGCCGTTAGCAAACTTCCCAATTGAACGCGACTTAGTGGTTGATTTAAGCCACTTTATCGAAAGTTTAGAGGCAATTAAACCTTATATTATTGGTAACGAAGCGCCAGCATTAGATGGTAAACCACATCCATCAAAAGAGTTGCAAGTAAGCCGTACTAAACAAACGCCAGCACAGCTTGAGAAATATCGTCAATTCTCAATGTGTATCAACTGTGGTTTATGCTATGCCGCTTGCCCTCAATTTGGTTTAAATCCTGAATTCTTAGGCCCTGCAGCTATTACTATGGCTCATCGTTATAATCTTGATAACCGTGACCATGGTAAAGCAAAACGTATGTCATTATTAAATGGTAAAAATGGGGTTTGGAGTTGTACTTTCGTTGGCTATTGCTCAGAAGTTTGTCCAAAACATGTGGATCCAGCTTCTGCAATTAACCAAGGAAAAGTGGAAAGTGCCAAAGATTATGTTATCTCTATGCTAAAACCAAAAAGCTAAGGGGGAAGGAATGTCAGTAACAGTGAGTAAACGTAAAAAATATGTTCGTCCAATGACAGCGACTTGGTGGCAAAAATTGGACTTCTACAAAGCTTATATGCTACGTGAAGCGACTTCAATCTTTGCTGTATGGTTTTGTATTGTATTGCTTTATGGTGTTCTTTGCCTCGCAAGCAATCCAATACCAGGCTTAGGCATTTTGAGCTTTATTGAGTTTTTAAGAAACCCAATTGTGGTTTTCTTAAATATTATTACGCTTATCGCAACGCTTTATCATACGGTGACATATTTCTTAATGACACCAAAAGTGATGAATATCATTGTGAAAAATGAACGCCTACCACATACTGTGGTAAGAAATGCACTTTGGGCGGTAACAGCATTAGTTAGCGTGATTGCTTTAGTTTTAGTTTATATCTAAGGGAGAGAAAAAATGGTTGATCAAAATCCAAAACGCTCCGGCGAACCGCCAGTATGGTTAATGTTCGGTGCAGGCGGCACAGTGAGTGCAATTTTCCTTCCTGTCGTTATTCTAATCATCGGTTTGTTATTACCATTTGGTTTAGTCGATGCGCATAATTTAATTACTTTTGCTTATTCTTGGATTGGTAAATTAGTTATTTTAGTGCTTACTATTTTTCCAATGTGGTGTGGTTTACACCGTATTCATCATGGTATGCACGATCTTAAAGTGCATGTGCCAGCAGGTGGATTTATCTTTTATGGTTTAGCCACAATTTATACTGTTTGGGTGTTATTTGCGGTAATAAACCTGTAATAAAAATGATATAAATAAAAAAACGAGTCTAAGACTCGTTTTTTTATTTTATATATCAAGTAAACATTTTTTAGTTTGTTTTACTTTAGAAATTTGATTGGATTTTTTATAAATGGCTCAAGTATTCGGTACCTAAATTTCCCATTTGTCTCAAAATCCAAGCTTGTTTTTTACGAACTAATAAGCTTGGCTTATTTACTTTATAAATGATTGGATTAGGCAACACAGCAGCTAAAAGTGCGGCTTCATTTTGAGATAAATTTTTAGCTGATTTTCTAAAGTAATAGCGACTTGCCGCCTCCACACCAAAAATGCCGTTCCCAAATTCTGCAATATTTAAATACACTTCTAAAATACGTTTTTTTGACCAAGTCAGCTCGAGCAACATAGTTGCTGGAACTTCTAAACCTTTTCTTAGCCAATTTTGTCCATGCCAAAGCATTAAGTTTTTAGCGGTTTGCTGGGAAATGGTTGATGCTCCTCTAATTCCTTTTTTAGATTTTTCGTTATACCGAATTGCTCCTTGGATAGCCTCAAAATCAAAGCCTAAATGTTCAGGAAAACGCTGATCTTCTGATGCAATCACGGCTAGCTGAATATTGGGAGAAATATTTTCTAGGCTGACCCAGTTATATTGAATTTGGTATCGAAAATCGCCTTGTAAAAGATTAGCGACTTTTTGTTGTACCATATAAGCGGAAAATGGAATAGGGACAAAGCGAAAAATCAGTAACAAAGCAAAAACGGCGAAAAAAAAACGAAAGACAACTCGCTGCCAGTTTTTTTTCCACCATTTAGGACTAAATAAGCGTGAAAGTGCGGTAAAAATTCGCTTAGTTTTTTTCAATGAGATCAAGATGTTGTTTCATCCATTGCATAAAATCAGGATCCATCGTTTTAATCATATTGGAACCTCGAGTAATGGTGGCGGCGCTTGTATTCAAGTTTTGCTGAATTTCTCGTTGTGGGAGATTTTTATCCAAGAGTTGAGAAACAATTTGCAAGCGTAATCCTACGGCATCTCGTTCATCAGATGTTAATAATAAAGTGAGAAATTCTTGGGCTTTATCTTGCTCAAATGCTGTCTTCAGCATAGTCAAAAATGTGTTCCATTGTTCCAAATTACGACTAATATACATAATGATCACCTTATACTATTAAACTAGTATGTTTAGTATAGCCGATCCCATTCTTCATGGCGAAAAGTTTTTGGGCGTGCTTTGTTTTGTAAAATTTGGTAGTAAAAATCATAAGCGACGACATTTTGCACATAACCACGAGTTTCATAAAAAGGAATAGATGCGACAAATTCGTCTAATGCTAATTTTCCATTAGATCGTGCTAACCATTTTTCTACTCGATTTGCCCCTGCATTGTAAGCAGCTGCAATCAATATTCGATTATTAGGATATTTTCCATTGAGTTCATTCAGATGTGCTGTGCCGAGCGAAATATTATTTAATGGTTTAAATAAATCTTGTTCGCCTTGATAAGGTAGTTGATTATTCTCTGCAGTCAATTTTGCCGTGCTTGGCAGAAGTTGCATTAAGCCCCGCGCATTTGCTGAAGATTGTGCCATTGGATTCCAAGCACTTTCTTGACGAGCGATTGCCATAGCAAAAGTTTTGCTGACATTCAAATTTTGCAATGCTGCATTGAAGTATTCAGAATAAGCATTTGGCAGACGAAGGGACAGATAATCCCACGCTTTTGCCACAATAGAAGCATCAACAGCTAATTCAAACCATTGCTGATTTTTGGCATATTGTGCAAGTTTTAGCTGAGTTATGAAATCCGCATTATCCAGCATAATTCGCCAACGTTGTTTTGCTAAACCATTTCGTCCAAGTTCTCTTAATTCTGTAATCATTGCAAAAACTTGCTTAAAAGGAAATTGTTCAGCTTGAGTAAAACTTGGCGCGACAGGGACATTCAGTTGATATATTTGTTTTAATTGTATTGCCGCTAACATTGGATAAAAGCCACGCTCTTTGGAAAGTGCGGTCAGTTTTTCTGTATTTTTTGATATATCTTGTTTCGCTTCCCAGTAACGCCATTCTTGCTTACTTTTTGATTCAGCAGAAAGCAAATTCAGCCAAGAGGTTAATTCAGTTTTTTGCCAAATTGCCATTCGTAAACGGCGCTCGGTTAGATTATCAGTTTTTAATTGTTGGATTTGTTCATCACGCCATTTTTGAAAATCAGCGTTTTCATTATCAAAAAAACGATTTAAAAAAGCGACTTTCCACTGTTTAATTTCATCCTCTGAAAGCTGCCAAGTATTTGCCCATTTTTGATAAGATTCAAAATTTGGGTTATTCATTTGTTCAGGTAACGTTTTAAGATAACGTGGGAAAGCATCAATTAATACGGTTTTATCTAAAGTGTTAGGATCGTTTTTTCTTACAATTTCAGCAAGTTGTTTAGGATTTTCTACTTGATTTTGTTCTTTTTGATTCGTGTTATTTTCTTTAGCATTATCCGACGTTGCTGATGTTTGCTGTTCGTTTAAAGTGGATAGCTTTTGTAATAAGGCTTGAAATGCTGGCGTTACAAAAGGGTAATTTTGTTGCACTAACGCATTCAGTTCATTTATTGCTTGTTGTTTACCTTGAATATCATCATTCTGCAAAAAGGCGATTTTTGTCTCCCAAAATCGAGCAAGCAGATCATATTGCAAAGGGTAACTTTGCAATAAATCTATTAAGTTTTTTGTAATATTTTGAGTTGCTTCAGAAAACTGTTGATTTTTTACCGCACTTTTTAGCATTCCTTCAACTTGCAAGAAGATTTCACGTTGCTTTAAACGTTTTAAATAGTCTTGATGCTGTGCAGACGCCCAGTTTTGCTTTTCTTGCTCAAGATTGATGGATGCTGTTGCCGTGTTAGGTGAATCGGCAAAAGCAGAAAGTGCGGTCAAAATACAGAGAGAAATTAAGGCAACTTTTTTCATATTACGTTATTTAAATTAAAAGACTTTTTTAAACGGCTTTACAATAACATCTGCATATACGCCCGCTTCGACATAAGGATCTTGTGCCGCCCAATCTTTTGCTGCTTGTAAGTTTACGAATTGTGCAATAACGGTTGAACCAGTAAAACCTGCTTCTCCTGGATTTTCATCATCAATTGCAGGATTTGGGCCTGCCGTAAGTAAACGGTTTTCCGCTTGAAGTTGTTTTAAACGAGCTAAGTGTTGCTCTCGTACGGCAAGACGTTTTTCTAACGTATTGGGAATATCTTGGGCAAAAATAACATAGTACATAATGATTTCCTTTTATTTACAAGGGTTGTTCTACTTCTAGTTCTGAAATTAAGGCTAATGCTTTTTCTAACTCTTGGTTATTTTCACGAGGAATCGTGCGAGAGCGACCATTATTATCAACTGCAACAAAAGTAAATACCGCATCAGTTACACAATAACGTTCGCCAATTGGCTCACTCGCCACTTTTTTTACCCATACTTCCACTTTAATTTTAATGGAAGAACGCCCAACTTTGAGACATTGTCCGTAGCAACAAACCACATCGCCTACCGAGATTGGTTTAATAAAATTCATACTTTCAACAGCAACAGTAACCACACGTCCGTGTGCGATTTCTTTTGCTAAAATCGCACCGCCCATATCCATTTGAGACATAATCCAGCCACCAAAAATATCTCCGTTGGCATTGGTGTCAGAAGGCATAGCCAAAGTTCGTAGTAAAAGAACACCTTTTGATTGGCGACCATTTTTATCAATAAAATTGGCAGACATTATTTTTCTCCATCTTTTGAATTTGAATCATCTTTAGGTAAATAGCGGTAGATATAAGCCCCCGAAATAATGGTTGCAATCAGCGTCATACCAATAATTCCGAAAGATTTGAAATCAACCCAAGCTTCTTCCGACATATTATGGCTGATATAAATATTTACCAACATACAAATAATAAAGAATATTGCCCAGCCGAAATTCAATGTATTCCAAGCCTTTTCTGGCAGTTGTAGCTCTTTACCAAGTAACTTTTTGATTAATGGGGTTTTAAATTGAAATTGTGCAATAAGTAAAACAATGGCAAATAAGCCATTGATAATCGTCACTTTCCATTGCAAATAGCGGATTTCATTAAAGTAAGCGGTTAAAAGTCCAAAAAAAACGACCGCACTTGCCATAATTTTTTGTTGTTTTTCAACGGTTCCGTATTTCCATTTTAAAATCACGATCTGCAAAATTGTTGCAACCACTAATACGATGGCTGCTTCACGTACACCACCGAGTTTGTAAGTAATAAAAAATAAAATTAAAGGGATAAAGTCAAGGAGTTGTTTCATATTGATTAATCCTTCATAAATAAGCTGTAGAAACGATAAGTCACTACTAGCATAAAAATATTAAGTAATGCGCTGAAAATACCTATCGCCATATCAAACACAGCATTATTTGAAAGCGAACTTAATTGGAAAATAAGAATTGGCACGAGAAAATAAACCAGTAAGGTGTAAATAAACAATACGCCTTTTCTAGCGTTTCCCCTCATCCAAATTTTTCGGATAGTTTGCGAAAGTGCCTCTTGAGTAGAAAGATAATGTACTACCGTTAAATTTAAACGGACAAAGAACCAAACGCCAACAAGCATCGCGATAAGTGACATAATAGAGGGCGATTTTTTTGTGAGTAATGCAGCAAAGGCTTCACCAAGACCAAGTAACATTGGTGCAACCATTAATAGATCTAACAGAATTACGCCTGCAAAACGGCGCAAGGTAAGTGAGAAGGTTTCACCTAAAGTGCGGTAATTTTGTAGGCTAATTTTATGGATTGAGGTTAATCCCCAAGCGGCGATAAAACTCGTTAAAATCTGAGTAATAGCAACAAAAAACACAAAATTCGTGATACTTGCATTCGCGAGATTTAATACATCGCCTTTATTTTCATCATTAACAGGGAAACTTAAAAGTGCACTCGCACTTTGCACAATAAATAAAATTGCGACAAATTGCAGCATAATTTTTTTCTGATTACGGAAGAAATTCCAACTGTCTTGCAATACTTGTGTAAAGTTAATTAGCATTTTTTTCTCTCTATGAAAATGGTGGCGCAATTATACAGGGTTTGCCGATTATTGCATAAATATCCTTAATTCAGAATTGAATAGATAAAACAAAAGTGGACAAATTTGCCCACTTTTCATTCATTTTATTAAGATTGCGTCAGCTTTATTTTTTCTTCGCATATTTTAACGAGTCAATGGCTACCGCTAGAATGATAATGCTACCTTTAATGATGTATTGCCAGTAAGGGTTTACACCGATGTAAGTTAAACCGTAGTTGATAACAGTAAAGATAATAACCCCAGTGATAACACCAATTACTGTACCTACCCCACCAGCGAAAGATACACCACCCACTACGCAAGCGGCGATAGCATCTAATTCATACATAAAACCTAAGTTGTTAGTTGCAGAACCGATACGACCCGCTTCAAGCATACCACCAAAGGCATAGAACATACCTGCAATCATATAGATTACAACTAAATTACGTGCAACATTTACACCAGATACTTTTGCAGCTTCAGGATTTCCCCCAATGGCAAAGACATTTTTACCAAAACGCGTTTTATTCCACATAATCCATACTAATAATGCAGCTATCGTGGCATAGATAGTGATGTAAGAGAGTTTAAAGCTGCCGACTCGGAAGAATCCTTGAGCAAATGTTGAGAAATTTTCACTAAAACCTGCAATTGGCGAACCACCTACAGCATCATAGTATAGTGAGTTGAAACCATATACGATAATCATTGTACCCATTGTCGCAATGAATGGGGTAACATTTAAATACGCAATAACTAAACCATTAATCAAACCAATTAGCGCACCCACAACGCATACTGCGAGAATTACGACAGGAATTGGAATTTCCCCCATTTCAGGGAACACACGGTTTATATTATCCATTGATTGTAACATTGTTGCAGAGATAACTGCAGCCAAACCAACTTGACGACCAGCAGATAAGTCTGTCCCTTGTGTAATCAATAAACCCGCAACCCCTAAAGCAATAATTAAACGCACAGAAGATTGAGTGAGAATATTACTGAAATTGACTAAATTTAAGAATGTTGGATCTTGTGCAATGATGATGCCGAGCAAAATCAATAGCACAAAATAAATCGCATTTTGTTTTAAGAGATCAAAGGATTTGTTTTTTTCTAAGGCACTCATAATTCATTCCTTATGTTTATAAATATTTTGCCGCGAGTTGCAAAATTTCTTCTTGCGATGTTTTTGCAGTTTCAACGATACCCGCTAATTTACCGTTACTCATCACTAAAATGCGGTCAGTTACGCCCAATAATTCTGGCATTTCTGATGAAATCATAATAATGCCTTTATCTTTTTTAGCGAGTTCTTGAATGAGTTGATAAATTTCAAATTTTGCCCCGATGTCGATACCCCGTGTCGGCTCATCTAGCATCAGAATTTCAGGTTGAGTTAAAAGCCAACGACCAATAATGACTTTTTGTTGGTTACCACCAGAAAGAGAACCGATTGTAGTTCTGTGTGATGGTGTTTTAACATTCATTGAATCAATTACCCACTGGGTATCACTTTTCATTTTCTTCGTGCTAAGTAATTTCCACGGAGTGAGATAAGATTTCATATTTGAAATCAGTGAATTAAACTCAATGCTTAAATTAGAATAAATCCCCGTTGAACGACGTTCTTCAGTTACCAATGCAAAGCCATTATTAATTGCTTCAAGTGCGGTGTGATTTGTTACTGTTTTTCCATATAACTTAATGGTTCCTTCAGTTAATTCTCGCACACCAAAAATTGCTTCAACAATATCAGTACGTTTAGCCCCCACCAACCCTGCGATACCGAGAATTTCGCCTTTACGCAACTCAAAAGAGACATTTTGAATAGAGGGTTGATTTTTTGCAGTAAGATTTTCTACTTGCAAAATCACTTCTTTTGGCACGTTGGTTTTTTCAGGGAAGCGTTGTGTTAATTCGCGACCAACCATCATTCCCACGATTTGTTCCATAGTGGATTCTTTCACATTGACCGTATTGATCCATTTGCCATCGCGTAAAATAGTAATTTCATCACAAATTTTGAAGATTTCATCCATTTTGTGAGAAATATAAATAATGCCACAACCGCGTTGTTTTAATTTGTCAATAATTTTAAATAGATGCTCGACTTCTTTTTCAGAAAGTGAGGATGTGGGTTCATCCATTATCACTATTTTCGCGTTGTACGAGAACGCCTTCGCGATTTCGATCATCTGCATTTGGGAAACTGAAAGCTTTGCGACTTTTTCTTTCGGATCTACATCAATATCTAATTCATCAAAAATTGCTTTAGTATCACGGTACATTTTCGCGTGATCAACAAAAGGCCCTTTAAGTGGATAGCGTCCAAGCCACAAGTTATCCATTACGCTAGTTTGGCGCACGAGGTTGAGTTCTTGGTGTACCATTGAAATACCATTTTCAAGGGCTTCTTTTGATGTTTTAAAATTGACAGGTTTGCCTAAGAAAAGAATTTCGCCTTCATCTTTGGCATAAATTCCGAACAGGCATTTTAGTAATGTAGATTTACCTGCACCATTTTCACCCATTAAAGCGTGAACAGAATGAGAACGAACAGTTAAGTTTGCGTTATCTAAGGCTTTGACACCCGGAAAGGACTTGCAGACATTGGTCATAGTGAGCAGCACTTGGCTGTCTTGACATTGAGTTTGAGCTGTCATATCCAACCTCTTTAAAAAGGGGAAGAAAACTTCCCCTTAGATTACAACAAAAATCGATGGAAAATTATTTTAAGAAGTCACTTAAGTTGTCTTTATCCACACCAACATAAGGAATACGTACAACACGATCTTTTAATTCCCATTTTGTGCCTTCAGTTGCAGATTTACCTTGCGCTAGATTATTAGATAATTGAACAACCGCTTTGCCTTGATTAACACCATCGTTTAATACTGTGCCAGCAAGTTCACCTTTTTTAATGAGTTGTAATGCTTCTGGTAATGCATCCACGCCGAAGATAGGCAGTTTTTTACCGTGTGCTTTTGTTGCTTCTAAAGCACCTAAAGCCATACCATCATTGTTAGAAATGATAACTTCAATATCGTTCGCCTTAGAGCTAGATAACCAAGCATCCACTTTATCTTTCGCCATTGCAGCATCCCACATACCAGTATCAATAAATAATTGCTCAGTTTGGATACCCTTAGCATTAAGTTCTTCTACAACATATTTTGTACGAGCTTCCGCATCTGGGTGACCAGGTTCACCTTTTAATAATACAAATTGGATTTTGCCATCTTTATTTAAGTCAAGAGCTGGATTAGCTTTCCATTGTTTTGCAATAAGCTCCCCTTGAATTAAACCAGATTCTTTCGGATCAGTGCCCACATAGTAAGCATTGTCATAAGAGCTAATGACTTTTCTACCAGGATCTTTATTAAAGAATACGACAGGAATATTATCTGATTTGACTTTATTAATGATAGTTGGAGCCGCAGCAGGATCCACTAAATTGATAGCAAGTGTTTTCACACCTTTAGAAAGCAATACATCAACTTGGTCATTTTGAATAGATTGTGCGTTTTGTGAATCATTCATTAAAAGTTTAATGCCACCAACTGCTTTTGCTTCTTTATCGATTTCTTTACGCATTAAAGACATAAAGTTATCATCGTATTTATAAATAGTTACACCAATTTTATTATCGACTGCAAAACTTGAAGATGTGCTACCTAAGCCAATAGCCAAAGCAATCGCACTTAATACTACTGTTTTTTTCATAATAACGCTCCTATATTTGGAATGTTGATATTCACTGATAAATGTTGCTCAGAACGGCAACTGCTCGCATCATAACTGAATTTTCTTTCAGAATCTGTGATCGAACTCACAGAAATGAAAACGATTACATTAAAAATTAATATTTGTGATCTAGATCACATTTTATCGCTAATATTATATTTTAGATTCCACTGAAAAACGGCGTACCAAAGTAGGGTTAAATTGAACCATTGGTGGGGTAATTATTTTCTCATCGGTTAAACTTAATGCTAATTTAGCGGCATAAGTTGCCATTAAATCAATAGGATAGCGAATTGTGGTTAGTTTTGGGATCAAATAACGGGCAATCGGCATATCATCAAAACCAACAATTGAAAATTGGCTTGGTACACTGATACTGTTTTCATTAAGCACAGAAATTGCGCCTGCTGCCATTGAATCATTATAGGCAACGACTGCAGTAAGATTTTTGTTATAACTGAGTAAATCAATCATTGCCTTTTCACCGCCTTCAAAATCTGGCGTATTGAGAGTTATCGCCTGTTCAATGATGGGGTAATTGTGATCTTTTAATGCGGCAAGATAACCATTTCGTCTTTCAACTTCGTCAAAAATGGCGTGATTTGAACCGATATATGCAATATGTTGATGCCCATAACGAATAAGCATTTCAGTGGCTAAATAGGTGCCTTTTTGATTATCTAAACTGACACAACGATGTTCATAACCTTTAATAACACGGTTAATGATCACCATTCCCGGCACGGTATTTAAATAATGGCTTAATTCATCATCAGATAAGGCTTTAGAATGTACAACAAGAGAACTACAACGTTTACGCAATAAGGTATTAATTGCTTCCCGCTCTTTTTCCGCATGATGATAACCAATGCCGATTAAAATCGTTTTTTGATGCGCTTCTGCTACTTTGTCCACCGCTTTCACTAAAATCGCAAAAAAGGCATCAGTCACATCGGTCACTACCACTCCAATTGTATCCGTGTTTTGCACAGCAAGGGCTTGAGCATTCGCATTAGGTTGATAATATAACTGCGCAATAGCTTGTTCCACCACAAGACGCGTATTTTCACTGACGGAAATCGAGTGATTTAATACTCGGGAGACCGTGGCGACAGAAACATTGGCTAATTTAGCAACATCTCGAATAGTACTCATAACGTTTTCCCTTGTTATAATCTATAAATCTTATACTTTGATCATAAATAATTTGAGCCAAATTGAAAGCGGTTACTTTTATAATTATGAACTAAATCATAAAAAATTTTGCTTATTTTCTTATTTTGTGACAAAGATCACGGTTTATTCACAATAATTTAGTATAAATTAATGTAATCGTTTACATTGCTAAAAAACAGGAGTCAAAATGACCGCACTTTTTGAACCTACAGAACATCCACATCGTCGCTACAATCCGTTAATCGATCAATGGGTTTTAGTTTCGCCACATCGTGCCAAACGCCCGTGGCAAGGACAACAAGAAAAAGTGAATGAAGAACAAAAACCAAGTTATGATCCAACTTGTTATCTTTGCCCAAACAATAAGCGTATTACAGGGGAATTAAATCCAGATTATCGTAAACCTTATGTGTTTAAAAATGATTTTTCCGCGCTTTTAGAAGATACGCCAGCCCCTGAAAAATCCTCAGATCCTCTTTTCCGAAGTTCTCAAGCTCGTGGCGAAAGTCGAGTTATTTGTTTCTCTCCAGATCATAGTAAAACATTGCCATTATTGACCGCACTTGAGATTGAAGATGTGATTAAAGTATGGCAAGAACAACTTCGTGAGCTTGGTGCGAAATACCAATGGGTGCAAATTTTTGAAAATAAAGGGGCGGCAATGGGGTGTTCTAACCCACATCCGCATGGTCAAATTTGGGCGAATAGTTTCTTGCCAAATGAAGTTGCTCGTGAAGATCGTACACAACGTGATTATTTATTAAAACATAGTTCAGTAATGTTAGTTGATTATGTAAAACGAGAACTAGAGTTAAAAGAACGTATTGTCGTTGAAACTGAATATTGGGTAGCTTTAGTGCCTTATTGGGCTGTTTGGCCATTTGAAACATTGCTTTTGCCAAAAACTCACGTAAAACGTTTAACTGAATTAAGTGACGAACAATCAAAAGATCTTGCGGTTATTTTGAAAAAATTGACGACCAAATACGATAATCTCTTTGAAACCTCTTTCCCATATTCAATGGGATTTCATGCTGCACCATTTAATGGCGAAGATAACGAACATTGGCAGCTACACGCTCATTTTTATCCTCCTCTTTTACGTTCAGCAACCGTGCGTAAATTTATGGTGGGATATGAAATGTTAGGCGAAAGCCAACGCGATTTAACGGCAGAACAGGCTGCAGAAAGACTGCGTGCCTTGAGTGAAGTTCATTATAAAGAAAGAACTAAATAATATAGCCAGTCTCCCTCTTTAGCAAAGAGGGGTGCAGATCGAGTACAGATTTAATATAAAGGATAGAATATGACCCCAATCCAAAATGCTCAAAAAATTTTCAATAGACAGCATAAAAATTTGCCAGAAATTACCGTCTATGCCCCTGGCCGCGTAAATATCATCGGCGAACATACCGACTACAACGACGGATTTGTTATGCCTTGTGCGATTAATTTTGGTACGGCCGTTTCAGGTACAAAACGAGATGATCATATTTGGAATGTTTATGCGGCGGATCTTGATGAAACTGATGAATTTTCTCTCAATGTTGAAATTCCTAAGAGTGAACACAAATGGGCTAATTATGTGCGTGGGGTGGTAAAATTTATCCAAGAACGTTACCCCCACTTTCAACAAGGTGCAAATTTAGTGATTTCTGGAAATGTGCCTCTTTCTTCAGGATTAAGTTCTTCTGCTGCGTTAGAGGTTGCGGTGGGTAAATTCTGCCAACAACTTGGCGATTTACCGCTTTCTCACACGGATATTGCATTGAATGGGCAAAAGGCTGAAAACCTATTTGTTGGGGCAAATTGTGGCAATATGGATCAGTTAATTTCCGCACTTGGGCAGGAAAATCACTTATTGATGATTGATTGTCGTAGTCTTGAAACCATTCCAACACCCGTGCCACAAGATGTCGCCGTTATTATTGTGAACTCAAATGTACCGCACGATTTAGTAACAGGCGAATACAATACTCGCCGTCAGCAATGTGAAGAGGCGGCAAAATTTTTTGGAGTAAAAGCCTTGCGTGATGTTTCAGTTGAGCAATTCCGAAAAAGAGAAGCGGAATTGACCGCACTTTCTCCGTTAGTGGCAAAACGTGCTCGTCATGTCGTAACAGAAAATCAACGAGTACTTGATGCTGTAGAAGCATTGAAGAACAATGATTTGACTCTTTTAGGTAAACTAATGGAAGCATCTCACAACTCAATGCGTGATGATTTTGAAATCACCGTGCCACAAATTGATTATTTAGTTGAATTGGCTCAACTTGTTATTGGCAAAAATGGCGGTGCGCGTATGACGGGCGGCGGTTTTGGTGGCTGTATTGTTGCACTTGCGCCGCATGATAAAGTCGATGCAGTTCGTAAAATTATTGCGGATAATTACGAGAAAACCATAGGTTTAAAAGAAACTTTTTATGTATGCACTGCATCACAAGGTGTTCAAGTGATTTAAGAGAAAATGATGTTAGAACAAACCACTTTTAATGCGCCTGATGGTGCACCTTGTCAGCTTATAACTCTGCAAAATGAAAATGGAATGCGTGTTCAATTTATGGATTGGGGCGCAACTTGGCTTTCTTGTAAAGTGCCAATAAATGGCACATTATGCGAGGTTTTATTGGGTTGTAAGGTAGAGGATTATCCCATTCATCAAAGCTATTTAGGCGCAAGCGTAGGGCGTTATGCAAACCGAATTGCAAATGCTCAATTTGAATTGAATGGCGAACTTATTAAATTAAGTAATAATCAAGGTAAACACCAGCTTCATGGTGGAGAGGGCTTTGATAAACGCCGTTGGAAAATTCAAGAGTGCGGTAAGAATTTTGTGTGTTTTTCATTACATTCAGTGGATGGCGATCAGGGTTTTCCTGGTAATGTGGATGTGTCTGTAACCTATACGCTAACAAATGATAATAGCGTAAAAATTGAATATGCTGGGATCTGTGATAAGGATACCGCATTGAACTTAACGAATCATGCCTATTTCAATTTAGAAAATGCAGCACAAGGCAGTGACGTGCGTGAACATACATTACGTTTAAATGCTGATTTTTATCTACCTGTAGATAATGAGGGGATTCCTAATTCTCCATTAAAGCATGTAGTGAATACAAGTTTTGACTTCCGTATTGCTAAACCCATCAAACAAAATTTTTTACAAGGGGATCAGCAAGCAACAAAAGGTTACGACCATTCTTTTATTGTCAATAAAGCTTGGCAAAAGCCTTGTGTGTTACTGACTTCTCCAGCTGGCGATTTAAGTTTGGAAGTAAGAACCTCGCAAGCTGCATTGCAGGTTTATACGGGTAATTATCTTGCAGGTACACCAACGAGAAATGGCGAATTATATGCCGATTTTTCTGGCATAGCATTAGAAACTCAATGCTTACCCGACACCCCTAATCATCCTGAATGGCAAAATTACGGCGGAATTCAAAAAGCAGGCGAGCAATATTATCATTGGACGGAGTTTAAATTTAAATAAGCCATTATTTATAATAAAAATGTCATTATAAGATCTATAAATTAGGTTCATTTCTAGCGTTAAAAGCGGTAATACACCACCAGCCCCTTAATCTAATTTAATTGGTCAAGCAATGGCTTTTTTATTTACAAAGGTTTACACTAATTTCAAATTTACTCAGGAAATCTATTATGCTTATTTCTTATTCCGACCTTAACCAACAACTTAAATCTGCTGGAATCGGCTTTAATGCAACAGAACTACACGGTTTTTTAAGTGGTTTACTTTGTGGTGGCTTAAAAGATCAAAGTTGGCTACCGCTCTTATATCAATTCAGCAATGATAATCACGCTTACCCAACAGGATTAGTTCAACCCGTTACAGCACTTTATCAACAAATTAGTCAAACCTTATCAGATGTTGAAGGCTTTACCTTTGAACTTGGTTTAACCGAAGATGAAAATGTCTTTGCACAAGCAGATAGCTTATCCGATTGGGCAAACCAATTCTTACTTGGTCTTGGCTTAGCACAACCTGAATTATCAAAAGAAAAAGGCGAAATTGGCGAAGCGGTTGATGATTTACAAAATATTTGCCAACTTGGTTACGATGAAGACGATAACGAAGAGGAACTCGCGGAAGCACTAGAGGAAATCATTGAATATGTTCGCACCATTGCAATGTTGTTCTATTCTCATTTCAACGAAGGAGAAATTGAGAGCAAACCTGTATTACATTAAGGAGATCTAGAATGGAATTGGCTTATATGGCTAAATTGCCTAAAGAAGAATTTGAGGAACGTCGCACACGAGTATTCGCTCAAATGCAACCTAATTCGGCATTATTGCTTTTTTCTGAAATCGAAAAACGCCGTAATAATGATTGTACCTATCCTTTCCGTCAAGATAGCTATTTTTGGTATTTAACAAGCTTTAATGAACCGAATGCAGCACTGTTATTACTGAAAACAGAACAAGTAGAAAAAGCCATTATTTTTCTTCGTCCACGCGATCCGTTACTTGAAACGTGGAATGGTCGCCGATTAGGTGTTGAGCGTGCGCCACAGCAACTTAATGTAAATGAAGCCTATTCTATTGAAGAGTTCGCTACCGTACTGCCAAAAATACTGAAAAATTTGACCGCACTTTACCATGTGCCAGAAATTCATACTTGGGGTGATGCATTGGTGTCAGAAAGTGCGGTGAATTTTAGCGAGATTTTAGATTGGCGACCAATGCTCAGCGAAATGCGCCTTATAAAATCGCCGAATGAAATCCGCTTAATGCAACAAGCGGGGCAAATTACGGCACTTGGTCATATTAAAGCGATGAAAACGACACGTCCAAATCGCTTTGAATATGAAATTGAAAGCGATATTTTGCATGAATTTAATCGCCATTGCGCCAGATTTCCTTCTTACAATTCCATTGTTGCAGGGGGAAATAACGCCTGTATTTTGCACTACACAGAAAATGATTGCCCACTAAATGATGGGGATTTAGTGCTGATTGATGCTGGTTGTGAGTTTGCTATGTATGCAGGCGATATTACCCGCACTTTTCCTGTAAATGGAAAATTTAGCCAGCCTCAACGTGAAATTTACGAGTTAGTTTTAAAAGCACAAAAACGTGCGATTGAATTGCTTGTACCTGGTAATTCCATCAAGCAAGCCAATGATGAAGTTATTCGTATTAAAACCCAAGGATTAGTGGATTTAGGCATCTTGAAAGGAGATGTGGATACACTTATTGAACAACAAGCTTATCGACAATTTTATATGCACGGATTAGGGCACTGGCTCGGTTTAGATGTGCATGATGTGGGCAGTTATGGACAAGATAAGCAACGGATACTCGAAATCGGTATGGTAATTACCGTTGAGCCAGGTATTTATATTTCAGAAGATGCTGATGTGCCAGAGCAATACAAAGGCATTGGTGTGCGCATTGAGGACAATTTACTGATGACTGAATACGGTAATAAAATCCTAACTGCAGCGGCCCCTAAAGAAATTGCAGATATTGAAAATTTAATGAATTTTTAATAAAAATGTTTAAATTGTGATCTAGTACACAGTTTTTTATTGCTCAAAATGTTAGCATTAGAACCAGTTAAAAACCGAACCAATCAGTTAAGGAGTCGATTATGTACAAACACATTTTAGTGGCAGTAGATCTTTCTGAAGAAAGTCCAGTTTTACTTAAAAAAGCAGTTGGAATTGCCAAACGCCACGACGCAAAACTTTCTATCATCCACGTTGATGTGAACTTCTCGGATCTTTATACTGGATTGATTGATGTAAATATGTCTTCAATGCAAGACAGGATTTCCACAGAAACACAAAAAGCCTTATTAGATTTAGCTGAAAGTGAGGATTATCCAATTTCAGAAAAATTGAGTGGCAGCGGCGATTTAGGACAAGTTTTAAGTGATGCCATCGAACAATATGATGTGGATTTATTAGTGACGGGACATCATCAGGATTTTTGGAGTAAGTTAATGTCTTCAACACGTCAAGTGATGAATACAATAAAAATTGATATGTTGGTTGTTCCGCTTAGAGATGAATAATTAACAAGAAATTGTTTTTTGAATAATCTGAAATAACTTAAATTTTAACCGCACTTCTCAAATAGCGTCGTGAAGTGCGGTTTTATTTTGGGGTTTTGGCAAAAAGCCTTTTTATAAATTTCAAAAATATGCAAAAATAAGGCGATTTATTTTTTATTTTATTATGGGTAACAAGGATTCTTTTTAATGAAAACAACAGCAGAAATAAGACAATCGTTCCTTGATTTTTTCCATAGCAAAGGCCATCAAGTTGTAGAAAGTAGTTCACTTGTGCCGGAAAATGATCCGACTTTGCTTTTTACGAATGCTGGGATGAACCAATTTAAGGATGTATTCCTTGGAATGGATAAACGCCCTTATTCTAGAGCGACCACAGCGCAACGTTGCGTGCGTGCTGGTGGTAAACATAACGACTTAGAAAATGTTGGTTATACCGCGCGTCATCATACTTTCTTTGAAATGCTCGGTAACTTCAGTTTTGGTGATTACTTTAAACACGACGCCATTAATTTTGCTTGGGAATATTTAACTTCGCCACAATGGCTTGGTTTACCTAAAGAAAAACTATGGGTAACCGTGTATGAAACCGACGACGAAGCCTACAATATCTGGAATAAAGAAGTCGGTGTTCCTGCTGAACGCATTATTCGTATTGGTGACAATAAAGGCGCACCATACGCATCAGACAACTTCTGGGCAATGGGTGACACAGGTCCTTGCGGTCCTTGTACTGAAATTTTCTACGATCACGGCGATCATATTTGGGGCGGACCTCCAGGCTCACCAGAAGAAGATGGCGACCGTTATATTGAAATCTGGAACGTTGTGTTTATGCAGTTCAATCGTTTAGCCGATGGCACAATGGAAAAATTACCTCGTCCGTCTGTTGATACAGGTATGGGTTTAGAGCGTATTTCTGCTGTATTGCAACATGTGAACTCAAACTACGAGATTGATATTTTCAAAACATTAATCGCAAAAACGGCTGAAGTTGTAGGTGCAACAGATTTAACCAACAAATCACTACGTGTTATTGCTGACCATATTCGTTCTTGTGCATATTTAATCGCCGATGGGGTTATCCCATCAAATGAAGGGCGTGGTTATGTATTACGTCGTATTATTCGTCGTGCAGTTCGTCACGGTCACTTATTAGGTGCCAAAGAAGCCTTTTTCTATAAACTTGTGCCAACTCTAATTGAAGTAATGGCTGAAGCTGGGAAAGATGTAAAAGCCAAACAAGCAAATGTTGAAAAACTATTACGTTTAGAAGAAGAACAGTTTGCTCGCACACTGGAACGTGGGTTGAGTTTATTAGATGAAGCCCTTTCTCAAGTGAAAGATGGCATTCTTTCAGGTGAAGTTGCATTCAAACTTTATGATACTTATGGTTTCCCATTGGATTTAACAGCTGATGTATGTCGTGAACGCAATATCACTATTGATGAACAAGCGTTTGATCGTGAAATGGAAGCGCAACGCACTCGCGCGCAAGCAGCGAGCCAGTTTGGCGTGGACTACAACAGCATTATTCGTGTAGATGGCGAAACTAAGTTTGAAGGCTATACTGAAGTCGAATCTCAAGCAAAAATCACCGCACTTTTCTATGATGGAAAATCAGTAGAAAGTATCGAAGCAGGTCAAAGTGCAGTCGTTATTTTAGAAAATACGCCATTTTATGCAGAATCAGGTGGTCAGATTGGCGATAGCGGATATTTAAGCGCACAAGGTGTAACCTTTAATGTGAAAGATACCCAAAAATATGGGCAAGTATTTGGACACATTGGGGAATTAACGCAAGGAAGTTTGAAAGTTGGACAATCAGTGAATGCGATTGTGGATGCTAAACGTCGCCACAACACATCACTCAATCACTCAGCGACACACTTATTGCATGCTGCCTTACGTCAAATTCTAGGTTTACACGTTGTGCAAAAAGGTTCGCTTGTTTCAGATAAAGCCTTGCGTTTTGACTTTGCACAACCAGAAGCCATTACAAAAGAACAATTAACTCAAATTGAAACATTAGTAAACCAAAAAATCCGTGCTAACTTCCCTGTTCAAACGGATATTATGAATATTGATTCCGCAAAAGCGAAAGGAGCAATGGCTCTCTTTGGCGAAAAATATGGCGATAAAGTTCGTGTATTAACGATGGGCGATTTCTCAATTGAGCTGTGTGGCGGTATTCACGCAAAACGCACAGGCGATATTGGTTTATTTAAAATTATTACTGAAAACGCAGTGGCTGCAGGCATTCGTCGTATTGAAGCGATAACGGGTCAAAATGCCATTGACTGGTTACATAATCAACAACGCATTCTGACCCAAAGTGCAGACTTATTAAAATCAGACGTAAATACCTTAGTGGAAAAAATCCAACAACTTCAAGACAAAACGAAGAAAGTGGAAAAAGAATTACAAGGTCTAAAAGAAAAAGCCGCAATGCAGGCTGGTTCTGATTTTGTAAAAAGTGCGGTCAAAATCAACGGTGTTTCTGTTATTACACAACAATTAGATGGTATAGAAACAAAATCATTACGCGTAATGGTCGATGATTTAAAAAATCAACTCGGATCAGGCGTAATTGCATTTGCATCAATATTAGATGAAAAAGTTAATCTCGTCGTTGGAGTGACAAATGATTTAACCGCCAAAATAAAAGCTGGAGAACTTGTTAATTTAATGGCTCAACAAGTTGGAGGAAAAGGCGGTGGTCGTCCAGATATGGCAATGGCAGGAGGTTCCCAACCAGAAAATGTGACACAAGCAATTAAAGTGGCACAAGACTGGTTAAACAAAAATCTGTAGTACAAGCTGGTTGGTGGGATGCCAACCGTTCCTTGATTGATAGGATATCTAATAAATGCAAACTAAGGAGATAAAAGATGTTAATCTTAACTCGAAAAGTTGGCGAAAGTGTACTTATTGGAGATGATATTTCTATCACGGTTTTGAGTGTACGTGGAAACCAAGTTAAACTCGGTGTTGAAGCGCCTAAAGAAGTATCCGTTCACCGAGAAGAAATTTACCAACGAATTAAACAAACGAAAGATGAACCCTATTTAGGTTCCTCTTAGTTAAACAATGGATATGATTATATGAAAGCAATTATTCCTGTCGCCGGTCTTGGCACACGTATGTTGCCCGCCACGAAGGCGATTCCGAAGGAAATGCTCACTTTGGTGGATAAACCGTTAATTCAATACGTGGTAAATGAATGTGTAGCTGCTGGCATAAAAGAAATTGTGCTGGTAACACATTCATCAAAAAATGCTATCGAAAACCATTTTGATACATCTTTTGAGTTAGAAACGATGCTCGAAAAACGAGTGAAGCGTCAGCTTCTAGAAGAAGTTCGTTCTATCTGTCCAAAAAATGTAACCATTATGCACGTTCGTCAAGGTAATGCGAAAGGTCTAGGTCACGCCGTGTTATGTGGTCGTCCTTTAGTAGGAAATGAACCTTTTGCCGTTATGTTACCAGATGTATTATTAGCTGAATTTAGTGCAGATCAGAAAAAAGAAAATCTTGCTGCAATGATTCAACGCTTTAATGAAACTGGCGCAAGCCAAATTATGGTAACCCCAGTTCCGCAAGAAAATGTGAGTAGCTATGGTGTTGCAGATTGTGGTGACATTGAGCTTAATGGCGGCGAAAGTGCAAAAATTAATAGTATTGTTGAAAAACCTTCTATTGAAGACGCACCATCAAATCTTGCAGTGGTTGGGCGTTATGTTTTTTCAGCAGCAATTTGGGACTTGTTGGAAAAAACACCAATTGGTGTTGGCGATGAAATACAATTAACCGATGCTATTGATATGCTAATTGAAAAAGAAACCGTTGAAGCATTTCATATGACAGGGAAAACTTTTGATTGCGGCGATAAAATTGGCTATATGGAAGCTTTCGTAGAATATGGTATTCGTCACGAAAAATTAGGTAAAGAATTTAAATCCTTTATCAAAAATTTGGCGAAAACCCTATAAATAGCACCAATATAGATAAAATGGACAAAATGAGAGGTTTTGTCCATTTTGTTTTATTATTCAATAGCATATTGCTACTATACATAGCGGTAGAATAATTAAAATTAAAATAAAAAGGAAGAATTATGGCACTTTGGGGTGGGCGTTTTACACAAGCCGCAGATAAACGTTTTAAAGATTTTAATGATTCATTACGGTTTGATTACCGTTTGGCAGAGCAGGATATTCAAGGCTCGATTGGTTGGTCCAAAGCCTTGGCGAAAGTCAATGTATTAACTATCGAAGAACAGCATCAACTTGAACAAGCACTAAATGAACTACTTGTTGAAGTGCGGTCAAATCCGCAAGCAATTTTACAAGATGACGCTGAAGATATTCATAGTTGGGTTGAAAGTAAGCTAATTGATAAAGTAGGCAATCTTGGTAAAAAATTACATACTGGTCGTAGCCGTAACGATCAAGTGGCAGTCGATATAAAACTATGGTGCAAACAACGTGTACTTGAATTACAAGAATCAGTTCGCAATTTGCAACGCCACTTAGTTCAAACCGCAGAAAACACACAGCAATCAGTAATGCCAGGCTATACCCATTTACAACGGGCTCAGCCAATAACTTTTGCGCATTGGTGTATGGCGTATGTGGAAATGTTCGACCGCGACTATTCACGTTTAACAGATGCTTATAATCGAATGAATACCTGCCCACTTGGTAGTGGTGCCTTGGCTGGTACGGCTTATGCTGTAGATCGTGATTCACTCGCCCACGATCTTGGTTTCGCTTTCGCGACTAGAAATAGCTTAGATAGCGTCTCTGACCGCGATCATGTCGTAGAATTACTTTCTATCGCTTCTCTTAGTATGGCGCATCTTTCCCGCTTTGCTGAAGATATGATTATCTTTAACAGCGGAGAGGCAAATTTCGTAGAACTATCCGACCGCGTGACTTCTGGCTCATCATTAATGCCACAAAAGAAAAATCCTGATGCATGTGAGTTAATTCGGGGCAAAGCAGGTAGAGTGATTGGCTCATTAACAGGCATGTTAATTACCTTAAAAGGCTTGCCACTTGCGTATAATAAAGATATGCAAGAAGACAAAGAGGGTATTTTTGATGCCTTAGATACTTGGCAAAACTGTGTGGATATGGCAACGTTCGTATTAGATGAATTGAAAGTAAATGTTGAACGTACTCGTGAAGCTGCGTTAAAAGGCTATTCAAACGCAACTGAATTAGCGGATTATTTAGTCTCTAAGGGCGTACCTTTCCGAGATTCCCATCATATCGTGGGCGAAACGGTAGTTTATGCAATCGAGAAAGGCAAAGGATTAGAAGATCTGACTATCCCTGAATTCCGCCAATTTAGTGAAGTAGTGGGAGATGATGTTTACGAGATTCTTTCTCTCCAATCTTGCTTAGACAAACGTTGTGCAAAAGGTGGCGTATCGCCATTACGTGTTGCCGAAGCTATTGCAGAAGCCAAAATAAGATTTGCTTAATTAATATTATAACTTAGAGATCACATTGGATTTTACAAGCCTCTAAGTGCCACCTATTTATAAGCAAAAACGCTTAAATAAAACAATCAAGACAAAAAGTGCGGAAAAAACCACCGCACTTTTTATCTCAATTAGGAATATTCAATGACCAATCAACAAGACTATACTCAAGATAATGACAAACTTTACCGTTATCTTTTCCAACATCGTTCAGTTCGTGGGGAATGGGTTCGCTTAAATAAAACATTTACTGATACATTAAATACCCATCAGTATCCTAAAGCAGTACAGGATTTATTGGGAGAAATGATGGTAGCGACTAATTTGCTTACTGCCACACTAAAATTTGACGGCAATATTACCGTACAAATTCAAGGCGATGGCCCATTACGCTTAGCATTAGTAAATGGCAATGATCAACAACAAATCCGCGCCCTTGCTCGAGTGGATGGGGACATCACTGAAAATATGAACCTACATAATATGATTGGTAAAGGCGTATTGGTCATTACTATTGCACCAAAAGAAGGCGAACGCTATCAAGGTGTAATTAGCTTGGATAAACCCACGATCACGGAATGCTTAGAAGATTATTTTGTACGCTCAGAACAGCTTCAAACTCAATTAATTATTCGTACTGGAGAATATGACGGCAAGCCAGTGGCAGCAGGGATGTTATTACAGATTATGCCTGATGGTTCTGGTACATCAGAAGATTTTGAGCATTTAACTACGCTCGCAGCAACAGTAAAAGATGAAGAATTATTTGGTCTCCCTGCAGAAGAGTTACTCTATCGTTTATATCACGAAGAAACCGTTAATCTTTATCCAGCACAAGATGTACAATTTTTCTGTGGCTGCTCTGCTGAGCGTTCTGGTTCAGCATTACTTTTAATCTCTGATGAAGAAATTGATGAAATATTAGCCGAGCATAAAGGCAGTATTGATATGCAATGTGAGTGTTGTGGCACACACTACTTCTTTAATAAAGAAGCGATTGAAAAATTAAAATCAACAAGACTTTAAAAACAATCCCGACACAATGTTGGGATTTTTGATCTATATTACAACATCACTAAAAAGAGGTAAAATTTTTAAAGAAATGTTCAAAAATGAGATCTACTTAACATTTTTTTATATTGATATCCATTAGAATAAACCACAGTTAAATTTTAATCTTACATATTAGAGGTGACTTATGACAGACTTAAATAAAGTGGTAAAAGAACTTGAAGCTCTTGGCATTTATGACGTGAAAGAAGTTGTTTACAATCCAAGCTACGAGCAATTGTTTGAAGAAGAAACTAAACCAGGTTTAGAAGGCTTTGAAAAAGGTACTTTAACTACGACTGGTGCAGTGGCAGTAGATACAGGTATCTTCACAGGTCGTTCTCCAAAAGATAAATATATCGTGTTAGATGAAAAAACCAAAGATACTGTTTGGTGGACATCTGAAGTAGCAAAAAACGACAACAAGCCAATGAACCAGGCTACTTGGCAAAGCTTAAAAGACTTGGTAACTAACCAACTTTCTCGTAAACGCTTATTTGTGGTTGATGGCTTCTGTGGTGCGAGCGAACACGACCGTATTGCAGTGCGTATTGTCACTGAAGTAGCGTGGCAAGCACATTTTGTAAAAAATATGTTTATTCGCCCAACTGAAGAACAACTCAAAAATTTTGAACCAGATTTCGTTGTAATGAACGGTTCTAAAGTCACTAATCCAAACTGGAAAGAACAGGGTTTAAATTCAGAAAACTTTGTTGCATTCAACTTAACTGAGCGTATCCAATTAATCGGTGGAACTTGGTACGGCGGCGAAATGAAAAAAGGTATGTTCTCAATGATGAACTACTTCCTACCACTTAAAGGTGTTGGTGCAATGCACTGCTCAGCTAACGTTGGTAAAGATGGCGATGCAGCAATCTTCTTCGGTTTATCTGGTACAGGTAAAACAACCCTTTCAACGGATCCAAAACGTGAATTAATCGGAGATGATGAACACGGTTGGGATGATGTTGGTATCTTTAACTTTGAAGGTGGTTGTTATGCGAAAACCATTCATCTTTCAGAAGAAAATGAACCAGATATTTACCGTGCTATCCGCCGCGATGCATTATTAGAAAACGTGGTTGTTCGTGCTGATGGTTCTGTTGATTTCGATGATGGTTCAAAAACAGAAAATACTCGCGTGTCTTACCCAATTTATCACATCGATAATATTGTAAAACCAGTTTCTCGTGCAGGTCACGCAACTAAAGTTATTTTCTTAACTGCAGATGCATTTGGCGTATTACCACCAGTATCTAAATTGACACCAGAACAAACTAAATACTACTTCTTATCAGGTTTCACTGCAAAATTAGCAGGTACTGAACGTGGTATTACTGAACCAACGCCAACTTTCTCAGCATGTTTTGGTGCTGCGTTCTTAACCCTTCATCCAACTCAATATGCTGAAGTATTAGTAAAACGTATGCAAGCAGCAGGTGCTGAAGCTTACTTAGTGAATACTGGTTGGAATGGTACAGGTAAACGTATCTCAATCAAAGATACTCGCGGAATCATTGATGCAATCTTAGATGGCTCAATTGAAAAAGCTGAAATGGGCGAATTGCCAATCTTCAACTTAGCAATTCCTAAAGCATTACCAGGTGTAGATTCTGCTATCTTAGATCCTCGCGATACCTACGCAGATAAAGCACAATGGCAATCAAAAGCTGAAGACTTAGCTGGTCGTTTTGTGAAAAACTTTGTTAAATATGCAACTAACGAAGAAGGTAAAGCGTTAATTGCAGCAGGTCCTAAAGCTTAATTAAAAATACTAAAAATATTAACCGCACTTTGGGTAACTGAAGTGCGGTCATTTTTTATCTGTTTTCAAGCTGATAAATGTATTCAAAAATTGACAAAAATCCAGTAAAATCACTGTGTTTTAACTTTCGTCAATTAAAAGGACAATGCAATGCTTAACCAAATCAAAAAAGATGCTCAAGATCGTATGGAAAAAAGCCTTGAAGCATTAAAAGGCCATATTTCAAAAATCCGTACCGGTCGCGCACAACCAAGTTTACTTGATGCAATTCAAGTTGAATATTATGGTGCTTCGACCCCACTTCGCCAATTGGCAAATGTCGTTGCGGAAGATGCGCGTACATTAGCTGTAACTGTTTTTGATCGTTCTTTAATCTCTGCAGTAGAAAAAGCAATTTTAACCTCAGATTTAGGTTTAAATCCATCTTCAGCTGGCACAACAATCCGCGTTCCGCTTCCTCCATTAACAGAAGAACGCCGTCGTGATTTAATCAAAATTGTGAAAGGCGAAGGTGAACAAGGTAAAGTTGCGGTTCGTAATGTGCGTCGTGATGCGAATGATAAAATCAAAGCATTATTAAAAGACAAAGAAATCAGCGAAAATGAACAACATAAAGCAGAAGAACAAATCCAAAAAATCACCGATATTTACATTAAAAAGGTAGATGAAGTATTAGCGGATAAAGAAAAAGAATTAATGGATTTCTAATCATCAAAAATGCGAAAGGCAGACAGTTTTGTCTGCCTTTATTTTATTAGGTATGCGAATTTAGACGTACCAATGAAAATATAATCAACAAAAGTGCGGTGAAGATTCTATGCAAAAACAAAACATTGTCATTCTTGGTTCAACGGGATCAATCGGTAAAAGTACCCTTTCTGTTATCGAAAATAACCCTCAGAAATATCATGCATTTGCACTCGTAGGCGGAAAAAATGTAGAAGCAATGTTTGAACAATGCATAAAATTCCGACCGCACTTTGCGGCTCTTGATAATGTAAATGCAGCTAAAATTTTACGTGAAAAATTAATTGCACATCATATTCCAACAGAAGTATTAGCAGGACAACGAGCTATTTGTGAACTCGCAGCACACCCTGATGCCGATCAGATAATGGCATCGATTGTTGGTGCAGCAGGATTGTTACCGACTCTTTCAGCAGTTAAAGCGGGGAAACGGGTATTACTAGCAAATAAAGAATCATTGGTAACCTGCGGACAGCTTTTTATTGATGCCGTAAAAAACTATGGCGCGAAGCTTTTACCAGTAGACAGTGAACATAATGCGATCTTTCAATCGTTACCGCCAGAAGCACAAGAAAAAATCGGTTTTTGCCCACTTTCTAAATTAGGCGTAAGTAACATTATACTCACTGGTTCTGGCGGACCATTCCGTTACACGCCACTTGAACAATTCACCAACATCACACCTGAACAAGCGGTTGCACACCCTAATTGGTCTATGGGTAAAAAAATCTCTGTCGATTCAGCCACAATGATGAATAAAGGTTTGGAATACATTGAGGCTCGATGGCTTTTCAACGCAAATGCGGAAGAAATGGAAGTCATTATTCATCCACAATCTATTATCCATTCTATGGTACGGTATGTTGATGGCTCGGTCATAGCTCAAATGGGAAATCCAGATATGCGTACACCAATTGCAGAAACTATGGCATATCCTCACCGCACTTTTGCTGGAGTAGAACCACTCGATTTCTTTAAAGTCAAAGAACTGACGTTTATTGAACCTGATTTTAATCGTTATCCAAATTTAAAACTGGCTATTGATGCCTTTGCTGTGGGTCAATATGCAACAACAGCAATGAATGCAGCTAATGAAATTGCCGTACAAGCATTTTTAGATCGTCAAATTAGTTTTATGGATATTGCAAAAATTAATTCGAAAACAATTGAGAAAATTTCGCCTTATACCATTCAAAATATTGATGATGTACTCGAAATTGATGCACAAGCAAGAGAGATTGCGAAAACGCTAATTAGTAAATAGACCTAGAATAACTAGGTCTAGTTTATTCGATTTAATGGAATACAAATTCCAAAATGCACATATAGGCTGCAATACAAAATAAGATAATCGCCAATAATTTTCTTGTTAAAGCTGGATTCATTAATCCACGCAATTTCATTGAGAAGAAACTCATTCCAAATGAACCCAAGGTAACGACACCAACTACAAGAAAATTTACATACCCTAATTGACCACTTAGGCTGACATCATAAGGGAAGGCTCTTGTGAGATAACCATATAAATTACCAATACCGCCAATAATCATCATGTAGTTCGTATAAACGGCAATTTGTTGTGTTTTTACCCCTTTTAATTGGCCAACAAGCGGAGCAAGGATAGATCCGCCTCCAATACCTGTAATACCCGCAATTAAGCCTCCTCCACAGCAACTAATACTACCTTTAGCTCGTTCCATAGGAGACATATTAGACACTTCTATTTGTGTTCTCGATCTGTTTAAAAATGTTTTAATCGCTAGCACACTTAAACTAACCGTAAAAATTAAACTAATTACCACAGTAGAAAAATAAAAACTTAATTCAAAGCCAATTTGCACGCCAATTACCATAGCAATAGACCATAAAATCATATTGATATAATCAATTTTAATTTTTTGCTTATGGAAAAATAATAAATTAATCAATGCAGTACACATCACTATGGTAAGTGATGTAGCTGAAATAACTTGAATCGGCAATTCAGGAAATAATGTACGTAAAATTGGCACCATCAACACCCCACCGCCAATACCAAAAATAGCAGAAACCACATTGGTACAAATACCGCAAATCAGTAAGATAAAAATTGTGCTAAGTGCCATCTTAGATCCTATTTAAAAATTCATTTAATCATACTTCATTTTGACGTAAGAGCATATGCTCAGCTTATGATCGCTATCATATACAGTTAAAATTATTCTGTTATGATAAAAAGAATAAGGAGGATACGTAGATATGAATTCATTTCAATTAATGGCAAAACCTACTGGTTCAATTTGTAATTTAGATTGTCAATATTGCTTTTACTTGGAAAAACCTCACTTAAACCAACGGGCTATGACTAATGAAGTATTAGAAGCCTATATCAAATCCTATATTGAAACAACGCCTCAACAACAAGTTACTTTCCTATGGCAAGGCGGCGAGCCAACCCTAGCAGGTCTTGATTTCTACAAAAGAGCGGTCAATTTTCAGCATAAATATGCTAATGGCAAACAAATTGAAAATTCTCTACAAACGAATGGAGTATTACTTAATGCCGATTGGTGCCGTTTTCTTCACGATCATCACTTTCTTGTAGGGCTTTCTATAGATGGACCTAAGCACTTACACGATACCTATCGTTTAACTAAAAATGGAAAAGGCTCATTTCAACAAGTAATAAATGCTCTCGATTTACTCTATAATTACCAAGTTTCTTTTAATACACTAACTGTGGTACATAATCTCAATGTCCAATATGCTAAAGAAATCTACCATTTCTTGAAAAGAATAGGTTCATCTTATATGCAATTTATTCCACTAATGGGCGATTACAAGCAACAAGCTACAGCAAAAGACTACGGTCAATTTTTAATTGATATTTTTGATGAATGGTATGCCAATGATGTAGGCAAAATTGGTATTCAATTTATTGAACAATGGTTTATGGCTTACCTTGGTTTACAACCAAGTTTATGTATTTTTCGTGAAACCTGCGGCGATCAATTGGTTATTGAACAAAATGGCGATATTTATAGTTGCGATCATTATGTTTATCCTGAATATAAACTCGGAAATCTTATTGAAACCCCTCTAATACAGCTCCTTGATAATAATACTAAACAAAAGAATTTTGGCGCAGCAAAATCTTTTCTTTCCGAACAGTGTAAAATCTGCAAGTTTCGCTTTGCCTGTCACGGAGGCTGCCCAAAACATCGTACAATTCAAGGATTTGGTAAAGCACATAATCAACTTTGTGAGGCATATTATTCTGCACTTTCTCATATGGATCCATATTTAAAGTCATTTGCAAAATCATTTGGCAAAATAAAATAATATTTATCTAGCTTAAAATTTTGTTAAACACTTCACATTTTTATAATTTGCTTATAGCAGAAAAATATAGAAATTTGTATAGTAATCTGAAGTTATTTATATATTAAAAGACGCCTTTATGTTTACATTGCCCTATTATTTACCACAAAACTTAAATGAATGTATTATTTCTGAAAGTAAAACTCTAGAAAAAAACAGCTTAATTTATGCACAAGGCGAGAAGCCTAAAGAATTTTATTTTTTAAAACAAGGGCTAGTTGGTCTGTATCATAGTCTAGAAAATGGCAAAGAAACATTGACTCGACTTTATCACGCTAATGAATATTTTGGTTTTCGTACTATTTTTAGTGAAACATCTTATCATTGCAGTGCAAAAGTATTAATGGAAGCCGATATCGTTAGAATATTTCCTGGTAATCACGCAAATTTTATTGCAAATAACCCTGATTTTTCTTGTTATCTTATGAAACAACTTTCTAATGAATTATATGATGCAGAACACCGAATAAGTAATACAGCTTATAAGCGTAGTTACGAACGTATTATTGATGCCATTGAAAATTTAACAGAAAGTTATCCCGATTACCCTTGGACCTACCGAGAAGTAGCGGAATTTTGTGGATGTGAAACTGAAACCGCAATTCGTATTAGTAGAGAGCTTAAAAAACAAGGAATTTTAGATAAAAATACACGACATCTACGAATATGCTCTTAAAATTTGCTACTGTTCACTGATTGTAAATAATATATCTAAGTAATGATTAAATCAGATAAAGATTTTTTTATATATAAAATAAAAAAGCTCACTATATAAAGTGAGCTTATTTTTAGAATTAATTTTTATTCCTCAGTTGTTGCCTCAGCAACTTCTGGACGATCAACTAACTCAATGTATGCCATTGGTGCATTATCGCCTGCACGGAAACCACATTTCAAAATGCGAGTGTAACCACCTGCACGTTGAGCAAAACGTGGACCTAATTCATTAAATAATTTTGCAACAGTTTCAACGTTGCGAGTACGAGCAAATGCTAAACGACGGTTAGCAACGCTATCTACTTTTGCTAATGTAATTAACGGTTCAACTACACGGCGTAATTCTTTAGCTTTAGGCAAAGTAGTCTTAATGATTTCATGACTAACTAAAGCACTTGCTAAGTTACGGAACATCGCTTGGCGATGACTACTATTACGGTTTAGTTGACGACCACTCTTACGATGGCGCATGATCTTATCCTTCTCAGAAAAATCTTAACCTATGACCAAACTAGTCTTCAGCAATACTTGCTGGTGGCCAATTTTCAAGGCGCATACCAAGTGACAAGCCACGAGAAGCAAGAACATCCTTAATTTCAGTAAGAGATTTCTTACCAAGATTAGGGGTTTTTAATAATTCTACTTCAGTACGTTGTACTAAATCACCGATATAATGAATTGTTTCTGCTTTCAAACAGTTAGCAGAACGAACTGTCAGCTCTAAATCATCTACAGGACGTAATAAAATCGGATCAAACTCCGGTTTTTCTTCCTTAATTTCAGGCTGACGAACATCACGTAAATCAACGAATGCATCAAGTTGCTCCGCCAAGATTGTTGCTGCACGACGAATTGCTTCTTCTGGCTCAAGTGCACCATTAGTTTCTAACTCAATAACGAGCTTATCCAAATCTGTACGCTGCTCAACACGAGCTGCCTCTACATTATACGTAATTCGTTCAACCGGACTATAACAAGCATCAACAAGCAAACGACCAATTGGACGCTCTTCTTGCGTATGTATACGAGATGAAGCAGGAACATATCCTCTACCACGCTGAACACGTATACGCATACTAATTGAAGCATTTTCATCAGTTAAATGACAAATCACATGATCTGGATTTACAATTTCAACATCACCATCATGGGTAATGTCCGCTGCAACAACAGGGCCAATTCCAGATTTATTTAATGTCAGAATAACGTCATCTTTATTCTGTACCTTAACCGCTAGACCTTTAAGGTTCAAAAGTACTTCAAGAATATCTTCTTGAACACCTTCCTTACTACTATATTCATGCAATACGCCATCAATTTCTACTTCAGTTACAGCACAACCCGGCATTGAAGACAGAAGGATACGACGCAATGCATTACCTAGAGTATGACCAAAACCACGCTCTAACGGTTCTAAGATCACTTTAGCATGTGTTGAACTAATTTGTTCAATATCTACTAAACGTGGTTTTAAAAATTCTGTAACAGAACCCTGCATTTTATCCTCTCTTTGGTTTTAAGCTTAACTATTATTTAGAGTAAAGCTCAACGATCAGATGTTCGTTAATGTCTGCTGATAAATCAGAACGTTCAGGAACACGTTTGAATACACCTTCCATTTTTGCAGAATCAACTTCTAACCATGTTGGTTTTTCTCTTTGCTCTGCTAATTCTAATGATGCTTTAATACGAGCTTGTTTTTTCGATTTTTCACGAATAGCAACTACATCATTTACAGAAACTTGGAAAGATGGAATATTAACAACACGACCATTCACAACAATTGCTTTATGACTCACTAATTGACGAGCCTCTGCACGAGTTGCAGCAAATCCCATGCGATAAACAACGTTATCCAATCTACCTTCTAATAACACTAATAAATTTTCACCAGTGTTACCTTTCAAACGGTTTGCTTCTTTATAGTAGTTACGGAATTGACGTTCTAAAATACCATAGATACGACGAACTTTTTGTTTTTCACGTAACTGACTACCATAGTCAGACAAACGCGGTTTACGAGCACCGTGCTGACCCGGTGCTGTATCAATTTTACATTTTGAATCAATCGCACGCACGCCTGATTTAAGGAATAAATCAGTGCCTTCACGACGGCTGAGCTTGAGTTTAGGACCCAAATATCTTGCCATTTTCTTTCTCCAACTATCCTATATACGTCTTAAACGCGACGTTTTTTCGGTGGACGACAACCATTATGAGGAATCGGAGTCACATCAGTAATATTCGTGATACGGAAACCCGCTGCGTTTAACGCGCGAATTGTAGATTCACGACCTGGACCCGGACCTTTAACCATAACTTCCAAGTTCTTTAAGCCAAATTCTTTAACGATTTCAGCACAACGCTCTGCCGCAACTTGCGCTGCGAACGGAGTTGATTTACGAGAACCACGGAAACCTGAACCACCTGCAGTTGCCCAAGCTAGAGCATTACCTTGACGGTCAGTAATAGTAACGATTGTATTATTGAAAGATGCGTGAATATGTGCTACGCCATCTACAACTTGTTTTTTTACACGTTTACGTGCACGAACTGGTGTTTTAGCCATTCTTATTTACCCCGACTATTTTTTGATCGGCTTACGTGGACCCTTACGGGTACGCGCATTAGTTTTAGTACGTTGACCACGTACTGGTAAACTACGACGATGACGTAAACCACGATAGCATCCTAAGTCTAAAAGACGTTTGATGTTTAGTGTTACTTCACGACGTAAGTCACCTTCAACGGTAAATTTACCAACTTCGTCACGCAGTTTGTCAATCTGCTCTTCAGACAATTCTCTGATCTTAACATCTTCAGCAATACCCGCTGCTGCACAAATAGCTTGTGAACGAGTTTTACCAATACCGTAAATTGCAGTTAAAGCGATTACAGCGTGTTTATGATCAGGAATGTTAATGCCTGCAATACGGGCCACTATGCACTCCTATATTTTAATTAATTTGATATTCTGATCTTGAAAAGCCCGTTTTCAGGATACTCAAACAGAATATCAAGGACATAAATGAGTTGAGCAGTATAACTACTCAACTGGTTCTTGGCAAGAAAAATGTTAATTAACCTTGACGTTGTTTGTGTTTAGGGTCGCTACACAATACGCGTACAACACCCTCACGTTTAACAATCTTACAGTTACGACACATTTTCTTTACGGAAGCACGAACTTTCATTGCTTATCCTTTTACTTTAAATGAACAATTATTGTCCAAAACCCTTAAGGTTTGCTTTTTTCAACGCAGATTCATATTGAGAAGACATTAAATGACTTTGAACCTGAACGATGAAATCCATAATTACAACGACTACAATTAAAAGAGATGTTCCACCGAAGTAAAATTTAACATCCCAAGCCGATGTCATAATATAAGGAACTAAACATACAAACGTTACATAGAGACCGCCAATTAATGTAAGACGAGTCATCACTTTATCAATATAACGTGATGTTTGTTCACCGGGTCTAATTCCTGGAATAAATGCACCAGATTTTTTTAGATTATCTGCTGTATCACGAGGATTATATTGCATTGCTGTATAGAAAAAACTGAAGAAAATAATTGCGACAGCATAAACAAGCAAATAAAGTGGCTGACCAGGATTCAATAACATTGATAAATTATTTAACCATTCAAATTTATCATTTTGCCCAAACCATTGTGTTAATGTAGCTGGGAATAAAATAATACTTGAAGCAAAAATTGCTGGCATTACATTTGCCATATTCACTTTCAATGGTAAATGTGTTGAATGACCACCTAAAATTTGACGACCTTGCTGACGCTTCGCATATTCAACGCGAATTCTACGTTGTCCTCTTTCAACAAAAACAACAAAATAAGTTACTGCAAATACAATAGCTGCGATCAGAAGAAGAACTAATGGATGCATCTGTCCTTGACGAGCCTGCTCAATAGTTTGAAGAATAGCCGATGGTAAACCAGCTACAATACCGCCAAAAACAAGAATTGAAATACCGTTACCAATACCTCTTTCAGTTATTTGCTCACCCAACCACATAAGGAACATTGTACCAGTGACTAAACTAACAACTGAAGTAAAGTAAAAACTAAATCCAACATTTGGCACTAAGCCAGACAACATATTTGGTAAACCTGTTGAAATAGCTACTGCCTGAATCGTTGCAAAAACAACTGTCGCATAACGAGTATATTTAGAAATTTTACGCTGACCAGCAGCACCTTCTTTCTTTAATTCTGCTAAAGCAGGAGAAACCGTTGCAAGCAATTGAATTACAATAGATGCCGATATATATGGCATGATTCCTAATGCTAAAATGGATGCACGGCTTAGAGCACCACCAGAGAACATGTTAAACATGTCAATGATAGTGCCTTTTTGTTGTTCAACTAATTGAGCTAGAACAGCCGCATCAATACCAGGAACCGGAATGAATGAACCAATTCGATAAACGATAAGTGCACCTAAAACGAAAAGTAATCGGCTTTTTAATTCACCTTTACCGCTATTAGTACTTCTTGCTTGATAACCTGGTTGTTTAGCCATTTGCTAATTATTCCTCAATTGAACCACCAGCAGCTTCAATTGCTGCTTTTGCACCTTTAGTTACACGTAAACCGCGTACCGTTACTGCAGATTTCACTTCTCCTGCTAAAATTACTTTAGCGAATTGGATATCTTTAGTTAAGATATTTGCTGCTTTTAATGTTTCTAAAGTTACTACATTACCTTCAACTTTGGTTAATTCATTTAAACGAACTTCTGCAGTCACTGCAGATTTCATTGAAGTAAAACCAAATTTTGGTAAACGACGGTATAACGGCATTTGACCACCTTCGAAACCGCGACGAACACCGCCACCAGTACGAGATTTTTGACCTTTATGACCGCGGCCACCAGTCTTGCCTAAACCTGAACCAATACCACGACCGAGGCGTTTAGCACTATGCTTTGCACCTTCAGCCGGAGATAGAGTATTTAAACGCATCTCTTACTCCTCCACTTTAACCATGTATGAAACTTGGTTAATCATACCACGTACTGCAGGCGTATCAATTAACTCAACAGTGTGGTGCATATGGCGAAGACCAAGACCACGCAAGGTAGCTTTATGCTTCGGTAAACGAGCAATTGAGCTACGAACTTGTGTTACTTTAATAGTTTTAGCCATTATTCATTACCCCAAGATTTCATCAACAGTTTTACCGCGTTTTGCAGCAACCATTTCTGGTGATTTCATATTTGCTAATGCATCAATAGTTGCACGAACAACGTTAATTGGGTTGGTAGAACCATACGCTTTAGAAAGAACGTTACGTACACCTGCAACTTCCAATACCGCACGCATTGCACCACCAGCGATGATACCTGTACCTTCGCTTGCTGGCTGCATAAATACACGTGAACCAGTATGAACACCTTTAACTGGATGTTGTAATGTACCTTCATTTAAAGCGACATTAATCATATTGCGACGTGCTTTTTCCATCGCTTTTTGGATCGCTGCTGGAACTTCGCGCGCTTTACCATAACCAAAACCTACTCGGCCATTACCATCGCCCACCACAGTTAATGCAGTGAAACTCATAATACGACCACCTTTTACAGTTTTTGATACACGGTTTACTGCGATTAGCTTCTCTTGCAGTTCACCAACTTGTTTTTCGATGTTTGACATCTCAATTTACCTCATTAGAACTGTAGACCAGCTTCACGTGCAGCGTCCGCTAAAGTTTGGACACGACCATGATATTTAAAACCGGAACGATCAAAAGCAACAACTTGAACGCCTTTTGCTAATGCGCGTTCTGCAACAGCTTTACCTACTGCAGCAGCTGCATCTTTATTACCGGTGTATTTTACTTGCTCACGAATTGCTTTCTCAACAGTTGAAGCAGCGGCAAGCACTTCTGAACCGTTTGGTGCAATAACTTGTGCATAAATATGACGTGGAGTGCGGTGAATAACTAAACGAGTTACACCTTGCTCTCTCATCATATGACGTGCACGAGCTGCACGACGGATACGAGCTGATTTCTTATCCATAGTGTTACCTTAATTATTTCTTCTTAGCCTCTTTGATACGCACTACTTCATCAGCGTAACGTACCCCTTTACCTTTATAAGGTTCAGGACGGCGATAAGCACGAATATCTGCTGCAACTTGACCGATCAACTGTTTGTCTGTACCTTTCAACACGATTTCGGTTTGAGATGGACATTCTGCTGTAATACCTGCCGGCAAAGTGTGCTCTACTGGGTGAGAATAGCCTAAACTTAATGCAATTGCATTGCCTTTAAGTTGAGCTCTGTAACCTACACCCACCAATACTAATTTTTTAGTGAAACCTTCAGTAACACCGATAACCATTGCATTAACTAATGCACGTGCAGTACCCGATTGAGCATTTGCTTCAACAAAACCTTCACGTGGAGTGAACGTAAATTGTCCGTTATCTTGTTTTACTTCAACTGATTCATGAATTTTGCGAGATAACTCGCCATTTTTACCTTTTACTGTTAATAGCTGACCGTCGAGTTTAACTTCAACGCCGGCAGGAATATTAACAGGTGCCTTTGCAACACGAGACATTTTCCTACCTCTCTATTAAGCTACATAACAGATGATCTCACCGCCTAAACCTGCTTGACGAGCAGCGCGGTCAGTCATAACACCTTTAGATGTAGAAATAACTGCAACACCTAAACCGCCCATAACTTTTGGTAATTCATCTTTACGTTTGTAAATACGAAGACCAGGACGACTTACACGTTGGATGCTTTCTACAACTGGTTTGCCTTGGAAATATTTTAAAGTAATTTCCAATTCAGGTTTAGCACCTTCTAAAACTTTTACGCTTTCGATATAACCTTCAGCAGCTAATACATTGGCAATTGCCACTTTTAGCTTGGAAGAAGGCATATTGATTGCAACTTTGTTCGCAGCTTGACCGTTACGAATACGGGTCAGCATATCTGCGATTGGATCTTGCATACTCATTGTACTTTTTCTCCGATTCCAAAATAAAGTGGTATATTACCAGCTCGCTTTTTTAAGGCCAGGGATTTCACCGCGCATTGCAGCTTCACGAACCTTAATTCGGCTTAAACCAAACTTACGTAAAACGCCATGAGGACGTCCAGTTTGGCGGCAACGGTTACGTTGACGAGATGGGCTAGAATCACGTGGTAAAGTTTGTAACTTTAACACTGCATCCCAACGATCTTCATCAGAGGCATTGACATCAGAAATGATTTTCTTTAATTCAACACGTTTTGCGTAGAATTTTTCAGCCAATTTAACGCGTTTTACATCGCGTGCTTTCATTGATTGTTTAGCCATTATAACCTGCCTTATTTACGGAATGGGAAATTAAAGGCAGCAAGTAGTGCTTGACCTTCTTCATCATTCTTAGCAGTAGTTGTGATAGTGATATCTAAACCACGTACACGATCTACTTTATCGTAATCGATTTCAGGGAAGATGATTTGTTCACGCACACCCATGCTATAGTTACCACGACCATCGAACGATTTCGCGCTTAAACCGCGGAAGTCACGAATACGTGGAACAGCAATTGTAATTAAACGTTCAAAGAACTCCCACATACGCTCACCGCGTAGTGTTACTTTACAACCGATTGGATATCCCTGACGGATTTTAAAGCCAGCAACAGATTTACGAGCTTTAGTTACTAAAGGTTTTTGACCGCTGATTGCTGCTAAATCCGCTACTGCGTTGTCTAGCAATTTTTTGTCGGTCAATGCTTCACCCACACCCATATTCAGGGTAATCTTTTCGATTCGTGGGACTTGCATGACAGATTTGTAGCCGAATTTATTTTTTAATTCACTTACTACTTGATCTCTGTAGTAATCATGCAGTTTCGCCATCGCATTACTCCAGTTTGTTAGATAATTTCATTGTTAGATTTGAAGAAACGTACTTTTTTGCCGTCTTCGAATCTAAAACCTACACGGTCAGCTTTATTTGTTTTAGGATTGAAAATCGCAACATTTGAAGCATCAATTGCAGCTTCTTTTTTTACTAAACCACCAGCTTTTCCTAATGCAGGAACTGGTTTTTCATGTTTAGTAATGATGTTGATACCTTCAACAAACACTTTACCGTTTGGTAACACTTTAGTTACCTTGCCACGTTTGCCCTTATCTTTACCAGTAAGAACAATTACTTCATCATTTTGACGGATTTTAGCAGCCATTACATTCCCCTTACAGTACTTCTGGAGCTAAAGAAATGATCTTCATGAATTTCTCAGAACGAAGTTCACGAGTCACTGGTCCAAAAATACGAGTACCGATTGGTTGCTCAGTGTTATTATTTAAAATTACACAAGCGTTACCATCGAAACGAATAACTGAGCCATCTGGGCGACGAACACCCTTCTTGGTGCGCACAACAACTGCTTTTAATACATCACCCTTTTTTACTTTACCGCGTGGAATTGCTTCTTTTACAGTAATTTTGATGATGTCACCAATCGCAGCATAACGACGGTGCGATCCACCTAGAACCTTGATACACATTACGCTGCGAGCGCCTGAATTATCAGCAACATCCAGCATAGTCTGTTCTTGGATCATATTAGTGCTCCGTTAAGATTAAAAAAACACCCTTTCGGGACGAACCCATCCGCACTACTCAGATAGAATGGCGGACAGGCGACGGATTCTATCAAAAGAAAAAGAGAAAGGCAATGATAATTTACCTTTATCCTCTCAACTCGTTTATTAAAAGTGCGGTTAAAATTTACAAGATTTTGAATGTAAAAAAGCCAATGGATTAACCATTGGCCTTTCATTGTTATATTGTGAATTAAGCGATTACCGCTTTCTCAACAACGCGAACTAAAGTCCAAGATTTGGTTTTTGATAGAGGACGACATTCGCGAATCTCTACGGTATCACCAACTTTGGCTTCATTATTCTCATCGTGTACGTGTAATTTAGTTGTACGACGGATAAATTTACCATATAAAGGGTGTTTTACCTTACGTTCAATAGCAACAACGAAAGATTTTTCCATTTTGTCGCTAACAACTTTACCTTGTACGCTACGAATTTTATCAGTCATTACTCACCCGCCTTTTCGGTTAATACAGTTTTTACACGTGCAATATCACGACGCACTTGTTTAGCCTGATGGGTTTGTTGAAGCTGACCGGTGGCTGTCTGCATACGCAACTTGAATTGTTCACCTAAAAGGTTTACTAATTCAGCATTCAGCTCTTCAACACTTTTTGTACGTAAATCTTGAGCTTTCATTACATCACCGTCTTAGTTACGAAAGTGGTCTTAACTGGCAATTTAGCAGCTGCTAATGCAAATGCGTTTCTTGCTACTTCTTCAGACACACCATCCATTTCATAAAGCACTTTACCCGGTTGGATTAAGGCTACCCAGTACTCAACGTTACCTTTACCTTTACCCATACGGACTTCTAATGGTTTTTCAGTAATTGGTTTATCTGGGAATACACGAATCCAGATTTTACCTTGACGTTTTACTGCACGTGACATTGCACGACGTGCCGCTTCAATTTGACGAGCGGTTAAACGACAACGACCAACTGCTTTTAAACCGTAAGTACCGAAGCTAACTTCAGTACCGCCCGCGATACCACGGTTGCGGCCTTTGTGAACTTTACGGAATTTTGTACGTTTTGGTTGCAACATTTAGCGTTTCTCCTTACTTACGACCTTTACCGCGAGGAGCCTTTTTAGACTTGTCGGTAGGTTGTTGTTCTGATTGCGCAACGGCAGCCATTCCACCAAGAATTTCACCTTTGAAGATCCACACTTTAACGCCGATTACGCCGTAAGTTGTGTGAGCTTCTGCAGTGTTATAATCGATGTCCGCACGAAGAGTATGTAGAGGTACACGACCTTCACGATACCATTCTGAACGTGCGATTTCTGCACCACCTAAACGACCGCTAACCTCAACTTTGATACCTTTAGCACCTAAACGCATTGCGCTTTGTACCGCACGTTTCATTGCACGACGGAACATTACACGACGTTCTAATTGAGAAGCGATGCTATCTGCAACTAATTTCGCATCTAATTCAGGTTTTTTCACTTCAGCAATGTTGATTTGAGCAGGAACGCCAGCGATTTTAGACACTGCGTTACGTAATTTTTCAACATCTTCGCCTTTTTTACCGATTACGATACCAGGACGAGCTGTGTGAATAGTTACACGAATACTTTTAGCTGGACGCTCAATAGTAATACGTGAAACTGAAGCATTTGCTAATTCTTTATTTAAGAATTTGCGTACTTTGAAATCGCCTTCAAGATTGTCAGCGAAGTCTTGTGTATTCGCGAACCAAGTAGAGCTCCAAGGTTTAACAATACCTAGGCGAATACCATGTGGATGTACTTTTTGACCCATTGCTATTCCTCTACTTATTAACGATCTGACACAACCACAGTAATGTGGCTAGTACGTTTTAAAATACGATCTGCACGACCTTTAGCACGTGGCATAACACGTTTCATGCTAGGACCTTCATCAACGAAGATTTTAGCAACTTTAAGATCATCGATATCTGCACCGTCATTGTGCTCTGCGTTTGCAATAGCTGATTCTAAAACTTTCTTCACTAAAGCTGCTGCTTTTTTGTTAGTGAAAGTTAAGATTTCTAATGCTTGCGCAACTTTTTTACCACGAATTAAATCGGCAACTAAGCGAGCTTTTTGGGCAGAAGTGCGAGCGTAACGATGTTTTGCAATAGTTTCCATCTATTTACCTCTTATTTCTTAGCTTTCTTATCTGCCGCGTGACCGCGGTATGTACGAGTCGGTGCAAATTCACCAAGCTTATGACCGATCATTTCATCAGATACATAAACAGGAACGTGCTGACGACCATTATGGACTGCGATGGTCAATCCGATCATTGATGGAATGATCATTGAACGACGGGACCAAGTTTTGATTGGTTTTTTATCCCCGCTTTCCACCGCCTTCTCTACCTTCTTCAACAAGTGTAGGTCAAGGAAAGGACCTTTCTTGAGAGAACGTGGCATGGCTAATCCTCTTTAATTTAATCTATTATTTGCCACGACGACGTACGATATATTTATCAGTACGCTTGTTGTGACGAGTTTTCTTACCTTTAGTTTGAACGCCCCAAGGAGTTACTGGGTGTTTACCAAAGTTACGACCTTCACCACCACCGTGTGGGTGATCTACTGGGTTCATTGCAGTACCACGAACTGTAGGGCGAATGCCTCTCCAGCGGTTAGCACCAGCTTTACCCAATACGCGAAGCATATGTTCTGAGTTACCAACCTCACCGATTGTTGCAACACATTCAGCTAATACTTTACGCATTTCGCCAGAACGTAAACGTAAAGTTACATAGTTGCCTTCACGTGCGATGATTTGTACATAAGCACCAGCAGAACGAGCGATTTGACCGCCTTTACCTGGTTTTAATTCAACGTTATGTACTGTTGAACCAACTGGGATATTACGCATTGGTAATGAGTTACCCACTTTAATTGGTGAGTTTATGCCAGCTTGGATTTGATCGCCTACTGACAAACCTTTAGGTGCTAAGATATAACGGCGTTCACCATCTTTATAAAGCACTAAAGCAATGTTAGCAGAACGGTTTGGATCATATTCTAAACGCTCAACAACCGCTGGGATGTCTAACTTGTTACGTTTGAAATCGATTAAACGGTAGTGTTGTTTGTGACCGCCACCAATGTGACGAGTAGTAATACGACCATAGTTGTTACGACCACCAGTTTTAGATTTAGTATCTAGAAGAGGTGCGTAAGGTTTACCCTTGTGTAATTCAGGGTTCACGATTTTAACAACGTGACGACGACCAGCGGAGGTCGGCTTACATTTAACGATAGCCATTCTCTAATTTCCTCCGATTACTCTGCACTGTCCACGAAGTCCAAATTTTGGCCTTCGGCTAAAGTTACATAAGCTTTTTTCCAGTCGCTGCGACGACCCATTTTGTTACCACGGCGTTTAGTTTTACCTTTAACAACCACAGTACGAACAGAGTCAACTTTTACTTCAAATAATTGAGCAACAGCAGCAGCAATTTCAGCTTTGTTCGCATCTAAAGCAACTTTAAGTACAACAGTGTTAGATTTTTCAGCATTGTTCGTTGCTTTTTCAGAGATGTGCGGTGCACGTAGCACGCTTAGCAAACGTTCTTGACTCATGCTAGGATCTCCTCAATTTGTTTCACAGCGTCAACAGTAACAATCACTTTATCGAAAGCGATCAAGCTAACTGGATCGATACCTTGAACATCACGTACATCAACTTTATATAAGTTACGTGCTGCTAAGAATAGATTTTCATCTAAACTTGCTGTGATAATTAACGCATCTTCAACGGCTAAATCTTTTAATTTTTGTACTAAAACTTTAGTTTTTGGTGCATCTAATTCGAATTTTTCAACAACAACCAGACGGTCTTGACGAACTAATTCAGAAAGAATGCTTTTGATAGCACCACGGTACATTTTCTTGTTCACTTTTTGGCTGTGATCTTGTGGTTTAGCCGCGAAGGTTGTACCACCAGAACGCCAGATTGGTGATTTAATATCACCAGCACGAGCACGACCTGTACCTTTTTGACGCCAAGGTTTTTTACCTGAACCAGACACTTCAGCACGAGTTTTTTGCGCACGAGTACCTTGACGCGCACCTGCTGCATAAGCAACAACAACTTGGTGGATCAACGCTTCGTTAAACTCACGTCCGAAGGTAGTTTCAGAAACAGTGAGTGCGTTTGCACCTACAACTTGTAATTCCATCTCTATCTCCTAGACTTATGCTTTAACTGCTGGCTTAACGATAACATCGCCATTAATAGCACCAGGCACAGAACCTTTTACTAATAGCAATTTACGCTCAGCATCTACACGAACAACTTCAAGTGATTGAACGGTTACACGCTCAGCACCTAAATGTCCCGCCATTTTTTTACCTTTAAACACACGGCCTGGAGTTTGGTTTTGACCAATAGAACCAAGTACACGATGTGATAAAGAGTTACCATGTGTAGCATCTTGAGTACGGAAATTCCAACGTTTAACACCACCTTGGAAACCTTTACCTTTAGAAGTACCGGTAACATCTACTTTTTTAACATCTGCAAAGATGTCTACATTGATTTCTTGACCTAAAGTGAATTCTTCACCTTCAGTACGAAATTCCCATAAACCGCGACCAGCTTCAACACCTGCTTTCACGAAATGGCCTGCTTCAGGTTTAGTTACACGATTCGCTTTTTTAGAACCAGTAGTAACTTGAACTGCAGTATAGCCATCGTTTTCAAGAGTTTTAACTTGAGTTACGCGGTTGGCTTCGATTTCGATAACGGTAACTGGTACAGAAACACCGTCTTCATTGAAGATACGGGTCATACCAACTTTACGACCGACTAAACCAATCATTGTAATAACCTCTTAATTAACCTAGGCTGATCTGCACGTCCACGCCGGCAGCCAAATCTAAACGCATTAATGCATCAACAGTTTTTTCTGTTGGCTCTACGATATCTACTAAACGTTTGTGTGTACGAATTTCGTATTGGTCACGTGCGTCTTTGTTTACGTGTGGAGAAATCAACACGGTGAAACGCTCTTTACGAGTTGGTAAAGGAATTGGACCACGAACTTGTGCACCAGTACGTTTAGCTGTTTCTACGATCTCCGCAGTAGATTGATCGATCAAACGGTGATCGAAAGCTTTTAAGCGGATACGGATTCTTTGGTTCTGCATTAGACCAGAGCTCCAATAAAATTTAGCTAATAAAAAAACTAACACCAATCACAATTCTAACTTCAAAATAGAAAAGGAGGTGCAAGTTACCTGTTATATAGTCTCCAAATCGGAAACATTGTTCAGCGTGACATATCGTCATGCTCGTTTAATAAATGATTACATTAAACGGCTTTCATATTGAGAGCTCGTAGATTCTATAGAAAGACAACCCTATTTGCAAGCTTTTATTTTCACTATTTTGTTGGTCTAAAAGCCTCTAATAATTTATCAAAAATATATTCTTCAAGATGTGTGTAGACCGTTTTTCTTTGACGACATAGTGTCACTTTCCACGGAACAGGACTTTCGATTTTACGACACAAAAATTCTTTTGAATGATAAAGCTCAGCCATAGGTAACGGTAGAATAGTTAATAATTCTTTGTTTGTTTTGACCGCACTTAGCAGAAAATCCCAACAGCTCGAATCCAAAACAATATCTGGATAACAATTATTGCGCTCAAAAGCTTCCTTCAAATGATGATGAATCATAAATGTTTGATCAAAAATTGCCATTTTCTGGTGATGTAAATCGGCCCATGTGATTTGTTGTTTTTTTGCTAAAACATGCTTTGGTGAAAGAAATAAGGCTAATTCAGAACTATGAATTTCAATTGAATCAATAATATTTTTTGATATTCGCTCGGGATATAACAACACGGCTAAATCAACTTTATCTAAAAGAAGTTCACTCTTTAGAGCATAAGCTCCAATTTCTTTAATAATGAAATTAATATCTGGATTCTTAAGAATAAGATTAGGCAATACAGAAGAAAACACGGCTGATAAAACTAAGGGAGGAATACCAATTGTTATCGTGCCTTTCTTACAATCTTTTGATTTATAAAGATTTGTTCTCATATCATTGTAACGCTTGATCACTTCTTTTGCATCACGATAATAATTTTCCCCCGCAAAGGTTAGTCCAATAATTTTTCCTGATGCCCGTTTAAATATCTGAATATTTTCACGATTCTCAAACTCTGTAATCATCATACTTAATGCAGGTTGAGACACATATAAATTTTGAGACGCTCGGCTTAAATTAAAATCATTATCTACGATTGAAACAAAATATCTTAGATGCCTAATATCCATCATTTTCATCCCCATAAGGACTGCCATTTTTATAAAATATAGCACAAGGATTGTTTAAAACACTATCAAAATAACTTATACCCGCCTAAGAAAAATGTATTTCTTTTACGAAATTTTTTTTGCTATTTTCAATATCAATCTAGTTCCTTTACCGCCTATCAAGGATCATCACAAGAAACATATCCATTTGAAATATAAGATACTTATTTGTTGATATTCTTTCTTTTAATCTCGTTATTAGGAGGTCTCTATGACACAAAAACATCTTAAGCTTAATAATCTAAATCAACACCTACATGATGGTATGAGCATCATGTTTGGTGGATTTATGGGTATCGGCACTCCAGCCAAACTTGTCCAACAAATCTTAGATTCTGGCGTAAAGGATCTCACACTCATAGGCAATGACACAGCCTTTATTGACACTGGCGTAGGCCCTTTAATTGTAAATAATCGAGTCAAACGTTTAATTACATCCCATATTGGTACAAATCCAGAAACTGGTAAAAAAATGATTGCTGGTGAAATAGATGTAGAACTCGTTCCACAGGGTACCTTAGCTGAACGGATTCGTGCAGGTGGTGCTGGATTAGGTGGTATTTTAACACCTACGGGTGTCGGCACTGTTGTTGAAGAAGGAAAACAAAAAATTCAAATTGATGGCAAAGAATATTTGCTTGAACTCCCACTAAAAGCTGATATTGCCATTATCCATGCTCAAAAAGGTGACATGAATGGCAATTTAGCTTATGAATTATCTGCTAGAAACTTTAATCCACTCGTTGCTTTAGCAGCCAAAACTGTCATAGCCCAAGTTGATAATCTACTAAAGGTCGGTCAGTTACCCCCAGATGAAGTCATCACGCCAGCCGCATTAATTGATTATATTGTTTGTTCAGAATAAGGAGAACGCCATGAATGCAAAAGAATTAATCGCTCGCCGAATTGCGATGGAATTACATGATGGAGATATTGTTAATCTCGGTATTGGTTTACCAACACAGGTTGTTAATTATTTACCTGATAATGTCAATATTACACTTCAATCAGAAAATGGCTTTCTTGGTTTAACTGCATTTGACCCAGAAACTGCTAATTCAAACTTAGTAAATGCTGGTGGTCAGCCTTGTGGAATTAAAAAAGGCGGCGCTACTTTTGATAGTGCTTTTTCCTTCGCTTTAATTCGTGGCGGTCATGTTGATGCCTGTGTGCTAGGTGGACTTGAAGTTGATCAAGAAGCAAATCTCGCTAACTGGATGGTGCCTGGAAAAATGGTACCAGGAATGGGCGGAGCAATGGACTTAGTGACTGGTGCAAAAAAAGTGATTATTGGCATGGAACATTGTGCCAAGTCAGGTTCCTCAAAAATTCTAAAGAAATGTACATTACCGCTCACAGCAAGTAAAAAAGTTGCCATGGTGGTTACCGAATTGGCAGTATTTAACTTCATTGAAGGCAGATTAGTTCTAAAAGAACATGCTCCTCATGTGGATTTAGAAACAATTAAAGCCAAAACAGAAGCCGATTTCATTGTTGCCGATGATTTCAAAGAAATGCAAATCAGCCAGAAAGGACTTTAATTATGATTAATCGCGTTTCTCGTTTTATGACGACATTCGTCAGTAAATACCTGCCAGACCCACTTATTTTTGCCGTGTTACTCACCTTTGTCACATTCATTTGTGCTTGGGGATTAACCGATAGTACACCTGTTGATTTAGTTAATATGTGGGGTAATGGCTTTTGGAATTTACTTGGTTTTGGTATGCAAATGGCATTAATTGTCGTAACTGGTAATGCTCTTGCAACCTCACCACAAATTCGTAAGTTTCTTTCTACAATCGCTTCAATAGCAAAAACACCAGCACAAGGTGTTGTCTTAGTTACGTTTATGGGTTCAATTGCCTGTATCATTAACTGGGGCTTTGGTTTGGTCGTTGGTGCGATGTTTGCAAAAGAAGTCGCGCGGAGAATAAAAGGCAGTGACTACGCCTTACTGATTGCCTGCGCCTATATTGCATTTATGACATGGGGTGGAGGTTTTTCAGGCTCAATGCCACTTTTAGCCGCAACACCAGGCAACCCAGTTGCTCATTTAATGGTGAGCGAAAGCAACCCACAAGGTATTATTCCTGCAGTTAGTACGCTTTTCTCTGGGTACAATATTTTTATCACGTTAAGTTTAGTCATTTGCTTGCCTTTCATTACCTATATGATGATGCCCAAAAATGGCGAAGCAAAAAGTATTGATCCAAAACTTATTGCGCCCGATCCAACATTTGATAAAAAATTGGATAAAGATGCAACACTTGCTGAAAAAATGGAAGAAAGTCGCTTCTTAGCCTATACAATCGGGGCATTAGGATATAGTTACCTCGGTATATATTTCTACAAAAATGGATTCAATCTCACAATTAATAATGTAAACCTTATTTTCTTAATCACAGGAATTGTGCTTCATGGCTCACCAATGGCCTATATGCGAGCAATTATTAATGCCACACGAAGCACAGCAGGGATCTTAGTGCAATTCCCATTCTATGCGGGTGTGCAACTAATGATGGAGCATTCAGGCTTAGGTGGTTTAATCACCGAATTCTTTATCAATGTTGCTAACAAAGATTCTTTCCCATTATTAACCTTCTTTAGTTCTGCCTTTATTAACTTTGCAGTGCCTTCTGGTGGCGGTCACTGGGTCATCCAAGGACCATTTGTTATCCCTGCTGCTCAAGCATTAGGTGCAGATCTAGGTAAGTCTACAATGGCAATTGCCTATGGTGAGCAGTGGATGAACATGGCTCAGCCATTTTGGGCATTACCAGCACTGGGTATCGCAGGGCTTGGCGTGAGAGATATTATGGGCTTCTGCATGACCGCACTTATCTTCACCGCACCAATTTTTATTATTGGTTTATATTTCTTATAGAAAAGGAGTTAAAAATGGAAAATGTTGTTATTATTAGTGCAGTTAGAACACCGATCGGCAGCTTTAATGGTGCATTATCTTCCGTAAGTGCGGTTGATTTAGGTGCAATTGTGATACAAGAAGCCATCAAACGTGCCAATATTGAAAGTGCATTAGTTAATGAAGTCATCATGGGGAACGTATTACAAGCAGGACTAGGGCAAAATCCAGCCCGTCAAGCAGCATTAAAAGCAGGAATAGAGAAAGAAATCCCTTCTTTAACAATCAATAAAGTATGTGGATCTGGTCTAAAAAGTGTCGCATTAGGTGCACAGTCTATTATCAGTGGTGATGCTGATATTGTTGTTGTGGGTGGCATGGAAAATATGAGCCAAGCACCTTATCTTTTAGATAGCAAAGTACGACAAGGCGTCAAAATGGGTAATCTCACATTAAGGGACACAATGATTGAAGACGGACTAACTTGTGCTAGCAATCACTATCATATGGGGATTACTGCCGAAAATATTGCAGAACAATATGGCATTAGCCGCCAAGCACAAGATGAACTCGCATTACGTTCACAAACCTTAGCATCTCAAGCCGTGCAATTAGGTGTATTTGATAAGGAAATTGTCCCTGTTATGGTAAAAACTCGCAAAGGAGACATTATTGTTTCACGAGACGAGTATCCTAAAGCAGATACCACAGCTGAAGGTTTAGCTAAATTAAAACCTGCTTTCAAAAAAGAGGGTACTGTCACCGCAGGTAACGCTTCTGGCATTAATGATGGTGCTGCAGCACTTATTTTAGTTAGCGAAAGCAAAGCTCATGCACTTGGATTAAAAGCCATTGCAAAAATTAGAAGCTATGCCAGCGGTGGGGTAGATCCATCTGTTATGGGATTAGGTCCAGTTCCAGCAACGCAAAAAGCATTGAAAAAAGCAGGAATAAATCTTGATGATATCGATCTGATAGAAGCAAATGAAGCCTTTGCCTCACAATTCTTAGGTGTTGGCAAAGATCTCAATTTGGATATGAATAAAACCAATATTCATGGTGGAGCTATCGCACTTGGGCATCCAATCGGCGCGAGTGGTGCAAGGATTTTAGTAACGTTATTGCACAATCTTATCGAAAAAGATAAAAAACTTGGGCTTGCTACACTTTGTATTGGCGGTGGTCAAGGTATTTCTATGATTGTAGAACGCTTATAACCATTTACTTCCTAAACTACAACAGCGAAATATTTCACTTCTAACTAAAAAAGCGAATTTCTTTTAAGAAATTCGCTTTTCTTTTGATATCCAATTATTCTTTCCTCTCCATCATCGCAATATGCCTTGTCGCGGCAATCCACGCCCCAACATAGCCCATAATTAAACAGCACACTAATAGGAATATAAATTCGCCAACGCCTAATCCATTCAAACTGAATTGGACGGCAAAAATATCCGTTACATATTTCACTGCAGAGGTAAAATAGCTGATAATAAAACTACTAAAAATTGCAGCGGCTAATCCACCTAATACAGCATAAATCATCCCTGTATAAAGGTAAGGACGGAGAATAAATTGATCTGTTGCACCAAGCAATTTCATCACATCAATACTTGATCGGCTACTATACACATCAGAGCGGATACTGTTACCAATAACCAAGAATACCGCTATCGCCATTAATACAGTGCAGAAAATTGCCACATGGGCGATTAACCAAGAAAGTGCGGTTAATTTTTCCATCCAATCGTTATCCAAGCGAACTTCTTGTACCCCTTTGATTTTATTTAAATTGGTACGTAACTCATCACGTTTTTCTGACACATTAAATTCGCTCGTCGGTTTTACCATCACGACCGCAGGTAATGGATTATCATCTAAAATTTCCAATTCTTCTCCAAAGCCAGACCAGCTTTTAAATTCCCTCAAGCTTTCTTGGCGAGAAACATAATTAAGGGATTCCACCCCTTCTTGCTGACGAATTTTCTCTACCACTAAATTCGCATCTTCTTCACTTAAATTTTTGTGAAGATAAATCGTCAATTCACTTTCAGGATAAAATTGAGTGGTCGCTAAATGTAAATTTTTCCACATTAAATAGCTCACGGTTGGGATTGTCAGAGACACAGCAATAACCAAAATCGTGAGCAGCGTGCCAAATTTACGTTGCCATAAATCTACCCATACTGCACGCAAAGTATAGGCTGTTTGAACAAAAACAGATGCATCCGTTGATCGGCTCATGATTATTCCTTAATAACGTAAATAACCTTGTTCAAGCACAAGACAAGGTTTTGGTTTTTGTTGAATTAAATTAATGTCGTGAGTAGCAATTAACACTGTCATTCCGAGACGATTAAATTCTTCAAACAAATTAAAAATGCCTAAAGAAAGTTCATCGTCTAAATTACCCGTTGGTTCATCTGCTAATAAAAGTTGAGGTTTATGTACAATCGCACGCGCAATATCAACGCGTTGCTGCTCCCCGCCTGAAATTTGTGGTGGCAAATAGTGGGCTTTATTACGCAATCCTACACGATCTAAAGATGCCATTGCTCTAGTATTCGCATCTTTTGGATGCATACCTGCAATAATCAATGGCAATGCCACATTTTCCACCACAGTACGATCTGTTAATAAACGATAATCTTGGTGAACCATACCGATTTGGCGACGCAAAAATGGAATTTCATATTTTGACAAGCGAGTAATATCGTGCCCGTTAAACCAAATCTGACCAGCATTGGCTTTTTCCATTCCCATAATAAGCTTGAGTAATGTACTTTTCCCAGCGCCTGAATGCCCAACTAAGTAAGTCATACTTCCCACTGGAAGATGAAAATTCAAGCCTTGTAACGCTGGCTGCGTTGCACCATGATAGGCTTTAGAAACATTTGAGAACTTAATCACAATTTTTCCTTATTCTTTTTATTCTTCTTCATGAATGAATAATGCTTCAATAAATTCCTTGGCATTAAACTCACGTAAATCTTCAATTTTCTCGCCTACACCGATATAGCGAATAGGCAACTTAAACTGATCGGCTATGGCAAAAATCACACCACCTTTTGCCGTACCGTCTAATTTTGTGAGTGAAATTCCTGTTAAACCCACAGCTTCATTAAATAATTTCGCTTGGCTAATGGCATTTTGTCCCGTGCCAGCATCCAGCGTAAGCATAATTTCGTGTGGCGCAGTTTCATCATATTTTTTCATAACACGAACAATTTTTTTCAGTTCGTCCATTAAGTTATTTTTATTCTGAAGACGACCCGCCGTATCCGCAATAAGAATATCAATATTGCGTGCAGCCGCTGATTGCATCGCATCAAAAATTACCGATGCAGAATCAGAGCCAGTGCTTTGCGAAACAACTGGAATATGATTACGTTCTCCCCAAACTTGAAGCTGCTCAACGGCCGCTGCACGGAAAGTATCGCCCGCCGCAAGCATCACTGATTTTCCTTCAGACTGAAATTTACGTGCAAGCTTACCAATTGTCGTCGTTTTACCTACGCCATTTACGCCCACCATTAAAATCACATAAGGTTTTTTCGTGCTATCAATCTCTAAAGGTTGTGCTACTGGCTCAAGAATATCCGCCATTTCTACTTTTAATTGTTGATATAAAAGCTCGGCATCTTGTAATTCTTTGCGACTTGCGTGTTCAGTCAAATTTTTGATGATTTTACTTGTTGTCGGCACGCCAATATCCGCAATCAAAAGTTGTTCTTCTAATTCTTCAAACAACTCATCATCAATTTTCTTTCCTAAGAAAAAACTACGAAAACCCGCGCCAATATTTTGTTTAGTTTTCAGTAATCCCTTAACTAAACGACTAAAAAAGCCCCCTTCACTTGGCTTTTCGCGAGTTTCAATTTCAACAACGGGCTGAAGATCATCTTCTAAATTTTTCGCTTCGATGATTTCTTCGACTAGCTCAAGTGCAACTGGCTCAAGTGCGGTTGAAATTTCCTGTATTTTTTCTTCTTCGACTAAATCATTAGCTTCAAATTTTTCAATAGACGGCTCGACATCTTTAATCTTTTCTTCTTCAATTTTCGGCTCAATTTTAGGTTCATCTTGCTTTTTATTACGCCCAAATAACGATGCCCAAAATCCGCCTTTTTTATTTTCTTCAGCCATAAAATGCTCTCTTAACTGTAATCCGATAAAAATGTCGTTTATTCTAGCAAAAAATCGTCTAAACTAAGCACAATTTTCAATAAAAATCGAATCTTTATGAAAAAAATACAAACGCCAAATGCAAAGGGCGAGGTTCGCATTATTGCTGGGCTATGGCGAGGTCGAAAACTTCCAGTATTAAATTCTGAAGGCTTACGCCCAACTGGCGATAGAGTGAAAGAAACGCTTTTTAATTGGTTAATGCCTTATATCCACCAATCTGAATGTTTAGATGGCTTTGCGGGGAGTGGTTCATTAGGTTTTGAAGCACTTTCTCGCCAAGCGAAAAAGGTGACTTTTTTAGAATTAGATAAAACCGTCGCCAATCAATTAAAAAAGAATTTACAAACGCTCAAATGCTCATCAGAACAGGCTGAAGTGATTAATCAAAGTAGTTTGGATTTTCTAAAACAGCCACAAAATCAACCGCACTTTGATGTCGTGTTTTTAGATCCTCCCTTTCATTTTAATTTAGCAGAACAAGCAATTAACTTGCTTTGTGAAAATAATTGGCTAAAACCCAATGCGTTAATTTACGTAGAAACAGAGAAAGATAAACCACTCATCACACCAGAAAACTGGACGTTATTGAAAGAAAAAACCACAGGAATGGTAAGATATCGTTTATATCAGAATTAGAGAGAAAATTATGTTAGATATTGTTTTATATGAACCAGAAATCCCACAAAATACCGGTAACATTATCCGCCTTTGTGCCAATACAGGATTTCGCTTGCACTTAATTGAACCCCTAGGTTTCACTTGGGATGATAAACGCTTACGCCGCTCAGGTTTGGATTATCACGAATTTGCGGAAATCAAACGCCACAAGACTTTTACAGCCTTTTTAGAAAGCGAAAAACCCCAACGTCTCTTGGCACTCACAACAAAAGGCAGTCCAGCACATAGCCAAGTAAAATTTGAACTTGGGGATTATTTAATGTTTGGCCCAGAAACTCGTGGCATTCCGATGTCAATTTTAAATGAAATGCCGCTGGAACAAAAAATCCGCATTCCAATGACAGCCAATAGCCGCAGTATGAACTTGTCTAATTCGGTTGCAGTAACGGTTTATGAAGCGTGGCGACAATTAGGCTATAAAGGTGCGGTAAATTTACCAGAAGTAAAATAAACAAAAAAGTGCGGTTAAAATTTAATAAGATTTTTAACCGCACTTTTGTTATTTAAATGGAACTTGTTTTCCGAATATCCGTCTTTTTATTCTAATTAGTTCATTTTTTATTTTATCTAAAGGTTTAGCTGGAATTTGGTTTTTATGTACTTTTTCTCTGCCATTATGCAAACTACTCTCAAAATAATTTTCATCATGCAGAATAAAACTTTGAGTGCATATTGCAGGGGAAAGTTGCATAACTTTATAATCTTTTTGGCTTAATAATTCATCAAAAATTAGAGTGTCAATAGCAAGATAAAGTTGTTTATTTCTTATGTTATTCAATAAATATCTAGCACCCTTAGCTGTGATTGAATAGCCAGCCATTCCAGTATGCTTGAATTTCAATCGGGAAATATTTCTATTACATTTTATTTGCTCACGCTTTCCATAAATTATTTTTCCATGAGCTTCTAACTTCAATATATCAGTATCTTCAGGTATATAATCAATATTCAATAATTCTTTTGCATTTTCTCCCAAATAAATATCGTCTTCAAAAATATTAATATAATCTAAATTATTTTCTAAAACGAAATTCCATAAAACGATATGGCTTAATGCACAGGCTATCTCAGCATCACACAAAGTTGCTTTTGATGAACGATCAAAGGTTATATTAAATTTTTTAGCGGTTTCTTCAATAATATCGGGCGTAATAGCATCAAAAAATTCGAAAGGAATATTCTGCTTACCGAATTCTTCGGTAATGTGTTTTCGGCGTTTTTGTTCAGTAGTTAAACTGATAACATAATTGTGCTGAGCTGCATTATGCATAATAAGTAACCCAAATAAATAAAAAGTTGGAACAGTATAATATAAAAAGTGCGGTAAAAAAATCATAGAAATTTTCACCGCACTTCTTCGTTTTAAATATTATGTGCTAAACGATATTCAACTAAATCTTCAATGGTTAGCACAGAATAACCAAATTTCTTTGCAAATTCTACAATATCGGGGGTGCGAGCCATTGTGCCGTCATCATTCGTGATTTCACAAATCACACCTGCTTCTTTAAATCCTGCTAAACGCGCTAAATCAACGGACGCTTCAGTATGTCCACGGCGAGTAAGTACGCCACCATTTGCTGCACGAAGTGGAAATATATGACCAGGACGATGTAAATCTGTTGGAAGTGCATTATCAGCAATCGCCGTTTGAATAGTTGTGACTCTGTCTGCGGCAGATACACCTGTAGAAACACCTTTCGCGGCTTCGATCGTTACAGTGAAAGCCGTTTTGTTTACGCTATTATTGTGTTCTACCATTGGCGGTAAATCGAGTTGTTGGCAACGTTCATCGGTAATACATAAACAAACGATACCACTGCCATAACGAATTAATTTTGCCATTTGTTCTAGCGTGATTGTTTCTGCTGGGAAAATTAAATCGCCTTCATTTTCACGATCTTCATCATCTAAAACTAATACGCCATTTCCCTTTTTGAAGGCATTAATTGCGTTAAGTACGCGTTCTTCAGCGGTATTGCCGAATGGAGATAAAATTGACTGATTCATAGTAATTTCCTAATTTGAGATTTCAATTAAATACCAGAATCAGGGCTGAGAAATGCAAATAAAATGAACGATTTGGGAACCCAATTCGTTTTATTCTCTTTCATCCAGACTTTACTGTCGGCTTTGGAATTTCACCAAATCTGCTGACTTTAAAAGTGAAAATCAGGACAATTTAGCAAGAAAAATTTGCCAAAAATTGACCGCACTTTTAAACGCTCGTGGGCTTTACCACCGGTAGGGAATTTCGCCCTGCCCTGAGAATGCGTGCTAAGTATAACGCAAAATATCTAGGCACTAAATCAGAACGTGAAAAATATTTTCATTTATCCTACAATAAACACACTCAATTCTTACGCTATCAAGAACGGATTATGTCAAAAACAAAAGAGAAAAAAGTCGGTGTCATTTTCGGGAAATTTTATCCCGTACATACAGGTCATATAAATATGATTTATGAAGCGTTCAGTAAAGTCGATGAACTACACGTTATCGTGTGTAGTGATACGGAGCGCGATTTGAAATTGTTTTACGATAGTAAAATGAAACGTATGCCAACCGTACAGGATCGTTTGCGTTGGATGCAGCAAATTTTCAAATATCAAAAAAATCAGATTTTTATTCATCATTTGGTTGAAGACGGTATTCCAAGTTATCCAAATGGCTGGCAATCTTGGAGTGAAGCGGTTAAAACCCTATTTCATGAAAAACATTTTGAACCTTCAATCGTATTTAGTAGCGAACCTCAAGATAAAGCACCTTACGAAAAATACTTAGGTTTAGAAGTTTCGTTAGTCGATCCTGACCGCACTTTCTTTAATGTGTCCGCCACTAAAATTCGTACGACACCATTCCAATATTGGAAATTTATTCCGAAAGAAGTTCGTCCTTTCTTTGCCAAAACGGTAGCGATTTTAGGAGGAGAGAGCAGTGGTAAAAGCGTGCTTGTGAATAAATTAGCCGCCGTATTTAATACCACTTCCGCATGGGAATACGGACGTGAATTTGTATTTGAAAAGCTCGGTGGCAATGAGCAGGCCATGCAATATTCTGATTATCCGCAAATGGCTCTTGGTCATCAACGATACATTGATTATGCAGTTCGCCATGCACATAAAATTGCATTTATTGATACGGATTTCATCACTACGCAAGCGTTCTGTATTCAATATGAAGGAAAAGCCCACCCATTTTTAGACTCAATGATTAAAGAATATCCTTTCGATGTCACTATTTTGCTTAAAAATAATACTGAATGGGTGGATGATGGCTTGCGTAGCTTAGGTTCACAAAAGCAACGCCAACAATTTCAACAACTACTCAAAAAACTGTTAGATAAATATAAAGTTCCTTACATAGAGATTGAATCGCCAAGTTATCTTGAACGTTATAACCAAGTTAAAGCCGTCATTGAGAAAGTGTTAAATGAAGAAGAAATCAGTGAATTACAAAACACAACTTTTCCTATAAAGGGGATATCTCAATGATTTTATTTGCTGGAGATCCGCACGGAAGCTATGATCACATTTACCCTTTTATAAAAGAACAGGAAAATGTCGCACTGATAATTTTAGGCGATTTACAGCTCACGACAGCAGATGAATTGGATAAACTCGCACAACATTGTGATATTTGGTTTATTCATGGTAATCATGATAGCAAAACCATTAGTGCTTTTGATTCAATTTGGGGTTCTGAGTGGCAATCACGTAATTTACACAATCGCGTAGTTGATATTCAAGGAACCCGCATTGCGGGATTAGGCGGTGTATTCCGCGGGCAAATCTGGATTCCGCCAAATCGCCCCATGTTTTTTGATCCTATTCATTATTGTCAATATAGTCCACAAGAGAAAATCTGGCGAGGCGGTGTGCCTTTGCGTCATCGCACGTCAATTTTTCCATCAGATATTGAAATCTTAGAAAACCAACAAGCGGATGTGTTGATTTGTCACGAAGCTCCTAAGCCACATCCGATGGGTTTCCAAGTAATTAATGATTTGGCAATGAAGATGGGGGTTAAGCAAGTATTCCACGGACATCATCACGAAAACTTTACTTATCGAACAAACTATCCCTACAAAATCACAAATGTAGGTTTCCGCAGTCTTGCTGATGCCGAAGGATATTATTTACTACAAACCATCGATGATCGTGAAAAATAAATCTATTCCAAAATAAAAGCCGATTCAAATGAATCGGCTTTTTTACATTCAAAGTGCGGTATTATTCCGCATTGTTTTTCGATTTAATGATAGCGTAAACTACACCTGTTGATAAAGCACCAATCGCAATTGCACCAAGATATTTCAACGGCTCAGATACAAATGGAATGACAAATAATCCGCCGTGCGGAGCTTGTAATGTAATATTTAATCCCATTGAAATCGCACCAGCCACCGCACCACCAATCACTGAGCTAATAATGACACGAATTGGATCTGCTGCCACAAATGGTAATGCGCCTTCAGAAATAAAGCATAAACCAAGGACAAATGATGCTTTCCCTGCATCGCGTTGGCTAACTGTGAATTTATTGCGAGCAATCCAAGTCGCAACTGCCATACCAATTGGTGGAACCATACCTGCTGCCATTGCCGCAGCCATTGGCGTATAAACTTGGGAAGCAATCAATCCAACCGAAAAAGTGTACGCTGCTTTATTTACCGGTCCGCCCATATCGATACACATCATTGCACCGATAATTGCGCCTAACACAATCGCATTCACTTCGCCCATTGAAGTAAGCCAATTACTTAGCTCTTTCATAATTTCAGCCACTGGTGGATTGATGAGATAAATCATCGTCAAACCAACAATCATCGAACCTAAGAGCGGTAAAATTAAAATCGGTTTTAATGAAGTCAAGCTTGCTGGCAATCGAATAATCACATTCAGCCCTTTCACCACATAGCCGGCTAAAAAACCAGCAATAATACCGCCAAGAATCCCAGCGCCCGCTTCACTTGCCAACATCCCAGCAATCAAACCAACTGCAAGCCCTGGACGATCAGCGATAGAAAATGCAACGTAACCAGCAAACACGGCGATCATTAATTTAAACGCCACACCTCCGCCGATATTCATCAACATATCGGGAAGATCTTGAAAAACTCCTGTATTTTCAATTACGTTAAAACTGAACATAAAGGAAATCGCGATCAACAACCCACCCGCAACCACTAACGGTAACATATGAGAAACACCAGTCATCAAGTGTTTGTACACACCTTTTTTCTCACGGCTTTCTTCTTTCGATTCCGAATTATTTCCACCATCGAAAATTTTGGCTTCTTTAAATGCTTTATCAAATTCTTGCTCGGTTTTCTTCAAGGCTAATCCTGTTGAAGTGCGGTACATGGGTTTACCTTTAAATTTATCTAAAGGCACATCAATATCTGCTGCAACAAATACCAAATCAGCCGCCGCGACTTCTTCTACAGTAATTTCATTACCAGCCCCAACTTGACCACGGGTTTCAACTTTTACATTCCAACCTTGCTTTTTCGCATAGGCTTCAATCGCTTCGGCTGACATAAACGTATGCGCAACGCCTGTCGGACAAGCGGTTACCGCAACAATATTTTTTACACCAGAAACACCTGTAAAACTCACCGCACTTTTCGGTGCAACATAACCAGCTCCATTCGCTAAGGCATTTGCCAGCGTGACTTCAGGAGAAATCATGGCGATAGCTTCACCGATAATAAAGACTTTTTTACCAACTAAAGCAGGGTTATTTGGTAATACAGAACCAAATACGAGAACAAGATCTGCTTCGGCTGGTGTTTCTACAATAGAGACATTCGCTTTTTGCGCAGCCGCTCGAAAAACTTCATGTAATAAATAGGCTTTCGCATCGCCTACATTAGCTGATTGGGTTAAAAATAACTTCATACTATCCTTCAATCATCGTTATTTGTACTTTTTCTAAAATGAGGTCAAGTAAACTCAAATCACTCACACCGACATTACTTTGAGACACTGCAAAAGCGGACACAGCCGTAGCAAAAGCTAAGGTTTCAGCTTTCGATAAACCTTTTTCAAAACCATAGATTAAGCCTGCTACCATTGAATCCCCTGCCCCAACGGTACTCACTACATTTTCACATTTTGGTGGTTCTGCTTTGAGCGAGCCTTCATTATTAATCCATAAAGAACCTTCTGCGCCCATTGAAATAATCACGTTTTCAATGCCTTCCGCTTTGAGTTGCTGTGCAGCGGCAATAATTTCCTCAAGACTCTTTAATGGATGACCAACCCAAGCCTCAAGTTCTCGATGATTGGGTTTTACTAGCCAAGGTTTCGCTTTTAATCCAGCGGTGAGCGCAGCATTGCTACTATCAAGCACAACTTTTACGCCAGCTTGATGAAGCTGATGCAACCAATCAGCAAACAATTCAGGAGACACACCTCGAGGTAAACTGCCACACACTGCGACAATGTCATAATTTAAACAATAAGCCAAAGAATCCGTCACAAATTGTTGCCAAACTTGTGGGCTTATTTGATATCCCAAGAAATTTAAATCTGTCACATCCGCTTCAGTCTCGGTAATTTTTACATTGATGCGCGTTTTGCCATCAACTCGGTGGAATTTATCTTCCAAACCGTGCTGATTAAACATTTGCTCGAAATCAGCTGAATTATCCTCGCCCAAGAAACCACCTACTGCAACATCAACGCCTAAATCTTTTAGTACTTTTGCAACATTAATGCCTTTTCCAGCAGGAAATAAACCAAGAGTTTCTACGGTATTTACTTCGCCAAGTTGAATACGATTTAAACGCCCGACTAAATCATAAGCGGTATTTAAGGTAATTGTTACGACGCTTGCCATACTATTCCCCTAAACCCGATTCGATCACAGCACCGATTCCGTCAATAGCTTGTTGCGCTTCATCGCCCGTCGCAACAAAACGTAAACGTGTCCCTTTCACTACGCCTAATGCCACAATTTTCATCAAGCTTTTAGCACTGACTAATTGAGAATTACGATCAAGATTTTGAACTGCTACGGAAGCATTATATTTCTTCACTTCGTTTACCAATATCGCACTTGGGCGAGCGTGCAAACCTTGCTCATTTTTAATCACAAATACGGCTTCAATGGCATTTGCCGGCAAATTATCATCTTCTGTTACCGCAGGTGTGTGAATTTGATCGCCCATAATCTCAATAGCATCGGGTTCAGACGGTGGCACTGCCGAAACATTCTCGCCCAAGCCATTGGCTATCGCTTTGCCCAATGATTCAATCGCTTGTTTGGCATCTTCTCCTTCAGCCACAAAACGTAAGCGATGTCCTTGCGTTACACCGAGTGCAACAATCTTCATCAAGCTTTTTGCACTGACGACTTCACTTTCACGAGTAAGATTTTGCACAGTAATTTTAGAAGTGAATTTTTTCACTTCATTAACCAAATTTGCACTTGGACGAGCATGTAAACCGTGTTCATTACGAATTGTAAAAGTTCCTACAACAGCACCTTCTACGGATTGAGTTTTAACATCACACGCTAAACCCAAAAGTGCGGTCAAAATTTCTGTTGAATTACCATTGAGCAAGGTTGTTTGAACCTCATCATCTAATAAACGCGCTAAAGTTGGATTAATTTGATCACTGACAGCTGCAACAGTTATCACGCCTTTTACGGCTTTGCCATTGTGGCTAAAGATCGTTTTGGCACGACTAAATGCTAAGGCATTTTTCACATTTCCTACGACAGAATCCGTTACCCATAATCCTTTGCCAAGCGGTAATGCCGCATTATTAATCACTTCAGAAATAAAGCGATTTTCTACCGCACTTTGCACCTGTAATTGACCCGCATTAATCGCGACTAAAGTTAATAAACTTTGGGTATCTACGTCTAAACTGATATTGGCAGCAGGAATTTCAAATGGCTCAATTTTCTCGCCCATTAAAATCGTGCGAAATTCAGCAATATCAGTTATTTTTGCTAATTTCGCTGCGGTATCTTCATCGCTCAAAACCTGAGTAAGTTGGCGTAACAAAGACAAATGTTCATCAGATCGCGCCGCAATACCAATCACGACATAAGCAATATTTCCCTCGCCCCATTCTATGCCTTGAGGAAATTGAAACACTTGCACGCCCGTTTTCTTTACCATCGAACGAGTATCCAAGGTGCCGTGAGGAATCGCGATACCATTGCCTAAAAAGGTAGAGGTTTGCAACTCACGCACTAACATTCCTTGCAAATAACCATTTTCCACATTGTCTGCTTGAACTAATGCGGACGCTGTCATTTCAATTGCTTGTTGTTTATCAGCTGCGTTAGCATTTAAATGAATGTTGCTTTCCGAAAGTTCTAACATTCTTGCTCCTTAATAATTTAAAAAGAAAGCTGCGGATGAAACAAATCGACCAGCAGCTTATTGAAAAACAATTATTTAGATGTACAGGCTTTCAGCAGCACTTCACTACCTTGCACAATATATTCATCATTTTCTCCGCGCTCTTCGCCTTTTTGTAAATCACGCATCGCATCATAAATACCTTGCGCCATACTTTGCGAATCCACTTTTTCCCAACAATTTGCACTCAAACGTTTAAGATTAGCTTGCAATGCTTCCGCATGTAACACACCGCTATAATAAGCATATACATCAGAATCATGACCGCCTGTATAAAGTTTATCCTGAATTTGTTTCACAGGAACTAAAATACGACCTAAATACCAGTCATTCGCACCACTTGCAAAATTATCTACAAAGAAATTTTCATTCACACGACCTTTATATGTCGCCACAGTCGCTTCATAAGCTGCTGCATAGGATTTCTGATCGATTTTATCTTTATCTAAATCAATCACTTTTTTATCATCCCCCATAAATGGAACATAATTAGTAATAGACGACCAAGAAGAACAACCTGCCAACATTAACGTAAAAAATAAAACAGAGATTTTTTTAAACATAGTCATACCTAATTGAGAACCAATAAAAACGCAGCCATTATACTGGCTGCGTGGGATTAAGCAAGGAAGCCTATAAGCCCCATTTAAACAAATGCTTAACTTCGTATAAAGTCAGTGAAGTCAGACCATTGCTCAATACGAAAAGCACGAATATCTCGTACCGACTGAGAAATCCACGCCAACTGTTTTAGTTCATTCATTGCCTGAAAAAGGTTTGCCATATCTTCATTTGTATTGGTATATAAACTTCCTTGTGTTCTAACAAAACCAAATTTTGCTAAAACCGCACCAATGTCTGTATAAGCCTGCTGAACACCTTTTGGATGATAATCTTGAGTGTCTTTTACAACTAAATCAAAAGCAATCGCGTACATAGTTTTCCTTATTCAGCTTCGGGATCTTCAAGTAAGTGAGATAAGCGATAAATATCTTTTTCTCCAGATTGTAACAATGTGATATTTACCAACGCATCGCCATCTGGCAAAAATTCCGCAACCTCGCCAACCACATAAGGCACGCCAAATTGCCCAAATTGCTTAATACAGCCTGTTGGAATTTGTTGTCTTAGTTCCATATTTAACCTCATATTTTTATGGTTTTATAACATAATTTTGTAGAGAAATGGATAAAAATTTACCGCACTTCTACTCCTGCTCTTTTACTAAAGACACCAAAATTTGATCGATTTTAAAGTTTTCTGTATCTATCACTTCAAACTTGTATTTTCCGTAAACCACAGAATCGGTCTTTTTCGGGATTTTACGTAACATATACATCATAAAACCACTGATGGTCTCGTAGTTTTCTTCATCGGGAAAATAAGCAATATCTAACACTCGAGTAACCTCTTCTAATGGCGTTGCACCATCAATCAGCCATGAGTTTTCATCACGGCTCACAATATATTCTTCTTCGTTAGAAACCAATTCCCCCATAACAATACTCATCACATCATTTAGCGTAACAATACCCACTACAAGGGCATATTCATTCACAATAATGGCAAAATCTTCGCCAGTAGATTTAAACAATTCCAACACTTCGTAAAGAGAAAGCGTATCAGGCACAAATAAGGCTTTACGGAGTAGTTTGGGATCAGTCAGCAACACATTTTCATTTTGCAAATACAGTGTGAGCAAAGTATGGGATTCGATATAACCTAAGATTTTATCAAGGCCATTGTCACAAATCACAATTTTAGAATGAGAATTACGAGAAAGCGTATCCATGACTTCTTGGCGAGAAAAAGTGCGGTCTAAATATACGATGTTTTCACGGGTTGTCATGGTGGAAGTTACTGTACGGGCTTGCATATCGAAAATGTTTTCGATCAAATAATGCTCTTGAGTTTTCAACACACCAGCTTCTGCGCCTGCTTCAACTACGGCGAAAATATCTTCAGAGGTCATGCCATCTTCACGCACAGTAGAAATGCGAAATAGACGAAAAAAGGCATTAGCAAGCGTATCAAATAACCACACAAGCGGTTTAAACACATACATACTAAAATTCATAATACCCACAACGCGCAACGCCACCATTTCAGGATAAGTAATAGCAATACGTTTTGGAATAAGATCAGCAAATAAAATAAACAAACAAGTCACTAATATAAAAGCGATTGTAGAGGCGGTTGGTTCAATCCAACTTCCTTCAAAAGAACGATTTAAAATATCTGCAATGTAAGGACTTAGCGCACTTTCGCCAATTCCCCCACCCAAAATCGCCACCATATTCAACAAAATTTGAACCACCGTAATAAAACGACCGGGATGTTCTTGTAATTTAAGCACTTGAAGCGCACGCACGTCACCTTCATTTGCAAGAGATTGCAATTTTAACTTGCGAGAACTCGCCAGAGAAATTTCAGCAGAAGAAACAACTGCGCTACTTAAAATTAAAGCCACAATTGCCAAAATAGTATGAAATAATTCCATAATCATTACTCAAAAATATAAAAGAAAACGACCGCACTTTGCGGCCGTTTGGGATATTACTTGTCGCTGTCAAACCAGCCGCGAATAAATTGAATAGACAAAAATAATGTCGCCAGCAAGAATACATATAAAATCCACGAAACAATCGGATTGCTTGGTGTATCATCAGCAGTAATTTCTTTAATTGAGGTTGCATTACGATATTCATCTATCATCGTAATACGCCAACCATAGTATTTAATTTGCACAAGTTTGTTGTCATTACCCAAAGCCTGCGCTTCAGCCTGTAAATTGGCTGATCCAAATTTGAAGTAGAACGGGAAACCCCAACGTGTATCTTCATTGCGATACACCATAATTTTGCCATCATCATTTTGCGTATTGATGTAATACACATCACGTGTTGGGCTATCAGCTGGATTCGATTTTGTGATTGGCCCATCTTTATCAACACGTTTTACTTCTACGCCAGTAACACGCGTCACATCATAATGGGGGAACACATAATTCACCACAGAAAACATAAAACCGTGGAATAAAAAAACAACAATAAATAAGAAATATTTAAAAAACTTTCGCATACTTTTCCCTTGTCAGAACTGTTCATTTATTCTACACGAATTTTAAATAAACGCTCGAAATTTTTTGTAGTGATTTGAGCAAACGCCTCTGCAGAAACGCCTTTTAGGGTTGCCACGTATTCACAGACTTCTCTCGTATAAGCTGGTTGATTTTCTTTTCCTCGATAAGGCACTGGCGCAATATAAGGCGAATCCGTTTCCACCAATAAGCGATCCATTGGCACATAACGAATAACCTCACGAATCGCTTCGGCATTTTTAAAGGTTACAATACCAGAACAAGAAATGTAAAAACCTAAATCCAACGCTTTTTTCGCAAATTCCATGGTTTCCGTAAAACAATGAATAACGCCACCGCACTTTTCAGCATGGTGCTGGCGTAACATTGCAATGGTGTCATCGCCTGCCGAACGTGTATGAATAATTACAGGCTTATCTAATTGGTTTGCAATATCGATTTGGCTACCAAACACCGCTTGTTGTGCCGCTTTATTGTCTGAGCTGTAATAATAATCTAATCCAATTTCGCCAATCGCAATCACTTTCGGATCTTGCACCAAACGCAATAAGCGTTCTGCGTCATAAGGTTCTTCTTCAAAATCAAGGGGATGCACACCACAAGCAAGGGAGACATTATTAAATTCGCGTAAAGAGTCATAAGCCTGCTCAAAGCGGCTTAAGGTCACACCAATGGCAAGCAAATGTTTCACATCACGTGCGCACGCTTTTTCCACCACATCTGCGATATTTTTGTGTAAATTTTCATAATCCAACGCATCTAAATGACAGTGGGAATCAACAATAAACATAATTATTTTCCTAATTTGTACCTTGGGTAAATTAATTAACCCTTAAACACTTCTGTAACTAATCGCGTCAAGCCATCTAATAGCATTAATTCAACATTCACACCATTAATCGTCAGCAAATCTGACCGCACTTTTTGCATAATTTTGATTGCTTGTAATAAACCAAGAGCAGTTTGCTCATCGCTGAATTGTTCAATACCACGCCCGAGATCAGCCACTTGTCGATAGCTATCAATTTCAAGTTTATGTTTTAAACAATCGGAAAGAAAAGCCAAGATCCAATCCACTTGCTGAACATAACGTTCTTTATCAAACAACGGAAGCAATTCCAATGGCGAACGTCGGCGATAAAAAACCCAAAATTGACGTAAGAAGTTTTTACGCTGTTCAATCAGCCCTTGTTGTAACGTTTCTAAGGCTAAAAGCGGTCGCCCAAGATTCATCGCAAGTGCGGTCAAAATTTCCTGATTTTCAGCCGCACTTTCTGATTTCAACCAATCAACAGCCATTTGTTCATTAGGCACGGACAGATTCCACACTTGACATCGACTGTAAATAGTTGCCAACAAACTTGCCGAACTATCCGCTTGAAGTAAAAAATAAGTATTTGGACGAGGCTCTTCCAATGTTTTCAATAACGCATTGGCAGCTGCTTCCGTTAAACGTTCAGCTCCTTGCACATACACCACTTTATTGCCGTTTTGTTGTGCATGTTGAGCAACAATTTCATTAATGTCGCGTACTTGATCAACGCCAATATCCTTACCGTCAATCGGGCTTAACTCGTGATAATCAGGATGACTATGGGCTTGCATTAAATGACAAGAATGGCATTGATCACAAGGTTTATCGCCTTGAGCCACACACATTATTTTCTGTGTAAGTGTATCAAATAAACTTTCCACACCTAAACCAAAATCCGCTTTAATCAGCACAGCATGATGCCCCAAACCCTCGTCAAAGGTTTGAGCAATTTGATGATAAATTGGCATTAGCCAAGGATAAAGTGCGGTCATTTTTTGTTTGATTTCCACCAATTTTTTACCGCACTTTCGATATCAGCTTGAACAAGTTCAATAGTCTGCTCTGCATTAATTACGACTGCTTTTGGATTATCTTTTACTAATGCTAAATAGCGTGCTCGAGTGCGGTGGAAAAAATCTAAATCCATTTGCTCAATACGGTCTAACTCGCCACGTCCACGAGCTCGCGCTAAACCGACAATCGGATCTATATCCAAATAAATTGTGAGATCTGGCTCAAAATTGCCTAATACAGTTTCTTTCAAAGTAAGCATAAAATGCGGATCTAATTGGCGCCCACCACCTTGATATGCCTGAGATGACATATCGTGACGATCGCCCACCACCCATTTTCCTTGCATTAAAGCAGGCTTAATCACATTTTCTACTAACTGAATACGTGCTGCATAAAGCATTAATAACTCTGCTTTATCTGTCACGGGTTCTTCGGTTTCATGTTTAATTAGATGGCGTAATTTCTCTGCCAATGGCGTTCCACCCGGTTCTCGAGTAAACACCACATCTTTAATCCCCAGTTCATGCAAAACTTGCACAACAGACTGATGAGCGGAACTTTTCCCCGCGCCTTCCAAACCTTCAATAACAATAAATTTTCCTTTCATATTTTCTTCCGCACTTTTATTTGGCATTTTTCTGGCTGCGATACCAACGTAAATATTCTTGTACCGCTTTATTATGTTCATTCAAATTTCGGGTAAATTTATGCCCACCAGAACCATCTGCCACAAAATAATAAAAATCTGTTTTTTCTGGATGCGCAACAGCCTGTAACGAACTTTCACTTGGCATAGCAATTGGCGTTGGTGGCAATCCATCAATCACATACGTATTATAAGGCGTTGGCATTTCTAGATCTTTTTTGCGAATATTACCATTGTAATTTTCGCCCATACCATAAATTACCGTTGGATCCGTTTGTAATTTCATTTTTGCTTTTAAGCGGTTGATAAATACAGATGCCACTTTTGCTCGCTCAGCAGCCACGCCCGTTTCTTTTTCTACGATAGACGCTAGAATCAACATTTCATAAGGATTGGCTAAAGGTAAATCCTCGTTACGCTCGTTCCAAGCCTTATTTAACGCCTTTTTCATTCGCTCGGCAGAACGTTTCAACAAGTCCAAATCCGTAGATTTCGGGGTATAATTATAAGTATCAGGATAAAGCCAACCTTCCACATTTTTTAGTTCAAGATTTCTACCAACATCTGGCAAATCAAGTAATGTGAAAATTTCTTCGTTACTTTTATATTTCAAGGTTTGCACCAAGTGCGGTGCATTTTCAAGATCTTTTCGCCAATCTTTAAAGGTTTTTCCTTCAATCCATTTTACATTGAACTGCACTTCCTTACCTGAATTAAGCAAATCCAACAAATCTTGCACAGTTTTAACGTTCTCAAGAGAATAAGTCCCTGCTTTTATTTTATTTAACTCAGGTTTCAACTTCAGCAAATAAGGCAATAATTTCCCGTCATCAATTAACTTTTCTTGCTCAAAAAGTGCGGCTAATTTTAAACCTGTTGTGCCACGTTCAATAGTTAAAAGTTGATCTGCCTGCGCATTTACTGGTGTTTTCACAAATTCAGTCATTTTGTAATAAGCAAAACTCGCCACGCCCGCTAAAATCAAAATTAAAAGTAAAATCGCAATTAAAAATTTCTTCATAGGGTATAAGAAAGAGAAAATAAAAAACAACAAAAGGGGCAATTAAGCCCCTTTATTTTTGATACTTTGTTATTTATTAAAATACTGAATATTCGCTCTTTTACGCAATGCTTTGACCCAATCGTTCGTCGCATCTTGTAATTGAGTATTTACTAAACGTTCATATGCTTTTTGTGTGTAGGCTTCTGATGTAAGATCGCCATCACGTGTGCCAGTTACTTCCAAAATATGCCAACCAAACTCAGTTTTAAATGGTGCAGAAATCACACCTTGTTTACTTTTTACGACGGTTTGCGCAAACTGTGGCGCGTAAGTTTCTGGGAACGCATAACCTAAACTACCGCCATTCGCCCCCGATAAATAATCTTTAGAATATTTTAAAGCCGCATCTGCAAAAGTTGTTTTACCTGTAATAATATCAGAACGAATTTTAGCTAATTGTTTTTTTGCTTGAGCATCATTTAACAATGGATTAAGTTTTAACAAAATATGGCGAACTTCATATTCTTTACCTGTAACTTTTTGTGCCGTACCCTTTTCTTTCGCTTCTTCTAACATTTTTTGACCGAGTGCGACAACTTCTTCACGCGTCACATCAATGCTTTCTTGAATAGCTTTGTTGCGTACAGCCCCCATCATCATTTGATTGGCAATTTGCTGACGAAATGCATTTAATGAAATACCTTGATAATCCAGTGCATCCAAAAATTGACCATAAGTTAAGCCATTTCTAGCTGCGGTGTCTTCCACAATATGATCAATTTCACGAGGATCAATTTTGACTCCCGATTCTTGAATTGCTTTCTGCACTAAAATATCATCAATAATTTTATCAATCGCACTTTGGCGATCGCCTTTTTTACCCATATTCGCACGTACTTGACTTTCTAATACAGGAATACCATCCACTGTCGCTACGACACGTTCCTCCGCTTGTGCCATAGAAACGAAAGCGACACATCCCAAAGCAGCCAATAAAAAAGATCTTAAAACAAATTTTTTCATTTTCATCTCATCCAAAAAGAGTCAATAACGTTGGTTAGAGTAACAATTCTACTGAAGGTTCACAATAGACAAAATTTATTTCCCTAATATAACGACTTCGTAACTGCCATCTTGTTTTTCAGTGCGAACTTGGACAAGTTCATCACGACTTGTTGGCACATTTTTACCTACGTAATCAGCACGAATTGGTAATTCACGATGACCACGATCAACAAAAATCACTAATTCAATTTTTGCCGCTCGTCCAAAATCAGTAAGCGCATCCATTGCCGCTCGAATGGTTCGACCAGTAAATAACACATCATCAACCAAAATGACGGTTTTATCTTGAATATTCAAATATTGTGATGAACCACTATAAACTGGCATTTTATCTTCCTGATCCACCAAAGTTAAATCATCGCGATAAAAAGTGATATCCAGCTCCATTGAGGGTAAATTTATACCACTTAATTCTTCAACTCGACGTTGTAATAATTCAGCAATTTCCGCACCACGGCGTTTAATCCCAACAATCACAAGATCATCTAACGTTTGATGTTTTTCAATAATTTCGTGAGAAATACGCGAAATCGTGCGAAGAAAACGATCGTGGTCGATAATAATTTTTTCCATTTTTCCCAGCTTTATCAATAGTATTTCAATGCGCAAAGTATAAAGAAAATACGCCTAAAAAGCGATGGTATTTGCACCATTTTTATCCTTCGTTATACTATCCAAAACATTCCATCAAAGGAAATAAAATTATGCGCTACTCCATTCAAGATTTTATTCAACTCATTGCCCAACTTCGTAATCCAAATGGCGGATGCCCTTGGGATTTAAAACAAAATTATCAATCCATGATTCCTTGCTTAACGGAAGAAACTTACGAAGTAATCGAAGCGATTGAGAAGAAAGACATACCAAATTTACGCGAAGAATTAGGGGATTTATTGTTACAAGTCGTTTTCTTCAGCCAGCTTGCTACAGAAGATAAATACTTTACTTTTGATGATGTATTGCAAGATATCGCTGAAAAAATTGTGCGCCGTCATCCTCACGTATTTGGCGATGCAAAAGCTGGGGACGAAACAGAAGCCCTTTCCCGTTGGAACGAAATGAAAGCCAAAGAAAAACAAGGTAAAAGTGAAGAAACCTCTATTTTAGATAATGTGCCTCGTGCTTTTCCTTCTCTTACGCGAGCGGCAAAATTACAAAAACGTTGTTCAAAAGTAGGGTTTGATTGGGAAGAAATTTCACCCGTATTTGACAAAGTGCGGGAAGAATTAGAAGAAGTTCACGCTGAAATTAACCGCACTTCGATTGAACAAAATAAAGTGGAAGAAGAAATCGGCGATTTATTGTTCTCAACTGTCAATCTTGCTCGCCACTTAAAATGTGATCCTGAAGATGCATTGCGGAAAGCAAATTTAAAATTTGAACGTCGTTTTCGAGCGGTAGAACAAGCGGTTCAACAACAAGGTAAGCAAGTTAATGATGTGCCACTTATTGAGTTAGATTTGTTGTGGGATGAAGTGAAAAAACAAGAAAACTAATTGAGAAGTGCGGTAAAAATTAGCACAATCAAACAATCATCAGATCAATATTTCTCATCTAAATTATTATTAAGGATTTTAACAAATAGCAGTAAAAGAAAGCAAAAAGCCGCTAAATCTCTTTAGCGGCCTTTCTGAATTTGGCTCCTCCTGCGGGACTCGAACCTGCGACATATGGATTAACAGTCCACCGTTCTACCGACTGAACTAAGGAGGAAATGGTGCCTCGAGGCGGAATCGAACCACCGACACGGGGATTTTCAATCCCCTGCTCTACCGACTGAGCTATCGAGGCGTTATCGTTATTGGCTACTGCCTGACAACGGGGCGTATTAAACTATTTTTTCGGTTTTCGGTCAATAACTAAATTCAAAAAAAATGGAAAAAACATTTCATTTGAATAGTTAATCATCAATATGTTTATTAAAACAACGAAATAATAAAAACTATTTTAAAATTTGCCGCACTTTTTTAATAAAAAATGCTCGATGGTGTTAGCCAGAGAGCATTTTGATTATCTGAAAAAATTCAATTATCGTCTTACACGAAATTTTTTCTGTGCTTTATCTACTTTCAACAAATAATTGCGAGCTTGTGATGATGGGTGAGCAGTCGTTAGAATGCGATAAACTTGTTCTGGATACATTTGGTTGATTTTGTAAATCGCCGTATCCTTATCATTATCAAAAACACGTAATACAGCACCAGCACCACTATTATATGCAGAAATCATTGCGAAACGTTTTGAGGTTGGATTCGTAATTCCATCTAAATATTGATTTTGCAAAATCCACAAATAAGACACGCCAGCATCAATATTATTCGCAGGATCATATAAATAGCGCGTAGATGGCTGTCCACCTTTGCCTTTCATTGTAAACACATCTCGACCAGCGGTGTGAGGCACTACTTGCATTAAACCAATGGCATTGGCATAACTAATCGCATAAGGGTTAAAACTTGATTCTGTTTGCATAATACTCAAAATCAAACTTTCATCAATGCCATAACGTTGTGCAGCTTTACGAATCAATGGTAAATATTTTCGCGCACGCACTTCTACGTGATTTGCAATCATAGGAATAGAGACAAATTGCACGGTATGCCCATTCTGTAACCGACGAGTTTGCAATTTATTTTGAATCAAATAAGTGGCGAAATTACTTGCGATAACTTGATTAGCAATTTGTTGCCCTTGATGATCCACAACCTGCCCTAAAAGGAATGGGCGAGAGCTAATCGGCACATCTCCAGATGCAAATAAATCAATACCTTTTGCATCGGCACCCATTAACAAGGTATGAACAATCGCATTATGTAAACGATTTAGATCTCGTTGGGTTTCAATAACGATATTACCTTCATCAAAACTCACGTGGCTACGCGTATAAAAAGAATCTGTATATTTCACATAATCTTTACGGCTTGCCACTAATAATTCATTGACACCCCAAATACGGTCAATATTATGTGAAAATTGCCCAGTGAGAATATCTAACCCTTGCGTGTCTTTAGCAAAGGCTTCATCATAGTTAATACCTTGATTCAGTGAGTTACTACAAGCATACAAAAAAGGCAACAATGCCAATAATAAATATTTTTTCATTGTAGGATAGATAACTAATTTGATGGTGGAACATAGCCTTCAATATGAACATCTTTACCTTCAAACAAAAAATTAACCATTTCTTGTTCTAATAATTTACGGTGCTCTGCATTCATCATATTAAGTTTTTTTTCATTCACAAGCATCGTTTGTTTCTTAATCCATTCGCTCCAAGCCTGTTTACTTACTGAATCAAAAATACGCTTGCCCAACTCTCCCGGATAAAGTTGGAAATCTAAGCCTTCCGCTTCTTTTTTGAGATATTCACAAAATACTGTTCTTGCCATAATGATTCCTTACAAATTGTATTAAAAGATTTTTCACAGGCTGAGCCAGCCCGATCGATTCAGGATTTTGCGGATCATACCAATATTTGACCGCACTTGATAGGTTTGATTGGTATTCTTTTGAACTTTCCGCCACTTTTCGCCAGTCCAAATTAGCCTGCTCCACGCATAAAGTACTCTCCATTTCGGCGTAAATTGGATGAATATCTAAATGAAAATGGCTGAATGTATGTCGAAAACTCGACCATTCTTGATAATGCGTGACTTTTTCTTGGGCTAAAAAACGAAGCAACGAGGCTTTATCTTCAAATTGTGGAAAACAAAATAATCCGCCCCATAATCCCGAGTTTTCTCGCTGTTCCAAACATACTTTGCCATTTTTCGACAAAATTAAAAAATAGGTAGTTTTTTCTGGCATCACTTTTTTAGGTTTTTTAGCTGGAAATTTTTCCCAGTTTGCATTTTTATAAGCCAGACAATCCATATTTAACGGACAAAGATCGCATTTGGGCTTAGTTCTCGTGCAAACCATTGCACCAATGTCCATCATTGCTTGATTAAAATCTGCCACACGCGTCGTAGGTGTAACTTGCTCTGTTAATGTCCACAAGCGATTTTCTACTTTTTTCTCTCCACTCCATCCCTCAACAGCAAAATAACGCGCCAACACACGTTTCACATTACCATCTAAAATTGGATAAGGCTGATTTAAAACAGAAGATAAAATGGCACCAGCAGTCGAACGTCCCACTCCAGATAATGCCCAAACTTGCTCAAAATTTGTTGGGAAATTTCCATTAAATTCATCCCGCACTTTTTGAGCGGCTTTATGTAAATTACGCGCTCGTGCATAATAGCCCAAGCCCGTCCATAAATGTAACACTTCATCTTGTGAAGCATTGGCAAGTGCGATGATATTTGGAAATGTTTTGATAAACCGCTCAAAATAAGGAATTACCGTCGCAACTTGCGTTTGCTGTAACATCACTTCAGAAAGCCATACACCATAAAGCGTTTTATTTTGCTGCCAAGGTAAATGCTTACGTCCAAACTTGTCGTACCAAGCTAAAACAGATTTGGCAAATGGCGCATTGATGGAAGATTTTGCTAACATAAAAAGAAAAGTGCGGTTAAAAATGGGGATGATTTTACACGAAAATAGAGCTTGTTTATCTGTATTTTTTCAGTATAATTCGCAACCTATTTGGTGCCAATTATGGCGTATTATTCACTCACGCGGTGTAGGGAGAAAGTTCCTATAGCGGCGTGGCTTCATTTTGAGGTTTTCTATGAAACAAGGTATTCATCCAGAATATAAAGAAATTGCTGCGACTTGTTCTTGCGGTAATGTGATCAAAACACGTTCAACTTTAGGCAAAGACATCAACCTTGATGTGTGTGGTAACTGCCACCCATTCTACACTGGTAAACAACGTGTTGTTGATACTGGTGGTCGTGTTGAGCGTTTCAACAGCCGTTTCAAAATTCCAAGCACAAAATAATTTGGACTTGTTTAAAAACCCCGCCAATTTGCGGGGGTTTGTTTTATAAAACTAGCACTACAATACGTTGAACTTAATTAAAGATAATAATGTTCTACGTAATTTAATTTATCATCAAGTTTTAAAACTAAAGGCTGACCTGTTGGAATTTCAAAATCCATAATTTCAGCATCAGAAATACCGATAATATGTTTTGCCAACGCACGGAGTGAGTTACCGTGAGCAACCACTAAAACACGTTTGCCAGAAAGCATTGCCGGCGCAATTTGATCTTCCCAGAATGGAAGTGCACGTTCTAATGTTAATTTTAAATTTTCTGCGTTTGGCACAACATCAGATGGAACATTAGCATAACGGCGATCATTGTGTGCAGAGTTTGGATCTTGTGGATCTAGATCCGGTGGAGAAATATCATAAGAACGACGCCAAATATGAACTTGTTCGTCACCGTATTGCTCCGCAGTCGCTTTTTTATCTAAACCTTGCAAAGCACCGTAGTGACGTTCATTTAAACGCCAGTTTTTCACTTGCGGAATCCATAATTGGTGGGATTCTTCTAACACGATGTTACAAGTTTTGATTGCTCGAGTTAAAACAGAGGTAAATGCGATGTCGAATTCATAACCTTTGTCTAACAACTTTTTACCCGCAGCTTTTGCTTCTTCTACGCCGCGTTCTGTTAAATTTACATCACGCCAACCCGTGAATAAGTTTTTCGCATTCCATTCACTAAAACCGTGACGGATAAATACTAATTCCATAAGAATCTCCTAATGTTTTCAAATAAAAAGAACGCACATTTTATAGCAAAAAATCCTTAGCTTTAAAAGTTAAAAGGGATGATTTCCTGATCTTTAACAAAAAATAACCATCAAACTTTTTCGCCTTTTCACAAATATGATAAGATTTGCGAGTTTTACGGATTTAGGATGAATTATGTTGCGTTTAGGCGTTAATCAAAAAACATCATTATTATTAACCGCACTTTTAAGCTGCGGTTTATTAATATTTTCGCCTGTCAGCCAATCTTCCGATCTCAATCAAATTCAAAAACAAATTAAGCAACAAGAATCTAAAATTGAGAAGCAAAAACGTGAGCAAGCTAAGTTGCAAGCGAATTTAAAAAAACACGAGAGTAAAATTAACACTGTTAAGGGAGAACTGCTTGAAACCCAAATAAGTTTAAAGGAAATTCGTAAGCAAATTGCCGATGCAGATAAGCAGCTCAAACAATTAGAAAAACAGGAACGTGAGCAAAAAACACGATTAGCTAAACAAACGGATATAATTTACCGTTCAGGCATTAATCCATCGCTGATTGAACGAATGTTTGCCCAAGATCCAACAAAAGCAGAGCGAATGAAAGTTTATTATCAGCATTTAAATCAAGTTCGGATTGAAATGATTGATCATTTAAAAGCAACGCAAGCACAAATTGCAGTACAAAAAGAGGCGATTCTCGCTCAACAAAAAAACCACCGAAATCAACTTTCCACACAAAAAAAACAACAACAAGCATTGCAAAAAGCACAGCAAGAGCATCAATCTACGCTGAATGAACTCAATAAAAATTTAGCCCTAGATCAAGATAAATTGAATGCATTAAAAGCAAACGAACAAGCACTTCGTCAAGAAATTCAACGAGCAGAACAAGCAGCGCGCGAACAAGAAAAACGTGAAAGAGAGGCACTTGCGCAACGCCAAAAAGCTGAAGAAAAACGAACATCAAAACCTTATCAACCCACTGTGCAAGAACGACAATTACTTAATAGTACAAGCGGTTTAGGGGCGGCAAAAAAACAATATTCCTCACCAGTGTCTGGTTCAATTTTGCATACTTTTGGTTCTATCCAAGCAGGCGAAGTACGTTGGAAAGGTATGGTAATTGGCGCATCAGCAGGCACGCCTGTTAAAGCAATTGCTGCTGGACGTGTCATTTTAGCAGGATATTTGAATGGCTATGGTTATATGGTTATTGTTAAACACGGTGAAACTGATTTAAGTTTATATGGCTTTAATCAAGCGGTGTCAGTGAAGGTTGGTCAGCTTGTTTCAACAGGGCAGGTTATTGCTCAAGTAGGAAATACAGGGGAAATATCACGTTCTGCGCTTTATTTTGGTATTAGCCGTAAAGGAACGCCAGTAAATCCTGCAGGGTGGATTCGTTGATGAATATTCTGATAGAAAGTGCGGTAAAAAATTTCATTATTTTTTCTACCGCACTTTATGCCTCTTTTTCTTTTGCTCAAAGCAAACTTGCGATTGTCATTGATGATGTAGGCTATCATTCCAAGGAAGATGCAGCAATTTTTGCGATGCCGCGTGAAATATCGGTGGCAATTATCCCTGCAGCACCCTATGCTCGAGTACGTAACCAAGAAGCGAAATCTCAAGGCAGAGATATTTTAATCCATATGCCGATGCAACCAATTAGTGCAATTAAAATCGAAGACGGTGGATTACATTTAGGAATGTCTGCAACACAAGTAAATGATCGCGTTAATACCGCTAAAAATATTGTACGTGATGCCATCGGTATGAACAATCATATGGGCAGTGCAGCAACGGCCGATCCCCAATTAATGACTTATTTAATGACCGCACTTCAAGAAAAACATTTATTCTTTTTAGATAGTCGAACAATAGGAAAATCTGTCGCAGGAAAAATAGCAAAAGAACAAGACGTGCGTTCATTAGATCGCCATATATTTTTAGATGATAGTAACGAATTCGCAGACGTTCAACGTCAATTTAAAGCAGCAATTCACTATGCCAGAAAACACGGCACCGCCATTGTCATTGGTCATCCTCGACCAAATACCATTGCGGTGTTACAAGCAGGACTTCGTAATTTACCCGAAGATATTCAATTAGTCGGAATGGGAAATTTATGGCGAAATGAAAAAGTTATTCCGCCCAAGCCATTTATTTTATTATTCAGCGAAATGCCAGCGCCAACCTCAATGGGACCTTTTGAGCCTGTAGAATTATTACGAGGCGTACCAAAATAAAAAACTGATGTTTAAATTAGTTTTTTATCTTATTTAACAAGCGCATTTCTCAATTTACCTTGATGCCTTTCTAACAATACTTTCGCTTCTGATTTTGATAAATTGCTTAAAATCATCATAATCGCCAGTTTGGCGTTTTGATCTGCTTCAATTAATGTCTGCTCAGCGAGCATTTTATCGCAATCCGTTGCTTGCATTACGATACGCACGGCGCGTGCTTTAAGCTTTTCATTACTGGCTTGTACATCGACCATCAAATTTTCGTAACATTTACCCAATAAAATCATACTTGCCGTAGTCAGCATATTCAGTACCATTTTTTGTGCGGTACCAGATTTTAAGCGACTAGATCCCGTCAATATTTCAGGGCCAACAATAGTCTCAATCGCAATATCGGCTATCTCAGCCATCACAGATTTTGGATTACTCGCAATAGAAATTGTCAATGCACCAAGAGATTTAGCATACTGAAGACCTGCAATAACATAAGGTGTGCGGCCACTTGCAGCGATACCAACTAATACATCATTTTTTGAGAAATTTATACTTTGTAGATCCTCAAGTACAGCTTTCATATTGTCTTCCGCCCCTTCAACAGGATGACGGATAGCATGTTCGCCCCCCGCAATAATACCTTTGACCATTTCCGAAGATACACCAAATGTAGGGGGACATTCTGACGCATCCAATACGCCAAGACGACCACTTGTGCCTGCACCAATATAAATTAAACGCCCTCCTTGTTGAAAAGCCTGCACAATTTGCTCTACCGCCAACGAAATCTGCGGTAAACAGCTTTCAATCGCAAGTGGCACAAGTTTATCTTCTTCATTCATTAATCGAACAATTTCTAAAGCAGTTTGACGATCAATATCAACTGAATTCGGATTTCGTTGTTCCGTAATTAACGTGGATAAACTTCTTAATATAATGTCATTCATATTTTGACCTTAGTCTTTAGGAAAAATAGCCCCCAAACTAACCGCACTTTTTGCGCCAGTTACGCTAGGCAGGTTTGCTGGTAAATTGTTCATTCGACAATAAGCCAACCAAGCAAAAGCAGCGGCTTCTACATAATCAATATCAAAACCTTGCTCTGTCGTTGTACCAACCTGCCAATCGAGTAAATTATCATGCAATCCACACATAATTAAACTATTCTTGGCACCGCCACCACATACTAATAAACGTTTTGGTAAATCTGTTTGAGGCTGATTTAGTGCATTAACAATGCTTGTTACCGTCAATTCAACAAGGGTCGCTTGCACATCCTCTGGACGCAAAGACATTTCAACTGAAAGTGCGGTCAATTTTTCCCTTGTTTTTGCTATTTTTTGATTTAACCAATCAAGATTAAATAGCTCTCTCCCAGTACTCTTGGGCGCAGGTAAAGAAAAGAAAGGTTCATTTAATAATTCATCAAGCAGAACTTTATTCACGTTGCCTTTTGCAGCCCACTTGCCATTTTCATCATAACGAAGCCCTTGATGTTTTTCGATCCACTGATCTAATAAGGTATTGCCTGGCCCCATATCAAAACCGATAACAGCTTGATTTGGAAACAAAATAGACACATTACTAATCCCGCCAATATTTAAAACAGCTGTAGCAAAATTAGAATTTGAAAATACCGCCTCGTGAAACGCAGGTACAAGAGGTGCACCTTGCCCTCCCCAAGCCATATCCTTACGGCGAAAATCGCCAATAACCGAAATACCTGTTTTAGCGGCAAGTAAATTCATATCGCCTAATTGCATTGTAAAGGGAAATTGTGAATTTGGAGAATGCCATACCGTCTGCCCGTGGCAACCAATAGCCTGAATTTGATTTGGCAAAAGAGCATTTTTCTGTAGAAAAGCATTGACACAATCACTGTATAGCAAGGCAAGTTTATGATCCAGTTCGCCTAAATTTTGTAGAGTTGTTTCGCCTGCTTGAACAAGTGTAGTTAATTTCTCACGTAAATCTTCTGGCATCGGAAAAAAATCAGATAAGATAAGTTGAGGATCTTGAGAAAAATCAACCAACCCAATATCCACACCATCTAAGCTAGTGCCCGACATCATACCAAGATAATATTGAGGTTTCATATTAATCATTTCTATATTTCTATTTTGATGATTATATCGCTAACTTAACAATAAAAATAATTACATAAAATTGAAAACACCGAAGCGCAGTGAAAATCTGTTAGATTTCCACCGCACTTTTTTAGCGTTCAACTCCATTTATTTCTCTAAAATACCATTCTTGCATTTCTGAATAATCTCATCCACGCACCGTCTTCTGTCCAGTTTTCTGGGTGCCAAGAGTTACTCACAGCACGGAACACGCGTTCAGGGTGTGGCATCATAATAGCAACTCGCCCATCCAGATTTGTAATTGCAGTAATGCCCTCCACAGAGCCATTCGGATTGGCAGGATATAGTTCGGTAGGGTTACCGTTATTGTCGATGTATTGTGCGGCAATGATGCCTTGTGCTTTTAAGCCTACAAGCTGTTCAGCTGATTTAAACTTAACTTGCCCTTCCCCGTGGGAAACCGCAATGGGCATATGTGAGCCAGCCATTCCTGCAAACCAAGCTGAAGCCACTTCATTAATTTTCACTAAACTCACACGCGCTTCAAAGCATTCAGATTTGTTGCGTACAAAACGTGGCCAGTTTTCTGTACCAGGGATAATTTCCGCCAAGTTAGAGACCATTTGACAGCCATTACATACACCTAAGGTCAGTGTGTTTGGATTGATAAAAAACTGGCTGAATTGCTCGTGTAATTTCGGGTTAAATAAGATGGATTTTGCCCAACCACCCCCTGCGCCAAGCACATCCCCGTAAGAGAAACCGCCACAAGCAACCATTGCATTGAATTCAGCTAAATTGCGACGGCCAGTCATTAAATCAGACATATGCACGTCAATTGCATTAAAGCCTGCACGATCAAATGCTGCTGCCATTTCATAATGGCTATTTACACCTTGTTCACGCAAAATTGCAATGGTTGGTTTTACACCTTTATTGATAAATGGTGCAGTAATATCTTCGTTCACATCGTAAGTCAAAAATGCGGATAAACCTTTGTCGTCAGGGTTTTTCTTAGCTTCAAACTCTTGCTCAGCACAATCTGGATTATCGCGTAAGCGTTGCATTTGGTAAGTTAATTCCGCCCAAATACTACGTAATTCAGTGCGTTTTTCGCTGAATAATTTATGGCTGCCGCGGTTGATCTCAAAGCGATCATCAGCAGTTACCGTACCAAGTTGATGGGTAATACCAAGCAAATTGTGAGCTTTCAACACCTCACGTACGCTTTCTAATTGGCTGTCGGCAACTTGGATAACCGCCCCCAATTCTTCGTTAAATAATACCGCTAAATCATTTTTGCCTAAGGCGGAAATATCAACTTCTACCCCACAATGCCCTGCAAACGCCATTTCTGCAAGGGTTGTGATTAAACCACCGTCCGAACGGTCGTGATAGGCAAGTAATTTTCTTTCTGCGACTAAAATTTGCATTGCGTTGTAGAAATCTTTTAAGCGTTGAACCTTTACCACATCGGCAGGCTTGTCGCCTAACTGTTTGTACACTTGAGCAAGTGCGGTCGCACCTAATCGATTATTGCCTTCGCCTAAATCAATTAGCAATAAACTCGATAAACCTTTGTCGATACGAAGTTGTGGCGTAAGCGTTTTACGTACATCTTCTACACGAGCAAAAGCGGAAATTACTAATGAAAGTGGAGCGGTCACTGATTTTTGTTCGCCATTATCGATCCAAGTGGTTTTCATCGACATTGAATCTTTACCCACAGGAATAGTTAAGCCTAACGCAGGACAAAGTTCTTCGCCCACAGCTTTTACTGCTTCATAAAGTCCTGCATCTTCGCCTGTGTGACCTGCTGCACTCATCCAGTTAGCAGAAAGTTTAATACGTTTCATCTCGCCAATATGAGTGCCTGCAATGTTAGTAATCGCCTCCGCCACCGCTAAACGTGCCGAAGCCGCGAAATCTAGCAAGGCAACTGGAGATCGTTCGCCCATTGCCATTGCTTCGCCGTGATAGCTATCCAATGAAGCGGTAGTAACAGCCACATCAGACACGGGGATTTGCCAAGGACCAACCATTTGATCCCGTGCCACCATACCTGTTACAGAACGGTCGCCAATAGTAATTAAGAAAGTTTTTTCTGCAACAACAGGTAAACGTAATACACGGTGGAATGCTTCTTTTAATTGAATATTTTCCGTTGTAATCGGTTGATTTTCCACCGTTTTTGAGGAAACCTCACGTGTCATTTTCGGCGTTTTGCCTAATAACACATTCATTGGTAAATCAATTGGATTATTGTCGAAATGACTATCGTGCAAGATTAAATGTTCTGCTTGTGTTGCTTCGCCAATCACTGCAAAAGGGGCTCGTTCACGCTCACAAAGTGCGGTAAATAATTCGAGTTTTTCTGGCGCAACCGCTAATACATAACGTTCTTGCGATTCGTTACACCAAATTTCCAATGGCGACATACCTTTTTCATCACAAAGAATAGAACGCAGATCAAATTTTCCTCCACGCTTGCCATCGTGCACCAATTCAGGCATTGCATTAGATAAACCACCCGCCCCCACATCGTGAATAAACAGGATTGGATTTTCTTCCCCTAATTGCCAACAGCGGTCAATAACTTCTTGGCAACGGCGTTCCATTTCTGGATTTTCACGTTGAACAGAAGCAAAATCTAAATCTTCTTTTGATTTTCCACTATTCATCGAAGAAGCAGCGCCACCGCCCAAACCGATATTCATCGCTGCCCCACCCAGCACAATCAATTTAGCACCAACTGGAATTTCGCCTTTTTGAACCTGTTCGCCACGAATATTACCGATTCCGCCCGCCAACATAATCGGCTTGTGATAACCACGCACTTCTTTACCAGCAAAACTGTTTACTGTTTCTTCATAAGTACGGAAATACCCCAATAATGCTGGACGACCAAATTCATTATTAAATGCCGCACTGCCTAAAGGCGCATCTATCATAATTTCTAAGGCTGAAGCAATGCGATTTGGTTTAGACAATGGATTTTCCCAAGGTTGTTCAAAGTTTGGAATAGCGAGGTTAGACACCGAGAAACCTGTTAAACCCGCTTTGGGTTTTGCTCCACGCCCCGTTGCCCCTTCATCACGAATTTCTCCGCCCGAACCTGTTGCCGCACCGGGAAATGGCGAAATGGCTGTGGGATGGTTATGAGTTTCTACTTTCATTAAAATGTGCACATCTTCTTGATGAACACGATATTGTCCATCTGGATCAGGGAACCAACGCCCGACTTTCGAACCTTCCATTACTGCAGCATTATCTTTATAAGCAGAAAGCACAAAATCAGGCGTTTGCTCAAAGGTATTTTTAATCATTTTAAACAGCGATTTATCCTGTTTTTTGCCATCAATAATCCAATCGGCATTAAAAATTTTATGGCGACAATGTTCCGAATTTGCTTGTGCAAACATATAAAGTTCGATGTCGTGTGGATTGCGGTTTAACGCCGTGAAGTTTTCGACTAGATAGTCCATCTCATCATCTGCCAACGCCAAGCCCAAGGCAATATTCGCCTGTTCTAATGCTTGACCACCACCATTTAAAATATCAATGGTGGTTAATGCTTTAGGTTCTTGTTGAGTGAAAAGCAAGGCTGCTTCTGTTTCGTGATTTAACACGGTTTCTAACATACGGTCGTGTAATAAATCTTTCAGCGTAGCCAATTCTGCTTCGGTTAAATCACGTTCAATATTGAAATAATAGACTATGCCACGTTCAATACGATTTACCTTCAATAAACCACAATTGTGAGCAATGTCTGTCGCTTTTGAAGACCAAGAGGAAATTGTCCCCACTCGTGGAGTCACAATTAAACAATATTCTGTGGGCTTGAGTTCAGAAAACATTGATCCATAATGCAACAATGCTTGTAATTTAACAATTTCATCTTCTACAAGCGATGTTTTTTGTTCAACAAAATGCAAATACTCTGCATAAATTGACGTAATAGGTAATTGATATTGCTGACATTTTTGTTGAAGTTGAGTTAAACGAAATTCAGAAAGCGCAGGCGAGCCACGAAAGGTTTTGACAGTCATATTGCAGTTCCGTATAAAAGAAAAGTAAAAAACGGACGCATTATAACGAACAAAGCAAACGTTTGCATTCAAAATAAAACAATAAGATTTATGTTCAAACATACTTCCTATTTTTCCAAAAATACTATCCCCAACCATCTCAACACGGAAAACTTTGCTTATCACACAAAATATAAACTCTTCAAAAAGGAAATTCATAAATACATTATATAAATGACGCTAAAAAATAGAGCTTTCACTATTACCAAACTTACACAATGCATTTCCAATATTCAGCAATCCTCACTTTACGTCTCATTGACACACTCTAATCTTTCATCATTTAATAGTTTCTCTTTTTATATAACACTTTTTATTTCTTCCTTTTTGCTCTTGGGTGTGTTTGATCATACACTTCCGCTAAATGTTGAAAATTTAAGTGGGTATAAATTTGTGTGGTGGAAAGGTTGCTATGACCAAGCAATTCTTGTACCGCACGCAAATCAGAACTGGCTTCCAACATATGCGTCGCAAAGGAATGACGCAGTTTGTGCGGATTAAGATGGCTATTTAATCCTTGGCGAATGCCCCAAGTTTCCAAACGTTTTTGAATGGCTCGATGAGAAATGCGATTTCCAAGCTGGCTAACAAATAACGCCTCATCTTTTGGATTAAATAACGACCGCACTTTTAACCATTCCTGAATGGCATGCGAAGCATAACGCCCAAACGGCACAACACGCTCTTTGTTACCTTTCCCAATAACACGAACTTCCCTCACACGGGTATTAATGCTGTTTAAATCTAAGCCTTGTAATTCAGATAAACGTAAACCTGAACTATACATTAATTCCAAAATAGCACGATCACGAATATCAATCGGTTCTTTACTATCGTTGGCAAGCAACTGTTGAACTTGCTCGCCATCCATATTTTTCGGTAAATGCTTGCCTTGTTTCGGTGCAGAAATGCCTGTGGAGGGATTTACTTTCAATTCGCCTTGTTGCACTAAAAAACTGAGAAACCGACGCAATGCAGATAAACGTAAAGCCAAGCTTTTTTCTTTTAGGCCTTGTTTTTTACTTTCCGCCAAAATAAAGCGCACCACGCTGGGTGTCACTTGTGCCCAAGCATGAATGTTTTGTTGTGCTAAGATTTTGATGATGGCATCAAGTTGATGTTGATAATTGGTGAGCGTGTGAGGACTCATTTGGCGTTCAATCCGCAAATAATCCCAATAACGATTTAACGCAGTTAGCATTACAGACTCAATTCAAATAAACGTTCTTTTGGGTTCAATTTAAACCCTTCCGATTCCAACATTGAATATTGATTTTGCGCTAATTCTGCTACTAAACGATTGGATTGCGTGAAATGCACAAAATCTTTTGCTTTAGAAATCAACGCCGCATAAATTTCTGTTTGTTGAGGATGTTCTAACACAAAAATATCGGTAATTTGCCAATAGCGTTGTAATTGTAAAGAAGAAAGGCGAGGGAAAAGCTGCACAAAGCCAATAGCCTTTTCATTTTTATCCACCGCAATAAAAAACAGGCTTTCATTAAAACGCATACGATTAGTTAAAAAAGCCAAGGTGCGTTCTGGATTCTCTGCTTGTCCATAGGCTTGGCGATAGGCTTCAAAAATAGGAAGAAGCACGTCAATATTCCATTGTTCAGCTTTGAAAAGTTTCATAATTGGTTATTTTTTATTGGTTCCATACAGGTAATTGTAGCTTTTTAGCACAAGATAATCATCTTTCTATGAGAATTTTTTTTATTTTATGATCTTCTGCAAAGAATCGTGGCGAAATTTTGGTATAGTAAGCAAGTTAATTTTATCAACTATGGAGAAACAAAAATGGCACGTCGTCCTTTAGTTATGGGTAACTGGAAATTAAACGGTTCCAAAGCGTTCACCAAAGAATTAATCGAGGGATTAAAAGCAGAATTACATGATGTAACAGGTTGTGATGTAGCAATTGCCCCCCCCGTTATGTATTTAGGTACGGCTGAAGTAGCACTTTCTGGTTGTGGTTGCAGCTGTGGCGGTAAAAGTGTGGTTCAATTAGGCGCACAAAACGTTGATGTGAACGTAAAAGGTGCATTTACTGGCGATATTTCAACTGAAATGTTAAAAGATTTCGGGGCAAAATATATCATTATTGGACACTCTGAACGCCGCACTTATCATAAAGAAAGCGACGAATTTATCGCGAAAAAATTTGCCGCACTTAAAGAAGCAGGTTTAGTGCCAGTATTATGTATCGGCGAATCGGAAGCAGAAAATGAAGCAGGCAAAACAGAAGAAGTGTGCGCACGTCAAATTGATGCAGTGATCAACGCATTAGGTGTAGAAGCATTCAATGGTGCAGTGATCGCATACGAACCAATCTGGGCGATCGGTACTGGTAAATCAGCGACCCCAGCACAGGCGCAAGCGGTTCACGCATTTATCCGTGGTCACATCGCTGCCAAATCTCAAGCCGTGGCAGAGCAAGTGATTATCCAATACGGTGGTTCTGTAAATGATGCAAATGCCGCTGAATTATTTACTCAGCCAGACATCGACGGTGCATTAGTGGGTGGCGCATCATTAAAAGCTCCTGCATTTGCAGTAATTGTAAAAGCAGCGGCAGCAGCAAAAAACTAATTTTCAGTTAATTAGAATAACAACAAAAGTGCGGTGAATTTTTACCGCACTTTTTTATATCTTATATGTTTTTGATGAAATGGGTTAGTAAGCGGTATCAATCGGCAATTCTGCTCTGCACCATCCATCAAATCCGCCAATCATACTAAATACATTTTCATAGCCTTGTTCCACGAGAAAAGTCGCTACATTGCGACTACTCACGCCGTGATAACAACTCACAATAATAGGCGAGTCAAAATCTGCTAGTTCTTCAAATTGCAAAAAACTTTGGTTGGTTAAATGAAAAGCACCTTTAGGATGTGAATAAGCAAAGCGCATATTATCTCGAATATCGACTAATATCGCGCCTTGTTGCATCATTTCCCAAGCTTTCTGTGGGATTATTTCTTTAAATGACATTTATAAACTTCTTTTTGCGTGTTGTTTGTACACGCCATCAATCATAACAAGAATCATCGCGATGACTAAACAAATAAAAAGTGGGTAGCTTTCGCTATCAATTTGTTCTCCGATCAAAAATGATACGCATAGCATCATAATAGTTTCAACATAACCAAGCAGACCGAGTAAATTCATAGGAAGCATATTACTGGCTATTACATAGGCAATTAACGCAGTACCGCTGATTAATCCTAGTAATACAAGCAGCCCCCAAATATTAGGATTACTTTGTTCGACCACTGAGAAATCTGTTTGCATCGCAAAATAAATACTGACAGGAATAAGGCTTAACATTTCTAAACAAAAGGAAGCAAGATCGGTATTTTTTAACGCTTTTCGGATAGAAAAATACGCGGTGTAACCTAAACAGATAACAATGGCTTCCCAAGAAAGACCGCCTTTTAACACAATATTAGAAATTACGCCTAATGTTGCAATGATAACTGCAATAAATTTGAATGTTGAAATGCGTTCTTTAAAAAACACGCGACCTGCTGCCACCATTACAATTGGTAAAAGTAGATAACCAGAAGATACACTTAATGAACTGCCATTATTCGGTGCCCAAAGAAAAAGCCACATTTGAAAACCCATTAATAATCCGCAAAGTAAATACGACAATGCTAAGTACGGTCGTTTTTGAATGCGTTTTAAACGTTCAATTAAAGCCGCTTTTTGTTTAAATAATGTGACGGACAACAGGACAAAAGGAAAAGTAAATATCATCCGATAACCGAAAATATCTGTACCACTCAAAGGTTTGAGTAACGTAGAAAAATAATACATATAGCCAAATAGAAAAGAGGCTAATAATGAAACGAGAATACCTTTAAACATAAGAAATCCTTATTTTAAACCATTATTTATTCTATTCTAACATCGCCCAAAATGCACGGACTAGGGGCTGTTCGAGATTTCTTTTTTGGGTGCAAATACCTAATTCAAAAGGCTCAATAGGCTTATCAAGATTAAGTTTGGAAATTTGGTTATTCATTGGGCTGCTGTCAATTACTGCATCAGGTAACATTGCTAATCCAAATCCTAATCCCACCATCGGCACAATTCCTTCGTGCCCCGCAACAGTTGCATAAATTTTCGGATGTTTTATTTGTTTCTCTCGTAGCCATTGTTCAATCCGCTGCCGAGCGTGTCCTTCAACAGGGAAAATAAAAGGCATTTGCTGCCAATCAATAGGTTTTTCTTGCAGTAATTGTGTCGCCAAACAAGCCACCCGTGGGGCAATTAGGGACAAACTAATATCATCTATTTTATGAAACACTACACTAGAGGGCAGATTATTTGGTTTCCCCGCAAGCGCGAGATCGACTTGTTGTGCTTGAATTAATTCTAGTGCTAACGCTGGATCGCCCGTAGTCAGTTGAATTTCCACTTTAGGATAACGCTGGCGAAACTGTTTAAGTACGTGCGGAAGATGGCTATAAGATGCGGTTACAGAACAAAAAAGTTTAATTTCACCGCAAAGTTCATCGGATTCATCTTTCAGTTGTTGTTTAAATTGTTGCCAGTTTTGCCATTCTGTTTTAGCAAATTGCAAAAATTTCTCGCCATATTCAGTAAGTTTGACTTGACGATTATCACGAATAAAAAGTGTCTTCCCTAACTCGTCTTCCAATCGTTGAATTTGACGGGAAAGCGTAGAGGGAGACATGTGGTTTTGGGTGGCAGTTTTGGCGAAGTTTTTTGTATCACTGAGGTGGATGAATATTTGTAGGTCGGTAAATTCCATAATTTCTTCTTTTATTTTATTTAATTTCGGGTTTCGCCGATGGCGACCTACTTTTTCTTTGCTCATGCAAAGCAAAAGTAGGCAAAAAGAAAACACGCCCTGCTTTGCCTTATTTCCTGAGCCCCATATAAATCGCCTTTGCGACTTTCAATTTTCAGGCAATTTGCGTCTGTTTGAGCGTAGCGAGTTCAGCAAATTGCCGTTAAGAAAATTGAAACAAAGCAAAGAGCTGCGATTTAATTGAGGCGTGTTTTCTTTACCTACTTTCTTTTACACGAGTAAAAGAAAGTAGGTCGCTCATCGAGCGAAATACGATGCTAATTCACAAAAAAACAAAATAATTGCACAAATCGCAATATTACATTCCCATAATATCACTTTACGCAATCATAAAAAATCCTATAATCAACCCACAACAAAAAAATATGCAAACACAACATCATACAATTATCAACCTTATACAATTAAGGACAACAAAATGGCTAACTATTTCAACACATTAAATTTACGTCAAAAATTAGACCAATTAGGTCGTTGTCGTTTTATGGATCGCGAAGAATTTGCAGATGAAGCAAACTTCTTAAAAGGCAAAAAAATCGTTATCGTGGGCTGTGGTGCGCAAGGTTTAAACCAAGGTTTGAATATGCGTGATTCTGGCTTAGATATTAGCTATGCCTTACGCCCTGAAGCGATTGCAGAAAAACGTGCATCGTTCCAACGCGCAACCGAAAATGGTTTTAAAGTGGGTACTTATGAAGAATTAATTCCAACTGCAGATTTAGTCGTAAACTTAACACCAGACAAACAACACTCTAAAGTAGTTGCTGATGTGATGCCTTTAATGAAAAAAGACTCTGCATTTGGTTATTCACACGGTTTCAACATTGTTGAAGTTGGCGAAGAAATCCGTAAAGATATTACGGTTGTGATGGTTGCGCCAAAATGTCCAGGTACTGAAGTGCGTGAAGAATACAAACGTGGTTTCGGTGTGCCAACATTAATCGCGGTTCACCCTGAAAATGACCCGAAAGGCGAAGGCATGGCGATCGCAAAAGCATGGGCTGCTGCAACTGGCGGTCATAAAGCAGGTGTTTTAGAATCTTCATTCGTGGCAGAAGTAAAATCTGACTTAATGGGTGAGCAAACTATCCTTTGCGGTATGTTACAAGCAGGTTCTATCGTATGTTATGACAAATTAGTGGCAGACGGTAAAGATCCAGCATACGCAGGTAAATTAATCCAATACGGTTGGGAAACCATTACCGAGGCATTAAAACAAGGCGGTATCACATTAATGATGGATCGCTTGTCAAACAGTGCAAAATTACGTGCATTTGAACTAGCTGAACAAATCAAAGAAAGCCTTGGTTTTTTATATTACAAACACATGGATGACATCATTAGCGGTCACTTCTCTGCAACAATGATGGCTGACTGGGCAAATGGCGACAAAGATTTATTCGCATGGCGTGAAGCAACAGGTAAAACAGCCTTTGAAAATGCACCAAAATATGATGGCAAAATTAGCGAACAAGAATATTTTGATAACGGCGTATTAATGATCGCAATGGTTAAAGCTGGCGTAGAATTAGCTTTTGAAGCAATGGTTGCAAGCGGTATTTATGAAGAATCAGCTTACTACGAATCACTTCACGAATTACCATTAATTGCAAATACTATTGCTCGTAAACGCTTATACGAAATGAACGTGGTAATTTCTGATACCGCAGAATATGGTAACTACTTATTCTCTAACGTAGCGACCCCAATTCTTGCAAAAGAAATTATCCCTAACCTTCAAAAAGGCGATTTGGGCGAGCCAACTCCAGCAGTGGAAGTCGATAACATTACCTTACGTGATGTAAACGATGCAATTCGCAACCACCCTGTTGAATTAATCGGTCAAGAATTACGTGGTTATATGACAGATATGAAACGTATCGCAGTTGCAGGTTAATGTTAAATTGAACTGAATTAAAAACCGACTTTGTCAATATAAAGTCGGTTTTTTCATAGATAAAATTAATCATAAAAATGCACGTTAATTACAACGTGCATTTTTCTTATTTAAGCATCCATCGACATACAAAGTAAAGTTAATGGATGAATACAGGTCACGTTAGATGACATATCAATTTGCCATTTACAGGTTTGACATTCAGATATAACGTAATCAAATCCACCCTCGTTAATATTATCGAATAGATTTTTACCAATAGATTGTGAAATTTCATAGTTTTCTGATTTAAAACCGTAAGTCCCCGCAATACCACAGCATTGGCTAGGTAACATAATGATTTCTAAACCCGGAATTTTTTTCAACACTTCCAAAGTATAAGGTGCCCAACCCGCCTTATCTACGTGACAAGCGGTGTGATAAGCCACTCGAAGTTTAAGTGGTTTTAACGGTAATGTTTTACCTTCTTTGAAAAGCTGATATAAAAATGGGGTTACCATATGGATATGCGGACGGACTTTGGCGTTGTCGATACCTAAAATATGATGGTATTCGTCGCGTAAATTAAGAGAGCAACTTGATGCCTCACTAATCACATCTATTCCATTTTCATCTACCATTTTTCCAATATAATCGGTATTAAATTGTGCAATGTTACGAGCGCGATTAGGAAAACCGTTTACCATTAATGGTAAACCACAGCATTTTTCTTTTTCTAATAACATTACCCCAATGTTCATTGCATTGAACACTTTAAGAAATTCTTTGCCAAGCTGTGGATTATTATAATTAACATAACAACCGTGGAAATATGCTACTTTTCGCTCAAATTTTTGTTGGTCTTGTAACGCATTTTTCATATACCAGCTACGGAACGTACCAAACGCATATTTAGGTAAAGTACGTTCTTTACTGATTTTAAGCGTTTTTTCCAACATAAATTTGGTGGCTTTCAGACCCGTAATGGTGTTTACAATCGGCGCTAATGGCGTATTGATTTTTCCCATGACATCTGTGTTACTTAAAATCGCATCACGCAATTTATTCATTAACGGTTTTTTAGACTGCGCTAAGTGATTATTACGCGCACGTACAATTAAATCGCCAATTTTCACATCAGACGGACACGCCACTTCACAACGTTTACAGTTGGTGCAATATTTAAGTGCTTCATCATAAAGTTCTGCTGATTTTAAGCGTAAACGCTCGCCATCAGGCCCTGATTGTTTTGGACCAGGATAAAGCGGATTGTTGCGTGAAACCGGACAAACAGCAGTACAAGCCGTACATTTAATACAGCTTTCAAAACTTTCGTCGATATATTTATGGCTTTCAGGCGAATTAAGGGATTGTTTTGCACTATCAATGAGTCGTTGAATATTATTATCCATATTATTCCCCCTTATTTCGCTAAGATTTCATCTGCCACTGCCAAGGCAGTTACAACAGCCACACCCGAACCACAACCAAGTCCAAGGGCATTAAAACCACCAATCACATTACCGACGGCATATAAATTCGTTAAAAATTGACCGCACTTTTGCACTTGGCATTGAGCATTAATTGCTACGCCTGCTGATTGATAAGGTTGTGGATGCGCAAAGCGATGAACAGTCCAAGTGAAACGATCTTTCTGGTTAAAACCTTCAACACCGATAATATCGGATTCAAAAACAGGTTCATAAATCTTATCAAATTCGGAAATAAGCCCTTTGCTGAAGAAACTTCCTGAAGCCAATACAAAATTATCTGCAGTGATTTCTTCATCTTCGAGTAAACGAGTATTGATACAACGTACTTTATTTCCTTCAAATGTTGCATTCAATGCACTGTCGCCATTAATCATTAAACCACCAAGGGATTCAAATTTATGACGTAATTGAATACGTTGGCGCATACCGAGCAATGATGGGGGCAACGTTGGTAATTCAAATAATGCAAGTTTAGTTGCATCACGAAGTGCGGTCATAAATTCTTGGTTTTCTAAACCAAAGCAAGCAGGTAAAAATACCGCTTCTGCACCTTGCGATGATTCTATGATTTCTTTCACTAAATCTTTAAAAGCGAGTTTGTGTTCTAGAAGTTGAGAGATATTCACACTACGGAATTCTCGGGCATTTTTACGAAGCTCGTCTAATTGTGGAATATTCAAGAAACCACTTGTTACTTCACAATGCTCAAATTGTGGATTTAACACCAAATTTGCCGCTAAAAGTTGTGGCTGAAAATCGTGATAACCTTCAATACCAAGCACTGCAATACGTTTATGCGGAAAAGGTTCATTGCCTTGCACAGTTGGCACGCTATTTGGCGAAAGCCACGCACCGCGTAAACTACCTAAGCCTGTTACACGCCAGTGATTTTTTTCCGTAGAACCAATTAAATCAAGATTTAATTCATTGGCTAAACGTTCAAAATCTTGTGCTTTAGCAAGCACTTTCTCTGCACCCAATAAACTATAAGGATGAGCAGGTAATTCATTGCGAAGTGCGGTAATATTTTCTTTTAAATTTTCTACCGTGCGATTTTCCCCATATGTCGTTGATGGCATACGGCTTAATAAATCTAAAGAGCCAGATGCAAAATCAATGGCTGCTTGACCGTTGTTGATAATCACGCAACGTTTACCGCGTTGTTGAAGGGCGATGCCACAGGTTAAACCCGCCAAACCACCGCCAATAATGGCTACATCAAAATTCATTGCTATCCGTCCCTTGTTGTGTTTGTTCATCAAGCGGTTTCACATCATTTAAACCTAATACACTACCATACATCCAAGAGGTAAATTCGGCTTCGCGAATAGCTTCCCCCCAAGCAATCGGTTCAATACCACGCCAGCGTTCTTCCATAAAGGCGGAAAGTTGAGTAGTTGATTGACGTGGTGTTGCCACTTCAAAACGGTTCATTAAGCCTGCAGCACGACAAGCACAGAGTTCAGCTTGACAAGTTCCCATTCCAACTCGGGAGCGACGACGTAAATCGACGAGATTATTTACATCCAGTTCATCAACAGCGTAACGAACTTCCCCCGCTGTCACCGCTTCGCATTCGCAAACCATTGAACGATCTAAACGTTCTTTTTCAAGCAAACGAGTAGCACGTGAACCATGACGATACACAGCAGAATAACGAATAGTACTTGGTAATGAAATAACTTTTTGATTGGTCTCTTGGCGGCTTTCAGTAGAGCCTGGCAAAGGTTGCTCCGCTGTTACACAACGAGCCGTTTTATTGAGTTTTTTACAAACAAGGTCAGTTGCCAATTCAGCCATTAAACGATAAGTCATTAACTTACCGCCAGTGATAGTAATAAAGCCATCTAAGCCATCACGTTCTGCGTGGTCAAGTAGCACAATACCACGGCTCACATTACGACCTGATGGATCATCATCACTCGCAACTAATGGTCGCACCCCAGCATAAGCACGTAATACGCGAGTATGACGCAAACTAGGCGCAAGTTTTTCTCCTTCACGGAAAAGAATATCCACTTCCTCTGGCGTTACTTCCATATTATCAATTTGATCATAAGGAATGCGGCTAGATGTTGTTCCTATAACACAAATTGTATCGCCAGGTACGAGAATATCCGCATCAGCAGGTTTACGGCAGCGGTTAATCACAAGTTTATTAATGCGATGGCCCATTACGAGCAATGCGCCTTTTGCAGGGAACATTTTAATTTTGAGATCGGCATATTCCGCAATCCCTTGTCCCCAAATACCACTAGCATTTACAACAAGCGGTGCAAAAAATTGGCGTTCTCTGCGATTTTTATGATCGTACACATTTACGCCAATCACTTTTCCACCTTCACGAATCAAATTTTTTACTTCGCAATAAGTGAACATTTTTGCGCCGTTTTCTGTGGCGTCCATCATATTAGAGGCGGTTAAACGGAATGGGTCAATAGAACCATCTGGCACAACAACAGCGCCCACTAAATCAGGGTTTACTGAAGGTTCCATAATTTTAGCTAGTTCAGGATCAATGGCTTGCGCATCAATTCCAGATTTTGCACAGCTCTCAAGGAAGGTTTTTTGATAGTCGAGGGAATCTTCAGGCAAAGTGATAAATAAGCCTTCTGTTTCATCTACGCAATGACGCGCAATTTTACGCAAAATGCGGTTTTCTTTAATACATTCTTCAGCAGATTCTTGGTCGTTCACGGCATAACGCGCACCACTGTGTAATAATCCGTGGTTACGTCCTGTGGCGCCTGTCGCAATATCTCGACGTTCCAATAAAATACAATCAATGCCACGAAGTGCGCAATCGCGCGCAATACCTGCTCCTGTTGCGCCACCACCGATAATGATCACATCAGTGCTAAGTGACGAAAGATCTCCAACATCTTTATAGATACTAGGCGATAATCCCATTGTTTACCCCCGATTCCCAAAATGTAATAAAAAATAATATAAAAAGTGTAATCATTGTAGAGAAGTGCGGCAAAATTAACAACATTTTGAGCGTAAAAGAAAACTATTTTGTGATATTGATCACAATAATTTTCGCATTCGCTCAAGCGGTGTAAAAATTTTGTGAAACACTTCAAATTTTTGATTTTTTTTACTTTCTTATTTTTTATTTTCTTTTATGATTCGCAAATCCCTTACTGTTTCAAAAGGGTAAATTTAGATGACACATAATTAAAAAGTTGGAGAAAAAATTATGTTTGGACCATTCAAACCCGCTCCGCATATTGCGGAACTTCCAGCGGAAAAAATTGATTCCACGTATAAACGCTTACGTTGGCAAGTGTTTGCAGGGATCTTCTTCGGTTATGCTGCATATTATTTTGTGCGTGCAAACTTTGACTTAGCACAACCAGGTTTAATTCAAGCTGGCTTGTACTCAAAAGCGGAACTAGGTGTTATCGGCTCAGCGGCTGGTCTTGCTTACGGTTTATCAAAATTCGTTATGGCAAGTATGTCTGACCGTTCTAACCCTCGTGTATTCTTACCATTTGGTTTATTGCTCTCTGGTTTATGTATGACCTTAATGGGTCTATTCCCATGGGCAACCTCTGGCATCGCTATCATGTGGGCGATGATCTTCTTAAATGGTTGGTTCCAAGGTATGGGTTGGCCTCCATGTGGTCGTACTATGGTGCATTGGTGGTCTAAATCTGAACGCGGTACTATCGTGTCAATTTGGAATACGGCGCACAATATCGGTGGTATGGTGCCGGGTGCGATGGTGCTATTAGCAAGTGCAATTTTCTTCAGCACTCACGGTATTGAAGCACAAGCAAAAGACATCTGGCAACAATCTTTATACTACCCTGGTATTGCAGCAATGATCTGTGCAATTCCTGTGTACTTCGTGATGCGTGATACTCCACAATCTTGTGGTTTACCATCAATCGAAAAATGGCGTAATGACTACCCAGATGACTATAACGAAAAAACTTACGAAAACGATTTAACTGCAAAAGAAATCTTCGTAACTTATGTATTAAAAAACAAATTGTTATGGTATATCGCGATTGCTAACGTGTTCGTCTATTTAATCCGCTACGGTGTATTAAAATGGTCTCCGGTTTACTTAAGTGAAGTAAAACACTTCAACATCAAAGGTACCGCATGGGCATACACAATCTATGAATTAGCAGCGGTTCCAGGTACGTTATTATGTGGTTGGGTATCAGATAAAGTATTCAAAGGTAAACGTGGTTTAACTGGTTTCATCTTCATGATCTTAACCACTGCAGCAGTTGTTGCATACTGGATGAATCCTGCGACACCAGAAGCTGAATTAGCGAACTACAGCACATGGTATCAAAACCCATACCAATTAACTGACTTCGTATTAATGACTTTAATCGGTTTCTTAATCTATGGTCCTGTAATGTTAATCGGTTTACATGCGCTTGAGTTAGCACCGAAAAAAGCAGCAGGTACTGCAGCAGGTTTCACCGGTTTATTCGGTTACTTAGGTGGTACAGTTTCTGCATCAGCAGTTATCGGTTGGGCTGCTCAACATTATGGATGGGACGGTGGTTTCTACGTAATGATCGGCGGTGGCGTATTAGCGGTGTTATTACTCTTAATCGTAATGGTTGAAGAAGGAAAACACAAAGCGAAATTAGGCGATACTTACGGTACTAAATAATTAGCTTAAAAAAGGCGGTGGGCAAATGCTTAGTCGCCTTTTTTGTAACTAAAATCTAAAAACTCCATAAAAATTTACCGCACTCTCAAGGAGAAAATACTTATGAAACTTAAAACTTTAGCCCTTTCTTTATTAGCAACCGGCGTACTTGCAGGTTGTAGCAGCCATTCATCAAGCATGGCAAATACCCAAATGAAATCTGACAAAATCATCATTGCTCATCGTGGTGCTAGCGGTTATTTACCAGAGCATACGTTAGAATCTAAAGCACTTGCGTTTGCACAGCACGCTGATTACTTAGAGCAAGATTTAGCAATGACTAAGGATGGTCGTTTAGTGGTTATTCACGATCACTTTTTAGATGGCTTGACTGATGTTGCGAAAAAATTCCCACATCGTCACCGTAAAGATGGTCGTTACTATGTCATCGACTTTACCTTAAAAGAAATTCAAAGTTTAGAAATGACAGAAAACTTTGAAACCAAAGATGGCAAACAGACACAAGTTTATCCTAATCGTTTCCCCCTTTGGCAATCCCATTTCCGTATTCACACCTTTGAAGATGAAATTGAATTTATTCAAGGTTTAGAAAAATCGACGGGCAAAAAAGTAGGGATTTATCCAGAAATCAAAGCACCTTGGTTCCACCATCAAAATGGCAAAGATATTGCTGCTGAAACGCTCAAAGTGTTAAAAAAATATGGCTATGATAAGAAAACCGATATGGTTTACTTACAAACTTTCGATTTTAATGAATTAAAACGTATCAAAACGGAATTACTTCCACAAATGGGTATGGATTTGAAATTAGTTCAATTAATTGCTTATACAGATTGGAAAGAAACACAAGAAAAAGATTCAAAGGGTTATTGGGTAAACTATAATTACGATTGGATGTTTAAACCTGGTGCAATGGCAGAAGTGGTTAAATATGCCGATGGTGTTGGCCCAGGTTGGTATATGTTAGTTAATAAAGAAGAATCCAAACCTGATAATATTGTGTACACTCCGTTGGTAAAAGAACTTGCACAATATAATGTGGAAGTGCATCCTTACACCGTGCGTAAAGATGCACTACCTGCGTTTTTCACAGACGTAAATCAAATGTATGATGCCTTATTGAATAAATCAGGGGCAACAGGTGTATTTACTGATTTCCCAGATACTGGCGTGGAATTCTTAAAAGGAATAAAATAATTTCTATTATAACCGTAGGTAAACATACCCACGGTTAACTAGGTTTCTATATCGTAGAAACTAAAAATCTACTCTAACAGAGTAACATCATAATCAATCTAGGTGTTCTAACCTAGAATTCAAATAAGGAGGCTATTTCAAAACACTCCGTATTCTTTTTTAATAAATTCTTCCCCTTTACTTAGGGAAAACACTCTTCATTTCAACCGAACTTCTAAGGAGTGATCTATGGATAAATCATTAAAAGCGAACTGTATTGGCGAGTTTTTAGGTACAGCCTTATTGATTTTCTTTGGTGTGGGCTGCGTTGCAGCACTAAAAGTAGCAGGCGCTAGTTTTGGCTTGTGGGAAATCAGCATTATGTGGGGGATGGGCGTTGCACTTGCAGTATATGCAACAGCGGGGTTATCTGGCGCACATTTAAACCCTGCAGTAACCATTGCCCTTTGGAAATTTGCTTGCTTTGATGGCAAAAAAGTAATTCCTTACATCATTTCACAAATGCTCGGCGCATTCTTTGCTGCCGCATTAGTTTATGCCTTATACCGCAATGTTTTTATCGATTATGAAACAGCCCACAATATTGTTCGTGGTACACAAGAAAGTTTAAGCCTTGCGGGTACATTCTCCACTTATCCTCATCCAAGTTTAAGCATTGGTGGCGCCTTTGCTGTGGAATTCGTGATTACTGCAATTCTTATGGCATTAATTATGGCATTAACTGACGATGGAAACGGAGTACCTCGTGGTCCACTTGCCCCATTATTAATCGGTATCTTGATAGCCGTTATTGGTGGTGCTATGGGACCATTAACTGGTTTTGCCATGAATCCAGCACGTGACTTCGGACCAAAATTCTTTGCTTATCTCGCTGGCTGGGGCGAACTCGCTTTAACTGGCGGACGCGAAGTCCCTTATTTTATCGTTCCAATGGTTGCACCTGTTTTAGGCGCATTAGCTGGTGCATGGTTATACAAAAAAGCAATTGGCGGCAATTTACCTTGTAATTGCGGCTGCGAATAATTATTTGAAGGAGTAATACTATGACAGACAAAAAATACATCATTGCATTAGACCAAGGCACAACAAGCTCTCGCGCAGTATTATTAGATCATAATGCGAATGTGGTTGAAATTGCACAACGTGAATTTACCCAAATCTACCCTCGAGCTGGTTGGGTAGAACATAACCCAATGGAAATTTGGGCAACTCAAAGCTCAACCTTAAACGAAGTCGTTGCAAAATCGGGCATTACATCTGATGAAATCGCTGCTATCGGTATCACCAACCAACGTGAAACCACCATTGTATGGGAAAAATCAACGGGTACACCTGTTTACAACGCTATCGTTTGGCAATGCCGCCGTACTGCAGACATTACCGATAAATTAAAAGCCGATGGTTATGAAGAATATATTCGTAATACCACAGGCTTAGTGGTTGACCCTTACTTCTCTGGTACAAAAGTAAAATGGATTTTGGATAACGTTGAAGGCGCACGAGAAAAAGCTGAACGAGGCGAATTATTATTTGGTACCGTTGATACTTGGCTTGTATGGAAATTGACTCAAGGCCGAGTGCACGTAACCGATTATACCAACGCATCTCGTACCATGTTATTTAACATCCATACTAAACAATGGGATGACAAGATGCTTGAAATCTTGAATATTCCTCGTTCAATATTACCTGAAGTACGTAATTCTTCTGAAATTTACGGCCAAACCAATATCGGTGGTAAAGGTGGTGTGCGTATTCCTGTTGCAGGGATTGCTGGTGACCAACAAGCCGCTCTTTACGGACATCTTTGCGTACATGCAGGCCAAGCCAAAAACACTTACGGCACAGGTTGCTTTATGTTACTCCACACGGGTAACAAAGCTATTACATCCAAAAATGGACTACTCACAACCATTGCTTGTAATGCAAAAGGCGAACCAGAATATGCCTTAGAAGGTTCAGTATTTATCGCGGGTGCATCAATCCAATGGCTCCGTGATGAACTCAAAATTGTTCACGATAGTTTTGACTCTGAATACTTTGCACAAAAAGTGACTGATAGTAATGGCGTATATGTTGTTCCAGCTTTCACAGGCTTAGGTGCACCATATTGGGATCCATATGCGCGCGGTGCGATTTTTGGTCTTTCTCGCGGTGCAAACTGTAATCATATTGTTCGAGCAACCTTACAATCTATTGCTTACCAAACCCGTGATGTCTTAGAGGCTATGCAATCAGATTCGGGTGAACGATTACAATATCTCCGTGTAGATGGTGGTGCGACAAACAATAACTTCTTAATGCAATTCCAAGCTGACATTTTAGATGTAAATGTAGAGCGCCCAGTTGTGAAAGAAGTGACCGCTCTAGGTGCAGCTTATCTTGCTGGTTTAGCAACAGGCTTCTGGAAAGATTTAGACGAGCTTCGCGATAAAGCCCGTGTAGAACGCACTTTCAGCCCAGACAGCGACAATGAAAAACGTGAACGTCGCTACAAAGGCTGGAAAAAAGCAGTTAAACGCTCATTAGAATGGGCAAAAGAAGATGAAGAATAATTTATAAATTAATTCTCATACAAAAAGAGCGGTCAAAACTTCTTTTATTTTGACCGCTCTTTTATTCTGTATCTGTATAAAAATTATTTTCTAGAGAGAGGTGGCACAAAGGTTAAACCTAAATCCCAAGGTTGCTCAATCCAAGTGTTTTGTGGAATATCAATCACGTAATCATCTACTAATTCCGTACCTGCAGGTTTTGCAAATACAGTGACAAATTTTGCATTAGGGTACATTTGACGAATCGCACGCGCAGTATTACCCGTATCAACTAAATCATCTACCACGATAAATCCTTCGCCACCATTTGGCACTTGGGCTGCATGAAGAACTTGTAGTTCTCCCTGGTTGTTATGATCGTGATAACTTGCGATACAAACGGTTTCAATATGACGAAGACCCAATTCACGAGCCAATACAGCCGCTGGAAATAAACCACCGCGACTCACCGCAATAATACCTTTCCATTGAGAAGCTGGAAGTAAACGTTCTGATAATTTTCGGGCATGCATTTGAAACATATCCCAAGTTACCACATATTTTTCGCTCATAATTGCACCTTAGTTTAAATTTTGCGTAAAGATGCACTACCCGCGTTTTTCACAGACGTAAATAAAATGTATGATGCCTTATTGAATAAATCAGGGGTAACAGGTGTATTTACTGATTTCCCAGATACTTGCGTGGAATTCTTAAAAGGAATAAAATAATTTCTATTATAACCGTAGGTAAGTTTACTTACGGTTATTAATGCCGTCTATGATGAAATTATCTTTTCAATTGAAAAGTGTTTTTCAGAAAGACTTACTATATCCTTAATGAATAGGAACATAATATGAAAACAACGTTAAAAATGACCGCACTTACGGCTCTTTCTGCTCTTGTCTTAGCTGGCTGTGGTGCACACCAAATGAAATCAGAAGAACAAGCAAATATGCAATTACAACAACAAGCTGTTCTTGGCTTAAACTGGATGCAAGATTCTGGCGAATATAAAGCATTAGCTTATCAAGCGTACAATGCGGCAAAAGTTGCATTTGATCACGCAAAAGTGGCAAAAGGTAAGAAAAAAGCGGTTGTGGCTGATTTAGATGAAACTATGTTAGACAACAGCCCTTATGCTGGCTGGCAAGTTCAAAATAACAAACCATTCGATGGTAAAGATTGGACTCGTTGGGTAGACGCACGTCAATCTCGTGCTGTTCCGGGTGCGGTAGAATTTAATAATTATGTAAACAGCCACAAAGGTAAAGTGTTCTACGTAACAAACCGCAAAGACAGCTCTGAAAAAGCAGGCACTATTGATGATATGAAACGCTTAGGTTTCAATGGCGTGGAAGAATCTGCATTTTATTTGAAAAAAGACAAATCAGCTAAAGCGGCTCGTTTTGCAGAAATTGAAAAACAAGGCTATGAAATCGTACTTTATGTAGGCGATAACTTAGATGACTTCGGTAATACCGTATATGGCAAATTAAACGCTGACCGCCGTGCATTCGTTGATCAAAACCAAGGCAAATTTGGTAAAACTTTCATCATGTTACCTAACGCAAACTACGGTGGCTGGGAAGGCGGTTTAGCTGAAGGGTATTTCAAAAAAGATACACAAGGCCAAATCAAAGCTCGTTTAGATGCAGTACAAGCTTGGGATGGTAAATAATTTTCCATTAAAAAAACCAATTTAAATATAATTTAGTTTGGGGCTAAGCTCAGTTTTTACTGGCTTAGCCTTTTTAGTTTTTCAGGTTCACTCAAGTAATCATCATTACTACAGGCTGAAGTTTTGTTATGATGTTACAAATCTTTCAAAATAGAAATCTAATTCAATGAAGAAGAATTTTTCAGTGGGGAAATTGCCGTTTAAAGGAAAAAGTGCGGTTAATTTTCACCGCACTTTTAAACCAAAATTAAAACCCAAAACGTTGTCGTTGGATGAAACCAAAGTTGTGTTATTCAATAAACCTTTTGATGTACTCACGCAATTTACCGACGAACAAGGGCGTGCCACTTTAAAAGATTTTATCTCAATTCCAAATGTTTATGCGGCAGGTCGATTAGATAGAGACAGTGAAGGGTTACTGATTTTAACCAATAATGGCGAATTACAACATCGTTTGACTGATCCAAAATTTAAAACAGAAAAAACTTATTGGGTGCAAGTGGAAGGTATCCCTGAAGAAACCGATTTAGCACAACTCAGAAAGGGTGTAGAACTCAAAGATGGTATGACTAAACAGGCTCAAGTGCGGTTAATTTCAGAGCCAGATTTATGGCAACGCAATCCGCCTATCCGAGAGAGAAAAAATATTCCCACAAGCTGGTTAGAAATTAAAATTAGTGAAGGGCGCAACCGCCAAGTGCGGAGAATGACTGCGCATATTGGCTTCCCCACCTTACGATTAGTGAGAGTAAGTCAGGGCTCATTATCTATTGATGGATTAGCAAATGGCTCATTTAGATTATTATCATTGGATGAAATAAAAGTATTATTTCAGACCGTCAAATTATAAAAATAGGGCAAGTATTTCGTTTGCCCTAAATTTTTCGCTCATAAACATTAAGCAGAAAGATAATTAATAAAAAACTAAACTGCTTTCAAACTCTTTCAGAAGATTACTTTCAGCTCGCAATTCATTCCAAATTAACGGGTTACGGTCTAAGTATCCGCTTTCAAAATTCAATGTCCAATCATTTAAAGTGCGGAGCGTTTCAAGGGTGAAATTTTTTGCTGTTTCTGTTGCTTGACGGGATTTATTGAGAATAACCGCAAGACGAAGCAATCGCATTAAAGCCATCACATCTTGCTCGCTATAACGTGCAAATTTAAAAAATTCAGCAGGTTTAATCGTGCCAATATGCCAACGTACTAACGCGGTAAGCAAACGTTGCTGTTCACGATCAAACCCAGGTAATTCCATATTTTGTAAGATATACGCTGAATGTTTTTGTAAACCTTTGTGATTAATCACAATGCCTACTTCATGCAAGCGCGCTGCCCAAAGCAGGATTTCGCGCATTTCTTCAATAAATTCTGTCGATTGCCAATTTTGATATTGCGCGCTGAGTAAATTTGCACTATCCGCAACGCGATGAGCTTGGGCTTGGTCAATATTGAATTGTTCACTTAATCCCCAAGCTGTGCGTGCTCGAATATCTGCAACTTGGAAGTTTTTCTCAAGACTGTAAATGACACCTTCACGCAATGCACCGTCAGAATAGCGCATTTGTTGAATATGAAAGACTTCAAATACCGCACTTAAAATCGCTAAACCCGGTACAAAAACATCTATGCGGTCTTGGTTTAAACCGTTAATATTTAGCTCAGTAAAATGCTTCGCTTGTAGCGTTTGCTCAATTAAAGCATTTAATCGCTCGGCTGTAATGGTTCCATTTGGATCAAGATTAGTCGAAATGACTTGCGCTACAGTTTTAATCGTCCCCGATGAACCTAGCACAGATTGCCAACCTAATTTGCGATATTCAAAGCCTAAATCTTCGATTTTATTGACCGCACTTTGACGCGCGCGTTGAAAGTTTTCTGGAGAAATGACGCCATCGGTAAAAAATTGAGTCGCAAAACTCACACATCCCATGTGGCGGCTTTCAGCCATAAGCGGTGTGAAATCATCGCCGATGATCATTTCTGTCGAACCACCACCAATATCTATAACAAGCTTTCTGCCTTTTTCTGGTTGAGTATGGCATACGCCTGCGTAGATGGTTTTAGCTTCCGTTTGCCCACTAATAATATTAATGGGATAGGGGAAAACTTTGGCTGCTTGACGTAAAAATTCATCATTATTGATGGCTCTGCGTAAGGTATAAGTGCCAACTACATTGACATTTTCAACGGAAAAACCTTGTAAACGTTCAGCAAATAAGGCTAAGCAATTCACGCCACGCGTGATAGCCTCTTGATTAAGCACGGCATTTTCGTCTAAACCTTCCGCGAGTTTAACTTTTTGTTTTAAGCGCGAAAGCACTTGGATTGAGCCGTTTACAATGCGTGCAACAATCATATGAAAGCTGTTTGAGCCAAGATCAATCGCGGCAATTTCACGTACATTGCCACGATGCTTGGGTTCTAAAATAGCGTCATTCATAACATTCCTAAAATTCAAATTTATAAAGCAAATCAAACACTTGGTTTGTGCTAGAAACGGATTGAAAATAAAGCTGTGGCATTAGGCGATAACGTAAGGTGACTTCTGCTAAACCATCAAATAAACCTACGCCATATTTTATTTGTAAGCGATTGGTAATATTTCCACTTACTGTAACCTTAGATTTATCGCCCACGCCAGATGTACCAAGGTTTAAGTCTTGAATACCAAAAACTTCGCCAATACTGCCCACTAATTTACCGCTCTTTGAAATGCCTAAACCAATCAATGCTGCGCCAATCGAACCACTGGAGCCAGCTTCACCGCTACTTTCTAACGAACGACCTGTTAATAAATAAGAAAGTGCTTGATCTTGTGGTTTGCTTGGTTCACTGAAAATAGTGACTTCTGGGCTATCGGCTATGCCAATCACTCTCACTCCAGCAGTAATTTTGCTGTCTTCCATTGTTTCAGGATTACGAATAGCCTCAATATTCAACGTAGGTTGTGCCGCTTGCCCAGAAAAACTAATAAGCCCTTTACGAATGAGTAAATCTTGTCCGAAAGAAGCATAGCGACCTTTGGTTAAATTGATTTGCCCGAATAAACCTAAATTGCCTTTGTCTTGTTTCACAGAAAGTAAACCATCAAGATTGGTTTTTAAGCCATAGGCATCAAGGCTGACGTCTTTACCAATATTGATGCGTAAATCAGAGCGAATATCCATTCCTGATTTCGTTTTTGCGGCAAATTCACGTTTAATCAGTTCTTCTTTGCTCTTGTGCGGGCCGTTTAAAATCACTTCATCTTCGCTGACTGGCTCAGCAGTATCTGGCAGACTGTCAATTTTAATACGCGCCCAAGGAATATCCACTGTTCCGCTTAAATTCAATTCCTTAGGATTGGCTTTTATCGTGATATCTGGACTGAAACGTAGTTTTGCCATAGATGGAATATCCACGTTGAAATTATTTGCTTGTGCATTCAATTCTGTCGTCCAATGTTCAATATTAGCCCAGTTTGCACGTCCAGTTAAGTTTAAGTGACTATCTACTGTTTCGATTTTCCCTTGCAATGTTGAACGGTTACCATTGAAACGTAGGGCAATATCGCCATCAGTAATATTGACTGGCATAGATTTCAATTTGGTACGAATATTACGAATATTGAAGTCACCATTTAATAATGGTTTCTCTAAATTCCCGCCGAAACTCAACTTCGAGACTACCTTACCATTCACTGATTCACCGCTAGTAAGTAGCTGATTTGCGATCGACAAGTTTAATCGTTCTATCGCAAGGGTTCCGCCAAGTTGGCGAGTTTTAACAAAATCATTTAAACGAATATCGCCTACAATTCTGCCTTGATTATGCAAATTGATGTCTGTTTTTAAAACCAAATTATTATTTTGAATGTCGGCATTAAGGGTTAATTTTGGAATATCTAATTTAAACGTGCGGTAATCCAATTTTTGAGAGAAAGCTAAATGATTGCCATCTACTTTTGTGCTAAATTGGAATGGTTTATCCGTAAACCAAGCCACATTACCTTGCACTTGCAAGTTTCCTTTGAGGCTATCTTGTTCGATAAGTTTATTCATTAAATCCAAATTAACACGTTTGAATTGGAAAGGAATATTGCCTTGCTTGCCTGCATTGAATGCTTGTGGGAAACATAATTCTATATCTGTGTTTTGCCAGCAATGTGCGGCAATATTGGCTTGTGTTTGTTTGTTATCGTAAGACACCGCAATCGCTTGGTTAGATTTTACATCGCCAATCGGGGTATCGAATTTTGCTTGGGAAAGTGTGCCTTTCCACTGTTCCAAAGTGCGGTCAAAATGTCCGTTAATTTGTAAATTTGCAGCAACAGGCTCACCTTGGGATTTTAGGATTAGTTTGTGATTTTGTTCATCGCCTGATAAATCAAGATCAAGTAAATGGAATTTAATATTTTCGCCATAATGAAGTTGTTCTGCTTTAATATTCAATTTTCCACTCGAGAGTGGGGTATTGTTTATATGGCCTTTTATACTTGCTTTGGCTAACTGAAAACCTTGTAAATGTAAATTGGATGAAGTTAAATCAAGATCAAGATTAGGTGTCGTAATTTGACCAGAAATCGCTACACGACCATCCACTCGCCCTTTTAAATCTGACCATAAGCCACGTAAATTTGGTGCATCTATATCTAGCACAAAATCAGAATGATCATCTAATACGCCACTGGCTTTAAGATAATTTTCGCCATATCTAATCTGTAAATCAGGCACGGTTAGAAGTACATTTTGATTAAGCGTTGCAGAACCTTTCAAGCTAATTGGTTTTGCAGACAATATTCCATTTAAATCAGCTGTAGGCACTTCCACTTGCCAACCTTGAGAGTCCGCAAAACCGCGAGAATGTAATTTACCCGATAATATGGCAGGCATAACTGGAACAAAAAAACCAATATTCATTTTTTCTAAATCGGCTTGAATATCCCAGTTTGCACTATTTTTCCAATTTGCATTACCCACAAATTCACTTTTACCGTCTAATGAAGCTATCCTCAATTTATTTACGGTGACTTCATAAAGTTTGCCGTCGGCATTAAAGTCTACTTGAGATGCGGGAATATAATTCATTCCTGCCACATTGCCCTTAAATTCGGCGTGATAATTCAGTAAATCCCCCGTGAGTTTAAGTGTCACATCATTAATTTTGAGTGGTGCCATTGTGTTTACAAAAGCGTATTGTCCTTTTGCCACATTTAATGTGAGGTTTAAGGGCATTTTGTCTTGTGCTAATTGCACTTCGCCATTCAGTTCAGCATCTAATACGCCTTTTGTTTTTAAAGAAAGTGCGGTGGATTTTTTCAATGTTCCCGAAAGCGTAAGATCCACATCACTCTCTGGCAGAATTTCTTTTCCAGCGGATTTCAACGGCTCCAAATGGGATTTTAAGGTTAAATCTAGTGGCATATCGCCATCAAGTTGTAATTTACCTTGTGAATAAAGATTACCGAGCGAACTTTCAACCGATAATTTTTGTAATTGCAGTTGGTTATCGACGGTATCCGCCTGTGCAATCAGGCTTGGGATTTCAATAGATTGAAGCGTTTCGCCTTTTTCATTGACTGCTTGATACTGCCAGTTTTTGCCTGAAATTTCAGGAATATGTAAATCAAAAGGAAGAATGATTTCTGATACATTGCCTAAAAAAGCGGGCGTTAAAGATTGCTCAATCGCAGCCCAATCTACAGGTTTATTCGGTTGTTTGGCTTTCAGCTCAGGTTTAACTTCAGGCAATTTTTTTGCAATCACTGAAATATCGTTAATTTCAGTCGGCGCAATAGTTAAGCCTTTTTCATTATTTAAACTTACCGCACTTTTAAAATTTCCAAGCGTAATATTAGTCTGATCAACATTTACGGATAAATCTTGCACCACTAAATTTTCTGCATTGATACCAATTGGCAAGGAAATGCGCTTCATCGGGCTAGACTTGGGATTATCAGGCGTTGATGGCGGTAGCAATGCGGTATTAATCGCAATCGTCGGTTTATTTAGAGTAAAGTCTCGTAAACAAACTTCACGTGAAAGCAAACAACCAAAATCGAGCTGTAAACGTGCTTGTGCAATATGTGTATCAATCCCAGCAGTTTGATAACGAACATTCTTTAACACCAAGCCATTTTGTAATCCGCCTTCAATTTGCTCAACAGAAAAACTATCGAGCATTTTGTCGGCTAGTTGAATTAAACTTTTTTGTCCCGCATCGAAAGAAATTGCCCCAGCAACACCTAAAACAGGTATAAAAATGACCGCACTTCCAATACAAATAACTTTGCGTACCCAGTGTTTTTTATTTGCTTGTTTTGGTGAAGTTTCTGATGGTTGTGTTTGTTCTGTCATAAATTCACCTTAAATTTCTGTACCAAGTCCAATGTAAAATTGAATATTTTTGCTGTTATCTTTATCGCGAATGGGTGTGGCAATATCAAATTTAATCGCACCCACTGGGGATGCCCAACGCACACCAACGCCTGCGCCATAACGCAGATCTTTTGCTGTGTAATCATTAGCGGCTAATCCACTATCTGCAAAGGTTGCCGCCCACCAATTTGGATAAACTTGATATTGATATTCTAAAGAACCTGTCAGCAAACGTGAGCCACCCACCAATTTCCCATTTTTATTTTTGGGCGCGATTTTTTTATAGCCATAACCGCGCACACTACGATCGCCACCAGCAAAGAAACGCAGTGTAGGCGGAATTTTTTCAATATCTTTTGTATGTAAATACCCGATTTCAGCACGAGCAACGATACGATGATTTTCTGCATAAGTACGAATCCACGCGCTTGATGCTTGCACTTTTATAAAAGAAGATTCTGATAGCCAAATTCGTTTGCTTAAATCAAAAGTAATTTTTTGCACATCACCCCAAGTGGCAAAGGAACCACCACGTAATCGAGTGCGAGTAAATCCAACAGTTGGATAAAGAAGTAAGGTTTTATCAGTGATATCCGCTTGTGTAAAACTATCGTATCTTGCACGAAGTCCGCCAAAATATTGCCAACCACGCGCATTATTCCAATAACGTAACGCTGACAACGTAAGCACTCTCGTATTGGTATCGTTCTCTTTTTCCCCTTCCCAACCGACAGAAAAATCATAGTAATAATTTAATGGGTTCTTAAGCAGAGGCATTCGATAAGTGGCTTCTAGAGTTTGTTTCGGTGCAGAGAGATAAAGATTTGAACGCAAACTATGTCCTCGGCTATTAATCCAAGGTTTTGTCCAGCCTATTTGTCCGTGTACACCGCCATCAGTGGCAAAGCCCACACCGAGTTCCATCGCATTTTTTTTACGTGGATAAAGAATAATGTCTATATCTACCGTTTTACTTTTATGATTGATATTAGGTTGAACTAAAACTGAATTAAACCAATTTGAAGATGAAAAATCGCTAGTTAAATCCGACAAATTATTCATTAAATATGGATCGCCAGATTTTATGTTAAGAATATTATTGAGATAATCGTCGCGGATTTGTGAATGGCTAAAAGTTATATTACCATAATGATAACGAACGCCGCTATCAAATAACATTCGCCACCATGCTTGATGGGTTTCTGGGCTAATTTCTAAACGTGAAATTTTAAATTCCCCATCAAAATATCCTCGATTTAATGCTAAACGTGAGATCGCTGTTTTGTAATCATCGTAAGTTTGGTGTTCAACCAAAACGCCATCTTTCGGTAAGTTTTTACGCAATGCATTAAAATTTTCATCTTGTGCCGCTTCTCCCTCAATTTGTACATCAGTGCCTGCAATTTTTGTTGGCTCGCCTGGTGTAACCTGTGCAATCAATAAATCGCGTTTGCCTTGACGCTGTTTTCGTTCAAAACGCACGGAAGAATCATAATAACCAAACACACGCAAACCACGATCCACGGCTTTGGTTACCAAATGTTGATAGCGTTCGGAGCCATCCATTTCTTCTTTATTAATTAGATGAACATTGAGATCCGTATTACGAACAGCACGGAAACCACGGATGCCTTGAACTTCAATATCAACGGTTTGTTCAGCAAAGGCAGGAAAGCAATTTAATGCTAAAAAAAGTGCGGTAAGTTTTAGCAGTGTTTTATTCATTTTAGGACTAAACGTTTTGAGTGTATTGCCCTATAGTCTACCGAGAAGTTCGACAGGATCCAAGATTTTCAACAGATTTTGTCTGGTTTTAATAAAGAAATACCGCACTTCATTGCTAAAGTGCGGTAAATTTTTGAGCTGTTTTAATTAGTGACCGCCACAACCACAGCTGCCGTGATTATGTTCGTGATGATGACCGCTACAGCCACAACTGTGGCCTTCTTCGTCATCATCGTGGCTGTGCGCACCGTGAACGTGACCGTGTGCGATTTCTTCTAACGTTGCCTCACGTGTTGCGACAACTTCAACGGTGAAGTGTAATTCTTTACCCGCTAACATGTGATTTCCATCAACTACAACTTCATCGCCATCGATTTCAGTAATCACTACTGGAACTGGGCCAATGTCAGTATCCGCTAAGAAACGCATGCCCACTTCAAGTTCATCGGCACCTTGGAATACATCTTTTGGTACACGTTGAACCATATTTTCGCTGTATGCACCGTAACCTTCTTCAGGTTGAACGCGTACTTCAAATTTGTCGCCTACTTCTTTACCTTCAAGTGCTTTTTCAAGACCGGTTACTAAATTATTGTGACCTTGTAAATATTCTAGTGGTTGATTCGCTGGTGCTTCATCGACCAATACGCCATCTTGTGTGCGAACTTGGTAAGCAATGCTCACCACTACATTTTTTGCTACTTTCATTATGTTTTCCTTATAAAAAATCGGTTAAAAAAGTCGTACCATTGTAGCGAAAATTATTCCGCGCGCAAGGCTTTAAGGATTAATGCACACGAGTCTCTTCTTCTTCATCATCATCAAAAAATTCCCCATCATCGCCGTATTCATCGTCATCAGCATCAAAAAATTCCACATCATCGCCGTATTCATCGTGAGCAGCATTTGGGTCTTCAAAATAAGTTCCCCAACCATCATAAATGCCTTTATGTTTTTCTAATAATGGAAGGATTTTTTTTTGTTGAGCATCAATAATTTCCGCTTTTAATTCTACTTCACTGATAATGTCAAAGCAGAAAATTGGGCTGCCATCATCATCTTTAAATTCTTCTGCTTCGGACACTTCATAACCAGCTTTAAACGCATCTACGGCGATTTTTTCTAACAAATCAAAATCGTGGTGTGCGATGTGATGCTCAATAATGTAAAGCGCATTTGGATCACTGCCATCATTAAGTAAATCTTCGATAATTTCACGGGTTTCTGCTTGTAATTCAGCCAATTTTGACATAATAAAATCCTTCAACAAGAACAAAAGTGCGGTTATTTTAGTGGATAAATCACGAAAAGTCGCATAGAATTTCGCACAATTATTTTCGATAAAAAAGAGCCCTTAACTATGCTCGAACAACTCCCTTATTTGACATTAAAAACTCCGCCAAAAACCACCGCACTTTTAAAGGCTGAATGCGCGGATTTTATTGTAAAAGAGCATTTAGGCTATGAAATGTCGGGCGATGGAGAGTTTGTTGCGTTGTATGTACGTAAAACAGATTGCAATACCTTATTTGTTGGCGAAAAATTAGCTAAATTTGCCGGTGTTTCTGAACGCAATATGGGATATGCAGGGTTGAAAGATCGTCGAGCGGTGACAGAACAATGGTTTTGCTTGCAAATGCCAGGAATGAAAACGCCCGATTTCAGTCAATTTGAATTAGATGGCGTAGAGATTTTAACGGTTACTCGACATAACCGAAAAATTCGCACGGGTAGCCTTGAGGGAAATTATTTCGATATTTTATTACGTGGTGCAGAAGAATCTGATGAGCTTAAAGCGCGGTTGGATTTTGTGGCAAATTTTGGTTTCCCCAATTATTTTACGGAACAACGTTTTGGTCGGGATGGTCACAACCTCACGCAAGCATTGCGTTGGGCTCAAGGGGAAATCAAGGTAAAAGATCGCAAAAAACGCAGTTTTTATCTTTCCGCCGCACGTAGTGAAATTTTTAATTTAGTTGTGGCAGCACGTATTGCAAAGGGCGCAACAAATCAAGTTTTACCAAATGATATTGTGCAATTAGCAGGTTCGCATAGTTGGTTCAAAGCGGATGAAAAAGAAGACTTAAATGCCTTGCAAGTGCGGTTAGAAAATCAAGATATTTTGCTTACTGCCCCTTTAATTGGCGAAGATATTTTGGCAGCAAGCGATATTGAAAATGAAATCGTAAATCAACATTCAGTTTTCGATCCTTTAATGAAACAAGAAAGAATGAAGGCTGCGCGTCGCCCATTATTGATGAAAGCAAAAGGGTTTTCTTGGGCATTTGAGCCAGAAGGCTTACGTTTAAAATTTTATTTGCCAGCAGGCAGTTATGCCACGGCATTAGTTCGTGAGTTAGTAAATTACACAGAAGCATAAGGAAGTACAATGCGAATTTTAGTCAGTAATGATGATGGTTTTCACGCGGAAGGCATTCAGGTTTTAGCAACGGAATTAAGAAAAATTGCAAAAGTCATTGTTGTTGCCCCTGATCGTAATCGAAGTGCAGCATCTAGCTCGCTCACATTAGTGGAGCCACTTCGCCCACGCCATTTAGACAATGGCGATTATTGTGTGAACGGCACACCAGCAGATTGCGTACATTTAGCGTTAAACGGATTTTTATCTGGTCAAGTAGATCTAGTGGTGTCAGGCATTAATGCAGGTTGTAATATGGGCGATGATACGATTTATTCTGGCACTTTGGCTGCTGCCCTTGAGGGGCGTCATTTAGGTTTGCCCGCTATTGCGGTTTCGTTAGATGGTCGTCAGCATTATGAAACAGCAGCGCGAGTGGTATGTGATCTTATTCCTAAATTACAGCATCAATTATTAAACCCTCGTGAAGTGATTAACATCAATGTACCAGACTTACCTTTTGAAGAATTAAAAGGGTATAAAGTATGTCGATTGGGTTATCGTTCATCTTCCGTTGAAGTGATTAAACAAAGAGATCCGCGTGATGAAACCATTTATTGGATTGGTCCTTCAGCATTACCCGAAGATGAAAGCGAGGGAACAGATTTTTATGCAGTGAAGAATGGCTATGTGTCTATTACGCCAATTCAAGCGGATCTTACCGCGCATCATTCATTGCTTTCTTTACAAAATTGGTTAGATCAGGAATTTACCAAATAGAGAAAAATATGAAAATTTTCAGCACGATGTACGATAAAACGATGGAATGGTCAAAACATCGTTTTGCTGTTTTTTGGCTCTCTTTTGTCAGTTTTATCGAGGCGATATTTTTTCCTATTCCGCCCGATGTGATGTTGATCCCAATGTCTATGTCAAAGCCTAAAAGTGCAGTTAAATTTGCATTTTATACGGCAATTGCTTCTGTCATCGGTGGAGTGATTGGTTATGCAATTGGTTTTTATGCAACGGACTGGGTGGAAAACATTGTACAACAATGGGGATATGCTGTGCATTGGGCAAAAGCCGTCAGTTGGTTTAAGCAATGGGGCGTATTAGTTGTGTTTGTGGCAGGTTTTAGCCCAATTCCTTACAAGGTGTTTACGCTCTGCTCTGGCGTGATGCAAATGGCATTTTTCCCTTTTGTCATCACCGCATTTATTTCACGTTTAGCGCGTTTCTTGCTGGTGGCAAAATTAGCCGCATGGGGTGGGGAGAAATTCGCAGCAAAATTGCGAAAATCTATTGAGATTATTGGCTGGTCAGTGGTTGTACTGGCTGTCATCGCTTACTTTATACTGAAAAACTAGGATAGAAAATGAACAAATTAAGTCTTGTTTTAGTAGCTGGATTTCTTTTGGTTGGATGTGCATCAGAACCAGTTAAAGATCCAGATGCATTACCAAATGGCATTATGCAACCAGTAGAAGGCACAGGTGCCGTTGCTGGCGGTAGTTTTATGCCAGAAATTCAAAAAAATACGATACCAACACAAATGAAATAATAACGGAACAATAAGGAATAACTATGAACAAATCGTTTCTCTTACTCCCTTTAAGTCTTGTTGTATTATCGGCTTGTACCTCTAATTCTCCTGCACCTATTTCTGATGCAGATGGAAATCTTTCCCCTAGTGTAGTGCAATCTGTAAATGGCAGTAATGTAGGTGGTGCTTGGCAACCTGAAATTCAAAAAAATTCATTACCTACAATGGGAAATATGGTCACGCCACAACCAAATTTTCAACCGATTAATCAACAACCAGCAATGCCAACAGCACCTGCGCAACCTGCATTTCAACCCTCTCCGAAAACGGTAGTTAGCGTGCCGACAGTACAAACAAAAACAGTTACCAAAACAATTGCTGATTGTGTAGATGGACAGCATATTAATATCCCACGTAATCCAAATACCAATGCGCCAGATTACAGCAAAATTTCAAAAGGCTCTTACAAAGGCAATACCTATAAAGTAAACAAAGGCGATACAATGTTCTTGATTGCTTACTTAGCAGGAATTGATGTAAAAGAATTGGCAGCGTTGAATAACCTATCCGAACCTTATAATTTAAGTTTAGGGCAAGTTTTAAAGATTTCTAATTGTGGCACAAAAACGGTTACTACAACGGTTTCTGTAAAACAACCTGCAGTCACGGCATCAACAGCAATGCCAGCTAAACCAGCCGTCACTTATACTCCGGGCGCAAACGGTACTCAAATAGGATCTGACGGTACTATTATTGGCCCCATTAAATCAGAGGCTGGCATATCGTCTAGTGTATCTGTGGCAACTTCATCAACACAGGTTACATCATCTGTAAATAATGCGAATAGCACACCGATTAATGCAAATGTCGTTGCACCAATCGCCTCAAATGTTGCGTGGCAATGGCCGACTTCAGGTAATATTATTCAAGGTTTCTCAAGCACAGATGGCGGTAACAAAGGGATTGATATTAGCGGTTCACGAGGACAAGCTGTAAAAGCGGCTGCAGCAGGGCGAATAGTGTATGCTGGCAATGCTTTACGTGGTTACGGTAATTTAATCATCATCAAACATAATGATGATTTCTTAAGTGCTTATGCGCATAACGACAAAATTCTTGTCGCTGATCAACAAGAAGTCAAAGCTGGTCAAGACATCGCAAAAATGGGTAGCTCTGGTACAAATACCGTGAAACTCCACTTTGAAATTCGCTACAAAGGCAAATCAGTAGATCCAGTGCGTTATCTACCAAAACGTTAAGATCTCTTTAAAAAGTGCGGTAAAAAATCTCAACAAATTTTTACCGCACTTTTTTATTAAAAATATTCTGTGAGGAGTATCACAAAATCAAAAAATAATAGATGACAATGTTAAATTTTATATTATTCTGATAATGCTTCGTAGTTAGAAGTCAGTGTTAAGTTTTATTAAGTTTCTCTTCTCTTAAAAGGAGTTTAATATGCTCAACTTGCTCTCTCCTAACCAAACTTGGGTTCTTGTTGATCCAAGATTATCTTTTTATTTTCCCATAATTTATTAATCCTTTCTTATTAACCATCAAAGTGTTTTCATTTTAGAAAATCATTTTTTATTTAAACTAAGCAAATTAATTTTTGGGGATTTTGCTATGGAAAATTTTAAACATTTACCTGAACCTTTCCGCATTCGTGTTATTGAACCAGTAAAAAGAACTACTCGTGAGTATCGTGAGCAAGCGATCTTAAAATCAGGCATGAATCCATTTTTATTGGATAGTGAAGATATTTTCATTGACTTACTTACAGATAGCGGTACTGGTGCCGTTACACAAGATATGCAAGCTGCAATGTTACGTGGCGATGAAGCCTATAGTGGCAGTCGCAGTTATTATGCGTTAGCTAAAGCAGTGAAAGATATTTTTGGTTATGAATATACAATTCCTACTCATCAAGGCCGCGGTGCTGAACAAATTTATATTCCAGTATTGATTGCTAAACGTAAACGTGAGAAAGGTTTAGATCGCAGCAAAATGGTGGTTTTCTCTAACTATTTCTTTGATACCACACAAGGACATAGCCAAATTAATGGGGCAACGGTTCGCAATGTTTATATCAAAGAGGCATTTGATACAACAGCAAAACATCCATTTAAGGGTAATTTCGATTTAGAAAAATTAGAAAAAGGCATTCAAGAGGCGGGAGCACATAATGTACCTTACATTGTATGTACAATTACTTGTAACTCTGCGGGTGGTCAGCCAGTTTCTATTGCAAACTTAAAAGGCATGTATGAAATTGCGCGTAAATACGATATTCCAGTCATCATGGATTCAGCTCGTTTTGCAGAAAACGCCTATTTTGTTCAACAACGTGAAGAAGCTTATAAAGACTGGACTATTGAACAAATTACTTACGAAAGCTATCGCTATGCTGATGGTTTAGCGATGTCCGCCAAAAAAGATGCTATGGTGCCAATGGGAGGTATTTTAGCGTTTAAAGATAAATCAATGGAGGAAGTCTATCACGAATGTAGAACGCTTTGTGTTGTGCAAGAAGGGTTCCCTACTTATGGGGGTTTAGAAGGGGGGGCAATGGAACGCTTAGCTGTTGGCTTGCATGATGGTATGCGCCAAGAATGGCTGGCTTATCGTATCGCGCAAATTGAATATTTGGTTGCAGGCTTAGAAAAAATTGGTGTGCTTTGCCAACAACCAGGTGGCCACGCGGCGTTCGTAGATGCGGGTAAATTATTACCACATATTCCAGCCGACCAATTCCCAGCACAAGCACTTTCTTGCGAACTTTATAAAGTTGCAGGTATAAGAGCGGTAGAAATTGGCTCATTTTTATTAGGGCGAGATCCGAAGACGGGTAAACAACTACCATGTCCAGCAGAGCTTTTACGCTTAACTGTACCACGTGCAACTTATACGCAAACTCATATGGATTTCATTATTGAGGCGTTCCAAAAAGTGAAAGAAAATGCGGAGAATATTAAGGGTTTAACCTTTACTTATGAACCAAAAGTTCTCCGCCACTTTACGGCACGTTTAAAAGAAGTTGAATAATATCACGAAAAATGCAGTTCATTTTGAACTGCATTTTTTTATCAACAGCTAACTCAATAATTTGTTATTGATAAGGATGTTCTATGAAAAAACAACCTTCCATTTTTGGTGGTGCCTGTATTATTGCTAGTGTTTGTGTTGGGGCAGGAATGCTTGGTTTACCAACATCTGGTGCTGGAGCTTGGACAATATGGTCAGCATTAGCAATTTGCTTAACGATGATAATCATGACATTATCAGGCTGGTTATTACTTGAGGCCTATTCTACTTATGATTTAAGAGCATCATTTAGTACCGTAACTAAAGATATGCTCGGTTCAACTATCAATTCTATTAATAATCTTGCGGTGTATTTTGTCGGGGGTATTTTACTTTATGCTTATACCACTGCATCTGGAGGTATACTAGAAAACCTTATTAAACCGTGGATTGATTTTGGTTCATCTACATTGGCAATTTGCTCCACTGTATTTGTATTAGTCTTTTCCTTCTTTGTTTGGCATTCCACTCGCATTGTAGACAGAATATCTGTTTTATTGATTGTATTCATGGGGTTTACTTTTATTTTTAGTACTTATGGATTAGCAACTAATATTAGTTTAGATACTTTATTAGATATTGGTGGAAAAGATACAAACTATGCAAAATATGCGGTAGGGATGTTTCCTGTTGCATTAACATCTTTTGGTTACCATCATTCTGTTTGTACTATGCGAGCCTATTATGGAGACGAGAAAAAAGCTAAATATGCCATTTCAGGTGGAACAGCCATTGCTCTTACTCTTTATTTACTTTGGATTTTTTCAATTTTCGGAAATTTGCCTCGCAATCAATTTGCACCTGTAATAGCTAGTGATGGCAATCTAGATATATTACTTAACGCTTTAGGTAGAGTAATAGAATCTAACACGGTTAAACAAATGATTAATGCCTTTTCTATCGCCGCAATTTTGTCATCTTTTATTGGCGTAGGATTAGGCGTATTCGATTATCTCGCTGATTTCTTCAAATTTGATAATAGCAAAATTGGACGAACAAAGTCATGGGCTGTGACTTTCCTACCTCCACTAATTATGTCAATTTTATTTCCATTGGGTTTCTTAAAAGCCATTGGATATGCCGGTGCAGTAGCGACAATTTGGACTTGCATAATTCCAGCACTTCTTGCTTATAAATCTCGCAAAATAAATGCAGCAGCAACAACATTCCGAGTTTTTGGTGGAAATGGCTTAATAATCTTCATTGTATTATTTGGTGTTTTTGTGGCTATTTTCCATTTTCTAGCAATGTTTGACTATTTGCCTGTCTTTAAAGGATAAATATCAACTGAAAGTGCGGTAAAAAATCTCAATAAATTTTTACCGCACTTTTTTTATCTAGCTTTTTCCCCTTTCGGCACCTAAAATAGCCGCCACAAAACCTATCTTTATTCAGTTTCAAAGCAGGTAATTAGATGATTTCCGAAGAAAATTTCCAACAGCACACGCCAATGATGCAACAATATCTAAAACTCAAAGCAGAGAATCCAGATATTTTGTTGTTTTATCGTATGGGGGATTTTTACGAGTTGTTTTATGACGATGCGAAAAAAGCGGCGGCATTGTTGGATATTTCTTTGACGAAACGAGGGCAATCTGCAGGACAGCCCATTCCAATGGCAGGAATGCCTTATCACGCGGTGGAAGGTTATTTAGCAAAATTAGTGCAGTTAGGCGAATCTGTGGCGATTTGTGAACAGATTGGTGATCCATCTACAAGCAAAGGTCCTGTAGAACGTCAAATTGTGCGAATTGTTACGCCCGGTACGGTCAGTGATGAAGCACTGTTGCCAGAACGCCAAGACAATCTGATTGCTGCGGTATATCAAGAAAAAGAAAAATTTGGATTAGCCACTTTAGATATGACTTCTGGGCGTTTTCAGCTTTGTGAACCTGCAGATAAAGAAACATTGCGTGCGGAATTTCAACGTATTGCACCTGTGGAATTGCTGTATTGTGAAGAATTTAACGAAATGGCTGCGATTGAACATTGCAAAGGATTACGCCGTCGCCCGATTTGGGAATTTGAACTTAGCACTGCCATTACGTTATTAAATCGTCAATTTGGCACAAAAGATTTACGCGCCTTTGGTGTAGAAAAATCCCCTCTCGGCTTAAGTGCGGCAGGTTGTTTATTGCAATATGCAAAAGAAACACAACGTACTGCATTACCCCATATTCAAAGCATTAGCTTAATTCAAAATCAAGACTGCATTCAGTTAGATGCCGCCACGCGCAGAAATCTTGAATTGACGCAAAATCTTTCGGGTGGCACAGAAAATACGTTAGCCTCTGTCTTGGATAAATGCGTTACGCCAATGGGCAGTCGTTTGCTGAAACGTTGGATTCATCAGCCTATTCGTGATGTGGAAAAATTAAAACAACGCCAACAAGCGATTGCGGAAATTCTGAATTTTGATTTAGTCGATGAACTCCAACCTTATTTGCAATTAGTCGGCGATATGGAACGTATTTTAGCGCGTGTGGCTCTGCGTTCTGCTCGCCCTCGCGATCTCACTCGCTTACGCACAGCCTTAGAACAAATTCCTGCATTACGCACGATTGTTCAACAAAAAACACCGCCATTTTTAACCGCACTTTTCAGCCAAATTGCCGATTTCAGTGAGCAATGGGATTTATTGCAACGTGCATTGATTGAAACGCCTCCGCTTTTAATTCGGGATGGCGGCGTGATTGCTGAAGGTTACAATACCGAGTTAGATGAATGGCGTATGCTGTCTGATGGTGCAACGCAATATTTGGAAAATCTTGAAAAAAGAGAACGTGAAAACACTGGCATTGACACCTTAAAAATCGGTTTTAATGCAGTGCATGGTTATTACATTCAAATTAGCCAAGGCCAAGCGCATAAAGCACCCATTCATTATGTACGTCGCCAAACCCTGAAAAATGCAGAGCGTTACATTATTCCTGAGCTCAAAGAATATGAAGACAAAGTACTGAAATCGAAAGGTGCGGCGTTAGCATTAGAAAAGCAACTTTACGATGAATTATTTGATTTATTATTACCGCACTTAGGTGCGTTACAGCTGGCTAGCCTTGCACTTTCTGAATTGGATGTATTGGTCAATCTTGCCGAGCGCGCAAATACCCTCAATTACGTTATGCCAACATTCTGTGATGAAGTGAGTGTGAAAATTGAAAATGGTCGCCATCCTGTTGTGGAACAAGTATTGAAAGATCCTTTCATCGCCAACCCTGTGGAGTTAAATCACAACCGTCATTTGTTAGTTATTACCGGGCCAAATATGGGTGGTAAAAGTACTTATATGCGTCAAACCGCATTAATTACATTGCTTGCGTATATCGGCAGCTTTGTGCCGGCAGACAGTGCGCGAATTGGGCCGATTGATCGTATTTTTACTCGAATTGGTGCTTCCGATGATTTAGCCTCGGGGCGTTCAACCTTTATGGTGGAAATGACCGAAATGGCAAATATTCTTCATCAAGCTACTGAGCAAAGTCTCGTGCTTATTGATGAAATTGGTCGTGGCACATCCACTTATGATGGCTTATCCTTAGCTTGGGCTTGTGCAGAATGGTTAGCCCAAAAAATCCGCTCGCTTACATTATTTGCCACCCATTATTTTGAATTAACCGCATTGCCAGAACAGCTCGAAGGCATAGTCAATATTCATTTAGATGCCCTTGAGCATAACAACAGCATCGCCTTTATGCACGCCGTACAAGATGGTGCCGCAAGTAAAAGTTATGGTTTGGCAGTAGCGGCTTTGGCTGGCGTGCCACAATCTGTTATTAAACTGGCAAAACAGAAATTGACACAATTAGAAAAAAACTCAAGCCATTCAGCCGATCAACAAATTCAAGCATTGCGTGAAGCCAATCACAATCAGGGCGAATTATTGTTTGAACAAGAAACGGATGCACTAAGAGAGGCAATCGAAAAACTTGATCCTGATGATTTAAGCCCTAAACAAGCATTGGCATATTTGTATCAGTTAAAGAAAATGGTGGGGTAAATATTATATCCCAGCGATAAGTTCAAAGGCTTACGGTGCTTTATCCACCATACGCAATGATAAAGAGGTGTGTACACTGGGTTTTGCTGGTGGATTGTTTACGTGGATTTATGCAGGTTTATATGGATTGGCGTAGGGAATGGGAGTTGAATTTGAGTTGTAACTTTATGAAAAATAAGGATATTATTTTTTAGCATTAAAATTATGGTACAAAATATAGTACTAAAAAATTTTTTTGTTGATTTTTGATTGTTTTTTAATCAAGTTTGAAAGCACTCCTAAATGATGATTTGATAGTGTCCAAAATCAAACTTTAAACATCTTAAAGCCACCAGAAAAAAAGAAAAATGCGATCAATTTGACCGCACTTTATTGTTTGATATTTGCCTTAGCTGTTTTCCTTAATCCACGTTTGAAAATATGGGCTGTTTATTTTTATTGTGCCGTTTGCGTTACGTGTAATAAGCTCTTTTCTTTCTAGCTTTCTCACTTTCCCTTGTATTGTGCTTGAGCTAATATCTTCTATCCCTAACGCTTTAGCAAAATAGGCGCGTTTTTCTTTGCTATATAGTGCATTTTCGCCATTTACAACGCTCTTTAATATTTCCCGTTCTATTGAGCTTAATTCTTGCCATATCTTCACGCTGTCGCCTAATTCACTCATTTGAGTAATCCTATATTCTGATGCTTGCTTAAGTGATAGATTAGGGTTGATAATCATATCTTGAGCAATTGAACGCATATAAAGAGGGGTAAAATTAAATCGTTCAAAGAGTTCATAAAATTGATTCTTGTCGATTTCTTGCCCTGTTCTGCTGTGATAAATATCGGCTAGAAAATCCGTAAAATCTTTGCCTAAATTTGGAAAATATAAAGGATGTGCAAAATGAAAAAACGGTGCTTTGTTGTCATTAAACATTGCCCGCAATCCATTTGTGCTACTTCCTGTGAAAATCACTTTTATCTTTTGTTGATTTATATCTAAACCAGTACGCAATGAACGGATTAGCCCTATAGTATGGCTCACTCTTGCCAGTTCTTGAACTTCATCAAGTAACATTAAAACGGGTTTATCGCTAGATTCTGTAATGGCATTAATAATCTGAACAAGGCTTAGTTCATCAAGTTTAGTTTGATTTTTATCTTGTAATTCAACGCTTACGCCCATTAAGTCAATGGCTTTTAGTTTATCAAACAAGTTATTGGTTTTGCCGTCCACCACATCAAGAAAGTGTATTAGCTCACGTGTAAAAACATTGCTCAACTCGTTACTAGTCCTATCCATAAAACTAAAATAGAACACATTAAACCCTAATTTCTCTGCTTTCGGCTTTACGTCATTAAGTAAAAATTGGGTTTTCCCCATTCTGCGGGGTGCAAAAAGGGTTATGGCGTGTAATATTCCATCTTTTAGGCTTGATAGTAATCGTTCTGCTAATTCAGAACGGGGGAAATAAAGGGGATCTGCCTGTGTCATTTTTAGCCTCTTTATATTGTTTTATACTCTCTTTGTATAATTATACTTTTAATGTATAAAAATGTATAAGCCTTTATTCTGTTTCTGTTGGCTGTCGTGTGATCATGATGAAAGATGATTATCGCTAGTAGTTAGAAATTAAAAGGCTTGCGATGCTTTATCCACCATACGCAATGATAAAGAGGTGTGTACACTGGGTTTTTCTGGTGGATTGTTTACGTGGATTTATGTAGGTTTATATGGATTGGCGGAGGGGAATGGGAGTTGAACCCACCCAAGAACGCTGGCGTCCCCAACAGGATTTGAAATCCTGCCACCTCACCGGAGATGACGCCCCTCCGTGGTTGAAATTGCAGTTACTTTAGCGTAAATTAATCGGCAGTTCAACGTTATTTTAAACGGATTCAAAAATGACCGCACTTTTTCAACAACTCCCTTCCGTTGATAAAATTCTCAAAACATCTCAAGGCTCACAACTCATTACCGAATTTGGTCACACTGCTGTCGTGGCAACGTGTCGAGAATTATTAACGCAAGCTCGTCAATTTATTCAAAAAAATAATCAACTTCCTGAATATTTTTCTAATTTTGACCGCACTTTTGTAGAAATTCATTCTCGCCTACAAAAACAAAACCAAGTACAAATCAAAGCGGTGCATAATCTGACTGGTACGGTGTTACACACAAATCTTGGGCGGGCGCTTTGGTCTGAAGCAGCACAACAGGCAGCCCTTTCTGCGATGCAAAAAAATGTTTCGCTTGAATATGATTTAGATGAAGGTAAACGTAGTCATCGCGATAATTACATCAGTGAATTATTATGCAAACTCACTGGTGCTGAAGCAGCCTGTATAGTGAATAACAACGCCGCTGCGGTGTTGTTAATGCTGGCAACCTTTGCTCAAGGTAAAGAAGTAATTATTTCTCGTGGCGAATTAATTGAAATCGGCGGTGCATTTCGTATTCCAGATATTATGGAACAAGCTGGATGCCATTTAGTGGAAGTGGGCACCACTAATCGTACTCACCCGAAAGATTATCGTAATGCTATCACTGAAAATACGGCTTTTTTAATGAAAGTGCATAGCAGCAATTATCAAATTTGTGGTTTTACCTCTTCAGTTTCAGAAGAAGAACTATCAGAACTAGGGCGAGAAATGAATGTACCCGTAGTAACTGATTTAGGCAGCAGTGCATTGATAGATTTAAGCCAATATGGCTTGCCAAAAGAACCGACCGTGCAAGAAAAAGTCGCCCAAGGTGTAGATTTGGTCTCTTTCTCTGGCGATAAATTGCTTGGCGGTGTGCAAGCAGGCATTATTGTGGGTAAAAAAGAATGGATCGAACAATTACAAGCACATCCACTCAAGCGTGCATTACGTTGCGATAAAGTCATTTTAGCAGGCTTAGAAGCCACATTACGTTTATATTTAAATCCTGAAAAATTAACTGAAAAATTACCAACTTTGCGATTACTCACGCAACCATTAGAACAACTCAAAATAAATGCTATGCGTCTCAAAGAGCGGTTAGAATCTCGTTTAAATTCACAATTTGAGATTCAAATTGAAGCTAGCCAAGCACAAATCGGTAGTGGCTCACAACCAATGGAAAGAATCCCTTCTGTGGCTGTCACTATTGCAGAAAAAACAAACGTAAAACTTTCCGCACTTTTAGCTCGTTTTAAACAACTTTCTCAACCTATTATTGGGCGAATGGAAAACGGAAAAATTTGGCTAGATTTACGTAGCCTTGCGGATATTGAAACATTATTAAATACATTGGATGAACTATGATTATTGTTACTTCAGGTCACGTTGATCACGGCAAAACAGCATTATTAAAAGCATTAACTGGCAAAAGCACCGCCCATTTACCAGAAGAAAAAAAACGCGGCATGACCATTGATTTAGGGTATGCCTATCTGCCGTTAGAAAACAAAGTGCTTGGCTTTATTGATGTACCGGGACACGAAAAATTCTTATCAAATATGCAGGCAGGCTTAGGGGGTGTGCATTATGCAATGTTAATTGTCGCTGCCGATGAAGGCGTTGCAGCGCAAACAAAAGAACATTTAGCAATCTTACGCCAACTTCAATTCCACGAAATTATTGTTGTCATCACAAAAGCAGATCGTACAAATCTAGAGCAAATAGAATCGTTAATCCAAGAAATTAAACAAAATTATAGTTTTTTACGTGGTGCTAATTACTTCGTTACCTCAGCAGAAACGGGACAAGGAATTAATGAATTACGTCATTACTTAGCTAATCTATCTGAATTAGCTGATACCCAGAAACCTTTTCGATACGCAATAGACCGAGTATTCAACGTAAAAGGGGCAGGTACCGTCGTGACAGGCACAGCCTTTTCAGGAACAGTGAAAGTAAACGATGAACTTTACCTTTCCACTGGACAGAAAGTTCGTGTAAAAGCGATTCACGCACAAAATACATCAAGCGAACAAGGTATTGCGGGGCAACGTTTAGCGTTAAATTTAAATGCTGATTTAGACCGCACGCCAATGAAACGAGGCGATTGGTTATTGCAGAATGAGCCTCTTCCACCAACAGATCGCATTAGTGTACAAATTTTGGCTGAAGTACCATTAAATGAAAGCCAACCTGTGCATATTTATCACGGCGCAAGTCGCACTACGGGTAAGCTCACCTTATTACAGGGAAAAAATGCCGCAAAAAATGACCGCACTTTAGCTGAAATCATATTAGATTCGCCATTATTCTTGACTTTTGGAGACAAACTTATTTTACGCAGTGGCGATACAAAAACCTTAATTGCCGGCTCACGAGTATTGGAAATAAACTCGCCAAAACGTCATAAACGCACTGAAGTGCGGTTAAATTCCCTAGCAAATTTAGCATTGGCAGAGAACGCTTCGCAACGTATTGCACTTACCCTTCTACATAATGCGACAACAGCACGCCAATTAATGTGGACGGAACAACTGACTTCCTTGCAATTAGATAAAGCACTCGTCGAGCGAGACGCCGTACGTTATCAAGATTGGTGTTTTAATACTAATTACATACAAGAAAAAACACAGCAAATTTTAACCGCACTTAATACTTATCACGAGCAACATAATGATCAACTTGGAGTAAGCAAAGCCAGATTATATCGAATGACTGCCTTAAACCAGCCTGAAAACTTGATCAATCATTTTATTGATGAAATGTTAGAAGAGGGAAGATTACAGCAAACTCGAGGTTGGCTTCACTTACCCGAACATAAAATCCAATTTAGCCAAGAAGAACAAAAATATTGGTCAAGTGTACTCGATGAATTTGAAAAAGCCCAAGGTCAAGCCATTTGGGTACGTGATATGGCAAATGCTCTCGCTATTGATGAATCAATTATGCGTAATTTTATGTATAAAGCTGGGAAATTGGGTTACCTCACGCCAATCGTGAAAGATAGATTTTTCTTAACTGAAACCATCTATGCTTATGCGAGACTCATCAAACAAATCGCACAAGAACAAGGAAAAGTTTCCGTAAATGAAGTACGTGATAAATTGAATTTCGGACGCAAACTTACCGTTCAACTGATGGAATATTTCGACCGAATGGGATTTTTACGTCGCAAAGGCAATAGCCATATTCTACGCGATAAGAATGTTTTTGATTTATGATTTAAAAAGGAAAAAAGTATGAAAAAAACGCTCGTTGCTGCATTAATTAGTTCTGTCATCTTACTCACAGGCTGCCAAGATAAAGATACTGAAGCAAAAATAAAACAACTAAATCAAACAGTAGCACAACTTAGTGCTGAAAATACCAAATTAAAAGAGCAAATAGAAAAAACAGTCCCAGCAATTTTTGTGGAAAATGATGAAATATTTAATCAATCTGAAATTATTAAACATCCTAAATCGAAAGAAGATTACCAGCCTGAAGAAACCAAAATTGAGTATTCAATTTCAACAATAAAAACCAATATTGATTGGCTTAATGATCTATTGTGGAAAAAATTGACTGAAAATGAAGAAACGAAAAATATTTCTCGCGAACAATTTGTAGCACGTTATCAAACCGCTTTTGAGGAAGACAAAAAAGAGGCGAAAGAAACACCATCTTTTGGAATTTCTCATTCTATATGGACAAATTTTATCGGGCAAAAAGAAAAACTTGCAACCTTTGCGATTAGTTTTTATGACTATGAAGGCGGTGCGCACGGTATTGAAGGTAATCGCTATTTCACAATTGATCTAACTACACGCCATATTTTGACATTAAATGATTTATTTAATGAAAAAGATTTACCGAAAGTAAAAACGCTTTTATGGGAACAATATAATAATAGCAATAAGGAATATGAACCTATTATTGAAGCCGATAGTTTTAATTTATCGAACAATATTTACTTAGATTCAAAAGGTGTACATTTTATTTATGATGTTTATGAAATTGCCCCTTACGCAGCAGGAGAGCAAGATTTAATGCTCCATTTTGGGCAACTAGAAGAATTATTTAAACCAGAATTTAGACAGGGTAATGATATTTAAATCCTTTAACTTTTGAATAGCAATCAAAATCCCTAATTACATTAAAAATGAGAGACTATAGATTTTGCACTTCATTTTTATTATAATAGTCTTTCAATGTAATACTAGGGAGAAAAATTATGGCACTTACGAATTCCTCTATCAGCTTTAGAACAGTTGAGCAAACAAAATCAGAAGCTTATCAAGTTATTGAACAATATGGACTTACCCCATCACAAGTATTCAATATGTTTTTGGCTCAAATTGCCAAGACTCGCTCTATCCCTATTGATTTGAATTATCTTCGCCCAAATAAAGAAACCTTAGCAGCTATTGATGAATTAGATAGTGGTAACGCAGAGAGCTTTTTTATTGAAGCTAGTGAAAATTATTCTGCCGAAGAATTTACAAAACGCATTCTTAATGGTGGTCAATAATGTCAGAAGAGAAGCCATTAAAAGTAAGCTATTCAAAACAATTTGTAAGAGATTTAACTGATTTAGCTAAACGCTCCCCCAATGTGTTAATTGGCTCAAAATACATTACTGCAATATACTGTTTATTAAATCGTTTACCTTTACCCGAAAACTACCAAGATCACGCATTAGTAGGAGAGTGGAAAGGTTATCGAGATTGCCATATTCAAGGCGATTTGGTACTGATTTACCAATACGTTATACGCGATGAATTTGATGAATTGAAATTTTCTCGTTTAAATACACACTCACAAACCGCTTTAAAATAGAAGTAATCTTAAACAATAATCCGCACGTAAAATGTGCGGATTATTTTTTACATAGGATTAAAATTCAAACTGAACAGACATTCTGTAATTTCTGCCAGGTGCGTAGAAGCGGTTTAAGCCTTTACCTGTTTCTGTTTTTACTCGGTTAATCGTGCCGATATGACGAATAGAACGGGCAGAGTCCCAAGTGAGATATTTTTTATTGGTTAAATTATATACACCAGCGGTAAATGTAAGATTTTTAATTGGTTTCCAATAGGCAATCGTATCGATCACTGTATAGCGATTATTACGCCATAATCCGCGAGAATCTTTTACTTCTTTGCCGTTTGCTGTTGATGCTTTTATATCTGTTATGTCGGTATATTGCTTTTCTTTTCGTTCGACCATACTCGTCCATTGAGAATTAAAGCTATCTTTTGCTTTTTTGGCTGCAACATTAGTGATATACATATCCACGCCCCATTTTTGGCTTGGTGCATCATAGCCAATATTGTATACCGATGTGGTTGGTTGTAAGGCATTCATTGGTTGAGGTTTACGAGCAATGGCTTCGTATTCTGGATGTGTATCTCTATTCAATTCCAAAAATTCTTTATATTTTGGATGTAATCCATTGTCTTTAATTCTGCCTTTTTGATAGGTAAATTTATAGCCTAAATGGAAACCTTGTAGTTTTTCAAACAAATCACCCATTTCAAGACGTGAAGCAATTTCGATACCTCTGACTCTTGCTCGATCTCGATTTTGGTTTTGATGGAACGGATATTTTATTGCAGAGCCTTCTTCAATAGGACGTTCGCCTACTTCTACTAAGTCAATAAAATTACGGTAATCGTTTTGGAATGCATTTAACGTAATATAACTGCTATTTTTATAAAAAGTGAACGCGACTTCTTTTGTTTTAGAGGTTTCAGCTTTTAAATCCGTGTTAGGCTGAATGGAAAATTGCGGATGTTTAAATGTCATATAAATTTCATCAGAGGTTGGCGCACGAAAACCATTGGCGTATTTAAGCTGTACACGAAGCCAATCTGTGGGATCAAGATTTAACCCTAAATTGTAAGAATGATGTTTATAGTCAGTTTTGCGTAATAACAGGGCAAGATTGTCTTTAAAATTTTGTTGATAACAAGGTGTGGTGTAAGTGCAATTTTCATATCCTTTAGGCGTCGAATTTTTATTACCATAAACATAGTCGTTTTGGCGAAATTTCTTAAATAGCCCAGCAATTAATCCATTAGGAACGGGGATTTTTTCGTCATAACTAGGTAAATATTTTACGTGGTCATAGCGATAATTTAAATCTAGCCCTAGCCAAGAGGTAAGTTGCACATTATCTCCAAAATACAACACATTATTTTTAGTGGTAACAGGGATTAAATAGGTCTCTTTGCCTTTATCGGAATGAATTGGTGTACCATTGGCACAACCAGCTACGCTGATATTAGGTTGTGGTTTTTTCTCCACGCCAAGCTTTCCACCATCTGCTCTAGCACAGAAAAAGTAGTCAGCCCACCATTGCACATTGGCTGCAGTGTTGTATTGATGATTCACCATACTTTTTAGTGTTTTTTCATAAAAACCACCATATTTTAAACTGTGTTGGGTATGCCAAAGGCTAAATTCTTTATCTAAATCAAGTTTAATTTGTTGGGTGTTAGTGTTTAAATCACGATCATTGACGAAGTCTGTACTGTAGCCATGGCTTTTTGGAAAGAGAAAACGAGCTATTTCTTTTTGTAATTCACCTAGAAATTCTTTTTTCCCTTTTTTTAGTTCAATTTCCCCATATTTTTTACCATTGAAAGTTTTAATTTTAATCTCTCGGTCTTCATACTTATATTGGTCATCCCACTCTCCATCTTTTTCTTGATAAATTCTAAATTTTTTCCCTTCACAATTTAATTTTTCGCAATTAATTAAAACAGAATCAAGTGAACCGCCTTCTGAAATATCATTATCAGCATCTTCATCCTTACTATTCTTAAATTTACGAGACCAGCCACTTTCTTCGCTTTTAAGTTCATCTCCATATTTATCCTTAATTTTATAAACTCCACCTTCTTCTACTAAATTTAGCCCTTGCGGATTAAGTACACCAGGACAAGTGGATTGATGACAATATTCATCAGAACGTGCTTTATTGGTAATTTTTTGTGAGGAATAACTTAGTTTAATATGATCCCAAAAAGGGGTTTGACTGAAATTTTCATAACTAAATTGGATATTTTTTCTTTTAGATTGATCGTTAATAATACGCTCACCGTGTGTTTCCGCGCATGATGTAACCTTGCATGGCCTAAAAACATAAGACAAATCCATTCCTTTAGTTTCTAAAGTAGAATCATCTAATGCTACGCTCAAGCGATGGTTTTCATTAGGCTGAAAGCCCAGTTTTATTAATGTGCTTTGGCGGGTAATTTGATAAGGATCAGCTTTTTCACGGGTAGGACCAACCGCACTTAAATCCGCCTGTTTATTGGGATAAATTTTATAATCGTAGTTTTCTATTTCGTGCCCATCACGTTTTGTATCAACGACTAAAATATCAAATTTTTTAGAACGTCCTGCTAATGTAAGTGTCTTAAGGTTTTGATTATTCATTGTTTGATAACCACGTTTATAGGAAAGATAATAATCTTTATCTAGCAGATAATCTCGAGCATCTTTAGTTTCAAATATAACAGAGCCACCCAATGCACCACTACCAGATTTTAAGGAGTCAGCACCTTTGGTAATAGTTGCTGTTTTAACATTTTCAATTTCAATGCTATTACGAGTATTATTAAAATTGCCATAGCCTTCAAATAACTCTTTAAATCCTTGAGAGCTTAAGGTTTCAGCTTGACGAAGCCCATCAACCATAATACCTACACGGTTTTCATCAACCCCTCGAACTGCATAACCACTTGCGCCCGTTCTACCTGTTTCAACCACCGTAATACCTGTTTCATAGCGAACGAGATCACGAGAATCAGACGCCTGCTGTTTCGCTAATTTTTTGGCAGAAATTTGGGTTTCCCCGACTTTTTTCTCTTTCACATTAATTGTTTCTGTGCTTCCTGAAACATTAATTTGTTCTAGTTGTTCAGAAACATTACTATTTTGGTTGGTTGGTTGGTTGGTTGGTTGGTTGGTTGGTTGGGCTGCATAGACTGTGCTTGCATTTAATGCAAATGCAATAGAGCAAGCAAGCAGGCTGAATTTAAAGTTGGTCATAGGTTTCCTTATTTTTTAATGATAATAATTATTATACATATTAAATAATTGAATTTATTTAATCAATATCAAAAAAAAGTATAATAAGTACAAAATCCGAATTGCTTTGTATGAGCAGAAAAGAAAATCATTTTTGACCGCACTTTTGTTTGTAAGTCATATTTTAAAATCATCAAAATTTAATTTTTAATCACTCTTTTATCGACTGCGTAGATTTCTTTCGTTATAATTGAGTGTCTTTTTATTTAACAAACGTGTTCGGTGTGGATTTGACCGAGTGCAAATTAATTGAGGTAACAAATGTCATTAAATATTGAAACAACTCAAGGTTTAGAACGCCGCGTAGCGATTACCGTTCCAACTGAAATTGTCTCTAAAGCCGTTCGTGAAGAATTTAAACGTGCTGCAAAAAATGTGCGCGTAGATGGTTTCCGTAAAGGCCATGTTCCTGCCCATATCATTGAACAACGTTTTGGTGCGTCAATTCGTCAAGATGTATTAAACGATTTATTACCACGTCATTTTTTTGATGCTGTTATTGCAGAAAAAATTAATATTGCAGGTCGTCCAACTTTTGCTATTGAAACTTTTGAAGAAGGTAAAGACTTAGTTTTCACTGCAACTTTCGAGGTTTATCCAGAAGTTAAATTACAAGGTTTAGAAAATATTAAAGTTGAAAAACCAACTGTTGAAATCACGGAAGCTGACATTGATAAAATGATCGATGTGTTACGTAAACAACAAGCTACTTGGGCTGAAAGTCAAGATGTTGTAAAAGCAGATGATCGTGTCACTATTGATTTTGTTGGCTCTGTAGATGGCGAAGAATTTGAAGGTGGTAAAGCTACTGACTTCGTATTATTTATGGGTCAAGGTCGTATGATTCCAGGTTTTGAAGAAGGAATTGTTGGTCATAAAGCAGGTGAGCAATTTGATATTGATGTGACTTTCCCAGCGGAATACCACGCAGAAAACTTGAAAGGTAAAGCAGCAAAATTTGCGATCACTTTGAAAAAAATCGAAAATATGGTGTTGCCTGAATTAACAGATGAATTTGTTGCTAAATTTGGCCCTAATACTAAGTCTGTTGCTGATTTGCGTGCAGAAATCCGTAAAAATATGGAACGTGAATTGAAAAATGCGTTAGTTTCTCGTGTTAAACAACAAGTAATCAATGGTTTAATTGAACAAAATCCGATTGATGTGCCAGCTTCTGCAGTAGAAGAAGAAATTAATGTATTACGTAATCAAGCAGCTCAACGTTTTGGCGGTAATGCACAACAAACTGCACAGTTACCACGTGAATTATTTGAAGCGGAAGCAACTCGTCGTGTACAAGTGGGTTTATTATTCTCTGAAGTGATTAAATCTAATGAATTAAAAGCTGATGAAGAACGCGCTAAAGCAATGATTGCAGATATTGCATCAGCTTACGAGCAGCCAGCAGAAGTTGTGGAATATTACAGTAAAAACGAAGAGTTAATGAATAATATTCGCAATGTAGTATTGGAAGAACAAGCTGTTGATGCAGTACTTGCAAAAGCACAAGTAACAGAAAAAGTTTCTTCATTCGATGAAATTATGAATCCACAAGCATAATAAGTAATATTATTATGATTGAATAAAAGTGCGGTCGCTCTTTTTAATAAAAGCGATCGCATTTTTATTTGTGGGTTATTTACGATAAAATAATTAGCAGTTTTAATGAAAAAGGTAAGAAAATGAGTGTAATTCCTATGGTCGTTGAACAGACTTCGCGTGGCGAACGTTCGTACGACATTTATTCCCGTTTATTAAAAGAACGAGTGATTTTCCTAAGTGGAGAAGTGGAAGATCGTATGGCAAATTTAATTGTGGCACAGTTGCTTTTTTTAGAATCGGAAGATCCAACTAAAGACATCAATATTTATATCAACTCTCCAGGCGGTTCTGTGACCGCAGGTATGGCAATTTACGACACAATGCAATTTATTAAGCCAGATATTCGCACTCTTTGTATTGGTCAAGCTTGTTCAATGGGCGCATTCTTGCTTGCTGGCGGAACTGCTGGCAAACGAGCTGCATTGCCTAATGCGCGAGTGATGATTCATCAACCTTTGGGTGGTTTCCGTGGTCAAGCATCGGATATTCAAATTCACGCACAAGAAATTTTGAAAATTAAACACACCTTAAATGATCGTTTAGCATTCCATACTGGACAAAGTATTGAGCGTATTGAGAAAGATACCGACCGCGATAATTTTATGTCAGCTGAAGAAGCACAAGCGTATGGTTTGGTGGATGAAGTCTTAGTTAAACGTTAAGGGTATACAATGACAGACAAAGATAAAGATTTGCACTGCTCTTTTTGCGGAAAAGAAAAAGACGAAGTAGATAAATTAATTGCTGGCACAGACGGTTATATTTGTAATGAATGTATTGAACTTTGTCACTCAATGCTTGAAGAAAGTAATGATGAAAATTTAGAGGAAAGTGCGGTCGAAAATAAAGATAAATTGCCAACGCCTCACGAAATTCGCGCCCATCTGGATGATTATGTTATTGGTCAAGATTATGCGAAAAAAGTGCTTTCTGTAGCGGTTTATAATCATTATAAACGCTTGCGAACTAACTATGAAAGCAATGATGTAGAGCTTGGCAAAAGTAATATTTTACTTATAGGGCCTACAGGTAGCGGAAAAACGTTACTTGCGCAAACATTAGCTCGTCGTTTAAATGTACCCTTTGCGATGGCGGATGCAACCACATTAACGGAAGCTGGTTATGTGGGAGAAGATGTGGAGAATGTATTACAGAAACTTTTGCAAAATTGTGAATACGATACTGAAAAAGCAGAGAAAGGCATTATTTATATTGATGAAATTGATAAAATTAGCCGTAAATCGGAAGGCGCATCAATTACTCGAGATGTTTCAGGGGAGGGGGTGCAACAGGCTTTATTAAAACTTATTGAAGGTACAATCGCTTCAATTCCACCTCAAGGCGGTCGTAAACATCCACAACAAGAAATGGTAAAATTGGATACGTCTAAAATTCTCTTTATTTGCGGCGGTGCATTTGCAGGATTAGATAAAATTATTGATAAACGCACTCAAACCAGTACGAGTATTGGTTTTAATGCCAAAGTTGAAAAAGATGAAAAAAAACAATCTCTTTCTGAATTATTCCGTCAAGTTGAACCTGATGATTTGATGAAATTTGGTTTAATTCCAGAATTTATCGGACGCTTGCCAATGATTGCCCCATTAAGTGAATTAGACGAAGATGCACTGATACAAATTCTCACAAAACCAAAAAACGCATTAATTAAACAATATCAAGCCTTATTTGGATTGGAAAAAGTAGAATTGGATTTCACACCAGAAGCATTAAAAGCAATGGCGAAAAAAGCACTTGAAAGAAAAACAGGTGCGCGTGGCTTACGTTCTATTGTAGAAGCAGTGTTGTTAGATACAATGTATGATCTACCGTCTCTTGAGAATTTACAAAAAGTTATCGTTGATGAATCGACAATTGTAGATAATCTTGCACCAAAATTAGAATATTAGATTTAATCGCAAAAGTGCGGTTGTTTTCGCCAGATTTTCTATGTTGATGCTTATTTTCAATAGGCAAGGCGAAAAGAAAATGCTACAATCGCACGTTCTTATGGCATTATTCTTACATTTCCATTTAAAACGGATTCAATTCTATGGCAACCGAAATTGTTGATAAAAAGAAAAATACGCAAGAAGTGATCGTTGAAGGCAAGTCTAAAGGTTTAAATACATTCCTTTGGGTTTTAGCTGTGATCTTTTTTGCTGCTGCGGCAATTGGGAATATTTATTTCCAACAAATCTATTCTTTACCGATTCGTGTTATTGGTATGGCTATTGCATTAGTCATTGCATTTATTTTAGCGGCAATTACTAATCAAGGAACAAAAGCACGCGCATTCTTTAATGACTCTCGCACAGAAGCGCGTAAAGTCGTATGGCCAACCCGTGCTGAAGCACGTCAGACAACATTGATCGTTATCGGGGTAACAATGATTGCTTCTCTCTTCTTTTGGGCAGTAGATTCGATTATTGTGACAGTAATTAATTTCTTAACTGATTTGAGATTCTAAAATGACTGAAGAAACAACAGTATCAAAAAAACGTTGGTATGTATTACAAGCGTTTTCTGGCTTTGAAAGTCGTGTAGCTCTAACTTTACGTGAATACATCAAACAACAACAAATGGAAGATCAATTTGGTGAAGTTTTAGTGCCAACTGAAGAAGTGGTGGAAAATGTAGCAGGAAAACGTCGCAAAAGTGAACGTAAATTTTTTCCAGGTTATGTACTTGTAGAAATGGAAATGAATGATGAAACTTGGCATCTAGTAAAAAGCGTGCCAAGAGTGATGGGTTTTATCGGTGGTACACCAGATAAACCTGCGCCTATTTCTAAACGTGAAGCGGATACTATTTTAAATCGCCTTGAACAAAATACTGATAAACCTCGTCATCGAAATGAATATCATCCAGGCGAGGAAGTTCGTGTGACTGAAGGTCCATTTGCTGATTTTAATGGTACAGTAGAAGAAGTAGATTATGAAAAAGGTCGCTTAAAAGTGTCTGTATCAATTTTTGGTCGTGCAACACCAGTTGAGCTTGAATTTGGTCAAGTTGAAAAAATACACTAAGAAATAATTAAAAGATAACCGCACTTTTATAGTGCGGTTTTTTGTTTTTATTTAACAAATTAGGTAGAATAATCCCATATTTATGTAAGGATCAAAAATGAAAACAAAGGCAATTTTGACCGCACTTTTGGGTGCCATTGCACTAACAGGTTGTGCAAATAACAACGACACGAAACAAGCGAGTGAGCGTAATGATTCTCTTGAAGGCTTCAATCGAACTATGTGGAAGTTTAACTATAATGTGCTAGATCGCTATGTATTAGAACCTGTTGCAAAAGGTTGGAACAACTATGTGCCTAAGCCGATTTCTTCTGGTCTTGCTGGCATCGCAAATAATCTTGATGAGCCAGTCAGTTTCATAAACCGCTTAATTGAAGGCGAACCGAAAAAAGCATTTGTTCACTTTAATCGCTTTTGGATTAACACTGTATTTGGACTAGGTGGTTTTATTGATTTTGCGAGCGCAAGCAAAGAATTACGCATAGATAATCAACGTGGATTTGGGGAAACTTTAGGTAGCTACGGCGTAGATGCTGGCACTTATATTGTGCTACCGATTTATAATGCAACAACGCCACGTCAATTAACAGGAGCTGTGGTTGATGCGGCTTATATGTATCCATTCTGGCAATGGGTTGGTGGCCCATGGGCATTAGTGAAATATGGTGTGCAAGCAGTGGATGGCCGTGCGAAAAATCTCAATAATGCAGAATTGTTACGTCAAGCTCAAGATCCATATATCACGTTCCGAGAAGCTTATTATCAAAATTTACAATTCAAAGTAAACGATGGGAAATTAGTCGAAAGCAAAGAATCACTTCCCGATGACATACTAAAAGAAATTGATTAATAAACAGAAAAGTGCGGTAAAAAAGAACCGCACTTTTTATCAACTAAGGAGAAAATAATGACTCAAATTATTCATACTGAAAAAGCACCTGCGGCCATTGGTCCTTATGTTCAAGCGGTTGATCTTGGCAATTTAGTTTTAACCTCAGGGCAAATTCCCGTGAATCCTGCAACAGGCGAAGTGCCTGCGGACATCGTTGCACAAGCACGCCAATCTTTAGAAAACGTGAAAGCGATTATCGAGAAAGCGGGTTTAACCGCCGCAGATATTGTAAAAACAACGGTTTTTGTGAAAGATCTTAACGACTTTTCAGCAGTTAATGCAGAATACGAACGTTTCTTTAAAGAAAATAATCATCCTAACTTCCCTGCTCGTTCTTGTGTGGAAGTTGCGCGTTTACCAAAAGATGTGGGATTAGAAATCGAAGCGATTGCAGTGAGAAAATAATTTTCTATTTTGAACCCTTGTTTAAAAGTGCGGTCATAAACTCGCAAGTTTTTGACCGCACTTTTTGTTTATCTGCTGATAACAAAAATTTTACATTACACCTTGAATTTTTTGTGAATTTTCCCCACAAAGGAAATACTTAACCCTAACTTTGAGAGAACACATTATGATGCGAATTCTTCTTTTCTTGGCAACCAATATGGCTGTAATGCTGGTATTGGGGATTATTTTAAGTGTGACTGGTATTGCAGGAAATAGCACTGGCGGCATTTTAATTATGGCTTTGCTATTTGGTTTTGCTGGTTCATTAATTTCCTTATTCCTGTCTAAAACAATGGCATTACGTTCTGTAGATGGAGAAGTGATTACTCAACCTCGTAATCAAACTGAACGTTGGTTAATTGATACCGTTAGTCGCCAAGCACAGAAAGCGGGTATTCCCATGCCAGACGTGGCAATTTATCATTCACCCGATGTGAATGCTTTTGCTACAGGCGCGACAAAAAGCAACTCTTTGGTAGCAGTGAGTACGGGATTATTAAACAACATGACGGAGGCTGAAGCTGAAGCTGTTTTAGCACACGAAATTTCTCATATTTCCAATGGCGATATGGTGACGATGGCGTTATTGCAAGGCGTATTGAATACTTTTGTAATTTTCTTGTCTCGCGTTATCGCAACGGCGGTAGCAAGTTCGCGTAACAATAATGGAGAGGAAACGCGCAGTTCAGGTATTTATTTCTTGGTTTCTATGGTATTGGAAATGCTCTTTGGTGTGCTTGCGAGTATTATCGCAATGTGGTTCTCACGCTACCGCGAATTTCGTGCAGATGCTGGTTCCGCAAGTTTAGTAGGCAAAGAAAAAATGATTATGGCACTGCAACGTTTGCAACAACTTCACGAACCACAAAATCTCGAAGGTTCTTTAAATGCCTTTATGATTAATGGTAAACGCAGTGAACTCTTTATGAGCCATCCACCACTCGAAAAGCGTATTGAAGCCTTACGCAATCTTTAAAAATTATAAAAAATAACCGCACTTATATATCAAAGTGCGGTTATTTTTTGAGTTATTTTCAGTTTATATTAGAACAATAAAAACGGTGCTATTTCAGCACCGTTCTTTGTTATTGCATCACATTTTAAAGAATAATGTGAGAAAGACCTAAACCGATTAACAAACAGAAAAGCATACTTAATAAACCCGGAAGCATAAAGCTGTGGTTTAAAATGTATTTACCGATTTTGGTTGTTCCAGTGGTATCGAAGTCAAGAGATGCGATGATTGGACCGTAGTTAGGAATAAAGAAGTAACCATTTACAGCAACAAATACACCGATTAATACTGGCGCAGGAATACCTAATGCAATACCAAGTGGGAACAATGTTGCTACTGTTGCACCTTGGCTGTTTACTAATACAGAAAGTACAAATAGCGCGAAAGCAAATGCCCATGGTGCAGTTTCAACTAAGCCTTTTACCATTTCTTTTACTTCAGTAATGTGTGCCTGCATTAAGGTGTCACCTAACCAAGCAATACCGAAGATTGCGATTACTGCGCGCATACCTGCATGGAATACAGAACCTTTGGTAATCGCTGTGCCATCTGGTTTACAAGTTAAGATAATCAATGCACCAATTGAAAGCATAATAATTTCAATGGTATGTGCCATTCCCATTGGTTTTCCATCAAAAACAGGTCGAATAGAAGGAACTGCCCCCATTAACACGACAAGTAAAGCACCAAATAAGAATAAAGAAACGGAAATTTTAGCTGTTTTGCTCACTTCTACTTCTTTGACTGAAGTGGTAGAAGCAAAAATATCTGCATATTTTGGATCATTTAAACGACGTTGATATTCTGGATCATCTTTTAACTCTTTACCCATTTTATTAACAAATAAGCAAGCAAGGAAAAGTCCTAGAATAGTTGAAGGAATGGTTACCATTAAAACATCGCCAAGATGAATGCCTTGTGGCTCAAGGTAAGCAACCACAGCCACCACCGCTGCAGCGATTGGGCTTGCTACGATAGCAAATTGTGATGCAATTACCGCCATTGACATTGGGCGTTCAGGACGGATACCGTTTTGACGGCTCACTTCAGCGATAACTGGCAATACAGAATATGCCACGTGACCAGTACCCGCTAAGAGAGTGAATAACCAAGTTACTGCTGGTGCAATAAACGTAATGTGTTTAGGATTACGACGTAAGATTTTGGTTGCGATTTTGATCATGTAGTCTAAACCGCCAGCTGCTTGCATTGCTGCCGCGGCTGCCACTACAGCCATAATCATAAACATAACATCAATAGGTAAACCTGCTGGTTTCAAGCCAAAGCCAAAAGAAAGAATGGCAAGACCTAAACCACCAAATACACCTAAACCGATACCACCTACACGCGCACCCACAAAGATACACAATAATACGATGGCAAATTGTAGTAAAAACATTGCAGACATACTGCCCCCTAAGTTAATAAAAAAACACTTTGTTTTATTTGTTGAAACGGCGTGTAATATAGCAACAAATAGGTAGAGATTCCATAACTTGGATCAATAAATTATGGTCAAAAGTGCGGTTATTTCGAGCCGCACTACCGTTACTATTAATCTTAAAAGTCTTCGAAATATTGTTGAATTACGTTTGGATCTTTAGTTTGAGTTAAAGCTAATTGTAAGAGAACTCGTGCTTTTTGTGGATTTAAAGTACCTGATGCTACAAAGCCATATTTACTATCATCAACTTCAGCGTCACGAGTTGTATAGCCAGTTGGTACACGAGAAGAACGAACTACAACGACGCCATCTTTCGCAGCTTTTTCTAAGCGATCTAAGTGTGCAGCATTAACATTTCCATTGCCAACTCCAGCTGATACAATCCCTTGATAGCCAGCATCTAGCAATGCGTTTAATGGTTCAACTGGTGCATTTGAATAAGCATAAATAATCCCCACTTTTGGTAGGTGGTCTAATTTTTCTATGTTAAATGGAGTGTTGATGGTATGTTTGCTTTCTGGGGAACGTTCATAGTCCACTTTGCTGTTATGAATATAGCCTAGAGAACCATAATTTGGCGAATGGAAAGTTTGCACTGCGGTAGTACTGGTTTTTGTGACATCACGAGCACCTAGTACTTCATTATTCATTGCGACTAAAACACCACGACCACTCGATTTTTTGTCTGCCGCGACGACGACAGCATTGTAAAGATTTAATGGGCCATCAGCGCTTTTTTCTGTCGCAGGACGCATAGCCCCTACGAGAACAACCGGTTTTTCACATTTTACGGTTAAATCTAAGAAATAAGCCGTCTCTTCCATGGTATCTGTACCATGGGTAATGACAAATCCATCAGTACTTTTACATTGAGCATTGATGGCTTTTGCCAGTTTTAGCCAGACTTCGTCATTCATGTCTTGTGAACCTATTTTTACAATTTGCTCACCTTTAATGTTGGCAATATTTTTTATTTCTGGTACGGCTTCAATTAAAGTATCAATACTTAATTGTCCAGCTTTATACGCAGAATTTACTGAACTTTGCCCGCTTCCTGCAATGGTACCACCCGTTGCCAAGATTGTAATATTTGGCAAGTCTGCTGCATTTGCTATTGAAATACCTAGACCAAATAAAGTACATAAGGCTAATTTAGTTAATTTCATAGATTTCTCCTAAGATGAATAAAAATTTCTCCAAAGTAGTCTAACTAAATTAAGTTATTTATAAACAATGGAAAAACAAATTTATGATCTCGATCACATAATTTTTTTGTTGATTGTATAACCTTTATGCAAGTACGGAATTTAAGCATAATTTTTTTGAAAGATAACCCAAGTGCGGTTATACTTGAGCCCTATTTTGACGTACTTAATCAGTAGAGAAAACAATGCAAGAATTTATCTCAATGGCAACAGAGTTTGCTCAAAAACATACTCTTTTAGCGGTTTCTTGGTTTGCGATTTTCGTGATGGTGATTTATACCTTCTATAAAGGCGCAACGAGTAAATTTAAAGTAATTACGCACAATGAAGTTATTCGGTTAATAAATTCCGATGAAGCCATTGTGGTAGATTTACGTAGTCTTGAAGAATTTCAACGTGGACATATCATTAATAGTATTAATGTGCTTCCAAGCGAAATTAAAAATCAAAATATCGGAAAATTAGAGTCGCATAAAGAGAAAGCTCTTATATTAGTCGATACAAATGGTACTTCAGCCTCTGCTTCTGCAGTATTTTTAACCAAACAAGGTTTTAATTCTGTATTTGTGTTGAAAGAAGGCCTTTCCGCGTGGGTAGCAGCAAATTTACCTTTAGTTAAAAAACATAAATAATAAGGAATAGAAAATGTCAGAACAAAAACAAGACGTTGCAGCAACAGAAGAACAACAACCCGTTCTTCAAATTCAACGTATTTATGTGAAAGATGTGTCTTTTGAAGCACCAAATCTTCCGCATATTTTCCAACAAGAATGGAAACCAAAACTTGGTTTTGATTTAAGCACTGAAACGACTCAAGTTGGTGATGACTTATATGAAGTGGTATTAAACATTTCTGTTGAAACTACACTTGAAGATAGTGGCGATGTAGCATTTATTTGCGAAGTTAAACAAGCAGGCGTGTTCACTATTAGTGGTTTAGAAGATGTTCAAATGGCACATTGTTTAACCTCTCAATGCCCGAATATGCTTTTCCCTTATGCACGTGAATTAGTGTCTAACTTAGTAAATCGTGGTACGTTCCCTGCATTAAACTTATCTCCAGTAAACTTTGATGCATTGTTTGTTGAATATATGAATCGCCAACAAGCAGAAAATGCAGAAGAAAAACCTGAAGAAGAACAAACTAAACATTAATTAAATAGCAAAACAAAAGGCAAGTTAGAAATCCTAGCTTGCCTTTTTTGTTGCTAAAGTGCGGTCAATTAATAGCTTGAATTAATTAACACTTCTTCGCCATAGCCGCCTAAAGTTGGCATTGGTTGATAAGTTGAGTTTGCGGCACGCATTAAACGAATACCACGAACACCTGCTTCTTTAGCTGCTAGTACATCATCATCGCTATCGCCATAGTGAATACTCACTTTATGTGAAATGATTGCAGGCGTTTTGTTATATTTTGTTGTACGTTCACGGCTGCCCATAAATTCAACTGGGTGCATATTCTTAATATTGAACGTTTTTTCTAAAATTGGTGTTACGCCATCTACTTTACCTGCAGTACGGCCAGTGAAAAAGTAAACTTGGTCGCCACGTGCTTGATGCATATTAATTAAATCTATGGCAATTTGTTTAGGAATAGAATATTTATCGCAACCTGCGTTTACTTCATTCCAGAAATCTTGATTTTTCAAATAATCGTGTTTACCTGGTGAGAATTTTTGTTGTCCGTGGTAGAAGCAAGGGCTGCTGAAAAGCACAGTATCATCAATATCAAAGCTTACATTAATTGGTGCTTTACCTTCTAAACTTTGCTTGATTTGATCAACACTAATCCAATGAATTGCTTGCTCTTGTAACATTTCACGAGCATTAGTGCCAGATTGAGTATAAGGTTCAGTTTTGCCTGCCATCGCTGGAACTGCAGCTGCAGTTAAAAGTGCGATTACAGATAATTTCATGATGTTTTTCATTGTGTTTCCTCACAAATGTTGATTTAAAAATCGTCCGCATCATACACTTTTTTAATATGCATTCAATGACTAGCAATCGTTTGCTAGTTCAAAGTATGATCCAGTTCACATTTTTATTTATGAGTGAAGAATAAATCGTCAATATAAATTTTCCTCTTGAATTTAATCAATTTGTCGCCATATAACGAACAACTTTTCACTTTATAAAAAGGACTGAATAATGACAACGATTGTAAGCGTACGTCGCAATGGACAAGTCGTCGTGGGTGGTGATGGACAAGTTTCTTTAGGCAATACCGTAATGAAAGGTAATGCCCGTAAAGTACGCCGTTTATATAATGGCAAAGTGCTTGCTGGTTTTGCAGGTGGCACGGCTGATGCATTCACGCTTTTTGAATTATTTGAACGTAAACTTGAAATGCATCAAGGGCATTTGCTAAAAAGTGCGGTGGAATTAGCGAAAGATTGGCGTACCGATCGCGCACTTCGTAAGTTAGAAGCGATGTTAATTGTGGCGGATGAAAAAGAAAGTTTAATCATCACGGGTATTGGCGATGTGGTTCAGCCCGAAGAAGATCAAATTTTAGCAATCGGATCGGGTGGTAACTATGCGTTGTCTGCAGCACGTGCATTGGTAGAAAATACCGAACTTTCTGCTCGTGAAATTGTTGAAAAATCTTTGAAAATTGCGGGTGATATTTGCGTGTTCACAAATACCAATCTCACTATTGAAGAATTACCGAATTAAGGAAAAAGCTATGTCTGAAATGACTCCTCGTGAAATAGTTTCTGAATTAGATCAACATATTATTGGTCAAGCCGATGCAAAGCGTGCAGTGGCGATTGCGCTGCGTAATCGCTGGCGTCGTATGCAGCTTCAAGAACCTCTGCGTCACGAAGTAACCCCAAAAAATATCCTGATGATTGGCCCAACTGGTGTGGGTAAAACTGAAATTGCGCGCCGTTTGGCAAAATTAGCTAATGCACCATTTATCAAAGTAGAAGCAACGAAATTTACCGAAGTGGGTTACGTGGGGAAAGAGGTGGATTCCATTATTCGTGATTTAACGGATAGTGCGATGAAGCTTGTTCGCCAGCAGGAAATTGCGAAGAACAGAGCAAGAGCTGAAGACGCGGCTGAAGAGCGTATTTTGGATGCTTTACTTCCTCCAGCAAAAAATCAGTGGGGCGAAGTTGAAAGCCATGATAGTCACAGCAGTACTCGTCAAGCGTTCCGTAAAAAATTACGTGAAGGTCAATTAGATGATAAAGAAATCGAAATTGATGTGTCTGCTGGCGTATCTATGGGGGTTGAAATTATGGCTCCTCCAGGCATGGAAGAAATGACAAATCAACTGCAATCATTGTTCCAAAATTTGGGTTCAGACAAAACGAAAAAACGCAAAATGAAAATTAAAGATGGGTTGAAAGCGTTGATTGATGATGAAGCCGCGAAATTAATTAACCCTGAAGAACTTAAACAAAAAGCCATTGATGCTGTGGAACAAAATGGGATCGTCTTTATCGATGAAATCGACAAAATTTGTAAGAAAGGTGAATACAGTGGTGCTGATGTATCGCGTGAAGGTGTGCAACGTGATTTACTTCCGTTAGTAGAAGGCTCGACAGTTAGCACCAAACACGGAATGGTTAAAACTGATCACATTTTATTTATTGCATCGGGTGCATTCCAAGTTGCTCGTCCTTCAGATTTAATCCCTGAACTACAAGGGCGTTTGCCGATTCGTGTTGAACTTACCGCATTAAGTGCGGCGGATTTTGAGCGCATTTTAACAGAACCTCACGCCTCTTTAACCGAACAATATAAAGCGTTGATGGCAACAGAAGGCGTGAATATTGAATTTACAACAGAGGCGGTTAAGAAAATTGCTGAGGCTGCATTCCGTGTGAATGAAAAAACGGAAAATATCGGTGCACGCCGTTTGCATACGGTAATGGAGCGTTTAATGGATAAAATTTCTTTCAGCGCAAGCGATATGAATGGTCAAACGGTCAATATTGATGCGGCTTATGTTGCGGATGCACTTGGCGAAGTGGTTGAAAATGAAGATTTGAGCCGTTTTATTCTTTAAAGATAAAAATTTTACATATAAAAGTGCGGTAAATTTTTACCGCACTTTTTTGTTTTCTAAATTGAGAAACTAATTAGTTTTTAATTTACTCCAATATTTTTCATAAATATCGACCGCTTCTCCTACATCGCCTTGCATAATTCCTTTTTCTACTTCTTCCGCTGGTGGGAATAATTTTGGATCATTAGCAACTTCCGCGCTTAGCAATGTTTTCGCCCCATTATTTGGCATAGAAAAGCCCATGCGTTCGATAACAATTTTTGCATTTTCAGGGCGAAGTAAGAAGTCAATGAACTTATGTGCGCCTTCCACGTTTTGAGCGGAATTCGGAATAGCATAATTATCCATCCAGAAAATAGCCCCTTCTTTTGGATAAACAAATTGCAAAGATGGATTTTCTTTCTGTGCTAAATAAGCAGAACCATTCCAAATCATACCAATTGCAACTTCGCCTTGTACGTAAGGGACTTCAGGAGAATCAGAGTTAAAAGTCGCTACATTTGGTAACAGTTTTTCTAAACGCTCATAAGCTGTTTTGATGTCTTCTTCATTGGTGGTATTTGGCGATTTACCATCCAGTAATAATGCTACGTGGAACACTTCACGTGCATCACTGGTCATGAGAACTTTGCCTTTAAATTCAGGTTTCCATAAATCCGCCCAGCTAGTGATGGTTTTAGGATCAATCTCATCCGCATTAACTTCAATACCAGTTAAGCCGTAAACGTAAGGTAATGAATATTTATTTTCTGGGTCGAATTCTTTATTTAATAAATGTTTAGGGATTTGATGAATATTGGTCAATTTACTTTGATCAATCGGTTGAAGCATCTTTTCCTTAATCATTTTATTTACGTAGTAACTTGATGGAAACACCAAATCATAGCCAGAACCAGTATTCTGAGTAAGTTTAAGTTTCGCATACATTTCTTCGTTGCTTTCAAAGGTAGAATAAATTACCTCGATGCCAGTTTCTTTAGAGAACTGTGCGACTAAATCAGAAGGCACATAGTCTGTCCAGTTATAGACGTAAAGTTTGTTATTGGCAAAAGCGGAAGCCGCAAAAAGTGCGGTGGTGGAAAGGAAAAGATTTTTGAGTGAGTGAGCAAAGAATTTTTTCAATTTATTGACCTCCGAGGGTTATCGTTCATCATAAAACACGCAAATTTTGCGCGCGCGCAGTATAGCATTTTTTTCTAAAAGGTTTGACATATTTCCCTTTCGGGGTAAGATTTTGCCAGTTTTTTCCTAAGGGATTTTTTATGCTTAATTTTGCCTATCAAGAACACGTTCGCTCTTATTATTTCGACTCTCGTAACCAAGATTTTCAATTCCCGCCGCTCACTCAAATTGAACATGCTGATGTATGTGTGATCGGGGCTGGATTTTTTGGTTTATCTGCAGCATTAGAACTAGCGGAAAAAGGAAAAAAAGTCATTGTCTTAGAGGGCGCAAGAGTAGGATTTGGTGCTTCTGGTCGTAGTGGCGGGCAGGCAATTAATGGCTTTGAAGAAGGCATTGATGAATACGTTAAACAAGTTGGCGAAGATAAAGCACATAAACTTTGGAATATGTCATTAGAGACCATTGATATTATTGATGAACGTATTGAAAAATATAGCATTCAATGCGACTGGAAAAAAGGCTATGCCACATTAGCATTAAATGAACGCCGAATGGATGACTTAATTGAAATGGAAAAAGAAAGTCATAAAAATTTTGGCTATCAGAATATGCAACTTTGGGATAAAACTAAATTAAAACAGCACTTAGGCAGTGATATTTATGTCGGCGGCTTATTTGATAGTAACTCAGGGCATTTGCATCCACTTAATTATTGTTTAGGTTTAGCGAAAGCTTGCGTCGATCTGGGTGTTCAAATTTTTGAACAATCTCCTGTCGTGGATATGGTTGAGAAAAATGGTTGCGTTGAGGTTAAAACAGCTAAAAGTGCGGTTATTTCTCAAGACGTTATTTTAGCCACCAATGCTTATATTGATGCGCTCCCGAAATCTATTCATCACGGAATTAATCGTAAAATATTACCTGTGGAAAGTTTTATTATCGCCACAGAGCCGTTAAGCCAAGCGGTTGCTGATTCTGTCATTAATAATGGCATGTCAGTGTGCGATAACAATTTATTATTAGACTATTATCGTTTAAGTGCTGACAATCGCTTGCTTTTTGGTAGTGATTCTAGCTCAGAAAAAGATATGGTCGCGGTTATGCGGAAAAATATGTTGTGTGTATTCCCGCAACTTGAAAATGTAAAAATCGATTATGGCTGGGCTGGCCCGATTGATATGACATTAAATTCAACGCCACATTTTGGTCGTATTTCTCCGCACATTTATTTTGCTCATGGTTATTCTGGTCACGGTGTTGCTTTGACTGGTCTTGCAGGACGAATTGTAGCGGAGGCGATTTTGGGCGACGATGAACGTTTATCTATTTTTGAAAGCCTGAAAGTCCCCTCTGTTTATGGTGGTCGAATTATCAAAGATCTTGCAACAAAGATTGGTGTACAGTATTACAAGTTTTTAGATAAATACCGTTAAAATACAACAATGTTTTTCTAAAGCATTGCCATCAAAATTGACTAGAATAATTAATTTTTGTATGGGCATAAATTCTAAATCAGTTAAAAAATTTACCGCACTTTAAAGCAGAATTAAAATAATATTTTTCACTACAATTTGTGTTTTCCATTAAGAGAGAGATATGTCAGAAAATTTCTTACTTTTCAGCTTGTTAGCTGTTGTTATTATATTGATTTTATTACTTATTCTACGCCAGCAAAAATATACACATCTTCATCAAGAATTATCGAAAACGACTCAAGATTATAATCAGCTTGCAAGTAAATTTGATGAACTTAGTAGCATTAGAAACCAGTTTGAACAACAAATAATTAAGGTACAGACTGAAAATCAAGGGCTGCAATATCGTTTAACTGAACGTGATGAACAAATACATCATCTCACACAAGAACGACAAAATTTGACCGAAAAATTAACCGCACTTTCTCAAGAATTAACGGGGTTACAAACAACCTTAGCAGAGAAAGAAAAACATTTTTCAGAGCAACAACAGAACTTTGAACAATCTAAACAGCAGTTGGGCGTGGAATTTCAAAATCTAGCCAATCGGATTTTGGATGAAAAAAGTCGATCATTTAGTCAATCAAATCAAACTGCTTTGGAAACCTTGCTCAAGCCTTTCCGTGAGCAAATTGAAGGTTTCCAAAAACGGGTCAATGAAATTCACTCCGAATCCGTGAAAGGTAATGCAGGCTTGGAAGCTGAAATCAAAAAAGTCCTGGAAATTGGTCTGAATATGTCGCAAGAGGCGAGTAATTTAACTTCTGCACTGAAAGGCGAAAAGAAAACGTTAGGTAACTGGGGCGAAGTGCAATTAGAACGCGCGTTGCAACTGGCTGGGCTTGAAGAAAATGTGCATTACCGTGCTCAAGCGCATTTTAAAGATGAACAAGGTGGACGCAATTACCCTGATTTTGTGTTGAATTTACCCGATGATAAACATTTAATTATCGACAGCAAAATGTCGTTGGTGGCTTATGAAAGTGCGGTAAATTCTGACGATGATTTTGAACGTGAGCGTTTACTCAAAGAACATATTTCCGCATTGAAAAGTCATATTAACGATCTGCATAAAAAAGATTACAGCAATCTGATTGGTATGCGTAGCCCAAATTTTGTTCTTATGTTTATTGCGGTAGAACCTGCGTATATTGAGGCTTTAAAAGCTGATCCTGCTTTATTTAATTATGGTTATGAACGTAACGTAATTATGGTTTCTCACACTACGCTAATGCCGATTTTACGTACCGTAGCAAACCTGTGGCGTATCGAACGTGGTAATGCTGAGGCAAAAGAAATTGCTGAAAAAGCGGGCGAAATCTATAACCAAATTTGTTTGGTGGCAGAGCGTTTAAACAAACTCGGCAATACGCTTTCTACCGTCAGCAACCAATACAACAGCACAGTAACCGCACTTGTTGGCCAACAAGGTTTAGTTGGCAAAGTAGAACGATTTAAAACCCTTTCCGCAAAAGCCAATAAAACAATGCCCGATGTGGAGTTGTTAAATAATCAGGTGGATTTGGTGAGGTTGAATGTCTTAAATCAAGAAAATCTTCAATAATTTATTCTCCGATTGAATGCAAATTTGGTTGGAGAATTTTTTGTCCTATCTAGAAATTTTGTGATCAATATCCCAAATTTGAAATTTCTTAGTTGTTTTTCTATTTTTGTTATCTATATTTGTCTTATCGAAACGTTTCGATAACAAAAAAGGAGCTTTTAGATGAAAAAAACAGCTTTATTGAATGCGCAACTTTCGCATTGCATTGCTACACTTGGTCATACGGAAAGTTTGACGATTTGCGATGCGGGACTTCCAATTCCGTTAAGTGTGGAACGTATCGATCTCGCATTAACTGCAGGTGTACCAAGTTTTCTACAAACGTTGAATGTAGTAACGAATGAAATGTATGTTGAACGCGTTGTTATTGCAGAAGAAATTAAAGAAAAAAATCCGGAAATATTGACCGCACTTTTAACACAACTTCAACAACTTGAAAGTCATCAGGGTAATCAAATACAAGTGGAATTTGTATCGCACGAAACTTTTAAAAAATTTACCCTCGAAAGTAAAGCTATTGTTCGTACTGGCGAATGTTCACCTTATGCCAATGTCATTTTATATTCTGGTGTACCATTTTAATTAGAGTGAAATTATGGAAACTTTACTCAAAATTAGTGGTGTTGATAAGTCATTTCCGGGTGTGAAAGCCTTGAATAATGCCTGTTTATCTGTTTACGCTGGACGCGTAATGGCATTGATGGGGGAAAATGGGGCGGGTAAATCAACTTTGATGAAAGTGCTTACTGGTATTTATTCCAAAGATGCAGGTACGATTGAGTATCTTAATCGATCAGTTAATTTCAATGGACCTAAAGCCTCACAGGAAGCTGGTATTAGTATCATTCACCAAGAACTTAATTTAGTTGGCAATCTCACTATTGCGGAAAATATTTTTCTTGGTCGTGAATTTAAAACCCCTTGGGGGGCAATTAATTGGCAAAAAATGTATACCGAGGCAGATAAGCTGTTAGCTCGTTTAGGTGTAACCCATAGTAGTAAAAAATTATGCTCAGAACTTTCTATTGGTGAGCAACAAATGGTGGAGATAGCCAAAGCTTTAAGTTTTGAATCCAAAGTTATCATTATGGATGAACCAACCGATGCGCTCACAGATACGGAAACTGAAGCCCTATTCAATGTGATTCGTGAACTCAAAGCAGAAAATCGTGGCATTGTTTATATCTCTCATCGTTTAAAAGAAATTTTCCAAATTTGTGATGATGTGACGGTTTTACGCGATGGTCAATTTATCGGTGAACGCGTTGTGGCAGAGATTACAGAAGATGATTTAATTGAAATGATGGTTGGTCGTCGTCTTGATGAACAATATCCGCATTTATCACAAGAAAAAGGCGAATGTGTATTGGATGTGAAACATGTGAGCGGAAGCGGCATTGATGATGTTTCCTTCAAATTGCATGCCGGTGAAATTGTCGGCGTATCAGGCTTAATGGGCGCGGGTAGAACGGAACTCGGCAAGCTACTTTACGGTGCTTTGCCAAAAACAGCGGGAAAAGTGCGGTTAAAAAATCAAGAGATTGAGAATCGTAGTCCGCAAGATGGTTTGGATAATGGCATTGTATATATTTCTGAAGATCGTAAAGGTGATGGCTTGGTTTTAGGCATGTCGGTGAAAGAAAATATGTCGCTCACATCGCTCGATCATTTTTCACAAAAAGGCAGTATTCGCCATCAAGCGGAAAAAATGGCAGTAGATGACTTTATTTTGATGTTTAACATTAAAACACCTAACCGTGATCAACAAGTAGGTTTGCTATCTGGTGGAAATCAACAAAAAGTGGCAATCGCTCGTGGATTAATGACTCGCCCAAATGTGTTGATTTTAGATGAACCAACTCGTGGCGTAGATGTTGGCGCGAAGAAAGAAATTTATCAGCTGATTAACGAATTTAAGAAAGAAGGGTTGAGTATTTTAATGATCTCATCTGATATGCCAGAAGTGCTTGGTATGAGTGACCGCATTTTGGTTATGCGAGAAGGCAGAATCAGTGCAGAATTTTCTCGCAAAGACGCAACTCAAGAAAAATTATTAGCAGCAGCTATCGGTAAATAAGCGTAGGTAAATATGATGAAAACTGAAACATCTTCTATCCAAATAGGCAAATTTTTGATTGAACAACGATCTTTTATTGCATTGATTATTCTTATCGCAATTGTATCGGTAATAAATCCCGATTTTTTCAGTGTAGATAATATTTTGAATATTTTACGTCAAACTTCGGTTAATGCGATTATTGCAGTTGGGATGACTTTCGTTATTTTAATTGCAGGTATAGATCTTTCTGTGGGGTCTGTATTGGCATTGACTGGCGCTATTGCAGCCTCAATGGTAAGTATTGAATTGCCTATTTTTTTAGTAATTCCTGTGGTTTTATTGATTGGAACACTTCTTGGTAGCATAAGTGGTGCAATTGTGGCGAAAGGGAAAGTTCAGGCGTTTATTGCTACCCTTGTTACGATGACATTATTACGTGGGGTGACAATGGTTTATACAGACGGTCGTCCTATTACGACAGGTTTTTCGGATAATGCTGATCTATTTGCTAGCATTGGTACAGGCTATTTTTTAGGTATCCCAGTACCAATTTGGATTATGAGTATCGTGTTTGCTGTCGCTTGGTATATTTTAAAACACACGCCTATTGGTCGTTATATCTACGCGCTCGGTGGTAATGAATCAGCAACTCAACTTTCTGGTATTAATGTCAATAAAATCAAAGTATTTGTTTTTGCTGCCAGTGGATTTCTTTCTGCATTAGCAGGTTTAATTGTTACTTCACGTTTATCTTCTGCTCAACCCACTGCTGGCGTATCTTATGAATTAGATGCAATTGCTGCCGTGGTAGTCGGTGGAACCAGTTTGATGGGAGGAAAAGGTCGTGTAATGGGAACTCTCATCGGTGCATTAATCATCGGATTTTTAAACAATGCATTAAATTTATTAGATATTTCATCTTACTATCAAATGATAGCAAAAGCGTTGGTTATTTTGGTTGCTGTTTTAGCCGATAACTATCTTGGTACAAAAAAACTGTAACTCACTTTAAGGAGAAACTATGAAAAAACTAACTGCACTTACTTCTGCTGTATTATTAGGTTTGGCTGTTTCTGGCTCTGCTTCTGCACAAGACACAATCGCTTTGGCAGTATCTACATTAGATAACCCATTTTTTGTAACGTTAAAAGATGGCGCACAGAAAAAAGCGGATGAATTAGGTTATAAGTTAGTGGTGCTTGATTCACAAAATGACCCAGCTAAAGAATTAGCTAATGTTGAAGATTTAACTGTGCGTGGTGCAAAAATATTATTGATCAATCCAACTGATTCTGAAGCAGTTGGCAACGCAGTGGCGATTGCAAACCGTAAGCATATTCCAGTAATTACATTAGATCGTGGCGCAGCTAAAGGAAACGTAGTGAGCCATATTGCATCTGACAATATCGCAGGTGGTAAAATGGCAGGTGATTTTATCGCACAGAAATTAGGCGATAATGCCAAGGTGATTCAACTTGAAGGTATTGCGGGAACATCTGCAGCACGCGAACGAGGCAAGGGTTTCAAACAAGCTATTGATGCTCATAAATTCAATGTGCTTGCCAGTCAGCCAGCAGATTTTGATCGAACAAAAGGTTTGAATGTAACGGAAAATTTGTTGGCATCTAAAGGTGATGTTCAAGCAATTTTTGCGCAAAATGATGAAATGGCATTAGGTGCATTGCGTGCGGTGAAAGCAGCAAATAAAAAAGTCCTTATCGTAGGTTTTGATGGTACCGATGATGGAGTAAAAGCTGTAAAAAGTGGCAAAATGGCGGCAACTATCGCACAACAACCCGAGCTTATTGGTTCATTAGGTGTTGTTACCGCTGATAAAATCTTAAAGGGCGAAAAAGTTGAAGCGAAAATTCCAGTAGATTTGAAAGTAATAAGCGAATAATCTATCTACTGAATAAGCTCGTTATATAACATTATGGGGCAAATTATATTTGTCCCATTGTGTAGAAAGAAAAAATATAACAATACAGGATAAAATAATGAGAAAAACCCTCACGGTTCTCGGTAGTATCAATGCTGATCACGTTATTTCTGTGCCTTACTTTGCTAAACCCGGTGAAACGCTAACTGGTCAAAATTATCAAATTGCCTATGGTGGCAAAGGTGCCAATCAAGCAGTGGCGACTGCTCGCTTAGGGGCAAAGGTAGCGTTCATTAGTTGTATTGGATCAGATAGCATTGGCGAAACAATGAAAAATGCCTTTGCGCAAGAAGGAATTGATACAACCCATATTAATACTGTTTCACAGGAAATGACAGGAATGGCATTTATTCAAGTTGCCCAATCGGGCGAGAACAGTATTGTGCTGGCTAGCGGTGCAAATGCACATTTAGGTGAAATGGTTGTTCGTCAAAGTGAGGCGCAAATTGCACAATCGGATTGCTTATTAATGCAATTAGAAACCCCACTTTCTGGTGTGGAGCTGGCTGCTCAAATCGCTAAGAAAAATGGTGTTAAGGTTGTGCTAAATCCTGCTCCAGCGCAGATTTTATCGGACGAATTATTGAGTTTGATTGATATTATTACACCAAATGAAACAGAAGCTGAAATCTTGACGGGGGTAACGGTAACCGACGAGCAAAGTGCGGTGAAAGCTGCGAGTGTTTTTCACGATAAAGGTATTGAAACCGTGATGATTACCCTTGGTGCGAAAGGCGTGTTTGTCAGTCGAAAAGGTAAAAGCCGCATCATTAAGGGCTTTTGTGTGCAAGCAATAGATACTACCGCAGCTGGTGATACATTTAATGGCGGTTTTGTTACGGCTTTATTGGAAGAAAAATCCTTTGATGAAGCCATTCGTTTTGGGCAAGCTGCCGCTGCGATTAGTGTGACGAGAAAAGGGGCTCAATCCTCTATTCCAACGCGTCAAGAAACTTTAGATTTTCTTGAATACGCTTAAAGTGCGGTGAATTTTTAGGGTGTTTTTATGGCGACAATGAAAGATATTGCACGACTGGCGCAAGTTTCGACTTCTACAGTTTCACATGTCATTAATGGATCGCGTTTTGTTAGCGATGAAATTCGTGAGAAAGTGATGCGTATTGTCGCTGAACTGAATTACACCCCCTCAGCTGTTGCACGAAGTCTTAAGGTGCGCGAAACCAAAACTATCGGGCTACTTGTCACCGCAACAAATAATCCATTCTTTGCAGAAGTGATGGCTGGCGTGGAGCAATATTGTCAGCAGCATCAATATAATCTTATTATTGCTGCCACTGGTGGCGATGCCAAACGCCTACAACAAAATCTGCAAACTCTAATGCACAAACAAGTGGATGGTTTGCTTTTGATGTGTGGTGATAGCCGCTTTCAGGCTGATATAGAGTTAGCCATTTCGCTGCCACTCGTTGTGATGGACTGGTGGTTTACTGAGTTAAATGCAGATAAAATACTCGAAAATTCAGCACTTGGTGGCTATTTGGCGACAAAAGCATTAATCGATGCAGGACATCGTAAAATTGGCATTATTACGGGAAATCTCAAAAAATCTGTCGCACAAAATCGTTTGCAAGGTTATAAAAATGCGCTGTCGGAAGCAAAAATTGCGTTAAATCCTCATTGGATTGTCGAAAGTCATTTTGACTTTGAAGGCGGTGCCCTTGGTATACAATCTTTACTTACTCAATCTTCACGTCCAACAGCAGTTTTTTGTTGTAGTGATACTATTGCTGTTGGTGCATACCAAGCTATTCAGCAACAAGGCTTACGTATTCCGCAAGATCTTTCAATTATGGGCTATGATGACATTGAATTGGCTCGTTATCTCTCACCTCCCCTTTCCACCATTTGCCAACCGAAAGCTGAACTTGGCAAACTTGCTGTAGAAGCACTATTGCAACGAATTAAAAATCCTAATGAAAATTACCGCACTTTAGTGTTAGAGCCGACCTGTATTTTGAGAGGATCAATTTCTACCCCTTCAAACATATAAATAAAATAAGAATAACTCAATTTCCTTATTGCTATTTTCAAAAAAACTGCTATTTTTTTGCGGTTTTTTTGTTTATTTAACCCACTGTTTAATTTAGGAATAAAATCTTATGGAAGAAAACAAACCTGTTGATCCTTATGCGAAATATAACGAACAATCGAATATTATCGCGAAAATAATTTTTGCTAGTCGCTGGTTGCAAGTGCCGATTTATTTGGGCTTGATTGTAACCCTTGCAATCTACTCTTATAAATTTATCAAAGGCTTATGGGAGTTAGTGATTAATGTCAATGAGATGGATTCCAATACAATTATGTTAGGTGTGTTGAATTTAATTGATGTTGTAATGATCGCTAACTTGCTTGTGATGGTAACCATTGGCGGTTATGAAATCTTTGTCTCTAAATTGCGTACGCGTAATCATCCTGATCAACCTGAATGGATGAGCCACGTAAATGCCACCGTGTTGAAAGTTAAACTTTCTATGTCTATTATCGGCATTTCATCTATCCATATGCTGCAAACCTTTGTGAATGCAAGCAATATGCCTGAAAAAACGATGATGTGGCAGTTATTGTTGCACTTGGGCTTTTTAGTGTCGGCAATTGCTTTGGCTTATACGGACAAAATTTTGTATAGCACGAGCCATAAAACGCATTAAAAATTTACCGCACTTTTAACCCCGTTCAAATTGAACGGGGTTTTATATATCATATAGTTATAATTTAATTTTTTAGTATGATACGCAGTCTAGAATGGGAAAGCTTAAATAAGATGCTAATCAAATAGAAATTAATCTTCTAAATCTAGAGGCTCTTGCGAAAGTATAATTCCTGTCAGATCTGCGTAAATATAATCTTCTGGGAAAAAGGTTACGCCACCAAAATTCACAGGGATATCACTTTCTCCAATACTGCTTTCATCTACACTAACTGGAATTGGCGCAAGGGCATGAATACCAATATCGAGGTTTTCTAATTGCTGAATTTGGCGTACTGCACCATATACAATAATGCCCTCCCAACCATTATCAACAGCAAGCTGAGCCAATTCCGCATCAATCAAACCACGGCGTACCGCACCACCGCCATCAACGACAAGCACTCGACCTTCGCCGTTTTCTTCTAATACTTCAGCAATTAATCCATTACTTTCAAAGCATTTTACCGTAGTGACTTTACCGTAAAAATGACTTACGCCACCAAAACTTGAAAAAATTGGCTCCACGACATCCACTTGTTCTGCATAAAGATCGCAAAGTTCTGAAGTATCAATAAACATAACTTTCCCCTATAGATTGTTGAAATTTTGTTTGCTTTAGTATATGCCGATTTAGCCGATAAGCAAGCCTAAACTAAACAAGATATTGATTAATAACGAAATCATAGACATTTGAGCCAACATTGGACGCAATTCACTTGGCTGCTGACTGCGATAAACAAAGATCGCATGTTTAGCTAACAATGGCATTGCCAATACAAATAAATAATTTGTCCAAGAAATGGCTGTTGCCACCGCAAATGCTAAATAACATAGAGCAGCCACACTTAATAAAATACAATGATGAACACGCCCTTTATACGCACCTAAACGAACAGCTAAGGTATTTTTGCCAGCTTTCGCATCCTGTTCAATATCGCGTAAATTATTGATATTTAATACCGCACTTGCCAATAAACCAGAACCCATAGCAGGCAAAATAATGTGGCTATCAATACTGTGAGTTTGCAAATAATAAGTGCCGCCAACGCCAAGCAAACCAAAAAATACCAATACAGAAATATCGCCCAATCCCATATAGCCATAAGGTTTTGCGCCAACCGTATAAGTAATGGCAGCAACAATAGCTAAAATGCCAAGCCCAGCGAAAGCGAATAAATCGGAGAGGCTTTGATAAGCGATTCCAATCAAGAAACTTCCTGAAAGAAAACTTGCCACCACCATTAGAATTAATCCCCATTTCAGTTCTTTTGCTGAAATGGCTCCTTTTTGAATGCCACGTAATGGCCCAATACGCTCTTCAGTATCTGAACCTTTTTGATGATCCCCATAATCATTGGCAAAATTAGAAAGTACCTGTAATAAAATTGTCGTGAGTAAACAAAGCACCATTACAAGCCCATTAAAACCTTGTGGATTCGCCCAATAACCTAATGCCGAACCAGTGAAAATCGATGCCAACGCTAAGGGCAAAGTTTTTGGTCGAGCCGTTTCCCACCACATTTTCAATTTTTCATTTGTCATTTTTTTTGACCGCACTTTTGATTACAATAGACCGCGTATTCTACACTAAGACACCCAATTTATGAATGATTTAACCTTATCGCCCATCGCCATTATCCACACGCCTTATAAAGAAAAATTCTCCGTACCACGCCAACCCAATTTAGTTGAAGACGGAGTCGGCATTATAGAACTCTTACCGCCTTATAATTCGCCTGAAGCTGTGAGAGGATTGGAACAATTCAGTCACCTTTGGTTAATTTTTCAGTTCGACCAAATCCAACAAGGAAAATGGCAACCCACCGTACGCCCTCCGCGGTTAGGCGGTAATCAACGCGTTGGCGTGTTTGCTTCACGCGCAACTCATCGCCCAAATCCTCTCGGTTTATCCAAAGTCGAATTACGTCAAGTAGAATGCATCAACGGTAACGTATTTCTCCATTTAGGTGCGGTGGATTTAGTGGATGGCACGCCGATTTTCGATATCAAACCCTATATTGCCTATGCGGATAGTGAGCCAAATGCGCAATCGAGCTTTGCCCAAGAAAAACCACCAGCAAAACTGACAGTTGAATTTACCGAACAAGCCAAAAGTGCGGTAAAAAAACGAGAAGAAAAACGACCGCACTTAAGTCGTTTCATTCGCCAAGTGCTAGAGCAAGATCCGCGCCCAGCCTATCAACAAGGTAAACCGAGTGATCGTATTTATGGAACGAGTTTGTACGAATTTAATGTGAAATGGCGAATTAAAGCGGGTACGCTTGATTGCGTAGAAGTAATTGAAATAGAAAAAGACAAATAGATGGAATAGATAAGGCAGGGAACCCCTACCTTAGTCAATTTAAATGCCCTATTTTAAGAAAAACTGCCCTTTAGCTAATTTATAGATTGTCATTAAAACTAATAAGCCAATCATTACATTTGAGAAAACAAAGACAAAAATAGACACGCCTTGTAAAACATCGCTGTGATAAAAAACAGTCGCGCTATTTGCCATAGACGCCAATCCGAATGAAAATCCCCATAAACCAACATTAAGCCCTTTTTCTACAATCCAAGGGAATAATCGCAATAAGAAAAATAATTGCAAAAACCCATATCCCCAAAGAATTTTAGCTAAAGTATCTACTTCGCCGTGATTGATCGATAAATAAGCAGATACACACACAAACGCAGGTGCTAAAACAATCCCCATTGTGGCTCTAAATTGTGGCTCAAGAGATGAAATACGTAAATGTTGTAATAATACAGGTTCAAAAATAATCCAAGCAATCATTCCTGCGCCAAAGAATAAATGGCCTAAATCATGATAGCCAAGTAATGCTAGTGAACTTGCACTGGTGAAATTTGCAGCTACCGCAGGCAAATAAAACGGAGGATGAGTAGATTTTTGCTCAAATACACCACCTTGCCATAATTCACTGACACGTAATATTGAGAAAAGTAATTGACCAATCGTTCCAATCCAAATTAAAACTTCAGCAATTAAAGGATTCCAACGATAAAGAATATCGCCTACCAACATAGTTGTAATAGGAATCAATGCAATAAAGGAAAAACGAACTGGGCTATGATACTCTGCACGAACTTCCTCAAAGTAATAACGAAGTTTATACGCATACATTAAAATAAATAAAATCCAGACCGCACTTGCTACAATGCCAAGAACATCACTTACCATTCGCGCAGCAGGAAATAAGTTTTCTAAATGAAACCAAGCTAAAGATAAGGCTGCCAAACCAAGAGGAATACCGAAATATCCTGTTGGAAGAGGAAAAGGCTTTGTTATATTCATAGTATGATCCTTATTTTGAAAAATATGAGCAAAGTGTAACATAACTATCAACAACAGACTTTTCTAAAAGTCTCAAATTTTTGTGAATTTCTATGAAGAAACATACTTGTTGTTCTGGCATAAAACCTCTACCCATTTTCATAAAAATAAAAAACCCGAACTTTCATTCGGGTTTTCTCATACAGGGAATTAATTATTCCGCATCATCTGCCATGTTAAGCATTTCAGCTAAGTTCGCACTTGCATCATCTGCAGTCATAACAAATTCATCAGCGATAGCAGCTTCATCTTCTTCAGATAATTTCGCTACGACATCATCAACTAAGCGATGTTTGTGACGATTTTGATGATACGCAAAACCTGTACCCGCAGGAATTAATCGACCTACTATTACGTTCTCTTTCAAGCCACGTAATTCATCACGTTTACCTGCCACTGCTGCTTCGGTAAGAACACGAGTAGTTTCTTGGAACGATGCGGCAGAGATGAAGGATTCAGTCGCAAGAGACGCTTTGGTGATACCCAATAATTCACGTTCAAATTCAACTGGTGGTTTACCTTCTGCTTCACGTTGGCGATTAACAATTTTCACGCGAGCCACTTCGACTTGTTCTCCCTCAAGGAATTCTGAGTCGTAAGATTTAGTAATTACCGCTTTACGTAACATTTGACGAACGATAACTTCGATATGTTTATCGTTGATTTTTACCCCTTGTAAGCGGTAAACATCTTGCACTTCGTTCACGATGTATTCAGTTACTGCACGCACGCCACGTAAACGTAAAATGTCGTGTGGTGTTTCAGCACCATCAGAAATTACATCGCCACGTTGTACCATTTCGCCTTCAAATACGTTGAGCTGACGCCATTTTGGAATCATTTCTTCGTAAGTTTCGCCTTCCGCAGGAGTAATTAATAAACGGCGTTTACCTTTGGTTTCTTTACCGAAAGACACGATACCAGAAATTTCAGCCAAGATAGCGGGTTCTTTTGGTTTACGTGCTTCAAATAAATCCGCAACGCGTGGTAGACCACCAGTAATATCTTTAGTACCCACAGATTCTTGTGGAATACGTGCTAATGGTTCCCCTACTTTCACTGCTGCGCCATCATCTAAACTTACGATTGATTTACCCGGTAAGAAGTACTGTGCAAGAACATCAGTTTCAGGTAAGAAAATATCGTTGCCATTTGCATCAACCAATTTAATAGTTGGACGTAAATCTTTACCCGCAGTTGCACGTTCCCCTACATCTTGAACGACGATTGATGATAAACCTGTTAATTCATCAGTTTGACGAGTCACAGTTAATCCATCAATAATGTCTACAAATTTCACAAAACCAGATACTTCAGAGACAACTGGCATTGTGTGTGGATCCCAATTTGCGATAGTTTCGCCAGCTGTTACAGCTTGACCGTCACCTTTACTTAACACCGCACCGTAAGGCACTTTATAGTGTTCTTTAGTACGACCAAATGCATCGGTAATAGTTAATTCCGTGTTACGAGAAGTTAATACTAGTTTTCCTTCATCGTTAGTGACGAATTTTGCATTCATTAAATGCACCGTACCAGTGTTTTTAATTTGCACACTAGATTCTTTCGCTGCCGCAGATGCCGCACCACCAATATGGAACGTACGCATTGTTAGCTGTGTACCCGGCTCACCGATAGATTGAGCGGCAATAACGCCCACCGCTTCGCCTTGGTTAATTAAATGACCACGAGCAAGATCACGACCGTAACATTTCGCACACACGCCAAAGTTAGTATTACAAGTTACAACAGAACGTACTTTTACGCTGTCCACAGAGTTTGCATCCAACACATCACAGAGTTTTTCATCTAATAACGTGTTACGAGGAATTAATACTTCTTCTGTACCTGGTTTTAAAATATCTTCTGCAGCAACACGACCTAATACTAATTCACGAAGTGGCACTTTTTCATCTCCACCTTCGATTAATGGAGTCATTACTAAGCCTTCGTGCGTACCACAGTCATCTTCTACAATCACTAAATCTTGTGCTACATCAACTAAACGACGAGTTAAGTAACCAGAGTTCGCTGTTTTTAATGCGGTATCCGCCAAACCTTTACGCGCACCGTGGGTTGAAATAAAGTACTGTAATACGTTCAAACCTTCACGGAAGTTCGCTGTAATTGGGGTTTCGATGATCGAGCCATCTGGACGTGCCATCAAACCACGCATACCAGCTAACTGACGAATCTGCGCTGCAGAACCACGCGCACCAGAATCCGCCATCATAAAGATACTGTTAAAGGATGCTTGTTTTTCAGGATTACCTTCGCAATTGATGACTTCTTCTTGAGATAAGTTTTCCATCATCGCTTTCGCTACGCGCTCATTCGCCGCAGCCCAAATATCGATTACTTTATTATAGCGTTCGCCTGCAGTCACAAGACCTGATTGGAATTGTTCTTGGATCTCTGCCACTTCTTCTTCCGCCGCAGAAATAATTTCATATTTCTTCGCTGGAATTTCCATATCATCAATACCAACTGATGAACCAGAACGTGCCGCATACGCAAAACCGGTATACATAATTTGGTCAGCAAACATTACCGCTTCTTTTAAACCTAAACGACGATATGCTTCGTTAATCAGTTTAGAAATAGCTTTTTTACCTAATGTTTGGTTAAACAATGAATAAGGCATACCTTTTGGTGCAATCATCCATAAAATCGCACGACCGATAGTTGTATCAGTCAGCGTGGTTTTCGCATCAAATTCGCCAGCTTCATTTTTCACATATTCAGTAATACGTACTTTAACGCGAGAATGTAATTCTGCTTCACCAGTACGATATGCTTTTTCAGCTTCGCGAGGATCTTGCAATAACATACCTTCGCCTTTACCGTTCACTTTTTCGCGGGTCATATAATAAAGACCTAATACCACGTCTTGTGATGGAACGATAATTGGATCACCGTTTGCTGGTGAAAGCACGTTGTTAGTGGACATCATCAACGCACGAGCTTCTAATTGCGCTTCAAGGGTTAATGGAACATGTACCGCCATTTGGTCACCATCGAAGTCCGCGTTAAACGCTGCACAAACAAGTGGGTGTAATTGAATCGCTTTACCTTCGATTAAGATTGGTTCAAAGGCTTGGATACCCAAACGGTGAAGTGTTGGCGCACGGTTCAATAGAATTGGGTGTTCACGAATAACTTCTGCAAGAATATCCCAAACGATCGCATCTTCACGCTCAACCATTTTCTTCGCCGCTTTGATTGTCGTTGCATAACCACGGCTTTCTAATTTAGCGTAGATAAACGGACGGAATAATTCCAAGGCCATTTTCTTCGGCAAACCACATTGGTGTAAGTGCAAGTATGGGCCAACAGTGATTACTGAACGACCAGAATAATCAACACGTTTACCTAATAAGTTTTGACGGAAACGACCTTGTTTACCTTTGATCATATCCGCTAATGATTTTAATGGACGACGGTTAGAGCCCGTAATTGCACGACCACGACGACCATTATCTAATAAGGCATCAACAGATTCTTGTAACATACGTTTTTCGTTACGCACAATAATATCTGGCGCAATTAAATCTAATAAACGTTTTAAACGGTTGTTACGGTTGATCACACGACGATATAAATCGTTCAGATCTGAAGTCGCAAAACGACCACCATCAAGTGGTACTAATGGACGTAAATCTGGTGGAAGAACTGGCAATACCGTCATAACCATCCATTCTGGCTTATTACCAGATTGAACAAATGCTTCTAATAATTTCAAGCGTTTAGTGATTTTTTTACGTTTAGTTTCAGAGTTAGTTTCTTGTAATTCTTCACGTAATTTTTCACATTCAGCTTCAAGATCCATACCTTTTAATAGATCTTGGATGGCTTCAGCACCCATTTTCGCTTCAAATTCATCTTGCCAACGATCTTCAGCGTCAAGATATTGTTCTTCAGTTAATAATTGACCGCGCTCTAAATCCGTCATACCTGGTTCGGTCACGATGTACATTTCAAAGTAAAGTACACGTTCGATATCACGCAATGGCATATCTAAAAGTAAACCGATACGAGATGGTAACGATTTTAAGAACCAAATATGCGCAACTGGCGATGCAAGTTCAATGTGACCCATACGTTCACGACGAACTTTAGTTTGGGTAACTTCAACACCACATTTTTCACAAATCACACCACGGTGTTTTAAACGTTTATATTTACCACATAAACATTCGTAATCTTTTACAGGCCCGAAGATACGCGCACAGAAAAGCCCATCACGTTCAGGTTTGAACGTACGGTAGTTAATGGTTTCAGGTTTTTTCACTTCACCAAATGACCAAGAACGGATCATATCAGGGGAAGCTAACCCAATTTTAATCACATCAAAATCTTCACTGGTTTTTGACTGTGCTTTTAAAAACTTAACTAAGTCTTTCACAAATGTTCTCCTGTCGGAGTTAAAGGTTTAAAGTGCGGTTAAAAAATCTCGGAGAATTTTGACCGCACTTCGGCGATTTATTGTTTCGTCATTCTTTCTCTTCGCTCCCCCTGTTTACGGGGGGAGCTGCCGCAGGCTGAGGGGGGAATTGCCCCCTTCCGCCCTTCGGACACCTTCCCCCGCAAGCAGGGGAAGGCAAGAATGAAATTACTCTTCATCTAACTCGATATTTAAACCAAGTGAGCGGATTTCTTTCATAATTACGTTGAAAGATTCTGGTGTGCCTGGATCCATATGTTGGTTGCCACTTACGATATTTTTATACATCTTCGTACGACCATTCACATCATCGGATTTCACAGTTAGCATTTCTTGTAAGGTGTAGGCTGCACCATATGCTTCAAGAGCCCATACCTCCATCTCACCGAAACGCTGACCACCAAATTGCGCTTTACCACCCAATGGCTGTTGTGTAACAAGGCTATAAGAACCTGTTGAACGAGCGTGCATTTTATCATCAACTAAGTGGTTCAATTTGAGCATGTACATATAACCCACGGTTACTGGACGTTCAAATTTCTCGCCAGTACGACCATCGTAAAGGGTAATTTGACCTGAAGTTGGTAATCCACCAAGTTTTAATAGCTCTTTGATTTCCGCTTCGTCTGCACCATCGAACACCGGCGTTGCAACTGGTAAGCCCTTACGTAAATTTCCCGCTAAACGCAATACTTCTTCATCAGTAAAGGTGCTTAAATCCACTTTTTGTGAACCATTACCTAATAAATCGTATGCTTTTTGGATATAGCTACGTAATTTTTCCACTTCTTGTTTTTGTTTAAGCATTGCATTGATTTGATCACCAATACCTTTTGCTGCTAAACCTAAGTGAGTTTCAAGGATCTGACCGATGTTCATACGAGACGGTACGCCCAGTGGGTTTAATACGATTTCAACTGGCTGACCATTTTCATCGTATGGCATATCTTCAACTGGGTTAATTTTTGAGATAACACCTTTGTTACCGTGACGACCCGCCATTTTATCGCCTGGTTGGATTTGACGTTTCACTGCAAGGTAAACTTTAACCACTTTTAATACGCCCGGTGCAAGATCATCGCCTTTAATGATTTTCTTACGTTTCACTTCAAGTTTATGTTCAAACTCTTTACGAAGTTCTTCGTATTGCTCAGCAAGCTGTTCTAATTGATTTTGTTTTTCTTCATCTGCAATGGTTTGTTCTAACCATTTAGTACGCTCTACTTTATCTAATTGCACTGCATCAGCACCACTAGAAATAAGAAGATTACGCACACGAGCAAATAAACCAGCTTCTAAAATCTCTAACTCTTCAGTTAAATCTTTTTTCGCTTCACGAAGTTGCATTTCTTCGATTTCTAATGCACGTTTATCTTTTTCTACGCCATCACGAGTGAAGACTTGAACATCAATAACCGTACCTGATGTACCATTTGGCACGCGTAATGAAGAATCTTTCACATCAGAAGCTTTTTCCCCAAAGATTGCACGTAAAAGTTTTTCTTCTGGGGTTAATTGCGTTTCGCCTTTAGGGGTTACTTTACCTACTAAGATGTCGCCACCTTTAACCTCAGCACCGACATAAACGATACCAGATTCATCAAGTTTACTTAATGCAGACTCCCCTACGTTTGGAATATCTGCCGTAATTTCTTCTGAACCTAATTTAGTATCACGGGCAACACAAGATAACTCTTGAATGTGAATTGTAGTAAAACGGTCTTGTTGAACAACACGTTCAGAAACTAACATTGAGTCTTCAAAGTTATAACCATTCCAAGGCATAAACGCCACACGAATGTTTTGACCTAATGCAAGTTCCCCTAAATCCGTTGAAGGGCCATCTGCTAATACTTCGCCACGATTAATTGGATCGCCTAAATTCACACAAGGAATTTGGTTAATACAAGTATTTTGGTTAGAGCGGGTATATTTGATTAAGTTATAAATATCAATACCTGCTTCGCCTGCAATGGTTTCGTCTTCATTTACTTTAATCACGATACGAGACGCATCGACGTACTGAACTGTACCACCACGTTTTGCAACAACCGCAACACCTGAGTCAAGTGCAATTGGTTTTTCCATACCTGTACCAACTAATGGTTTGTCCGCACGTAATGTTGGAACTGCTTGACGTTGCATGTTCGCCCCCATCAACGCACGGTTCGCATCGTCATGCTCAAGGAATGGAATTAATGCAGCCGCAACAGATACTACTTGTTGTGTCGAAACGTCCATATAGTGAATATCTTCAGGTTTATATAAACCAGATTCGCCACGTTCGCCACGAGCAGTAACAAATGCATCTGTAAAGCGGTTATTTTCGTCTAAGTTTGAGTTTGCCTGTGCGATGATATAGTTTGCTTCATCAATTGCAGATAAATATTCAATTTCTTCAGTAACTTGACCATCAACCACTTTACGATATGGTGTTTCTAAGAAACCATAATCATTAGTACGTGCAAACGCAGAAAGTGAGTTGATCAAACCGATGTTTGGACCTTCAGGGGTTTCAATCGGACATAAACGACCATAGTGAGTATTATGTACGTCACGCACTTCAAAGCCTGCGCGCTCACGCGTTAAACCACCCGGACCTAATGCAGAAATACGACGTTTGTGTGTCACTTCTGACAATGGGTTGTTTTGATCCATAAATTGCGAAAGCTGTGAAGAACCAAAGAATTCTTTTACTGCCGCAGAAATCGGTTTCGGGTTAATTAAGTCTTGTGGCGTGATTGCATCTAAATCGCCTAAAGATAGACGTTCTTTGACCGCTCTTTCAACACGCACTAAACCGATACGGAATTGGTTTTCAGCCATTTCGCCCACGCTACGGATACGACGGTTACCCAAATGGTCAATATCGTCTACTTCGCCACGACCATTACGGATGTCAATCAATTTACGCATTACCGCAATAATATCTTTATTGCTTAAAATACCTGCACCTTCCCCTTCTGGAAAAGCTAAAGAACGGTTAAATTTCATACGACCTACTGCAGATAAATCATAACGTTCTGCAGAGAAGAATAAATTATTGAATAACGCTTCTGAAGATTCTGGTGTTGGCGGCTCGCCCGGACGCATCATACGATAAATTTCGTAAAGCGCACTGGTTTTATCATAAGTAGGATCGACACGTAGCGTTTCAGAAATATATGGGCCATAATCTAAATCGTTAGTAAATAGAGTTTCGATCGTGGTGTAACCAGCTTGTGCTAATTTTGCGAGGGTTTCTAACGAAATTTCGCCATTTGCAGGACAAATAATTTCGCCAGACTCTAAATCAACATAATCTTTAGATGCAACTTTACCTAAAATATATTCAGAAGGCACAACCACTTGTGAGATATTATCTTTTTCTAATGCTTTGATATGACGTGCGGTAATACGACGACCACGTTCAACATAAACTTTGCCATTTGCTTCAATATCAAAAGAAGCTGTTTCACCACGTAAACGTTCTGGCACTAAAGTCATTAATAATTTATCGCTAGCGATCTCAAAGGTAATTTTATCAAAGAATAGATTTAAGATTTCTTCAGTGGTGTAACCTAATGCACGAAGAATGATTGTTGCCGGTAATTTACGGCGACGGTCAATACGTGCAAATAAGTTATCTTTTGGATCAAATTCAAAATCTAACCAAGAACCACGGTAAGGAATAATACGTGCGTTATAAAGCACTTTACCTGAAGAATGGGTCTTACCTTTGTCAGAATCGAAGAATACGCCTGGACTACGGTGTAATTGTGAAACGATAACACGCTCGGTACCATTAATTACGAAAGTACCGTTATCCGTCATTAATGGGATTTCCCCCATATAAACTTCATTTTCTTTAATATCTTTAACTGCGCGTGAAGAAGATTCTTTATCGTAGCTCACTAAACGTAATTTTACACGTAAGCCTGCTGCATAAGTTGATCCACGAATTTGGCACTCACGTACATCAAATTCAGGTTCTTCTAAACGATAATCTACATATTGTAATTCTGTGTAGCCATTATTGCTTACAATAGGGAATACAGAACGGAATGCCGCTTCTAAACCTTGCTGACCTTCAGGATCTTTTTGAATAAATTTATCAAAAGAATCCAACTGAATGGTTAATAAATAAGGAACATTTAAAACTTGCGGACGTTTACCGAAATCTTTACGAATTCGTTTTTTTTCAGAATAGGAGTAACCCATTGGTTTTCCTCTGCTAACTGTTCAGTGACCTAGCCACAAACTAACTGTGACGTGAATGACCGTTAAAATGACCGCACTCTGAACCTTACTTCTGTAGTGGGGTGACAACTCAAATTACATAGAACGACAACTTGAGCAAAACAACGACAAATAACGGTGAATTTGTCATTGTATGGATGTGCTTTCTATCAAAAACACGGTTAAATTAAACAATAAAAGGTCAAAATTGATTAAAAATCAATCTAAATCTTTGCTAATTTTAAGGCGGTAAATTTTAAATGAATGCGACTTTCTCGTCAAGTTTAAAACGTATGGAGAAATTTTATGAAATAAAAAAACCGCACTTTCAAAAAGTGCGGTTTAAAATCTATCAATTCTTTAAATTATAAAGAAGCTTGATCAACAGCAACACCTGCCCCCATAGTGGTAGAGATGCTTACTTTCTTGATGAAGATACCTTTTGCAGTAGTTGGTTTTGCTTTGTTTAAAGCAGCCAATAATGCTTGAAGGTTTTCTTTTAATTGAACTTCAGAGAAGTTTGCTTTACCGATAGTGGTGTGGATGATACCGTTTTTATCATTACGATAACGGATCTGACCAGATTTAGCATTTTTAACTGCTTCAGCAACGTTTGGAGTTACAGTACCAACTTTAGGGTTTGGCATTAAACCACGTGGGCCTAATACTTGACCTAATTGACCAACAACACGCATTGCATCAGGAGAAGCGATAACAACATCAAAGTTCATTTCGCCTTTTTTGATTTGCTCTGCTAAATCTTCCATACCGACTAAATCAGCACCAGCTTCTTTAGCTGCATCTGCGTTAGCACCTTGAGTGAACACAGCTACGCGTACTTCGCGACCAGTACCGTGTGGTAACACAGTTGCACCACGCACGTTTTGGTCAGATTTACGAGGATCGATACCTAAGTTTACTGCAACATCAACGCTTTCTACGAATTTAGCCGTTGCGAATTGTTTTAATACCGCAATCGCTTCGTTAATTTCGTATGCTTTAGTAGAATCTACGCCAGCTTTGATTGCTTTCATTTTTTTAGTCAATTTAGCCATCGTATTATTCCTCCACCACTAAGCCCATTGAACGAGCAGTACCAGCGATTGATTTCATTTTAGTTTCGATAGTCGCGCCAGTCATATCTGCTGCTTTAGTTTCAGCAATTTGACGAACTTGATCTAAAGTTACTTTACCCACTTTATCTTTGTTCGGTTTACCAGAACCAGATTTGATACCAGCAGCTTTTTTCAATAATACTGCTGCTGGTGGAGTTTTAGTGACGAAAGTGAATGAACGGTCTGCATATACAGTGATAACAACTGGAATTGGTAAACCTTTTTCTAAGCTCTCAGTACGAGCGTTGAATGCTTTACAGAATTCCATGATGTTCACACCTTGTTGACCTAATGCAGGACCAACTGGTGGTGATGGGTTTGCCATACCAGCTGCAACTTGCAACTTAACGTAGGCTTGGACTTTTTTTGCCATTTTAGTTTTCCTCTAATTGGGTAATAACGCTATTAAATAGCTCCCCGATAATTTTCAGTGCAACATATTGCACCACACAAAAATATGAGCCGCGAACGGCTCATAATGGGTGCGGATTATATAAAAAGTGCGGTTGTTTTTCAAGCACTTCTTAAATCCACTAGAAGATATTATTGCGCATCACCAATTAACACTGAATCTAACGCAATTTCAATCATATCATTGAATGTTAATTGACGTTCTTCTGCCGTGGTTTGTTCGTGAGTACGAATGTGGTCAGAGACGGTACAAATCGTTAATGCTTTCACACCATATTCTGCAGCCACACCATAAATTCCAGCAGCTTCCATTTCCACGCCTAGAATGCCGTATTTTTCCATTACATCGAACATTTCTACATCAGGTGTATAGAATAAATCCGCCGAGAATAAGTTACCAACACGAACGGCTTTGCCTTTTGCTTTTGCAGCTTGAACAGCGGCTTGTGCCATATCGAAGTCGGCAATAGCTGCAAAGTCGTTATCTTTGAAACGAATACGGTTTACTTTTGAATCAGTACATGCACCTAAACCGATAATCACATCGCGCACTTTTACGTCCATACGAACAGCACCACAAGACCCTACACGGATGATTTTTTTCACGCCATATTCAGTGATTAATTCTTTCGCGTAAATAGAGCAAGATGGAATCCCCATACCGTGTCCCATAATAGAAATTTTACGACCTTTGTAAGTTCCAGTAAAACCAAGCATATTACGAACATTCGTTACTTCAACTACATCTTGTAAAAAAGTTTCTGCAATGTATTTTGCACGAAGTGGATCGCCAGGCATTAAAACAACATCAGCAAATGCACCTTCAGGCGCGTTAATATGTGGAGTCATAATTTTTCCTTAATTTTTGATAATGAATAAAAATGAATAAAGTGCGGTCATTTTTACCGCACTTTTTAATTGATTAAGATAAATTAAAGTGCTGCAGCACCTAAGCCGATAAATAAACCAGCAATAGTTGCACTCATTAAGTTAGCGAGAGTACCAGCGATAACGGCTTTGATACCTAAACGAGCAACATCACTACGACGGCTTGGTGCCATACCACCTAAACCACCAATTAAGATTGCAATTGAGCTGAAGTTAGCAAAACCACAAAGTGCGAAAGTAATAATCGCTTTGGTTTTTTCAGTTAATACAATCGCAGAATCTGGTTGTAAGTATTTTGCAAATTCAAGATAACCCACAAATTCATTAACCGCTAATTTCATCCCGATCATTTGTCCTGCGATACCTGCTTCAGCACCATCTGTTACACCGATTAAGTATGCTAATGGTTTGAAAATTAAACCAAAGATAGATTGTAACGTTAAGTCGCCATGGCCAAACCAGCCGCCAACGCCGCTTAAAATACCATTAATTAATGCAATTAAACCAACGAATGCAATAAGCATTGCACCTACGTTTAATGCAAGTTGCATACCAGCACTCGCGCCACCCGCCATTGCTTCAAGTACGTTAGTTGGTTTTTCTGAATCATTGTCTTCTGGTTGTTTATCTGTAAATTGTTCAGTTTGTGGGAACATTAATTTCGCAAATAATAAACCTGCTGGTGCTGCCATAAATGATGCTGCGATTAAGTATGTCAATGGCACGCCCATTCCTGCGTAACCCGCCATTACTGAACCCGCGATAGAGGCTGTTCCACCTACCATAATGGCAAATAATTCAGATTGGGTCATATTTTTAATGTAAGGACGAACAACTAGTGGTGCTTCAGTTTGACCAACGAAAATATTCGCCGCCGCTGACATTGATTCTGCTTTTGACGTACCCAATGCTTTTTGCAATGCACCACCTAATACTTTAATCACGACTTGCATAATGCCGAGATAGTAAAGCACAGAAATTAAGCCAGAGAAGAACACGATAATCGGTAATACTTTCACTGCAAAAATGAAACCTGATGGTTTACTTGGATCTGCTAATCCGCCGAAAACGAAATTAATCCCGTCGTTACCATAGGCAATAACGTTAGATACCATATCCGCAGCGGCACCCAACGCCTGTTTACCTGCTGGCACATATAAAATAAGGGCGGCAAATCCTACTTGGATTGCTAACGCCCCCATTACGGTTCGAATACTAATCGCTTTACGATTATTGGACAGTAACACGGCAATAGCGATTAATACGACCATTCCCAAAATGCTGCTTAACACACTCATTTTTGATTCCCCTAGATTAGTTAAGTTAATAAAATTCGGCTTATTCTACTTGTTTTCTTATGAAAAGTCGGCGAATTTTCACCGCACTTTTTGTAAACGTCTATAAAATAGTCAAAACCTTGTTAATTCCACATTGACGTGCATAAGCAGCTAGGGCATTAGTTTCTTCCACACTTGGAATATATGCTGATAACCCTGATTCATCACGCGCACCTTTACTATGCATACGGATAATTTTTAATGCCACGTCTGGATAATTTCGTAGTAGTTGAGCAACTTTGCTCACTAAATGTTCCGCATCAAAAAAATGCTTTAAAAAAACCAACCGCACTTCTTCCACTTTGTTTAATGGCAATAAGGTAGCTAAATTTTGCAAATTCCGCTCCAGTTTGTCGTTTTTTATATGTAAACGTTCTGGCATCACTTGCTGTGGTACGATTCCTGCTTGATTTTTCCGATCGAAACAAAGTGTTTGCAAGCCAACCCCCTCTCCTTTCAGATCGAATAAAAATTTGTCAGTAACATCTATTAACGAACGAATACGATCAAATTCAAAAAAGCCACTACTATCCAAATAACACGTCAATCCTTGCGAACGTAAAGCCTTAAAGAGTGGCACAAGTTTTTTGTGATGAATAGTGGGTTCTCCACCAGAAACCGTTACACCTCGAATAAAGGGCGTAGCTTCCATCACTTGATCACATAAGTACTGCAAACTGACTAATTTTGCACTTTCCGTATAACGTGGAATGGTTTCTGGATTATGGCAATACAAGCAATTTAGTTTACAGCCTTGTAAAAAAATACTGGTACGATTGCCTTGCCCTTCTACATTTGAAAACGGAATAATCCGATGCAACGGCACAAAAATCTCAGAAAGTGCGGTCATTTTTTCAATTATTTTTCAGCAGTGACATCTTTTTCATCGCGTAATTGGCGATCAAACACGTTGGCACATTCATCCGTACCTGAGCCATACCAAGTTGTATCGCGTAATGCGACTTCGCCTTTGCGATATTTTTCAACTTCGCTTTTCTTCACTAAATAACCTGTAACACGAATTAAATCTGTATTTTTCAAATAGGTGGTAATGTAGCGATAACCTAAGGAAAATGCACCATCAATAATATCTACCACCGCATCGCAGTGATCTACATAGGTTTGATCAAAGGCGAATAAATCCCCTGTACCAGATGGGAAATATTTATGGAACGGTGCAGACTGTTTCAAATGCGCAAGTAAAGTCGGTTCTTCGCCTACACGAATACGATGCGCTGGTGCGTTGCGTTTGTCTTCTTCGTGGTTGCTTGCGCCCACTTGTGCATGTAATAAATAACGATTGCCAGTGCGTTCGGCATAAACTCCTTCGTGCGCATCAGTAATTTCTTTCAATTTATCCATAATCGCTGTGGCAATGTCATCGCCACGAACGCTCTCACCAAAGGTTTCATTTAAGCCTTCACATTGCAATAAGTGATTTGTGGCATCAGCCAAGCCTACAATTGCGAACATCCCCGTAAAATTAGTACGTTTGATAAAGCCTTCTTTTTCGAGGAATGAACTGTTAAAGAAATTACTTTCTTCCACTACAAACTTATGGCGTTTATCCATCGTCGAAAGAGCACATTTTGCCACACGTGGTAATAATTCGTTTACCATTTCATCCGCACTTTTACAGGTGCGAGCAATTGTCCCTAGACGTAAACGCGTTAATGTATAAGCACCGCCACATTCAGGCAGTGCGTTATAGCAACTTGCTACGCCATATTCTTCACCAAGATCGGAAATATAGTAAGCATCGTTCGCAAAAGATGGTTTAGAAACTAATAAACAGGCTTTTGCTGCAAGTTCAGCAAACTCACGGCTCGTTTTGGATTTATCATAACGAATAGTCATATTCGGTGTTGGCGCTTCAAGCTCAATCACCGCGCGTAAAATCAAGCGACCCGCTTTCGTATCATAAGGTCCAATATTGGCATGACAGAATGAATCAGGCACAGTTTTGTCGATATGATTTAAGAAACGTTTAATTTTGATGTAGTCTTTTTCTTCATCAGTAATGAACGGTTCGAGCAATACATCAAGACGACCAACATAAACAGGATAAGTTGTAATGGATGGCACGTGGGAGTAAAGAATCAATAATCCATCAAGTGCCTCATCAAGATCTTTTGGTGGCGGCAGCTCTAAAAATTCGCAGCCTTTTTGGATATATACATTATAATCAGGCAGGATATAGCGAGGGCGATAAATCGCGTAACCTTCACATAAATCACAAATCATCTGATTCTGTAAAAAGCTCCATTCTTCATCGGTATAGCCAAGCAAATCGCGAGGATCAAATAAACGCTCAGCAATATTGCCTAATGTCATTAATTTTTGATGATAAGTCAGATTATTGGCTTTAACCGTATCGAGAATATCTTGAAGTGAAGCTAACATAACGTCCCCTTTAAAAATGGTTTTGTATTGTACGCAATGGTAACAAAATAGACAATTTTGAAAACGTGAGGAAGATCACAGTTTTAGAAAATAAACATTATGCAAACGGTTACTCAAAATAAATAATATGTTTTTGATATAAATGAACTGACAAAATTATTTCTGTTTTTGCGTCTTTCCTTTTATGATAAAACGGAACATAAAAGGTAATAAATATGAAGAAAAAAGCACGCGTTATCCCCCACACATCTTGGGCAGCCACATCATTATGGACAGTGCAATATAAAACCATTTCAATCTTACTTTTTGCTCTTTCTATTTTAGGTATTGGAGATGGGCTTATTGTATTATCAGGTTTAGGATCGACACCTTGGACTGTACTTTCACAAGGTATAGCAATACAGACAAATTTTGACATTGGCTGGTCATCTTTTTTAATTAGTTGCGCAGTAATGTTGGTATGGAAACCACTCAAATTACGCCTTGGGCTTGGGACATTATTAAATATTATCATTATTGCTCTATTTCTAGGGATCACAACAAAAATACTGACGCCGCCAACCGCACTTTTTTCACGAATGATCTTCTGTCTGATCGGTATATTACTCTATGGTTTTGGAACTGCGTTATATCTCACTTGTTACTTAGGTGCAGGCCCTCGAGACGGATTGATGGTTGGTATTTGCCAACGTTTTCATTTAAGCATCAACGTGGTACGCTCAAGCCTTGAAATCTCGGTTTGTTTACTTGGTTTTTTACTTGGTGGTGTCGTTGGATTGGGTACTGTCCTTTTCGCCACCAGCATAGGCAGCGTTGTTCAATTCTTCTTAAATATTATTGCTCGTTTGCCACATATTCCGTATGAAAAGTGATATTTCAGCTAACGCATTGTCTATTGAAATTAACTCTAAATTCATTTGAGTCTCTTTTCCCGCAGGTGGGCAAAATGCAAGATGCTTATCTGCATCATTAATAGGCTTCCAACGTCTCGGCTGAGAAGAACGGCTATTTGGATAAAACCCAATGGTCGGAATATTAAAAGCGCTACTTAAATGCAATGGGCCTGTAGAACCTGCAATAAATAAATCCGCACAAGCCAAAGAATGAGCAAAATCCACTAAACCTTTATTCTTATCGTAAACAACTACGCGTAAATCATTCACAAGAGCTGCCAATTTATGGGCGTTTTCACTTTCGCCAGGCCCTGCTGTCAGCACAACATTGCAATCAAATTCAGCCAATAAGCCTTTAATTAAATCCGCATATTGCGCTAAAGAAAGATTCGTTGCTGAACCACCGGAACCACTATGCACAAAGATCCATTTTTTATTTGCGGAAAGCCCTAAACTCTCTTGCAAGAAAACACGCTGATTTTCCACCGCACTTTTCCCGAAAGTTAAATAAGGCGGTTTAGGTTCAACAATTGACATATTATGCTTTTGCAAAAAAGCCCGAACTAAGTCTTGATTGTATTCAGCCTCCGATTTTTCAGAACGAGAACGGCGTTGTGTTAAGCGGTGATTATAGAGAATTTGAACCCATTTAGTCGCAGGTGCAAGGCGATATTTAATCCCACTTTTCCAAGCAAGTTTTCCATTATGGGTATTAGAAAAGAAACTAATCATTCCATCAAACTGCTGCGCTTTGATTTCCTGCACAAGACGATTGAAATCCGTTTTATCATTTTTTTTGCTATCAATAATAACATCATCAATAAACGGACAAACTTCCGCTAGAGGTGCAGTGTAACTCGGCACAAGTGCGGTTAATTTTAAAGAAGGATTTGATAACTTCAACATTGCAAAAGCAGGCCATGCTTGCATAAAATCGCCTAATTTATCGTTACGAATAACTAAGATCTTTTCCATAATTTCTCCGCTAAAATAAAAAACCGCACTAATAAAGTGCGGTCGTATTTTATGTTATTTTTGTAGATTATAAAACATCAACACAGTTTAAGTCTTCGAAAGATTGTTCTAAGCGTTTAGACATAGATTCTTCCATTTTACGTAACCAAACACGTGGGTCGTAATATTTTTTGTTTGGTGCATCTGGGCCTTCAGGATTACCTAATTGACCTTGAAGATATGCTTCATTTGCTTTGTAGAAGTTCAAAATACCATTCCAAGACGCCCATTGCGTATCAGTATCAATGTTCATTTTGATTGCACCGTAGCCAATTGCTTCGCGGATTTCTTCGCGGCTAGAACCAGAACCACCGTGGAATACGAAATTAATTGGTTTCGCAGGAAGATTGCGTTCTTTCGCAACGAACTCTTGTGATGCACCTAAAATAGATGGTTTTAATTTTACGTTACCTGGTTTGTAAACACCGTGTACGTTACCGAATGCTGCAGCAACGGTAAAGTTAGGGCTTACTGGGCGTAATTGGTCATAAACATAAAGTACGTCAGAGGGTTGTGTATATAAACGTGATTCATCAACATCAGAATTATCTACGCCATCTTCTTCTCCACCAGTAATACCAATTTCGATTTCAAGGGTCATCCCCATTTTATCCATACGCGCAAGATATTCACGGCAAATCGCCATATTTTCTTCCATTGGCTCTTCAGATAAATCGATCATATGTGAAGAGAAAAGTGGACGACCGGTTTCTGCGAAATGTTTTTCGCCTGCATCTAATAAACCGTCGATCCAAGGTAATAATTTTTTCGCTGCGTGATCAGTATGAAGAATAACAGGCACACCGTATTCTTTCGCTAAAGTATGAACCTGTTTCGCACCAGCGATTGCACCAAGTACATCAGGACGAGTACCACTCGTTGGTTTGATACCTTTACCTGCATAGAAAGCTGCGCCACCATTTGAGAATTGAATAATCACTGGCGCTTTTACGCGAGCAGCAGTTTCTAACACAGCATTAACAGAGTCAGAACCCACACAGTTTACCGCAGGAATAGCAAAGTTATGCTCTTTTGCATAAGCAAAAACTTTTTGCACATCTTCGCCTGTTACAACACCGGGTTTCACGATATCTAATAATTTAGCCATACTTGTGTTTCCTTTTTTATGTTTAGCGAGACAAGCCCGCAATTTGAAGAATTTGTATTGATGATGGCATTTTTGATGCCACCATCAATATGTTATAGAGGAAAAGTGCGGTTAGTTTTTCGCACGTTTTTCAAGAATCTCTACTGCAGGTAATACTTTGCCTTCTACAAATTCTAAGAACGCACCGCCACCCGTTGAAATGTAAGAGATCTTGTCAGCAATACCGAATAAATCAATAGCCGCTAAGGTATCTCCGCCACCAGCGATAGAGAATGCATCGCTGTTTGCAATGGCGTGAGAAATAATTTCAGTCCCTTTACGGAAGTTAGGGAACTCAAACACGCCAACTGGGCCATTCCATAAAACAGTTTTTGCATTTTTGATAATTTCAGCCAATTGTTCTGCTGATTTATCGCCAATATCAAAAATAGATTCATCATCTTTCACTTCATTTACCGCTTTTTCTGTTGCTGCTGCCGTTTCAGAGAACTCTAAACCTACACGAACATCAACTGGCACAGGAATATCAGTGCTTTCTGCTAATTCTTTCGCAACTGGGATTAAATCAGCTTCATATAAAGATTTACCTACATTATGGCCTGCTGCCGCAATGAAAGTATTTGCAATACCACCGCCCACAATAATTTGGTCAGCGATTTTTGAAAGAGAATTTAATACTTCTAATTTAGTTGAAACTTTAGAACCACCAACAATAGCCACCATTGGACGAGCAGGTTCTTTTAATGCTTTACCTAATGCATCTAATTCAGCAGCTAATAATGGGCCTGCACAAGCAATTGGTGCAAATTCTGCAACGCCGTAAGTGGAAGCTTGAGCACGGTGTGCAGTACCAAACGCATCCATTACAAATACGTCACAAAGCGCGGCATATTTTTTACCTAATTCAGGATCGTTTTTCTTTTCGCCTTTGTTTACGCGTACGTTTTCTAAAACAACGATTTCGCCTTCTTTAACCTCTACGCCGTTTAAATAATCTTGTTCTAAACGCACATTGAAGCCTGCGTTTTTTAAGTAATCAACAACTGGCTGTAAAGAATCTTCTGGTTTGAATTCTCCTTCAGTTGGACGACCTAAGTGAGAAGTTACCATCACTTTTGCGCCTTTTTCTAAGGCTAATTTTAAAGTGGGAATGGTCGCACGAATACGCGCATCTGAGGTCACTTTGCCATCTTTTACTGGCACATTAAGATCTGCACGGATAAATACACGTTTACCCGCTAAATCTAAATCGGTCATTTTGATTACTGACATAATCTATCCTCTTGTTAAGTTAAAATTAAAATTGAAAACTTTTCGTATTATACCTACTTCGTGCTAGGTTGTAACGATTTAGATCAAAGAAATTCTTATTTGCTTTGGCAATTCATTACCTGCCATTTTTTATCATAACAAATAAATAATTCATTTCGACTTGCCTTCAAATACGCATTTTTTAATTGTGGATTATGTTGTTTCATCCAACCAAAAAGTTCATTACGGCTTAATTTTTGATTCGGTAATTTTAATGCGTTAAATAATTCCTGCTCCTTAGCAAAATATTGCTGGGCAGAATCAAAAGCACAACTACCGTGTTTTTCCCACTCGCCTTGCAATAATTGCTCGCTCGGAGAAATTGCCAAATATTGTGCTAATAAACCTTTTGGCAAAGCAAGTAAATCGCCTTTGCAAAAACGAGGATGATCTGAAACAACGCGAGCATTTGCATTTTGAGGCCATAGCCCATGTACAACCCAACCAAAAGTGCGGTTATTTCCACATTGATATTGGGAGGATGCAGGCAACTGATCGCCATATTTTTCACGCTGAATATCACAAAATCCGGGCGACCAAGATAATGCCAACATATAATAATCAACAGGTGCCTTTGCATTTTGCCCAATATGATCATTGCGCATAATCACATCATAGTTTGCAAAAACATCTGGATTTTTTACCGCACTTTTTTCAATATCTGTCCGCTTTGTCTCAAATTGAGGCTCTAATTTAGGTTCAGGTGCTTTTGTTTGCTTAGCCTGTTCGATTACGGGAGAAGACGATTGATGTTTAGCTTTGGTTGGATTAGTAAAATATTGCCAAATTGCTAATACAACAAGGATAATAAGAGAAAGAATGGAAGTAAGTTTTTTCATAAATTTTGTTTAGTTTTTGTCAATCAAGTTTTTGTCAGCTATAATTCGCCGCTTTCAACTTCTATTAAGGATCACAATGGCATTACTCATCACTAGCAAATGTACCAACTGCGATATGTGCTTACCAGAATGCCCAAACGAAGCCATTTCAATTGGCGATGAAATTTATGTGATCGATCCTGTGCTTTGCACGGAATGTGTCGGTCATTACGACACCCCAACCTGTCAAAAAGTTTGCCCAATCAGTAACTGCATTAAGCCCGATCCTGAACATCAAGAAACCGAAGAACAGCTTTGGGAACGCTTTGTAATGATTCATCATTCCGATAAGTTGTAGAAAATAACTTGCCTTCCCCTACTTGTGGGGGAAGGTGCCCGAAGGGCGGAAGGGGGCTTTCTATATATCTCCTCAACCTTCGGCAGCTCCCCTGCAAACAGAGGGAGAAAAGTGTTTTCTCTAGGGAAAAATCAAATATTACCCCACTACGGCTGGTAAATATCCCCATTGAATTAAAAATGGAATAATCATAATCACGATGCCAATCAATAACGCAATCACCAAAGCAAAATTACCGCCAGCGACTCGATATGGTAATGTTGGATTTTCAATACGTGTACGCCACGCCAAACCAATTGGTAAAATTAAGCAATAGAACGCACACAATAAACCTGCGTAACTTAATGCAGTAATAAATCCTTCGGGATAAAACAATGCGAACACAAGTGGTGGTAAAAATGCGGCAATGGTTAAAACAAAGCGATTATTTGGCAAATGATAACGCTTGAATAAATCCCCCAATCCCTCAAATACACCAAGCATTACGCCTAAGAAAGAAGTGATCAGTGCAAGTGATGAAAACGCACGCACAACCTCTCCCATAAAATGCGAACCTGTGATTTCACGTGTTGCATTCACTAAGCCATTTAGCGTTGGATCAGCTTGTAAAATACGCACAAACTCGCTTTGACTTAATACACCGTGGGTTGCTAACTGCCATACAAAGTAAGCAGCTAATGGAATCGCAGTACCAATCAAAATGGCACGACGAAATTTATCAACACTTCCACCTAAGTAGCTATTTACACTCGCCATAATGACGTGGAAACCGAAAGAAGTAAAAAATATTGGTGCCGCAGAAACCACAAAAGCATAATCCAAAGGCAATGCCATTAAATTATCTGTTGCTACTTTTGGAAGCATCATAAACAGCACAAAAGCAAAGGCGATTAACTTACCAATAAATAATACGCGAGTTAAGCCATCCACGCCTTTCGTTCCTACAACCACAAAAGAACCTAATACCACAGTAAAGATAACAATCGCAGTTTTAAGCGACATAGCTTCCATACCAAAAGCAGTTGGCAAGCCTGAAAGTAAAGAGCCGCCACCCGTAATATAAGCGGCTGAAAGTGCATAAAGTAAAACTAACAAACTCAACGTTGCTAGAATACGTCCTGAAACCCCAAAATATTTTTCAGCGAGCGTGGCGACACCGTCATCCAACTGATCCGCTGTTTGATACACTTCTACAAACAACAATCCGCTGTAAACCAACAAAACCCACAAGCCCACGAGCAATAACACGGTGTAACCAAAACCCATGCCCGCTGATGTAAGCGGCATAGCAAGCATACCTGCTCCAATGGTTGTGCCTGCAATAATCAGCGCACTCCCAAAAGTTTTGTTTTTTAGCATAAAATTATCCTTATAATGTTGTGTTTAAAAACTAATTTAAATTTGACCGCACTTTTCTTTATAGTGTAAACGGCAAACAGAAAGGTAAGAATCATTGCCCCCAATTTGAATTTGCGCGCCTTCTTTAATGACTTCGCCCTGATCATTTAAACGCAAAACAAAGTTAGCCTTGCGACCACAATAACAAATTGTTTTTAATTCTTCGAGTTGATCTGCCCAAGCCAGTAAATATTTACTTCCTTCAAAAAGTTCCGCTTGGAAATCTGTACGCAAGCCATAACAAAGCACAGGAATTTTGAGTTTATCGACGACATTACTCAACTGGTAAACTTGTTGTTTATTAAGAAACTGTGCTTCATCCACCAGCACACAATGTACTTTTTCTTTTTTTAAGTGCGCATTAATTTCATCAAACAAATTGGTTTCCGAGCGAAATAAAAAGGCATCTTGCGAAATGCCAATACGCGATGTGACTTTCCCCACGCCAAAACGATCATCAATCGCAGCCGTATAAACTAATGTGTTCATATCACGTTCACGATAGTTATAGGAAGATTGTAGCAACGTCGTTGATTTTCCAGCATTCATTGTGGAGTAATAAAAGTAGAGTTTTGCCATTTTTTTCCTTCATACCTAGGGTAGGTATACCCTAGGTTCATTTCAGTATTATCCCTTTGGGATAAAGTGATTGTTCTCCAAAAGATAAGTTTATTACTATAATTAGCTGTGGATATACCTACCCACGATAAAACATAAACATTAAATCGCTTCTAATTCCGTCATTGCCCAGCGAGGCTTAACATCAATAGCCAGATCGCTATGCTGACCTTGTTTTAAACGTAAAAAACCTGTGTAAGCAATCATCGCGCCATTATCTGTACAAAATTGAGGTTGAGGATAAAACACTTCACCACCTAAATTCTGCATTAAGTGCGCAAGCGTTTCTCGGAGCTTTTTATTTGCACTCACCCCTCCCGCAATCACTAAACGTTTATAACCTGTTTCTTTCAATGCACGTTTACATTTAATGGCAAGTGTGTCCACCACTGCATCTTGGAAAGCATAAGCAATATCTGCTTTTGTTTGTTCTGTCAGTTTACCCTCGTTTTTAATCGCTTGATTAATCGTATTCGCAGCAAAGGTTTTTAAACCAGAAAAACTAAAATCAAGACCTGCACGATCTGTCATTGGACGTGGAAATGTGAAACGATTTGGCACACCTTTTTCTGCTAAACGAGAAAGTGCTGCACCGCCCGGGTAATCTAATCCAAGTAATTTTGCTGTTTTATCAAAGGCTTCTCCAGCAGCATCATCAATGGATTCGCCAATCACTTCATATTTTCCTACGCCATCTACACGTACCAATTGAGTATGACCACCCGATACCAACAAAGCAACAAAAGGAAAGTGCGGTGAATTTTTATCAAGCATTGGTGCAAGTAAATGCCCTTCCATATGATGAACACCAATCGCTGGCACATTCCAAGCATAGGCTAGAGAACGTGCGATAGTTGCGCCCACAAGCAATGCACCGACAAGCCCAGGGCCACTCGTATAAGCCACGCCATCAATATCACTCGCGGTTAAATTGGCTTCTTCTAATGCAGCCTTAACAAGAGGCGCCGTTTTACGGATATGATCGCGCGATGCCAATTCGGGTACAACGCCACCATAATCAGCGTGCAGGGCAATTTGAGTATAAAGTTGATTAGCAATTAACCCTTTTTCTTCATCATAAATCGCCACGCCCGTTTCATCACAGGAAGTTTCAATGCCTAATATTTTCATTGATTTTCTTCATTTATTACCTAAAATGTTGCGCGATTTTACCCTGTTTAAGCGGTTTTAACCAGTTGAACCACAAATATTAAGGTGAATTGGCATTCTATCCTTTACTTTTTGCCTAAAAGTAGATTAGAATTGCGTCCTTTATTAAATCTGTCATTTGCACACAGGTGCTTTGGCAAAAATAAAATTTTAAATTGCAATTAAATTAAACTCATTGAGGTGATTGGCTTATGCCTGTAATTAAAGTACGTGAAAACGAATCATTTGACGTAGCTTTACGTCGTTTCAAACGCTCTTGCGAAAAAGCGGGAATCTTAGCTGAAGTACGCGCTCGCGAATTTTACGAAAAACCAACTACAATTCGTAAACGTGAAAATGCAACCCTTGCAAAACGTCACGCAAAACGCAACGCTCGCGAAAACGCGCGCAATACCCGTTTATACTAATTTATAGTATTTTCTGACTCGAGTTAAGACAAACCGTGAATCCTTTGGACTCACGGTTTTGTTACTTTAAGCATAACAAAAATCTACGCCAAAAACGACCGCACTTTCACACCACGATCACGGAGGCTCAACAATGAAAGGTTCTATTCCACGCCCCTTTATTGATGATTTACTAACAAAATCCGATATTGTCGATGTGATTAACACGCGCGTAAAACTAAAAAAAGCTGGCCGCGATTATCAAGCCTGCTGCCCTTTTCACCACGAAAAAACGCCATCCTTCACAGTTAGCCAAAAGAAACAGTTTTATCATTGCTTCGGCTGTGGCGCACACGGTAATGCCATTTCCTTTTTAATGGATTATGACAAACTTGAATTTGTCGAAGCTATTGAAGAACTTGCAGCAATGGCAGGACTTGAAGTACCTTACGAAAAACGCGCTAATAACAGCGGAAAACCTCAAGCTAATTATCAAACCAAACGAAATCTCTATGAATTAATGCAAGAGATTGCCAAGTTTTATCAAAACCAATTACCATTAAATACGCAAGCACAAGAATATTTACAACAACGCGGGCTTTCAGCTGAAATTATTAAGCGTTTTCAAATTGGGTTTGTGCCGAATGCAATGGATACTGTACTGCGTAAATTTGGTGTTAATCGTGAAGAACAACAAAAACTCATTGAGTTAGGTATGCTTTCTCGCAATGATCGTGGCAATATTTACGATAAATTCCGCAATCGCATAATGTTCCCGATTCGCGATAAACGTGGTCGTACAGTGGCTTTTGGTGGACGAGTATTAACGGATGACAAACCGAAATATCTGAATTCGCCAGAAACCATTACTTATCATAAAGGTAACGAGCTTTATGGTTTGTATGAAGCCTTACAAGCCAACGATGAACCAAAACAATTACTGGTTGTTGAAGGTTATATGGATGTAGTGGCATTAGCACAATTTGGCGTGGATTATGCGGTCGCTTCTTTAGGTACGTCCACGACATCAGAACAAATTCAACTTATTTTTCGTTCGACCGAACAAGTGGTTTGTTGTTACGATGGCGACCGTGCTGGGCGTGATGCAGCGTGGCGAGCGTTAGAAAATGCGTTGCCTTATTTAGAAGATGGCAGACAACTCAAATTTATTTTCTTGCCAGAAGGAGAAGATCCTGATACTTACATTCGTCAATACGGCAAAGAAAAATTTGAAGAATATATCGAAAGTGCGCAATCTTTAAGCGAGTTTATGTTTGCACATTTAAGTCCTCAGGTTGATTTTTCCACTAAAGAAGGGCGCGGAAAATTAGTTGCGCTAGCTGCGCCGTTAATTCGCCAAATTCCTGGAGAAATGCTTCGCTTATCGCTACGCAATATGCTTGCTCAAAAACTTGGGATTTTTGATCAAACTCAGCTGGAAAATCTTATTCCAAAACAATTAGAACAAGCCAATACACAACAAAAAGTCGCTAATAATAAGATCAAAAAGACACCAATGCGAATGGTCATTTCATTGCTTCTGCAAAATCCTGAATTAGTAAAACGTATGTCTGAAAGTGGCGTGCAAGCATTACGTGCGGAAGCAGGGTTTGAAATTCTGGAAAAATTGACCGCACTTTGTCGCCAACGAGAGGGCATTACTACGGGGCAAATTTTGGAATACTTCCGCAATACATCTTACAGTAATCCCCTTGAAATACTGGCAACTTGGGATCATTTATTAGACGAATCCGATATAATCAACGCATTTTCACAAAATTACCGTCGCTTAAATATTCAAGCTATTGAGCGCGATATTGAAATGCTTATTGCCAAAGAACGAACTGAGGGTCTCACTAATGAAGAAAAAACGGTACTTGTACATCTTTTAGCTGGTAAAGAACAGCAGAAAAAACAGTTAGTGAATCCGCTGTAACAATGGTAGAATCTCAGGTTCATAAAAAATCTTATCTTCTCAATCACATCAAGCAAAACGAGTATAAAAATGGAAAAAAATCAACAATCTACGGCTGAACAATATTCAGAACAAATTGAGCAATTGATGGAGCTAGGTCGTACACAAGGGTATTTAACTTTTGCTGAAATCAATGACTTATTGCCCGAAGATGCTATTGATCCTGAATATTACGACAAGTTGCTACAAACGTTGCAAAATGATGCAGGCATCCCTGTGTTAGATGAAGCACCAGAAAGCGATGATATGATGTTGAGTGATACCATCCCTGATGAAGATGCAGTGGAAGAAGCAACTCAAATTCTTTCTAATGTAGAATCTGAAATCGGTCGAACAACGGATCCTGTCCGTATGTATATGCGTGAAATGGGAACAGTTGATCTTCTTACTCGTGAAGATGAAATCAGCATTGCAAAACGTATTGAAGAAGGGATTGATGAAGTTCAAACCTCTATCGCAGCCTATCCTGAAGCATTAAATGGATTACTAAAAAACTATGATGATGTAGAAAAAGGTAATTTCCGTTTGACCGATTTAATTACAGGTTTTGTTGATCCAAATGCCGAAATAGAAGAACACAACGGACTTGATGAAGACTTTTCTGATGAAGATGAAGATGAAGATGATGATGATGAAGAAGAAGGATCGAGTAATGCAGATGTGGAAGACAATGAATCAGAATCCACATCAGATTCAAGCGACTCTGATAACAGTATTGATCCTGAAGTTGCTCGCGAAAAATTTCAGCAATTAAGAGAACAGCACTCTAAAACCCTTGCTGTTATTGAAAAACACGGTCGCTCTGGAAAACGCGCTCAAGATCAAATTGCACTACTTGGCGAAATTTTTAAACAATTCCGTTTAGTGCCAAAACAATTTGATTTACTCGTTCTATCAATGAAAGAAATGATGAAACGTGTACGTTATGAAGAACGTCAGCTACAAAAAATATTAGTGGATATAGCAGGAATGCCAAAGGATGATTTTGAAAAAATTATTACTACTAATGGCAGTAACAGAGAATGGGTAACAAAAGCATTAAAATCTAGCAAACCTTGGGCTAAACGTTTAATTAAATATGAAGATCGTATTTATGAAGCCTTAAACAATCTAGCGATAACAGAAGAAAATACTAAACTTACCATTACGCAAATGCGTAACATTTGCGATGCAGTCGCACGAGGCGAACAAAAAGCACGCCGAGCTAAAAAAGAAATGGTTGAAGCTAACTTACGTTTAGTAATTTCTATCGCGAAAAAATACACAAATCGAGGTTTACAATTCTTAGATTTAATTCAAGAAGGGAATATCGGTTTAATGAAAGCGGTAGATAAATTTGAATATCGACGTGGTTACAAATTCTCTACCTATGCAACTTGGTGGATTCGTCAAGCAATCACTCGCTCTATTGCGGATCAAGCGCGTACAATCCGTATTCCTGTGCATATGATTGAAACGATCAATAAACTTAATCGTATTTCTCGCCAGTTATTACAAGAAATGGGACGTGAAGCAACACCAGAAGAATTGGCAGAACGTATGGGAATGCCAGAAGATAAAATCCGTAAAGTACTGAAAATTGCAAAAGAGCCAATTTCGATGGAAACACCTATTGGCGATGACGATGATTCGCATTTAGGGGATTTTATTGAAGATTCAACCTTAGAACTTCCTCTTGATTCTGCCACAGCACAAAGTTTAAAAGTTGCAACTCACGAGGTGCTTGAAGGTCTGACACCACGTGAAGCAAAAGTATTACGTATGCGTTTTGGTATCGATATGAATACCGACCATACGCTTGAAGAAGTGGGTAAACAATTCGATGTAACACGCGAACGCATTCGTCAAATTGAAGCAAAAGCATTACGTAAATTACGTCATCCTAGCCGTTCTGAAACACTGAGAAGTTTTTTAGATGAATAGAGAGAAACATAAAAAAGAAACATCAATCTAAACTTAAAAATCAGATACATTTATTTAAGGACTAAGTTCTATAATCCGCAGAATTTAGTCCTTTTATGTTTTACTTAAAACATTTTAACCATAAAAAATCTGCGCCCGAATTAGCTGGTTTATTTATTCAGCTTTAAGGCACAGATTAAAGTGCGGTAAATTTTTTTGATATTTTTACTTAAATTATTTATTTAACTTCGCTTTGTAAGTTGGGTTCATTAAGTTTTCTACAGAAAGAATGTCATCTAATTGTTCTTCTGTTAATAAACCTTTTTCTAACACAACTTCACGTACGCCTTTGCCTGTTTGAGCACAGATTTTACCCACTAAGTCGCCGTTGTGGTGACCGATAAATGGATTTAAGTAAGTCACGATACCGATTGAGTTAAACACATAGTTTTCACAAATTTCTTTGTTTACAGTGATGCCATCCACGCATTTATCGCGTAAGTTCACACAAGCATTGGTTAAGATGTCGATAGATTCGAACATTGCTTGACCAATCACTGGTTCCATTACGTTTAATTGTAATTGACCTGCTTCAGATGCGAAGGTCACCGTTGTATCGTTACCAATTACTTTAAAGCATACTTGATTTACTACTTCTGGAACAACTGGGTTTACTTTTGCTGGCATAATAGAAGAGCCAGCTTGTAATTCAGGTAAGTTAATTTCTTTAATACCAGCACGTGGACCAGAAGAAAGTAAACGTAAGTCATTACATACTTTAGAAAGTTTCACTGCAGTACGTTTTAATGCACCGTGAACCATGACATAAGCGCCACAGTCAGATGTTGCTTCAATTAAATTTTCTGCAGGCACGCAAGGCAAGCCTGTTACTTCAGCAAGATGTTTTACAACTAATTCCGTATAGCCTTGAGGCGTATTTAAACCAGTACCAATAGCAGTCGCACCAAGGTTTACTTCAAGTAATAAACCTGCAGTACGTTTTAAGTTACGCACTTCTTCTTCAAGTAATACAGCAAACGCTTTGAATTCTTGACCAACCGTCATTGGCACCGCATCTTGCAATTGAGTACGCCCCATTTTTAAGATATTCGCAAATTCTTTTGCTTTATTGTCAAAACCATCTTGTAAATATTGAATTTTATCGATCAATTTTAAGATGCTATTGTATACCGCAATACGAAAACCTGTAGGATACGCATCATTGGTTGATTGACTTGCATTAACGTGATCCATCGGATTAATCACGTTATATTCGCCTTTCTTATGACCAATTTTTTCAAGGGCAAGATTAGCAACCACTTCATTAGTATTCATATTGACAGACGTACCTGCACCACCTTGATATACATCTGATGGGAATTGATCTAAGCATTTTCCAGTAGTAAGGATTTCATCACAAGCTGCTACAATCGCTTTTGCAATACCACTTGGAATTGCACCTAATTCGCCATTGGCTAAAGCCGTTGCTTTTTTTACCATTACCATACCACGTACAAACTCAGGCACGTCAGAAATGGTTACGTTAGAAATATTGAAATTTTCTACCGCTCTTAATGTATGAATCCCCCAATATGCTTCTGTAGGCACATCACGTTCGCCGAGTAAATCTACTTCTTTTCTAAATTGAGTCATTTTAATTACCTTTTTGGGTTAGTTAATTTATCGTCATTATAGAAATTTCAAGAAGAAAAAACTTGATGAAGATCACATTTTCAAAAAATGCTCTCAAGACATATTTTCATTTTTCGGATTAGTTTTTTTAGGGAAAAATAAGCTATCCATCAATCTTATGTAGATTTCAAGAGCTTACCAATTTTCTCAAACAAATTCTGAATTTGCTCTGCACGACACCCGAGTATCCGCACCATTAAGCCATATTCATTGAGTTGTGATATGCCTATCAACAAACCTTGTTCTTCCATAAACTGCTGTTGTAAGGCTTGCACCTGTTGCTTAATTTCAAGTGAACTTTTCCCTAAATGCAAATAAATTAGCGAACCTTGATGGGAATAATTTTCCATCTGGCTCAAAGCGGTAAGGTTCATTTTAGACGGCAGCCATTGAATACAATCACTGACAAGCGGTCGTTTTTTGCCATCGTTTTGCAAAGCATAAATCTTCAAATGGGAAGAAAACTGACGGAAAGCAAAACGTTCGTCATTCAACACCCGACCAATCGCCACGATTTCACCGTAAATCAGCTCGCTTTGTTCGTCCATTTCAATCTGGGTTTGCTGCTTAAAAACGGAATCTTTATGCAACACCAGTGGATGCGGCAAATAGAACAAACGGCTGTTTTCGGCAAGGGCAATACGAGTAATTTGCTCTGCACTGTCGCCCTCATTCATCGCCAGCACCCGAGTAAATGCCTGCGTATTGAGCGAAAGAGCGGTCAATTTTGCCAACGAAATGTCAATCTCTAACACATCGCCCGACAGCAACCCAGGGGAGGACGACATCTGCATCGCATTCAAGCCATTAACCCACGCATCATCGTAACTTGGCAACGTTATCACTTTAAACGGTGGCGTCGCAAAGTATTCGGCAAGCTGGGTTTTGCCACTTTGGGAAAGTTTGGTAGAAAGGGATAATTTGCTGTTCATAGATTTTGTAGGGGCTAATTAGATTAGCCCCGATATTTCACCAATAATTGGGCAAATGTAATTTGCCCCTACGATTAACGAACCAAAGATGCGGGTTCTTCCACATTCTTCAACAACGCATATTTTTCAATCCAACCGATCACGCCGTCAAGATTTTCTTTTTTCATCAAATTAGTGAAAATAAACGGCTGACCGTTACGCATACGGCGGGCATCGCGTTCCATCACGCTTAAATCTGCCCCTACAAAAGGAGCAAGATCAGTTTTATTAATGACTAACAAATCTGAACGAGTGATACCCGGGCCACCTTTACGAGGGATTTTTTCGCCTTGTGCCACGTCGATCACGAAAATCGTCACGTCTGCCAAATCTGGGCTGAAAGTCGCTGAAAGGTTATCGCCACCCGATTCAATGAACACGATTTCCACATCAGGGAAACGAGCCACCATTTCGTCCACGGCTTCTAAGTTCATTGACGCATCTTCACGGATCGCCGTATGCGGACAACCGCCCGTTTCCACACCCATAATTCGCTCAGGCGGAAGTAAGCTGTTTTTCGTTAAAAATTCCGCATCTTCTTGGGTGTAAATGTCGTTAGTAATGACTGCCACACTATATTTTGACGCTATTTCACGAGTGAGTTTTTCAATTAACGCCGTTTTGCCCGCACCAACAGGACCTGCCACGCCGATTTTGATGTAATTACGCATTTTTCTTTCCTTTAATTAACCTAGCAACTGTGATTATTTACTACAAGCGGTAAGGTGGACATAAGCCCACGCATTTAGCTCTGAGTTTTTATTTTCCTTCTAAAATGCTCTTTAGAAAAAAGGGAAAAATGCGGTCAAAATTAACCGCACTTTTCATTGTTAAATAAACACGTGGGCTTACGCCCACCCTACCCCTGAAAAATAAAAACACAGCAATCACAGGTTATGACATATATAATCTGGTATAAAGCACCTCGTGTTGCATAGCCCGAATATCATTCGCCAGCGTTGCCGCACCAAGCCATTCTTCGTCGGGGTCAAGGCTTAATTCCACCGCTTGCACGAGTGAGCCTCGCAAGTCAAACAGAATATCTTGCCCATCCATTTGGCTGAGGGGAATTAGCTTCACGCCGTTAGTGATCGCACCGACTGCTGCGTTGTAGTAGAACGCATAGAGCGTATCGGCTTTGGTTAAGCCCATGGCTTGAGCAACCATTGCAAACACTATCGGAAAATAGCCCTGTACTCGTTTTTCGACAATCGCTTGTTGGTAAGTCGTAAGCAGCGTATGTGTTTCATAGCGAATAAAAATTTTCAGCAATCGTACGCCGAGTTTGAAACTCCCTTCTCGGCTTTCACGTGCCACTTTGGTGGCGGAAAGTTGCCAATCCAGTTCGCACAAGCGGTCAAAATTACCCTCATTCATTGCATCGAATGCAAGGGAAAGATATGCCCCGTCGTTGTAAATCCAGTTTTGTAAAAGCTGGGTTTGCACATACTCTTCGAGGCTTGCTTTAGTGGAAACAACGCCTTGCTGCACAAAGGTTTCCAAGCCGTTGGAGTGATTAAATCCACCAATCGGCAAGGTGGGATCGACCAAGTGCAGCAACGCACCTAAATCCGTTAAAGACCGGTTTAATGTTGATGCCAATTGCCGTCTCCGTGATGATGATAACCGTGATGATCGTGCGAATGACTATGTGAATGCCCGTGCCCTTGTACAGAGTTAGCTCTCAACGCTTGGCTTAAACGGCGTTCTGCTTTTTTCGGTTCAAATCCCGCCGCTTGTAACCACTCAAACATTGGCTTATCGTAAGGTAATGTCACTTCATCGCCATCTAAAAACAGCGGCGAATGTTTATTGCCAATTTCATAGCACGCCCGTGCCATTTCAGGCAAGGTTTTCGGAGACAGTACAATTACTTCGCTTGGCAAAATTTCAATCGCAATCACTAATTCATCGCTGATAAACACCACATCATCGTGTTTTAAACGTTGCCCTTCTTTGAGTAGGCGAAAAGCGACTTCACGCCCAGTATTTGTGGTTTTACGCAAAATATTCCGTTCGCTTTCATACCACTGCAATGCCACGCGTTCAATAGTCTGATTAGTAATTTTGCCTTCAGCCTGAAGGCTAGTTAAGTCGCCCAAAATGGTATCCATAATGGGCAAAATGGGGTTGAGGATTTTCATATTTCGTCTTATGCCTGTGGTTTTGTGCTAAACAAAACCTCATATTTTTCATTCATCTCTGCCGCCCAAGCGGTTAAATTTGGAAATTCTTTTGCAAGATCTAATCCAATTTTCTCAGCTCTGAATAAGAACCAATCAATGACTGCGACTGTCGTTAGCGTACCAATGTTTAATTCAGTGCCAAACGGTTTTAAATCTTGCTCAAGTCTTACAAAACTTTGACGATTACGTTCGGTTAGTTGTTGATGGCGAGCTGTCCACCATTCACTTTCAGGGCGAAGCATTTTTTCCGCCATCATTGGCACGGTGTTTTCCATAATGCCATCAGCTAAATTATGCAACGCTAACGTTGCCCAACGTGGCTTGCCACTCTCTGGAATGAGTTTAGGCTCTACCTTGCCTTTTTGATCAAGATATTCGCAAATGAGCAAACTGCCATAAAGCCAATTACCACAATTACGTTCTAACGCTGGCACTCGACCTAGTGGATTTGCCTGATTATGCGGAGAGCTTGCATCAAATGATGAACCAATTTTAATCAGTTCTGTTTTGTCTAAGAGTTGTTGATATTTCAACGTTACCAGCACTTTACGTACATACGGGCTGGTAGTGGAGTACCAAAGTTTCATTATAAATTCTCCTTAAAATTTGACCGCACTTTTCAGCTTAGAACATAAAATATCGTTGTCCTAACGGCACGGTATCCACGGGTTCACAGGTAATTAACTCTCCGTCCACTCGAACTTCATAACGTTCAGCATCAACAGTAATATTTGGTGTTGCATTGTTGTGAACGAGATCTTTTTTACCCACACTGCGGCAGCCTTTCACAGCAATGGTTTCTTTGTGTAAACCGAATTTCGCACGAATATCTGCTTTTTCAGCGGCTTGTGAAACAAAGAATACCGCGGTTTGTGCTGTCGCTAAGCCTTGTGCGCCATACATTGGACGGTAGAATACAGGTTGCGGTGTTGGAATTGAGGCATTTGGGTCGCCCATTTTCGCATAGCTAATAAAGCCTTTTTTAATTACTACTTCTGGTTTTACCCCAAAGAACATCGGTTTCCATAACACAATATCCGCAATTTTGCCCACTTCTAACGAACCAATATGATCTTCAATACCGTGTGCAATCGCTGGGTTGATAGTGTATTTCGCGATATAGCGTTTAATGCGGAAGTTATCGTTTCCTTCATTACCTAGCTCACCACGTTGCATTTTCATTTTATCAGCGGTTTGCCATGTACGAATAACGACTTCGCCAATACGTCCCATTGCTTGAGAGTCAGAACTCATAATCGAGAAAACGCCCATATCATGCAAAATATCTTCTGCTGCAATAGTTTCAGGACGAATACGGCTATCAGCAAAAGCTACATCTTCTGGCACGCGTTTATCTAAATGATGGCAAACCATCAACATATCTAAATGTTCATCAATGGTATTTTTCGTAAACGGGCGAGTCGGGTTGGTGGAAGCTGGCAGCACATTCGGGTACATCGCTGCTTTAATAATATCAGGAGCGTGTCCGCCACCTGCACCTTCCGTGTGGAAGGTATGAATAACACGTCCATCAATCGCTTTCATGGTATCTTCTAAGAAGCCACTTTCGTTCAGCGTATCGGTGTGGATTGCCACTTGAATATCCATTTCATCAGCCACTTTTAATGCTGAATCAATTACTGCAGGTGTTGCGCCCCAGTCTTCGTGGATTTTTAAACCTAATGCGCCTGCTTCAATTTGTTCGCGTAGCGGATCTAAAGTTGAGCAGTTTCCTTTACCAAAAAAGCCTACGTTTACAGGCAATGCTTCTGCTGCTTGGAACATACGCTCCATATACCACGCACCCGGTGTACAAGTAGTCGCGTGTGTACCATCAGCAGGGCCTGTTCCGCCACCAATTAACGTGGTAACCCCACTTTCAATCGCATGCTGTGCTTGTTGAGGGCAAATAAAGTGAATATGCGTATCAATACCGCCAGCGGTCGCAATTAAATGCGCACCGTTATGCACTTCCGTGCTTGCACCGATAATCATATTTGGCGTAACGTTATCCATCGTATCTGGGTTACCTGCTTGACCAATGCCCACAATGCGACCATCGCGAATACCAATATCGGCTTTGATAATGCCTAATTTAGCATCAATAATCATCACGTTGGTAATCACAAAATCCAATACATTTGGATTATCGCGAGTTGCCGTACCACTTTGAGCCATGCCATCACGCACACTTTTACCGCCACCAAATTTACACTCATCGCCTTTGGTCAATAAATCTTGTTCAATAGTTGCCCATAAATTGGTATCGCCTAAACGGACTTTATCGCCAACGGTTGGGCCATAAGTTGCTACATATTGCGCTCTTGAAATTGTTAATGCCATCTTGCCCTACTTTATAATTTGCCATCAATTTGATTATGGAAACCGTAAATAATTTGGTTACCACCAAAAGCCACTAACTCAACGGTTTTGACTTCGCCTGGTTCGAACCGTACCGCATTGCCTGAAGGCACATTTAAACGCATACCGCGTGCCAAAGTGCGGTCAAATTTAAGGGCATTATTGGTTTCAAAAAAATGGTAGTGAGAACCAACTTGAATTGGGCGGTCGCCTGAATTTGTTACTTCAATTGTCACTGTTTTTCTGCCGACATTAGCGAGAATATCGCCTTCGGCTAATTGATATTCGCCTGGGATCATATCTTTGTTCCTTGTAGGGAGGGCTTTAGCCCACCATTGATATTTTTATTTTGGTGGGCTAAAGCCCACCCTACGGTTATCTGATTGGATTATGCACGGTAACAAGTTTTGTGCCATCTGGGAAAGTTGCTTCAATTTGTACTTCGTGTACCATCTCAGCGACGCCTTCCATCACATCATCAACGGTTAAAAGTGTTGAACCATACTGCATGACTTCAGCCACACTCATTCCATCTCTTGCCGCCTCTTGTAAATGACTCGCAATATAGGCAACAGTTTCTGGATAATTTAATTTAACGCCACGTGCTTTGCGTTTTGCCGCCAATTCGCCCACGAGGAAAAGCATCAGCTTTTCTTGTTCTCTGGAAGTTAAGTGCATATTGTCATTCCTTAATTTATTTATTATGCGAAGATCAACGAATTTTACGTAAAAAATCTAAAATAGGAAAAATATTTTGTCAGAATTTTTTGTAACTCCCCTTGAAAGAAAAAAAATCTTCCTTATATAAAGACCGCACTTACAAACTCTTAAGAAGGAAATTAATTATGAATATTCGTCCTTTACACGATCGTGTAATTATTAAACGTGAAGAAGTCGAAACCCGTTCAGCTGGCGGCATCGTATTAACAGGTTCAGCCGCGACCAAATCAACCCGTGCGAAAGTATTAGCTGTGGGTAAAGGTCGTATTTTAGAAAATGGCACTGTTCAACCTTTAGATGTTAAAGTTGGCGATACCGTAATTTTCAACGACGGTTACGGCGTGAAAAGCGAAAAAATCGATGGCGAAGAAGTATTAATTATTTCTGAAAACGACATCTTAGCAATTGTAGAATAATTAGATAAGGAAAAAGAAAATGGCAGCAAAAGACGTAAAATTTGGTAATGACGCACGCGTAAAAATGCTTAAAGGCGTGAATGTATTAGCAGATGCAGTAAAAGTAACCCTTGGCCCTAAAGGTCGTAATGTAATTTTAGACAAATCATTTGGCGCACCAACTATCACTAAAGACGGCGTGTCTGTTGCTCGTGAAATCGAATTGGAAGATAAATTCGAAAATATGGGCGCACAAATGGTAAAAGAAGTAGCATCTAAAGCAAATGATGCAGCAGGCGATGGTACAACCACTGCAACTGTGCTTGCTCAAGCTATCGTAAATGAGGGATTGAAAGCAGTAGCGGCAGGCATGAACCCAATGGATTTAAAACGTGGTATTGATAAAGCAGTAAGTGCGGTTGTTTCTGAGCTTAAAAATTTATCTAAACCTTGTGAAACTGCGAAAGAAATTGAACAAGTAGGGACTATTTCTGCAAACTCTGACAGCATTGTGGGTCAATTAATTGCTCAAGCTATGGAAAAAGTGGGCAAAGAAGGCGTGATTACCGTTGAAGATGGTACGGGTCTTGAAGATGAATTAGATGTGGTTGAAGGGATGCAATTCGATCGTGGCTACCTTTCTCCATATTTCATCAACAAACCAGAAACAGCAACGGTTGAATTAGATAATCCATATCTTCTTCTTGTTGATAAAAAAATCTCTAACATTCGTGAATTACTTCCAGTGTTAGAAGGTGTTGCAAAAGCAGGTAAACCATTATTAATCATCGCTGAAGATGTGGAAGGCGAAGCACTTGCAACCTTAGTAGTGAACACGATGCGTGGTATCGTGAAAGTTGCAGCCGTGAAAGCACCAGGCTTTGGAGATCGTCGTAAAGCAATGTTACAAGATATTGCAATTTTAACAGCGGGTACAGTAATTTCTGAAGAAATCGGTATGGAGCTTGAAAAAGCGACACTTGAAGATCTTGGTCAAGCAAAACGTGTTGTTATCAATAAAGATAACACAACCATTATTGATGGTATCGGAGATGAATCTCAAATCAAAGGTCGTGTGGCTCAAATTCGCCAACAAATTGAAGAATCAACTTCTGACTACGATAAAGAAAAACTTCAAGAGCGCGTTGCTAAATTAGCAGGCGGCGTGGCAGTAATCAAAGTAGGCGCAGCAACTGAAGTTGAAATGAAAGAGAAAAAAGACCGTGTAGATGACGCATTACATGCAACTCGTGCTGCGGTTGAAGAAGGTATCGTTGCCGGTGGTGGCGTTGCATTAGTTCGCGCAGCAGCGAAAGTTGCAGCAAGCCTAAAAGGTGACAACGAAGAACAAAATGTGGGTATCAAACTTGCATTACGTGCGATGGAAGCACCTTTACGTCAAATCGTCACTAACTCAGGCGAAGAAGCATCTGTTGTGGCAAGTGCGGTTAAAAATGGCGAAGGAAACTTTGGTTATAACGCAGGTACAGAACAATACGGCGATATGATCGAAATGGGTATCTTAGATCCAACTAAAGTAACTCGTTCTGCATTACAATTCGCGGCATCCGTAGCAGGCTTAATGATTACCACTGAATGTATGGTAACTGATCTGCCAAAAGATGATAAAGCCGATTTAGGTGCTGCTGGAATGGGCGGTATGGGTGGAATGGGCGGAATGATGTAATTCGCTTATACGAGTAAAAAATCTATCCCAACAGAAAATTTGAGCTCTATATGACTTAGGGCTCAAATCTACTAAAATAAGGGATACTAATTTTAGGCTTAGAAGATATCTGTAATAGTCATAAAAACAACTATATACAAAATGATACCCTTATAAAAATAAGGGTATCTTATGCAACACTAGCTAAATTTCGATCTTTTATGCAGCTACTACATAATCACCAGAAATTTTAACCGCACTTTTAATTAATATTAGATTACTTCGCAGGAATATCGGCAAGTACTCTTGTCAATAAATCCCAATAGGTTTGTACTGTTGCGATTTCCACTTTTTCATCTGGAGAGTGAGCATTTCGGATTGTTGGCCCGATAGAAATCATTTCAATGTGTGGATAATGTTCTTTTAAAAGACCACATTCTAATCCTGCGTGAATGACTTTCACTACAGGCTCCTCGCCTAGCACTTCAGCATAATGTTTGCGAGTAACGTCTAAGATGGTTGAGTCATTTACAGGTTGCCAGCCCGGATAAGGCGCAGAAAACTCAACTTTTGCATTTGCTAAGATTGCAAGTGAGCTAAGCATTTCAGTTACATAATATTTACCGCTTTCAATTAATGAACGAACTAAAATGGTGCTTTTTACAACATTACCTTCTGTTTTCAATACGCCAACGCTTAATGAACTTTCTACAACATTTTTAACTACATCACTATTGCGGATTACGCCGTTTGGCAATACGTTGAGTGCATTAATTACCGTTTGAGTACTTTGTGCTGTGAATACTGTTGCAGATTTTTCTACAAATTCTACAAAAAGTGTGAGATTAGGTTCGGCAATGGCTAATTCTTCTTTAAGCACAACTGCGAGATTTTCTACCGCACTTTCTATGGCTTTTACATCGCCATTAAAGGCTAACACAGCCACAGCTTCTCGTGGAATTGCATTACGAATTGAGCCACCACGAATTTCAGAGAGAGTAAAGTGCGGTTGATTTTGAGAGAGTTTTGCTAATACTCGCGCTAACACTTTAATTGCATTTGCACGTCCTGTATGAATATCAACACCAGAATGGCCGCCACGTAAACCTTTAAGCGTAATTTGTACACTATGCTCAAAGGTATTGGTTTCATATTGAACTGGAATTTCAAAGTTTGCGTTAATGCCGCCCGCACAACCAATGTAAATTTCGCCAATTTCTTCGGTATCTGTATTGATTAAAATTTCAGATTGTAACCAGTTATGACGCAGGTCTTTCGCACCATCCATCCCCGTTTCTTCTGTCATTGTTAAAAGCACTTCAAGAGGTGGATGCGCTAAATCATTGCTTTCTAACACAGCTAGAGTAGAGGCTAAACCGATACCATTGTCAGATCCTAATGTTGTACCTCGCGCTTTTACCCATTCCCCGTCAATATAAGGTTGAATAGGATCTTTGGTAAAATCATGCGGGTTACCTTCATTAGCCTGTGGCACCATATCTAAGTGCGCTTGTAGCACAACAGGTGTGTGATTTTCCATTCCTTTCGTCGCGGGTTTACGAATAAGGACATTCCCCACTTCATCGCGTTCCACAAAAAAATGCTTTTCTTTCGCCCAATTTACAATAAAGTTAGCCAACGTATCTTCATAATGAGAAGGATGAGGGATTGCACAAATTTGATCAAACCATTTCCATAACAGTGAAGGTTGAAGTGTTGTAATTTCAGACATAATTGCTCCTTTTACTGAAAATATTTACGAAATAATAGCATAAAACGCCATTTCGGGTTATCCTTACGCAATTTTTTATTTCTCGATAAATTTAAACTAAGGTGCAATTATGAGCGAAAAATATGTGGTGACTTGGGATATGTTTCAAATGCATGCCCGCAAATTATCAGAACGTTTACTTCCAGCTTCCCAATGGAAAGGTATTATTGCGGTGAGTCGCGGTGGTTTGTTTCCAGCGGCTGTGTTGGCTAGAGAATTAGGTCTTCGCCATATTGAAACCGTTTGTATCGCAAGCTATCACGATCATAACAATCAGGGAGAACTACAAGTTCTGCATGCAGCCCAAGTGCCAAATGGCGGCGAAGGGTTTATCGTAGTAGATGATTTAGTTGATACGGGTAATACGGCGCGTGCAATTCGTCAAATGTACCCTAATGCAAAATTTGTCACTGTATTTGCAAAACCTGCAGGTGCGGAATTAGTAGATGATTACGTGATTGATATTCCACAAAATACTTGGATTGAGCAACCTTGGGATTTAGGTTTAACCTTTGTGCCACCTCTCTCTAGAAAATAATTTTTATACAAAAAAAGTGCGGTTAAAATAAAAGAATTTTTAACCGCACTTTCTTTCATTTTATCGTTTTTCCTAATTTTTCACGGTAAACTGGTTAAAATTTTACTCACAACAAATATCCGTATGCGACTTCTTATTTTAATCCTCCTTTCAGTATTAGTATTGTTTCAATATGATTTTTGGTTTGGCAGTAACGGTTTTTTAGATTATCGTGAAAATGCTGATAAAATTAGGGAAAACCAAGCGGAAAATGAAAAGCTATCTCAACGTAATCAGCGTATTAATGCAGAAATTCAAGGATTAACAAAAGGTTTTGAAGCGATCGAAGAACGCGCACGAATGCAACATGGCTTAGTGAAAGAAAATGAAGTGTTCTATCATATTGTAAAAGAGAGTAAATAATGGCTCGTTCAATTATTGCGGTCTTGCCTGCGGCTGGTGTTGGTTCACGGATGCAAGCGGATAAACCTAAACAATATTTAACGCTGCTTGGCAAAACACTGCTTGAACATACACTCGATGTGATGCTTTCTTATCCTGCCGTATCTAAAATTATTTTGGCTGTAAGCAAAGATGATCCTTATATTTCTACACTATCGCTCGATCCTAAAATTCAGCTAGTAGAAGGTGGCATAACACGAGCTGAATCTGTCTTAAATGGTTTAAATGCAATTGCGGAAAAAAATGCGTGGGTGCTTGTTCACGATGCTGCTCGCCCTTGTTTACAACATGCTGATATTGATAAATTGTTAGCTATTGAAGATGAACAGGGTGCAATTTTGGCAATCCCAGCAACAGATACGATTAAACGGGCGGATAATCAGCAATGTATTGTGAAAACAGAAGATCGTAGCCAGCTTTGGCAAGCAATGACACCGCAGTTTTTCCCAGTAGATATATTAAGAGATGCGCTTTCCACAGGAATTCAACGAGGTGCGAATATAACAGATGAAGCATCAGCAATGGAACTGGCAGGATTTCGACCGCACTTGGTGGCTGGGCGTAGCGATAATTTAAAAGTGACTCGTCCAGAAGATTTAGCATTAGCAGAATTTTATTTAACAAGGAATAAATTATGATCAGAATTGGACACGGCTTTGATGTTCACGCTTTTGGCGAAGATCGTCCATTAATTATTGGTGGTGTAGAAGTGCCTTATCACACTGGCTTTATTGCGCACTCTGATGGCGATGTAGCACTACACGCATTAACTGATGCAATCTTAGGAGCTGCAGCTTTAGGCGATATTGGAAAACTTTTCCCAGATACCGATATGCAATATAAAAATGCGGATAGTCGAGGCTTACTGCGTGAAGCGTTTCGTCAAGTACAAGAAATAGGATATAAAATAGGTAATGTTGATGTTACCATCATCGCTCAAGCACCTAAAATGCGCCCACATATTGATGCAATGCGTGCCAAAATAGCTGAAGATCTCCAATGCGATATTGAGCAAGTTAATGTAAAAGCAACGACTACCGAAAAATTAGGCTTTACAGGAAGACAAGAAGGCATTGCTTGTGAAGCCGTTGCTCTTTTAATCCGACAATAATTTACTATTCTTATATTCTTAAAAGTGCGGTGAAATTTGAAAAGAATTTCATCGCATTTTTATTAGTGAAATAATAAGCGATTGCTCGCTATTATTAAGTGGTCATTGGTGAAAGGAAACGCCCATTTATAGGTGAGGGAGCAATGGAGGGCTTCAGTCCGCTTTTTGCTTACCAACCTTGTTGTTAGGTAATATGTGGTTCATTATTAATTGATGGAATTTATACGTTTTAATAAGAATATTCCATTAACTAAACCATTTAATAAACAAATGTAAAACAGCGAGCTTATTGCCAAATTCGATTTTCTTGTTATACATTTAACCAAAACGTCACAGGCCCATCATTTGTTAAGCTCACTTGCATATCCGCTGCAAATTGCCCTGTTGAAACAGGTAATTTCTCACCGCACTTTTGGATAAAATATTCATATAATTCATTAGCCAATGCTGGGGACGCACCTTTTGAAAAACTCGGGCGTAGACCTTTTTGTGTATCCGCCGCTAATGTAAATTGCGAAACGATAAGTAATTCCCCTTGTACTTGTTGAACATTTAAATTCATTTTGTCATTTTCATCACTGAAAATTCGATAATTAAGCACTTTTTCAGCAAGTTTATCCGCTTTTTCTTGGTTATCTTCTTTTTCTACACCAAGTAAAACCAATAACCCCTTTCCGATTTGCCCTATTGTTTCGCCATTTACATCCACTTTTGCTTGAGACACACGCTGAATTAGGGCAATCATTTCAATCCCTCAATAAAACTCGGTAACCATTCTTCAGCATAACTTTCTTGATCATCCACGTTTAACACGTCAATTTTTAAAGTCTCACAAATTTTGACCGCACTTTTTGCTTGAAGTGTTTGCTCCACTTGTTCCGCAGCATAGCAGAAAGTATCATAATCAGAATTACCTAACCCAACGACCCCAAAACGAACATCTGAAAAATCCTTTTGGCTATTCGCTAATTCATCAAATAGAGGTTTTAAATTGTCTGGTAATTCGCCTGCACCGTGCGTTGAAGTGACAATCAGCCAAATTTTCTCGTTTTCAATGTCAGATAAATTTGGTCCGTGAAAAAGTGCGGTGGAAAAACCTTGAGTTTCTAAAACATCGTTTAAATGCTCGGCAACATATTCCGCCCCACCTAAAGTGCTGCCTGAAAGAATACAAATGTGCATTTTATTATCCTATATTTATTTTCTTTTCAAAGAGAAAAGAAAATTATTGAAATGATTAAAATAAAAAGGCTTAGAAAATCTAAGCCTTTTACTACGATTAAACGTTATCAAACTTACCAAGTAATGAACGAATATGCTCTTGCCAATTACGATGTTCGTTTTTCAACTGTTCATTTTCAGTTTGTAAGTTTTCAATATTTCTTTGAGATTCTGCGTTTTTCTCTTTTAATTCTTCAACTTCTAATTGAAGTAATTGGATAGTTTCTACCGCTTGTTTAATTTTTTCTTCAAGCTGGTCTAAAATTTCTAAAGACATAATGATTTCCTTTTAAATATGGGTAAGTTTAGGGGTATTTTACCCAGTAAATTTACCTTTTTAAAGCATTGAATAAAAATTTATTATGCAAACGATTACTCAGTGATAGAATGATGTTATTTTTGCCATAATCTTGAAAAATAAGCAGAAGGAGAATAATAATGAATCGAGCATTAGCCATTGAATTTTCACGAGTGACGGAAGCAGCCGCTCTAGCAGCTTACACGTGGCTTGGTCGAGGAGATAAAAATGCGGCAGACGATGCAGCGGTAAAAGCGATGCGTTATATGCTGAATTTGATCCATATGGACGCTGAAATCGTTATAGGTGAAGGCGAAATTGATGAAGCCCCAATGCTTTATATTGGCGAAAAAGTCGGCTCTGGCTTAGGGGAATTAGTTTCTATCGCAGTAGATCCTATTGATGGCACACGTATGACCGCAATGGGGCAATCTAATGCCATTTCTGTCTTGGCTGCAGGTGGCAAAAATACCTTTTTAAAAGCACCAGATATGTATATGGAAAAATTAGTGGTGGGTTCAAATGTAAAAGGCATAATTGATTTAAATTTACCACTGGAACAAAATCTTCGCCGCATCGCATCTAAACTAGGAAAATCCCTTTCTGACCTTACCGTAATGGTATTAGCAAAGCCACGTCACGATGCCGTAATTAAACAAATACATAACTTGGGCGTGAAAGTATTGGCAATTCCTGATGGCGATGTAGCAGGTTCTGTACTTTGCTGCTTACCTGATGCTGAAGTCGATCTTCTTTATGGAATTGGTGGTGCGCCAGAAGGTGTGGCAGCTGCTGCAGCCATTCGAGCATTAGGTGGCGATATGCAAGCGCGGTTAATCCCACGCAATGAAGTAAAAGGCGACACCGAAGAAAATAAAAAAATTGCAGCTAATGAAATTCAGCGTTGTGCAGCACTGGGCGTAAAAGTGAATGAAGTGTTAAAACTGGAAGATCTTGTGCGTGATGACAATCTTGTATTTACAGCAACGGGCATTACCAATGGCGATTTGCTTAAAGGTATCTCCCGCAAAGGCAATTTAGCCAATACTGAAACCATTTTAATTCAAGGAAAATCCCGCACAATTCGTAAAATTCAATCCATTCATTATTTGGATGACCTTTATAAAATTTTGAATATTTAGCTCAAGCAAACAACATTTCAATTAATTTAATCTGCTCTCCAAAAAGCTGAACAAATGACTTACTAAACAGGGAGCAGATTTTAAAATGTCATTTTTAAATAATTAAATCATTTTTTCTCAAAAAAATATCAAAAAAGATATTCTAAAAACAAATATATTCATATATGATATAAAAAATATTTTATTAAAAGAAAAGTATCAAATATGAATAACCTTAGTACGCAATTAGAAAATCAAATTGATGAATTAAAAAAGCTTCAGCAAGCTGTTATTGCCTATGAGCAAGCACAGAGACAACAGCTTTACGCAGGAAAAATTACCGATCTCAAAGCCTTTGGAAAAATGCTCAATGATAAGCGTAAATCACTTGGTATTGAGCTTAGTATGCTAGAACTGCAAACTGGCGTGTCTATTTCTACCTTGAATCGCTTATTTCAAGATCCAAGCCAAGTTCGATTTACAACCGTGTTTCTTGTTGCTCAAACATTAGGGGTTTCACTATGCGCGATTTAGTCCGCTCGGGAAAAGTATTTCTCTACGCTGAATATATCGGCGATGATTTTGTCGAGTTTGGGGAAAATATTGGATTAAATAAAAATGTGATTATTCAAAAATTAATACCTGAAATTACACAAGAAAAGGAAAAGGTGGAGCAGATTTATTCACAATCCTTTATGCCGCAACCGCATATTGATTGCGTACTGAAAACTTATCGCAAGCGTTTAGCGTTACTTAACGTATTAAATGAACCTGAACTATAAAATCTAAAGGGAATATTTACCGCACTTTTTCCCTCCAACAAAAAAAATCGCACCTTACCAGTGCGATTTTTTCTTATATTAATTTAGGACATTCTGCCGTTTTCTATGCCAATCACTTGATCGCAAATTGCCATGGTGGATTGGCGGTGGCTGACGAGAATAATCAATTTTTCCGCTTTAACATTGAGTAATGATTTCAAAATCATTGCTTCGTTTAAGCTATCCAAATTGCTAGTTGGTTCATCAAGTAAAATAATCGGTGCATTATGTAAAAATGCTCGTGCAATACCGATACGTTGTTTTTCTCCGTCAGAGAGATTGCCACCCAATTCCGTCATTTTTGTTTGATAGCCTTGTGGCAAACTCAAAATAAAATCATGAATTGAGGCTTTCTTCGCCGCTTCCATAATTTCTTCTAAGGTTGCATCACGGCGTGCAAGGCAAATATTTTCCTCAATAGTTTCGTTGAAAATATAGGTTTGCTGAGTAATGTATGCCATATTGTCACGCAAGCTACGAGTGTTAATATTCGGTAAAGTTTCGCCGTTAATTTTAATGCTACCTGATTTAGGATCGTAAAAACGCATCATCAATTTCAACAAGGTACTTTTACCGCTGCCGCTTCTGCCGTGAATACCTAAAATTTCGCCTTTTTTCACAGATAAGCTGACATCCGATAAAATTTGTTCTTCGACGTAAGCGAAGTTTAAGTTCTCGACATCAATGTGAGAAACCTCTTTTAAATCCACCGCACTTTCTACGTCTTTTAACTCTGGCTCTTCCGCTAATAAACTTAATACTCGTTCGCCAGAAGCCAAAGTTTGTAATAAGTTGCTTGAAAGGTTACTTAAGGCGATAACTGGCCCATAGCTCGACATTAATAAAATCACGCCAATTAAAAAGGCAGCAAAATCAATTTTATCTAAGCTAAACAAAATTAAGCCAGTAAACAGCATAATAATGTTGAAAACAGATACTGCCACTTCAGTATAAACACGTACTTTTGCTTCTTGGTCTTTAATACGTTCAAAAGCTGTATCGATTTTTTGGCTGCGTTGTTGAATTTCATCTAAGCGTTGTTTTGCATAACCAAAAAGCTGAATTTCTTTCATACCACGCACGCTGTCGAGGAAGAAATCATTCATTTCGCCCACTAATTCACGATAACGTCTGCCATCTTCACGTGCCAATTTGGTCGTGATAATCGGTAGGATTACGCCCACTGTTAAATACGCCGCCAATGCCACAAGCACAAACCAACCTGAAAGATGAGCAAAAACCAACAATAAAATCGCAGAGGTAAAGAACGCAATCATAATTGGTGCAATGGTGTGTGCATAAAATACTTCGAGCAATTCAATATCATTGGTTACTAATGACACTAATTGCCCTGCTTGTTTATCTTGCAACTTCACAAAAGCCAAACGACGCAAAGAAGAAAACACTTTGTCACGCAATAATGCGAGTAATTTAAAAGCAATATAATGCCCAGACATTTGCTCTAAATAACGCAATGCACCACGAGCCACCGCCAATACGATAAGTGCGGTCAAAATGCCAGAAAAACTTAAATGGGTGTCAAAGTTTAAGAGATTTACTAACCCCATCGCCCCCAGCGCCATAATAAAGATGGCAGCCAGAAAACCGAGCGTCCCCATAGTAATGGTAAACGCCATAATGTGCGCCAGTGGTGTCACTAATTTCAACAAATGCCCCATTACAACAAAACCATTTTTACGCATTTGCCACCTCTCTAATTTGTTCTAAATCTTTTTGTTGTTGGAACATTTCAGCATACGCACCTTGTTTTGCCATTAAAGTTTCGTGTGTGCCTTGCTCAATCAATTTGCCTTGGTCAAGTACGTTAATACAGTCGGCATTTACCGCATTTGCCAAGCGGTGAGAAATCATCACAATGGTTTTTTGTTGTTTAAATTGTTGAATAAACTGCAAAATAATTTCTTCGCTTTCCACATCAATATTACTGGTCGCTTCATCAAAAATATAAAGCTCGGCATTGTGTAATAAAGCACGCGCTAAAGCTAAACGTTGAATTTGACCGCCCGATAAATTTGTGCCACGGCTTAATAGCTGCATATCTAAGCCGCCATTTTCGCGTACAAATTGGGCGAGATTCACTTGTTCTAAACAAGCATAAATTTGCTCGTCTGTTGCATCAATTTTCGCCATCGTCATATTTTCACGCAGTGTGCCTTTAAACACATAACTGCTGTGGCTTACTAATGATACTTTTTGATAGAAAGAAGTGCGGTCTATATTGAGGGCGTTTTGTCCATTAAACAAAATCTCACCTTGTTGCGCTTGATTAAAGCCCATCAACAACGAAACTAAGGTCGATTTACCGCAACCACTTTTACCCACAAATACCGTAAGCTGATTTGGTAAGATACTCAAATCTAAACCTGTAATTGCTGGTTTTTCTTCACTATAAGAAAAATGCAGATCTTTAATTTCCACTTGAACGTTATTTTTTGCTTCAAAATCCACCGCACTTTGTTGTGTTTCCACTGGCGTATCAAGTAATGTGAAAATCTTATCTGAAGCCGCTTTGCCATTCATCGCCACATGGAAGAATGAACCAAGCAAACGAAGGGGAATAAAGAACTCGGAGGAAAGTAGAATAAATAAAATCACGCCTAACACGCTGAGTTGTGCATTTTGGAATTGCAATAGTGCGGTTAAAATCCCGATAGCTGCGCCACCATAAGCGAGTAAATCCATCAGTGATACCGAGTTAAGCTGCATAGTAAGTACTTTCATGGTAATTTTGCGGAAATGCTCAGCCTCTTTATCCATCGCTTTCGCTTTATAAGCGTCGTCTTGATAGATTTTTAGCGTAATTAAACCTTGTAAGTTATCTAAAAAGCTGCTGCCTAATCCCACATAAATCGACCAATATTTTGCCAAGAGTTTTTTCGCGATTTTATTTACTGCGATAATCGACATTGGGATAAGCGGCACGCAAATCAACAAAATCACGGCAGTTTTAAAACTGAAAAAAATCAAGAAAGCAAAGAGGGTAAGCGGTGCAAGCAAGCTATAAAAAAGCTGCGGCAAATAACGCCCAAAATAGATTTCAAGCTGTTCCACACCTTCTGATGCCACTTGAATAATGCTTGAGGTGGATTGCTGGTTCACTTGGTTAAGCGGCATAGAAGCCAATTTACGATAAATAAGGCTACGCAATTCATGCTTCACTTTTGTGCTGGCAAAATAAGACGCCTGCACCGATTTTTTCCCTGCAAAAGCACGCAATGCCAATGCTGCAATCAAAACGATGCCAAAAATGACCGCACTTAACAGGCTTAATTCGTGAAAATAAGCCGCCTGTAAAATATAAGAAAACACGACGGCACTAATAATCCCGCCAACTAACGCCACCCAATTCCACAACACCGTGACGCCAATCCATTTTTTGCTATCAGCCACCGTGTTAATTAGGCGTTTATCTATCATCATAATGATTACTCCTAAAATAAAAAGAAGTACGCATAGAAAGAATTATGCGTACTTAATGTAGGGTGGGCTTTAGCCCACCAAAATATCTCACGATTGTTTGATGGTGGGCTGAAGCCCACCCTACAATTACTAATATCAACAATCAACGGCTCGCATTATAGGAAACAAGCTCGTTTAAATACAGAAAATAATGAGAATAGTTTTTATTTCTTGATTTTGATCAAAAATACACTTTTAGTATTGTGAGAGAATGCTTTTTTCTATAATATATTTGAGAATTATTATTATTTTTTTATGGGATTAAATATGACCAATTTTAGATTAAACCTACTTGCCTATTCCGTTATGCTTGGGCTAACGGCAAGTGTTGCTTATGCTGAACCAACCAACCAACCAACCAACCAACCAACCAACCAACCAACCAACCAACCAACCAACCAACCAACCAAAATAGTAATGTTTCTGAACAACTAGAGCAAATTAATGTATCTGGTTCTACCGAAAATAGTGATACAAAAACACCGCCAAAAATTGCCGAGACGGTAAAAACAGCTAAAACGCTGGAAAGAGAACAAGCAAACAATATTAAAGACATCGTTAAATACGAAACGGGCGTTACTGTTGTTGAAGCTGGGCGTTTTGGGCAAAGCGGTTTTGCCATTCGTGGTGTAGATGAAAATCGTGTAGCGATTAATATTGATGGATTACGTCAAGCTGAAACATTATCTTCTCAAGGCTTTAAAGAGCTTTTTGAGGGTTATGGTAACTTCAATAACACGCGTAATGGTGCAGAAATTGAAACTTTAAAAGAAGTAAATATTACAAAAGGGGCAAATTCAATCAAAAGTGGTAGTGGTTCCTTAGGTGGATCTGTAATTTATAAAACAAAAGATGCGAGAGATTATCTCATAAACAAGGATTACTATGTAAGCTACAAAAAGGGATACGCTACGGAAAATAATCAATCATTCAATACCCTTACTCTTGCAGGACGTTATAAAAAGTTCGATGTGCTAGTGGTTACAACAAGCAGAAATGGACATGAACTTGAGAACTATGGTTATAAAAATTATAACGATAAAATTCAAGGTAAACGCAGAGAAAAAGCAGATCCATATAAAATTGAACAAGACAGTACATTATTAAAATTATCTTTCAATCCTACAGAAAATCATCGTTTTACCTTTGCCGCTGATTTATATGAACATCGTTCTCGTGGGCAAGATTTATCCTATACATTAAAATATCAACGTAGTGGTAATGAAACCCCTGAAGTTGAATCTAGACACACCAATGATAAAACAAAGAGACGTAATATTTCATTTAGTTATGAAAATTTCTCTCAAACTCCATTTTGGGATACATTAAAAATCACTTATTCTGATCAACGTATTAAAACTCGTGCACGCACAGATGAGTATTGTGATGCTGGTGTCAGACATTGTCAGGGAACAGAAAATCCTACGGGACTAAAATTAACAGATGGGAAAATAACACGTCGAGATGGTTCACCACTTGAATTTAAAAAAATTGACGAAACTGGAAAATATGACTTCAATAAATTTATTGATACTGATAAGAAAGAAATAGAAGGTAAACTAACCCTAGGAAACGCCGGTGACACTTGGTATGATTGTTCACTATTTGATTGTGAAAATAAAACAAAAATGAAAGTTTTTGAAGGTGAAAAATCTTATGGCCATAAAGGAACATGGAAAGAAGTTGAACTTGAAAAAAAAGACTTAAATGGCAAAACATTCGCTAGAATAAAGGATAAGGATAATAAGAATTATAATTATGGTAAAATAAAATCTATTCTTCCCTCATCTCCGGGTTATTTAGAACGCCTCTGGCAAGAGAGAGATTTAGACACCAACACCCAACAATTAAATTTAGATTTAACCAAAGACTTCAAAACTTGGCGTGTTGAACATAATCTACAATATGGTAGCTCATATAATACAACGATGAAGCGAATGGTTAATCGTGCTGGTAATGATGCTTCTGATGTTCAATGGTGGGCGAAAAGAACATTAGGGACGAGATATGATTATTTTAAAAGTCAAGAAATTGTAGAAACTTGTGCAACTACTTCTGGGTGGAATGCCTTTCTTTGCCCTCGAGTTGATCCTGAATTTTCTTACTTATTACCCATTAAAACAAAAGAAAAATTAGTCTATCTCTTTGATAATGTTGTTATAACTGATTATTTATCATTTGATTTAGGTTATCGTTATGACAATATCCATTATCAACCAAAATATAAACACGGCGTTACACCGAAATTACCTGATGATATTGTGAAAGGATTATTTATTCCATTACCTAAAGGTTCGCCATGTTATTACTGTACGGGTGGATATTCTTCGCCTGATGAGAATCAGATAAAACAGAATGTTATAGATAACATAAATTATATTGCAAGCCAAAAGAAAAAATATAAAGCACATTCTTACAGTTTTGCTTCAACGATTGATCCAACGAGTTTTCTTCGTTTACAACTAAAATATTCAAAAGGTTTTAGAGCACCAACTTCAGATGAAATGTATTTCACCTTTAAACACCCTGATTTCACTATTTTGCCAAATACTAATCTAAAACCAGAGATAGCAAAAACAAAAGAAATTGCTTTTACATTACATAATGATGATTGGGGTTTTATCTCGACAAGTCTATTTAAAACCAACTATAAAAACTTTATCGACCTAATATTTAAAGGAGAACAAGATTTTGCAGTAGGCGGTGGTGGAGGTCGCTCATTATCATTTTCTCTTTATCAAAATATTAATAGAGATAGTGCGGTAGTAAAAGGAATAGAAATTAATTCCAAAGTATTCCTTGGTAAAATGGCAAAATTTATGGATGGATTTAACCTAAGCTATAAATATACCTATCAAAAAGGAAGAATGGATGGCAATATTCCTATGAATGCAATTCAGCCTAAAACGATGGTGTATGGCTTAGGCTATGACCACCCAAGCCAAAAATTTGGATTTAATTTCTACACTACCCACGTAGCCACTAAAAATCCAGAAGATACTTATGATATTTATGCGAAAGATAAAAAACAAATGAACACTAGCATAAAATGGCGCAGTAAATCTTATACTATTCTAGATTTAATTGGATATGTGCAACCAATTAAAAACTTAACCATAAGAGCTGGCGTATATAATCTTACAAACCGTAAATATATTACTTGGGATTCTGCGCGTTCAATTCGTTCATTTGGAACAAGTAATGTTATAGAACAATCAACAGGATTAGGCATTAACCGTTTCTACGCACCAGGTAGAAATTATAAGATGTCAGTGCAGTTTGAGTTTTAAACCTGTCTAAAATCAAAAGTGCGGTAAATTTTTACCGCACTTTTTCTTGAGAAAGAATCTACCTTTTACTCTCTCTTTCAAAGCCAATGTTCAAACATCGGCATTTGTGCAAAATCTCCTTGAAAATCAAGCTCTTTTTGCTATTTTTGCGATCTCGATCGAAAGATTGAAATGACTATCTCGCCAAATTTTTAGTTTCTATTTATGATTACACATTAAAAATTAATAACTTATTAGTTATTGAAATAAGTAAGTAAATAGGATAAATTATGTACGAGATTCTCTTTTACAGAGACCAAAATGACATTGAGCCAGTGAAAGAGTATCTGCTATCGCTGGCTCAAAATGAAAGCAAAGATAGTCGAATTAAACTGAATAAAATTCGAGATTATGTAAAGTTATTAAGCGAACTCGGGACGTCTGTTGGCAAACCCTATGTTAAACATTTAGACGGTGAAATTTGGGAACTTCGCCCAATTAGGGATCGCATCTTGTTTGCAAGATTAATGGACGGTCGCTTTGTCTTACTACATCAATTTATGAAGAAAACACAAAAAACGCCAAAACGAGAAATCCAAACAGCCCAACAACGCTTAAGTGAATTAAAAGAGAGATTGAAAAATGAATAAAATCAGCCCATTAGGTTCAAATTGGAATGAGTTTGAACAGCAAATTTTCAATGAAGAAGAAATCCGCGAAAGTAATTTACGTGTAGCCTTAATTAAAGAATTGATTACTTCTCGCCAACAACTTGGGATTTCCCAAAAACAACTTGAAACCTTAAGCGGTGTGAAGCAACCTATGATTGCACGCATTGAAAAAGGACAAACGAATCCTCAACTTGAAACGTTGTTAAAATTGCTCGCTCCTTTAGGGAAAACCCTGTCGATTGTGCCTCTAAGGGTAAAAAATGCCTAAGATATACCCATTATTTTCATATTGACTTGTTATATTTTCATTAAGTTTTCTCAATAAATAGTTTTTATTGCACCTTATTATACGTGGCTTTTTTGACTAGAAAATCGATAAAATCGGAATAGACTGTTCCGAGAAAAGAAAAAATATTGCAAAATAGCCTCAAATTAAGACCTATGTAGAAAAATGATTATATTTAGTAACTTATCCTTAAAACGAGGGCAAACGGAACTTCTCGAAAATGCTTCTGCTACCATTAATCCTAAGCAAAAAGTCGGTTTGGTGGGGAAGAATGGTTGTGGAAAATCTTCGCTTTTTGCCTTATTGAAAAAAGAATTAACGCCAGAGGGCGGAGAGGTAAATTACCCAGCAAATTGGCGAGTATCTTGGGTGAATCAAGAAACGCCTGCATTGGATATTTCTGCGATTGATTATGTAATTCAAGGGGATCGTGAATATTGCCGTTTGCAACAAGAGCTTGAACAAGCAAATGAACGCAATGATGGTAACGCTATTGCACGTATTCACGGGCAATTAGAAACCTTGGATGCGTGGACAATTCAATCTCGTGCCGCGTCTTTATTGCATGGTTTAGGATTCAGTCAAGAAGAAACAACTCAGCCAGTGAAAGCCTTTTCGGGCGGTTGGCGGATGCGTTTGAATTTGGCACAAGCTCTGCTTTGTCCGTCAGATTTATTGTTACTTGATGAGCCAACCAACCATTTGGATTTGGATGCGGTTATTTGGTTAGAACGTTGGCTAGTACAATATCAAGGCACTTTGGTATTAATTTCTCACGACCGTGATTTTCTCGATCCGATTGTGACAAAAATCCTCCATATCGAAAATCAGAAGCTTAACGAATACACAGGCGATTATTCTTCCTTTGAGGTGCAACGAGCCACTAAATTGGCTCAACAAACAGCGATGTATCGTCAGCAACAACAAAAAATTTCCCATTTACAAAAATATATTGATCGCTTTAAAGCCAAAGCCACCAAAGCCAAACAAGCACAAAGCCGTATGAAAGCCTTAGAGCGCATGGAACTGATTGCGCCTGCTTATGTGGATAACCCTTTTACCTTTGAATTTCGTCCGCCACAATCTTTGCCAAATCCCTTAGTGATGATTGAGCAAGCGAGTGCAGGTTACGGCAGTGGAGAAAGTGCGGTAGAAATTTTGGGTAAAATTAAGTTGAATTTAGTGCCAGGTTCGCGGATTGGTTTGCTCGGTAAAAATGGTGCAGGTAAATCAACCTTGATTAAACTTTTAGCGGGAGAACTGACCGCACTTTCAGGCACAGTGCAGTTGGCTAAAGGTGTGCAGCTTGGCTATTTTGCTCAGCATCAATTAGATACTTTACGTGCAGATGAATCTGCCCTGTGGCATATGCAAAAACTCGCACCAGAGCAAACGGAGCAACAGGTTAGAGATTATTTGGGTAGTTTTGCGTTCCACGGCGATAAAGTAAATCAAGCAGTGAAATCCTTTTCTGGAGGAGAAAAAGCTCGTTTGGTGTTGGCTTTGATTGTTTGGCAACGACCGAATTTGCTATTACTTGATGAACCGACCAACCATTTGGATTTGGATATGCGTCAGGCATTAACGGAAGCGCTGGTGGATTACGAAGGTTCTTTGGTGGTGGTGTCTCACGATCGTCATTTACTGCGCAATACTGTGGAAGAATTTTATTTAGTTCACGATAAAAAAGTGGAAGAATTTAAAGGCGATTTAGAAGACTATCAAAAATGGCTGAATGAACAAAACAGTACGTCTGAAAATAAAGTCTCAGAAAAAGTAGGTGATAATGAAAATTCGGTTCAAAATCGTAAGGAACAAAAACGCCGTGAAGCAGAGTTACGCCAACAAACTGCACCATTGCGTAAAAAAATCACGCAATTAGAAGAAAAAATGAATAAATTTTCTTCTGAGCTTGCGAGCATAGAAAATCAACTAGCAGATGCTGAATTATATAATGCCGAAAATAAAGAAAAATTAACCGCACTTTTGGCTCAACAAGTGGATGTGAAGAAAGCATTAGATGATGTGGAAACGGAATGGATGACTGCACAGGAAGAATTGGAAGAAATGCTTCAAGCATAAGGATAGATTATGAATCAAAGCCTTTTTCATCATAGCAAACAACAGGAATATTGCCCTCAATGTGGTGCGCCTTTGCAAATTAAACAAGGCAAAAAAGGGCTGTTTTTAGGTTGCTCTGCTTATCCTGAATGTGATTATTTGCGTCCTTTGCAACGATCGGAGCATAAAGTATTAAAAACACTTGATGAAATTTGCCCGAAGTGCGGTAATTTATTGCAGTTGAAACAAGGCAGTTTTGGGATGTTTATTGGTTGTAGCCATTATCCTGAATGCGATTTTGTAGTGCGGGAAGAATCTGAATCTGAGGAAAAAATTGCTTGTCCTGAATGTAAAACGGGGTATTTGATTTCTCGTCGAGGTCGCCAAGGAAAAATTTTTTACGGCTGTGATAATTTCCCTAAATGTAAATTTTCTTTGCCTACCAAGCCTTATGCCGTGCCTTGCCCAACCTGCCATTTCCCACTTTCTTGGTTAAAAAGTAAAGATGGGGAAAAACAAATTTTCCAGTGTGCAAATAAAACTTGCCGTCATATTTTTGAGCAATAAAAGTAAAAGAGTGAAATGAATAGAGAACAAATCGCCGAAGCACTTCGACAAAATCAAGTGGTCGCTTATCCCACTGAAGCTGTGTTTGGCTTGGGCTGTAATCCGCAAAGTGAAAGTGCGGTAAAAAAATTACTTGATTTGAAGCAACGCCCAGTGGAAAAAGGGCTGATTTTAGTGGCACCGAGCTTGGATTTTTTCCGTCCTTTTGTTGATTTTGAGCTGATTAACGATGAACAGCTTTCTCGCCTGCAAGGTAAATATGAACGTCCAACGACTTGGATTGTGCCAGCTAAATCGACCACCTCGTATTTTCTCACAGGCAAATTTGATAGTATTGCGGTACGTTTGTGCGATCATCCTTCTGTGAAAGCCTTATGTGAACTCACGGGTTTTACATTAACTTCAACGAGTGCAAATCTGACAGGAGAGCCACCTTGCCGCACCGCTGATGAAGTGCGATTACAATTCGGTGCAGATTTTCCAGTATTAGATGAAACTGTGGGAGATGCACGCAATCCATCTGAAATTCGAGACTTACGTACAAATCAACTTTTTAGACAGGGATAATTTATGGATCTTTATGCTGTGTGGGGCAATCCGATTACGCAAAGTAAATCCCCATTAATTCAAAATAAGTTAGCAGCGCAAACCCATCAAACTATGGAATACATCGCAAAATTAGGCAATCTTGATTCTTTTGAACAACAGCTTTTGGCATTTTTTGAGGAGGGTGCGAAAGGTTGCAATATTACTTCGCCTTTTAAAGAACGTGCCTATCAACTGGCAGACGAATATAGCCAACGAGCAAAATTGGCGGAAGCCTGTAATACTCTCAAAAAACTCGATGATGGAAAACTTTATGCGGATAACACTGATGGGATTGGCTTAGCGACGGATTTACAACGTTTAAATTGGCTTCGTCCAAATCAACGCATATTAATTCTAGGAGCAGGCGGAGCAACAAAAGGCGTATTATTGCCACTTTTGCAAGCTCAACAAAATATTGTGCTTGCCAACCGCACTTTTTCCAAAGCCAAAGAATTAGCTGAAAGATTTCAGCCTTACGGCAATATTCAAGCCACCTCAATGGATTCTATTCCGTTACAAACTTATGATGTAGTGATTAATGCGACTTCTGCTGGATTAAGTGGTGGAACGGCTCCAGTTGATGCTGAAATTTTAAGATTAGGTTCAGCTTTTTACGATATGCAATACGCGAAAGGCACAGACACGCCATTTATTGCATTATGCAAAAGTTTAGGTTTAACCAATGTTAGCGATGGCTTTGGAATGTTAGTCGCGCAAGCAGCACATTCTTTCCATTTATGGCGAGGCGTAATGCCAGATTTTGTCGCGGTTTATGAACAGCTTAAAAAGGCGATGTTATGACTACTCGATGCCCTTGGGTTGGTGAACAGCCTATTTATATTGATTATCATGACAAGGAATGGGGAAAGCCTGAATTCGACAGCCAAAAGCTATTTGAAAAAATTTGTTTGGAAGGGCAGCAAGCGGGGCTTTCGTGGATTACGGTTTTGAAAAAACGTGAATCTTACCGTGCAGCCTTTCATCAATTTGATCCCCAAAAAATCGCAAAAATGACCGCACTTGATATTGATGCTTGCATGCAAAATGCAGGATTAATTCGTCATCGAGCCAAGTTAGAAGCCATTATTAAAAATGCGAAAGCTTATTTGGCGATGGAAAAGTGCGGTGAAAATTTCAGTGATTTTGTTTGGTCATTTGTAAATCATAAACCGATTGTCAATGATGTGCCTGATTTGCGAACTGTACCAGCTAAAACAGAAGCATCTAAAGCACTTTCTAAAGCCTTAAAAAAACGTGGTTTCGTCTTTGTTGGCGAAACCACGTGCTATGCGTTTATGCAATCTATGGGGCTGGTGGACGATCATTTAAATGATTGCCCTTACAAAACTCGCTAGTGTTTATGCTGATCGCGCTCCCATAAATCGGCGTATTTTACAAAGGTTGAATGCGCTGATAACACCGCTAATAAAAATCCTTGTTTGCCATCTAAAAAACCCGCTTTTAACAAATACATCTTCATAAAACAACCAAGTGCGTGCGAAATTCCTTGCCAAAGTGTGGCTTTTTTTCCTTTAGCTTGGCGTTGGTCTGCCCATGCTTTGGCATAACCTGCGGATTTCACTAGATAATGATGAATGCTTTTATAAGTGAAATGCTCTAAATCCCCTGTTAATTTTTCTACTTTTGTGCCAGCTGGAAATTCCACTTTTTCATGCACAAGTGAATCGTTATATTGTGCATAGTTTGTGCGATAGAGACGAACCACATAATCGGGATACCAGCCTGAATGGCGAATTTCACGTCCAAAGACTTTACTCACTCGTGGAATTTCATAAACGGTATTTTCTCGATCATTTTTAACCGCACTTAAGATAGCCTGTTGTAGCTTGGGTGTAACGCGTTCGTCAGCATCTAACCAGAGTACATAATCACTGGTTACATATTGTTGGGCTAATTGGCGTTGTTTACCAAAGCCTTGCCAGTTGCTATTTTCATAGAATTTCGCCCCATAACTGAGCGCAATTTCTTTAGTGTTATCTGTGCTGCCAGAATCTAGAATAATAATTTCATCCACCCAATTTTTCACAGTGTCTAAGCAATTCGCTAGATCTTGTGCTTCATTTTTTACAATCATTGCAACGCTAATTGTAGGCATATTTTCAATCCTTTTTTTGCTATACTAGCCGAAATTTTTTCAAGTATAACCGAATTTCATTTATGTGGCGTTTTTTTTATACCAGCTTGCTTTTAATTTGCCAGCCGTTGATATTGTGTTTTATTGGCTTGCTCAGTGTTAAATCTCCACGTTATCGTCAGCGTTTGACTGAACGTTATGGTTTTTATGGTAATGCGCCTTGTCCACCACCACAAGGGATCTTTATCCACGCAGCCTCCGTAGGAGAAGTGATTGCTGCGACACCGCTAGTTCGCCAATTACAACAAGATTATCCGCATTTATCCATTACTTTTACGACTTTTACTCCCACAGGTTCAGAACGCGTAAAAGCCACTTTTGGAGACAGTGTTTTTCATTATTATTTACCCTTTGATTTGCCTTTTTCGATCCATCGTTTTATTAATTTTGTACAACCTAAATTATGTATCGTGATGGAAACAGAACTTTGGCCTAATCTTATTCATCAATTATTTTTGCGCAATATCCCATTTGTCATCGCTAATGCTCGTTTATCCGCACGTTCTGCACATCGTTACGGAAAAATAAAAGCGCGCTTACAAACAATGTGGTCGCAAATTAGTTTGATTGCAGCACAGGATCATATTAGCGGAAAACGCTATGCCACTTTGGGGTATCCAAAGGAAAAATTGAATATCACGGGCAATATTAAATATGATCTCTCGATCACTGATGAATTACGTGAAAAGATTGATGATTTACGATCTCTTTGGGTAAAAAATCGTCCAATTTGGATTGCAGCCAGTACGCATAACGGAGAAGATGAAATCATTTTAAAATCTCACCGCGCTTTGTTAGCAAAATACCCAAATTTATTGTTATTGCTCGTTCCACGCCATCCAGAGCGTTTTAATGTGGTGGCTGATTTACTTAAAAAGGAAAAATTTCAATTTATTCGTCGCTCCACAAATGAATTACCAAATGAAAATACCCAAGTGATTTTGGGCGATAGTATGGGCGAGCTTATGTTGATGTATGGCATTTCCGATATTGCTTTTGTGGGTGGAAGCCTTGTAAAACACGGGGGGCATAATCCTTTAGAACCTCTTGCATTTAAAATGCCAGTGATTACTGGCAAGCATACTTTCAATTTCCCCGAGATATTTCGAATGCTGGTGGAAGTGCAAGGTGTGTTGGAAGTTAATTCAACCGCAGATTCCTTAGAACGCGCGGTAGAAGCCTTATTAAATTCAAAAGAGGCTAGCGAACGTTTAGGCAATGCAGGCTATGAAGTGCTGATGGAAAACCGTGGTGCATTACAGCGTTTGTTAGATTTATTAAAACCTTATTTGGAGCATAATGTATGACGAGCGTGATTTATCCTGGCACTTTTGACCCGATTACAAACGGTCATTTAGACATTATTGAAAGAAGTGCGGTAATTTTTCCTCGTGTTTTAGTGGCGGTGGCAAATAGCCCAAGCAAAAAAACGCTATTTTCTTTGGAGGAACGCGTGGAGCTTGTTCGTCAATCTGTTACGCATTTATCCAATGTGGAGGTGTTTGGCTTTTCTGATTTGTTGGCAAATGTGATTAAGCAGCACAATATTTCTGCCATTATTCGTGGCGTACGCACAACAACAGATTTTGAATATGAACTTCAATTAGCTGCCCTTAATCGTTTACTCACAAAAGGCGTAGAGAGCTTGTTTTTCCCACCAGCAGAAAAATGGGCGTTTGTTTCTTCCACCATTGTGCGTGAAATTTATTTGCACGGCGGTGATGTGGCGGAGTTAGTTCCTGTGCCTGTATTTAATGCGTTAAAAGCACGATGATAAAAACCTTTATTTTTTTAACCGCACTTATCGCGTTATCTGGTTGTGGTTCCGTGGTCAAACTTATCGATCCAACGGAAAAATATACTGCCTATGCAGGGGTTGCTTATGATCTTGAAATGGCTCAACAATGGGGATTGCCAATCTTAGATTTGCCCCTCTCATTTTTATTAGACACCGTATTACTGCCCTATGCGTGGGCTCAATAATTTTTATGAAACTCAATCCTCAACAACAACAAGCCGTTGAATATGTAACAGGCTCTTGTCTTGTGCTTGCTGGCGCAGGCTCTGGCAAAACTCGCGTAATCATTAATAAAATCGCCCATTTAATTGAAAAGTGCGGTTATTCTCCGAAACAAATTGCTGCCGTCACTTTTACGAATAAAGCCGCACGCGAGATGAAAGAGCGTGTGGCACATTCCATTGGCAAAGAGCAATCTAAAGGCTTGCTCGTTTCCACTTTTCATACGCTCGGTTTTGACATTATTAAGCGTGAATATAAAGCGTTGGGCTTTAAATCAAATATGACCTTGTTTGATGAACAGGATCAATTTGCGTTGTTAAAAGAGCTAACCGCTGATGTGTTAAAAGAAGATAAGGATTTATTGCGTGAGTTAATTTCAGTGATTTCTAACTGGAAGAATGATTTGATTTCGCCAAAACAGGCGTTTGCGTTGGCGCGTGATGCAAAATATCAAACTTTTGCAAAATGTTATGAGCGTTATACCACACAAATTCGAGCTTACAATGCCCTTGATTTTGATGATTTGATTATGCTGCCGACGTTGTTGTTCAAGCGAAATGAAGAAGTGCGGTCAAAATGGCAGGCAAAAATTCGTTATTTGTTGGTGGATGAATATCAAGACACTAACACCAGCCAATATGAGCTGATTAAACTTTTAGTGGGTGATCGTGCTTGTTTCACTGTGGTGGGCGATGATGACCAATCTATTTATTCGTGGCGTGGTGCACGACCAGAAAATATGGTGCGTTTACGCGATGATTTCCCTCGTTTGAACGTGATTAAGCTAGAGCAAAATTACCGTTCAACCCAGCGTATTTTGCATTGCGCCAATATTTTAATTGATAACAATGAGCACGTGTTTGATAAGAAACTTTTTTCAACCATTGGAGAAGGAGAAAAATTGCTTGTTATCGAAGCAAAAAATGAAGAACACGAAGCAGAGCGGATTGTCGCAGAGTTGATCGCCCATCGTTTTAGCCGTAAAACCAAATATAAAGATTACGCGATTTTATATCGAGGCAATCATCAATCCCGATTACTCGAAAAAGTACTGATGCAAAACCGTATTCCTTACAAAATTTCGGGCGGTACTTCTTTTTTCTCCCGTGCAGAAATCAAAGATATGATGGCGTATTTACGCTTGGTGGTGAATCAAGATGATGACGCCGCATTCCTGCGTATTGTGAATACACCGAAGCGTGAAATTGGCACCGCGACGTTACAAAAACTTGGTGAGCTGGCTCAAGAAAAACATATCAGTTTGTTTGAAGCTATTTTTGAGTTTGAGCTTATTCAACGCATCACGCCAAAAGCCTATGATTCATTGCAAAGATTTGGCCGTTGGATTGTAGAACTTAATGATGAAATTCAACGTTCTGAACCAGAACGTGCGGTACGTTCAATGTTATCTGTGATTCATTATGAAGAATATTTGTACGAATACGCAACAAGCCCTAAAGCGGCAGAAATGCAAAGTAAGAATGTTGCCACGCTATTTGACTGGGTTGCGGATATGTTAAAAGGCGATGAAACCAATGAGCCGATGAACCTTAATCAAGTAGTAACCCGCCTGACATTACGCGATATGTTGGAGCGAGGCGAAGACGATGATGAGAGCGATCAAGTTCAACTGATGACATTGCACGCCTCTAAGGGATTGGAATTTCCTTATGTTTATTTGATTGGTATGGAAGAGGGTATTTTGCCCCACCAAACTAGCATTGATGAAGACAACGTGGAAGAAGAACGCCGCTTGGCTTATGTGGGTATCACAAGAGCACAAAAAGAGCTCACTTTTTCCTTGTGTCGAGAACGCCGTCAATATGGAGAATTAATTCGTCCAGAACCCAGCAGATTTTTAGCTGAATTACCCAATGACGATGTGTTATGGGAACGCGATAAACCAAAACTAACCACCGAGCAAAAACAAGAAAAAACACAAAACCAACTTGATAGATTGAGGGCGATTTTGAAAGGAGACTAGAAAATCTGGCTCGGAATGAAAAGACAAGAGGGGAAAAGTGCGGTCAGGTTTTAAAGTATTTTTACAAATGGACTTTAAAATTTGATGCTTATGAATTTTAATTATCCCCTCAGCTTTTCTGCTAAAAAGTCTAAAAACACACGTAGGCGAAGGTTGACAGCTTTATCACTGTAATAAACAGCGTTGAAAGGGAGTGTTTCATCGGTGATGTGATTAGAAAATAGGGGAATTAATTTTCCTTCAGCGATGTCATTGTCTACCAAAAAATCTGATAAGCAAGCAATACCACAACCTGAAAGGCACAATGACCGTAAGATTTCACCGCTGCTGGCGGTAAAGTGCGGTGAGATTTTATAGGGATTTCCTTGAGCATCTAGAACCGCCCATGTATTTAGAGAACTAGGTTCAGTGAAGCCTAAACATTGATGGTTGGCAAGATCTTCAGTTGATTGTGGTGTGCCGTGTTTTGCCAAGTATTCTGGACTGGCGACTACGCGGAAGTGGCTATCAAACAGATGACGAGCACGCAACCCAGAATCATTCAATTCTCCAGCTCGTAAGGCAATATCGACTTTGCGTTCAATCAGATTGATATAGCCTTCGGAAGAAACTAGCGAAAGTTGGATATGCGGATAACGTTCGTTGAATTTCGCTGCTAATGGCACTAGCAGATGTAACACCATCGGCATGGCGGAATCTACGCGTAGTACGCCTTGTGGTACTTCGTGCACAGCCAACATTTCAGCTTCTGCTGCAGCCATTTCTTGCAGAATTTTCTGCACTCGGCGAAAATATTGTGAACCTTCTTCTGTTAGTCTTAGCTGTCGCGTGGTGCGGTTGATTAGGTTAACGCCTAATTTTTCTTCTAACCTTTTCACCACACGGCTTACAGCAGAATTTGCCATCGCTAGCTGTTTGGCCGCACGGCTGAAACTACCATTTTCGACTACTTGTACAAATACGGTTAATTCTTCAGAAGTTGTTTTCATTTTATTATTCTGTTTAACGCAAAAGAGTTTTTTTATTTTTGCACTTTTTAAGTATAAAGTAAAACAGCATAATAAAGCTCTCTTTGGATTATTGCTTTAGGAGCAAAAAGATGAATATTTTATTATTAGACGGCGGTAAAGCGTTTGGACATTCACATGGCGAGTTGAACCACACACTTCACAAAAAAGCGAAAGAAGTTTTGACCGCACTTGGACACAATGTAAAAGAAACTGTGATCGATGCTGGCTATGATGTTGAAGCAGAAATCGAAAAATTTTTGTGGATGGATGCCGTGATTTGGCAAATGCCGAGCTGGTGGATGCACGAACCTTGGACAGTGAAAAAATACATAGACGAAGTATTAACCAGTGGACACGGCAAGTTATATCACAACGATGGCAGACACAGCGTCAATCCAACTGAAGGCTATGGCACAGGCGGCTTGTTGCAAGGCAAAAAACATATGCTTTCACTTACTTGGAATGCACCGATTGAAGCCTTTACTCGCGAAGGCGATTTCTTTGAAGGCAAAGGTGTGGATGCTGTGTATATGCCTTTCCACAAACTCAACGAGTTCATCGGCTTGACCCGTCTGCCGACATTCTTATGTAACGATGTGGTTAAAAATCCACAAGTAGAACAATATTTATCAGACTACCAAGCACATTTGGAAAAAGTGTTTGGCTAATAAAAAATCCATCTTCAATACGAAGATGGATTTTTTGTTTATTTCCTTGAGATTGTTGTTATTTAACAACTTCCCCACAAATCATATTCATCAGAATTTATGATGGTTACTTTAATCACGTCGCCCACTTTGACATTGATTCCGCTTAAATTATCTACATAAACTAAACCATCCACTTCAGGGGCATCTGCTTTGGAGCGGCCAATAATGCCTTCTTCGTCAATTTCATCCACTAATACATCAAGAGTTTTACCGATTTTTTGTTTTAAACGGTTTGCAGAAATTTCTTGTTGTAATTGCATGAAACGATGGAAACGTTCTTCTTTCACATCTTCTGGCACTTGGTCAGCCATATCTGTTGCAGGTGCGCCTTCAACGGGGCTGAATTTGAAACAGCCTACGCGATCAAGCTGGGCTTCTTTTAAGAAATCGAGCAATAATTGGAAATCTTCTTCTGTTTCTCCTGGGAAACCTACAATGAAAGTGGAGCGTAATGTTAAATCTGGGCAAATTTCACGCCATTTTTTAATGCGTTCTAAAGTGCGGTCAATACTGCCCGGTCTTTTCATTGCTTTTAAGATTTTCGGGCTGGCGTGTTGTAATGGAATGTCTAAATACGGTAAGAGTGTGCCGTCAGCCATTAATGGAATTAAATCATCCACATGTGGATAGGGATACACATAATGTAAGCGAACCCAAATGCCAAGTTTGCCAAGCTGTTTACAAAGCGTCATTAAATCATTTTTAATTGGCATGCCATTCCAAAAAGCCGTTTTTACACCGCCCTCTTGGCGTTTTAAATCCATGGAATAAGCGGAAGTGTCTTGTGATACCACAAGTAATTCTTTTACGCCTGCTTCGGCTAAACGTTTTGCTTCGTCCAAAACTTGCGTAATAGAGCGGCTTTCCAAATCGCCACGCATAGATGGAATAATGCAGAACGTACAACGGTGATCACAGCCTTCAGAGATTTTCAAATAGGCATAATGTTTTGGTGTCAGTTTTACGCCTTGTTTTGGTACTAAGCTGGTGTAAGGGCTATGTGTCGGTTTTGACACGTATTTGTGAACTTGAGCCATCACTGTTTCATAACTATGTGGGCCGCTAACTTCCAAAACTTTAGGATGCACTTCACGAATTTGGTCTTCTTTTGCCCCTAAACAGCCAGTCACAATGACGCGCCCATTTTCTTCTAATGCTTCGCCAATCGCTTCGAGGGATTCCTGCACCGCGCTGTCAATAAATCCACAAGTATTCACAATCACTAAATCAACATTTTCATAGCTTGGCACAATGTTGTAACCGTCGGTGCGTAGTTCCGTTAAGATTCGTTCAGAATCTACTAAGTTTTTTGGGCAACCAAGGCTTACAAAGCCAATGCTTGGAGTTGAATTTTGCATAAAAATAACCGTTTTTTCGCTCTATAAAATTTCAAGCGCAAGATTTTACTCAATTTTCGCAAGAAAGGCGATAAATTAAAGGCTTAGAAGAGTAAAGATTTTAAGCTAAGTGATGTAGAATAGATGGTTATGTCGGAATCATTTTTATCATTATGGAAAATTCATCTTTACTTTTAACCGCACTTTTCGATCCTGATCACTTAATTATTTTTAGCAAAATGCTATTGGCGATGGTGCTTGGTAGTATTATTGGCTTAGAGCGTGAACTTAAACGTAAACCTGTGGGTGTAAAAACCTGCGCTATTATTGCCGTCACCACTTGTGTGCTAACCATTGTTTCGATTCAAGCCGCAGAGCATTATGCGCAAGTTTCAGACAATATTCGTACAGATCCAATGCGTCTTGCGGCTCAAGTGATTAGCGGTATTGGTTTTTTAGGTGCTGGTGTGATTTTGCATAAGAAAAATGATGCGATTTCAGGTTTAACCACTGCGGCGATTATTTGGGCTTCTGCGGGGATCGGTATTGCTGCTGGAGCAGGTTTCGTATTCGATGCGGTCATTGCAACTGTGATGATTTTGGTGTCTATTCGATTAAGTCCGTTGGTACAACGTTGGGTACATCGTAAATCGCAACGTCGTCGGACAAAATTCAATATTCTTGTCAATGGTGCGGAAAGTATTGGAAAAGTCACTCAATTGTTAGTAAACAATCAGTATCGTATTGAACATATACAAGTGAAAGATCAAAGTAGTGGTGAAGTGCGGTTACAAATCTGTTGTTTTTCCATTGATTCCACAATGTTGAAAGATGCGTATGCGTTGTTGAAAGCGGAAGAAGGTGTAATGAGTGTGGAAGTAGATAACTAGAAAAAGAGTGATTAAATTAAATTTTCTTTTAAATTAACCACACTTTTTTATTTTTTATTTAATTTCTTTCACAACAGATCAATTTTCATTAAAAATACTTGATTTTGATAACGCTATCTTGTAATTAGTAATTCTATTCAAACACAACAAACTAAGGAAACAACAATGAAAAATGTAGGCTTTATCGGTTGGCGCGGAATGGTCGGTTCCGTATTAATGGATCGTATGTCGCAGGAAAATGATTTTGAAAATCTTAATCCTGTATTTTTTACAACTTCACAAGCAGGTCAAAAAGCCCCTGTATTTGCAGGTAAAGAAGCGGGTGAGCTTAAAAATGCATTCGACATTGATGAACTTAAAAAATTAGACATTATCGTGACTTGCCAAGGTGGCGACTATACCAATGAAGTCTATCCAAAATTAAAAGCAACAGGTTGGGACGGTTATTGGGTTGATGCCGCGTCTGCACTACGTATGAAAGATGATGCAATTATTGTTCTTGATCCAGTAAACCAACACGTGATTTCTGAAGGTTTGAAAAAAGGCATTAAAACTTTCGTGGGTGGTAACTGTACCGTGAGCTTAATGTTGATGGCTATCGGTGGTTTATTTGAAAAAGATTTAGTGGAATGGGTATCTGTCGCAACTTATCAAGCGGCTTCGGGTGCTGGTGCAAAAAATATGCGTGAATTACTTTCACAAATGGGTTTATTAGAACAAGCGGTTTCTAGTGAATTAAAAGACCCAGCTTCTTCTATTTTAGATATTGAACGTAAAGTGACTGCAGAAATGCGTTCTGATAGCTTCCCAACAGATAACTTCGGTGCAGCATTAGGCGGTAGCTTAATCCCTTGGATTGACAAACTTCTTCCTGAAACAGGGCAAACTAAAGAAGAGTGGAAAGGCTATGCAGAAACCAATAAAATCTTAGGTTTAAGCGACAATCCAATTCCTGTTGATGGTTTATGTGTGCGTATCGGCGCATTACGTTGCCACAGCCAAGCGTTCACCATTAAATTGAAAAAAGACTTGCCACTAGAAGAAATCGAACAAATTATTGCATCACATAATGAATGGGTGAAAGTAATTCCAAACGACAAAGAAATCACATTGCGTGAATTAACGCCAGCGAAAGTAACTGGTACATTAAGCGTGCCAGTTGGGCGTTTACGTAAATTGGCTATGGGGCCTGAATATTTGGCAGCCTTTACTGTGGGTGACCAATTATTATGGGGGGCAGCAGAGCCAGTTCGCCGTATCTTAAAACAATTAGTGGCATAAATTTTACTTTCACTACAAAGGGCGTATTTACTACGCCCTTTTGATTAAAAATTATGATCAGAGAACCTTATTTTCATCAATTTGCTCTTAAAGAATTATTGCCTTTTTTTGAGCAATTTCCGACCCAATATCTTTCTGGCGAACGAAATATAAAATTAGCTTATCGTCATTTAATTCAACCTGAAAGTGCGGTCAGAAAATTGATGATTTTAGTAAATGGTCGTGCTGAAAATATGTTGAAATGGACTGAGCTTGCTTATGATTTTTATCATCAAGGCTATGATGTGCTGCTATTTGATCACCGTGGTCAAGGCTATTCACAGCGTATTATTCCTCAAAAAGGGCATTTAGACGAATTTCGTTTCTATGTCGATGATATGGCGAAAATCATCGAAAAAGTAACCGCACTTTTCAGCTATTCAACACAGCATTTGCTTGCTCATTCAATGGGCGCATTGATTTCCACCTATTATTTGGCGAATTGTGATCATCGCATTAATAAAGCGGTACTTTCTTCGCCTTTTTACGGCATTTCTTTAAAACATCCAATTAGAGATGAACTGATTATTGCCCTAATGAATATTTTAGGACAAGGCGAGCGTTATGTTTTTGGCAAAGGACATTACAAACCGGCAGATTTAAACCTTAATGAACTTAGCCATTGTAAAACGCGAATGAAATGGATGAACCGAGTTAATCGAAAACACGCTGCTATTCACTTAGGTGGCCCGACATTCCGTTGGGTGCATTTGTGTTTGAATGCAATTAAACGTTTGCCGAAAGTTATTCCTAAGATTGAAATTCCAATCCTAATTTTACAAGCGGAAAAAGAAAAAATCGTAGATAACAAAAATCTTGAAAAATTGACCGCACTTTTTCCTCATGCAGAATCCATGCTTGTATCTCAAGCAAAACATGAAATCCTTTTTGAAAAGGATAACGTGAGAAAAGCAGTGCTTGAACGCATGAATCAATTTCTTCATTCTTAAATTTTCCTAATTAGATTAAATATAAAACATTATATATTTATTTATGTAATGTTTTTTTATTTTTATCTCATGAGTGTTTAAGCTTTTATTGAGCAAGATCATAGTTTCTTTCTCACTATATCCCTACAATCCATAATACTTATTTGTAGTTATACTTTTTATTGTTTGTATAGTTGGAGTGTCTATGTCAAAAATGAAGAAAATTGTCACCGCACTTTGCTTGGTGGGTGTCGGTGTTGTAGCATTGTGGGGAACGCAATGGGTTATGCATAAAACCAGTACAACTGAGTTTTGTGTAAGTTGTCATTCAATGAGCTATCCAAAAGCAGAATGGGAAGGTTCGAGCCACTTTGCGAATACAAAAGGCGTGCGAGCACAATGTTCAGACTGTCATATTCCAAAAGAAGGTTGGCATTATGTCAAAGCGAAATTTATTGCTTTAAAAGACTTGTGGTATGAAGCACAAGGCAAGATTGAGAATAAAGAAAAATATGAAGCTCATCGTGAAGAAATGGCACAACGAGTGTGGGACGATATGAAAGCCAACGATTCAGAAACCTGTCGCAGCTGCCACAGTTTTGATGCAATGGAGCTTTCAAAACAAACTAAATTAGCAAAACAAACTCATACAGATGCCCAAAAAAATGGCCAAACCTGTATTGATTGCCATAAAGGTATTGTTCACTTCCTTCCTGAAGCACATGGCGATCAAAATGCGCAAAAATCCTCTGCTGTACAAGGTGGTACTCTCTCTGATGGTTCAGCCATTTTTGCCACTGAAATGATGAAAGCGACTAATGATAAAGGAAATGAGGTTCGCTTAATGCCTTATGCAGAATTAATGCAATGGAAAGTAAATGGCGATCAAGTTCAAGGCACCTTGCATGGTTGGCAACAAGTAGGAGCTGAAGCGGTTGTTTATCAAGAGTTAGGCAAACGTATCACGCTTGCTTTACTGGATGAAGATGCACGTAATCATGTTCAAGTATTAAAAACAGTTCATGATGCAGTAACAGATTCTGACTGGAAAGAAATCAATGTTGCGGTGAATGTTAAAAAAGAAAAAATGACATCAGATTTAGCCGCACTTAATCAATACGGTAGTCAGTTAAATCAAACTCAATGTAGTAGTTGTCACGCAGCAATTAGCGCGGATCATTACACGGCTAACCAATGGATTGGTGTGGTGAATTCTATGAAAGACCGTACATCAATGAACAAAGATGAAGTACGTGCATTAACTATTTATCTGCAACGCAATGCCAAAGATATGGCAAAAAAATAATTACTGAGTATCTAACGAGGCTGAAATGAAAAAAAATAACGTAAACGAACAACGTCGTGATTTTCTGAAAAAAACATCTTTAGGCGTGGCTGGTAGTGCCCTTTCCGGTGGTATGGTGGGCATTGTATCAAAAAGTGCTGTAGCAAAAGAAGCTGAAATGAAAACGGTAGTGACTGCCGCTCATTGGGGATCTCTTGGGGTTGTTGTACAAGATGGTAAGGTCGTGAAATCTGGTCCTGCTATTGAGCCTGCAGTGCCGAACGAATTGCAAACAGTTGTTGCCGATCAATTGTATAACGAAGCCCGCGTGAAATATCCAATGGTGCGTAAAGGCTTTTTAGCTAACCCAGGAAAAAGCGATACTACAATGCGTGGTTGTGATGAATGGGTGCGCGTTTCTTGGGATGAAGCGTTAGATTTGGTACACAATCAACTTAAACGTGTACGTGACGAACATGGACCAACAGGTATTTTTGCCGGTTCTTATGGTTGGTTTAGTTGTGGTTCATTACATGCTTCTCGTACGTTATTACATCGTTATATGAACGCTACCGGTGGTTTTGTGGGGCATAAAGGAGATTATTCTACGGGTGCTGCGCAAGTAATCATGCCGCATGTGCTTGGTACTATTGAAGTCTATGAACAACAAACCAGCTGGGAATCCATATTAGAAAGTAGTGATATTATTGTGCTTTGGTCTGCAAATCCACTCACAACCATGCGTATTGCTTGGATGTCTACTGACCAAAAAGGGATTGAATATTTCAAAAAATTCCAAGCGAGTGGAAAACGCATTATTTGTATCGACCCGCAAAAAAGCGAAACTTGCCAAATGCTGAATGCAGAATGGATTCCGGTGAATACAGCAACGGATGTGCCATTAATGCTTGGTATTGCACATACTTTAGTTGAACAAGGTAAGCACGATAAAGATTTCTTGAAAAAATACACGTCGGGTTATGCTAAATTCGAGGAATATTTATTAGGTAAAACCGATGGCCAACCAAAAACAGCAGAATGGGCGGCAAAAATTTGTGGTGTACCAGCAGAAACGATTAAACAGCTTGCAGCAGATTTCTCTAGCAAACGTACCATGTTAATGGGGGGCTGGGGTATGCAACGCCAACGCCATGGTGAACAAACCCACTGGATGTTAGTAACGCTAGCGTCTATGTTGGGACAAATTGGCTTGCCAGGTGGTGGTTTCGGTTTAAGTTATCACTATTCAAATGGTGGGGTGCCAACGGCGACAGGGGGTATTATCGGCTCCATTACCGCAAGTCCATCAGGCAAAGCGGGTGCAAAAACATGGTTGGATGATACCTCTAAATCTGCCTTCCCATTAGCTCGTATTGCTGATGTGTTGCTCCATCCAGGCAAAAAAATTCAGTATAACGGTACTGAAATTACTTATCCTGACATCAAAGCGGTATATTGGGCAGGTGGTAACCCGTTCGTTCACCATCAAGATACCAATACCTTAGTGAAAGCTTTCCAGAAACCTGATGTGGTGATTGTCAATGAGGTGAACTGGACGCCAACTGCACGCATGGCAGATATTGTATTGCCGGCAACTACCAGTTATGAACGTAATGACTTAACCATGGCAGGCGACTACTCCATGATGAGCGTTTACCCGATGAAACAAGTAGTTCCACCACAATTTGAAGCGAAAAATGACTACGATATTTTCGTTGAACTCGCAAAACGAGCAGGTGTGGAAGAACAATACACTGAAGGTAAAACGGAAATGGAATGGCTGGAAGAATTCTACAATGCAGCCTTTACTGCCGCACGTGCAAACCGTGTAGCAATGCCACGTTTTGATAAATTCTGGGCAGAAAATAAACCATTAAGTTTTGAAGTGGGCGAAGCCGCGAAGAAATGGGTGCGTTATGGAGAATTCCGTGAAGATCCATTGCTCAATCCGCTCGGCACGCCATCAGGCAAAATTGAGATTTTCTCTGATGTTATTGAGAAAATGCATTATAACGACTGTAAAGGTCACCCAAGCTGGATGGAGCCAGAAGAATTTGCGGGTAATGTGACAGAAGAATATCCGTTAGCTTTAGTGACGCCACATCCTTACTATCGTTTACATAGCCAATTGGCACATACTTCATTACGTCAAAAATATGCGGTAAATGATCGTGAGCCAGTGATGATTCACCCTGAAGATGCCGCTACTCGCGGTATTAAAGACGGTGATATTGTTCGCATTCATAGCAAACGCGGTCAAGTGCTTGCAGGTGCGGTTGTCACAGAAAACATCATAAAAGGTACTGTCGCTCTCCATGAAGGCGCGTGGTATGACCCAATGGACTTAGGTGAAAGTGAAAAACCATTGTGTAAAAATGGTTGTGCAAATGTCTTAACTAGAGATGAAGGTACATCTAAATTGGCACAGGGTAATTCTCCAAATACTTGTATCGTTCAGATTGAGAAATTTACAGGTGTAGCACCAGAAGTTACGGTATTTAAACAACCTAAACAGGTGGCGTAAAACTATTAAAAATATAACCGCACTTCAAAAAGTGCGGTTCTTTTTTAATAATAGAACGAAGAGGCATTAACAGCACTAAATTCTAAACATGAGGTGTTATTTGAGCAAGATGAATTAAGACGGGAAACAATATCTAAGATTTTAGTATTTTTGAATGATAAGTAGATTTTTATTCAATAATATATTTAATGTGTAGATAAAATATTCAAACAGATGTGTTTTTCAAAAAATGGTTTGACATATTTTCTAAAAAACGTATCATACCGCTCACACTGATTGTGGTGAGATGGCCGAGCAGGCTGAAGGCGCTCCCCTGCTAAGGGAGTATGGGGTTAAAAAGCTCCATCGAGGGTTCGAATCCCTCTCTCACCGCCATTGTTTGTTTTATTTATTCTGCACCCGTAGCTCAGCTGGATAGAGTACTCGGCTACGAACCGAGCGGTCAGAGGTTCGAATCCTCTCGGGTGCGCCATTTTTAAAACGGCTCTATCTTATTAAAGTGGTTATGAATAATTAAAGCATCATCTACGCACCCGTAGCTCAGCTGGATAGAGTACTCGGCTACGAACCGAGCGGTCAAAGGTTCGAATCCTTTCGGGTGCGCCATTTCTACATTATTACTTTCATTAAAATATTCTTTACTATTCAATATATTTGTTATATTTATTTCTTGCATCTATTTATTTTTAATCATTTAAAATATGAAAAAACAATCTTTACCAACTAAATTTAGCCCGTTTGCTTGGGGGCTTGCTGCTTTTTGTTCGCCTATATTATTGTGTCCAATGGCATTATTAATTTCTACGGCATTCAGTAAAAATCCTCATCTAACAAACTGGCAAATCAATTTATTTTCAATACTTTTTTGGGTTTATCCCTTTATTCTAGCCATTACAGCTCGAATACTATACCTTATTCATCAACATAAACCTAAACTAGCAAATAAATTATTAATATTAAGTGCGGTCATTTTTTATGTGGTTTTAATTACGATTTGTAAAATTGGTTTATAAAAAAATCCTACGATAAAACGTAGGATTTTTTATTTTATTTTTTCTTTATTGGTCGCTGCCAACCTTGAATATGTCGTTGAGCAACTCTTGTAATCACTAATTCATTTTCGCCTACATCACGTGTAATTGTTGTGCCTGCACCAATAGTTGCACCACTTGCGACTTTCACTGGCGCGACTAATTGTGTATCAGATCCCACAAATACATCATCACCGATGATCGTTTTAAATTTATTTGCACCATCGTAGTTGCAGGTTATGACACCCGCTCCAATATTACAATTTGAGCCGATTTCAGAATCGCCAACATAGGTTAGGTGATTTACTTTAGAACCTTTACCAACGGTAGATTTTTTAATTTCTACAAAGTTACCGACATGCGTTTCAGCTGCGAGTTCTGCACCTGGGCGTAAACGAGAAAATGGACCAATTGCGGCTTTTTCTCCCACTACGGAATCCTCTAGCACAGAATAAGGTTTTATTTCTACATCATTGCCAATAACAACATTTTTCAATACGCAACCTGTGCCAATTTTTACACGATCGCCGAGTTTAACACTACCTTCGATAATAACATTAACATCGATTTCCACATCTTTTCCATGCTCTAATGTTCCACGTAGGTCAAAGCGAGCGGGATCGTAGATCATTACGCCTTCAAGTAATAGTTTGGAGGCTTGTTTATTTTGGAAATAACGTTCAAGTGCGGCTAATTGTAAGCGATTATTTGCACCTTCAACTTCCATGACATCTGTTGCTTGCACCGCAACAACTTGGCAATTATCTTGATTTGCAAGAGCAATAAGATCCGTTAAGTAATATTCGCCTTGAGCATTATTATTGCCTACACGAGCGAGCCATTTTTTGAAACTTGCACCATCGGATACCATAACGCCAGTATTTACTTCTTTAATATTTAGTTGATCTGCATTTGCATCTTTTTGTTCTACAATTGCTACAACATTCCCATTTTTACGAATAATTCGTCCATAGCCTGTTGGGTTATCTAAATTTACGGTAAGCAATGCAATGCCATTTTCTGGTTTCGCTTCAATTAATTTTTCTAATGTTTCTTTCGTTATTAACGGTGCATCGCCGTAAAGCACAACAATATTTTCGTTATCTTTAAAGAAAGGTGCCGCTTGTTGAACTGCATGTGCTGTGCCAAGTTGTTCTGTTTGTAATACCCAGTTTACTTGTTCATTTGCAAGATGGGTACGCATTAAGTCCCCACCGTGACCATAGATTAAATGAATATTTTCTGAGCCTAATTGATGGGCGGTATCAATCACGTGTTTTACCATTGGTTTACCAGCGATTGTATGTAGCACTTTAGGTAAATCGGAATACATGCGAGTTCCTTTTCCAGCTGCTAAAATTACCGCACTTAATGCTTTTTTTGTCATAGATTTTCTCTTTATTCATCAATAATGGGTAATATTCTATCGTAGAAAGATAGCGAATGGTAAGTTTTTAAGTAAAAGCTATAACAGACTTTTAGATAAGAAAAAAACCGACGGTTTCCCATCAGTTTTTTGAATTTTAAAGTGGTTAAAATAGAAATTATTTAACTTCTACTTCTGCACCCGCTTCTTCTAATTCTTTCTTAAGTGCTTCAGCTTCTTCTTTAGAAACACCTTCTTTTAAGTTAGCTGGAGCAGATTCAACTAAATCTTTAGCTTCTTTTAAGCCTAAGCCAGTTGCACCACGTACTGCTTTAATTACTGCTACTTTGTTAGCACCTGCAGATTTAAGTACAACGTCGAATTCAGTTTTTTCTTCTGCTGCCGCTGCACCGCCTGCTGCTGGAGCTGCTGCTACTGCTGCCGCTGCTGAAACACCGAATTTTTCTTCCATCGCTGCGATTAATTCAACGATTTCAGTTACAGTTTTTGAAGCAATCGCTTCAATGATTTGTTCATTAGTTAATGACATAACAATCAATTCCTAAAATAAATAAAGTTAGATGAAGTAAGAAACGCTTAATGATTAAGCTGCTTCTTGTAATTTGTCGCGTAATGCCGCGAAGGTGCGAGCAAGTTTGCCTGCTGCAGCTTCTTTCATTGTGCCCATTAAACGTGCAATCGCTTCTTCGTAAGTTGGTAATGTTGCCAAGAATTCAACATCTTGGATTTTACCTTCAAAGGCTGCACCTTTAATTTCAAACTTATCGTTTGCTTTAGCAAACTCTTTGAACAAACGAGCAGCTGCGCCCGGGTGTTCGTTAGAGAACGCGATAAGTGTTGGACCTACAAACGTATCTTTTAAGCATTCGTAATCTGTGCCTTCAACTGCGCGACGTAATAAAGTATTACGAACTACACGCATTGTAACGCCAGCTTCACGTGCTGATTTACGTAATTCAGTCATTTTCTCAACAGTTACACCGCGAGAATCCGCGATTACTGCTGAAAGTGCACCTTTGGCTGCTTCATTTACTTCAGCAACAATTGCTTGTTTGTCTTGAAGATTTAATGCCATTGGCTTTTAGCTCCTGAATACACTCCGATTACTCGGAATTAATTTACCTAATCCTAAGACTAGGATGACTTCGGCGCCCAGAAGCAAGAAAAATTCTTATTCTGTTCACCATCTACGTAGGATAATTAAGATTACTCCCCTACGGTCTTGGATGGGGCTTGAATAGGTCAAGCACCAACCAGAAATTTGTTAGATTGACTAACACAGGCGCAGGATTATAGAGAAAAGCTATGTTCTTGTAAAGAATATTGTTGGAAAAAGAGCCAAATTCCTATGATAGCTTCTCTACTAATTCCACTGCAGCCCCAATATAAGTAGCGGGTGTTAATTTTTGTAAACGTAATTTTTCTTCTTGTGGAATAGCCAACTTATCAATGAATTCACGCATAGCTTGTTCTGTCACTCGTTTACCTCGCGTTAATTCTTTTAATTTTTCGTAAGGTTTTTCTATTCCATAGCGGCGCATTACGGTTTGAATTGGTTCAGCTAAAACTTCCCAGTTTTGATTGAGTTCTTCTAATAAGTGCGGTTGATTTACTTCAAGTTTACTAATGCCTTTGAGAGTTGAAGCATAAGCGATCAAACAATAACCTAATCCTACGCCTAAATTACGTAATACGGTTGAATCCGTTAAGTCACGCTGCCAGCGTGAAATTGGTAATTTTTGACCTAAGTGGGTCATTACTGCATTGGCTAAGCCTAGATTGCCTTCTGAATTTTCAAAATCAATTGGATTGACTTTATGTGGCATGGTAGAAGAACCAATTTCGCCTGCAATAGTTCGTTGTTTAAAGTGATTTAATGCAATGTATCCCCATAAATCACGATCAAAATCAATGATAATGGTATTAAAGCGTACTACAGCATCAAAAAATTCAGCGATATAATCGTGCGGCTCAATTTGAGTGGTATAAGGATTCCATTGAATACCTAATGAAGTGACAAATTCTTCGCTGAATTTATGCCAATCAATATTAGGATATGCTGATAAATGCGCATTGTAGTTACCTACCGCACCATTGATTTTACCTAAGATTTCTGCGTTCTGAAGTTGTTTAAATTGACGTTTTAGGCGATAAACGACATTCGCTATTTCTTTGCCCACTGTGCTTGGTGAAGCTGGCTGTCCATGTGTGCGAGAAAGTAATGGAATCGTTTTATATTCTTCTGCAAGACGAGTGATTTCATCAATCAGTTTTTGCCATTCTGGTAAAATCACTTCGTCACGAGCGGTACTTAACATTAATGCGTGAGAGAGGTTGTTAATATCTTCTGAGGTGCAAGCGAAGTGAATAAATTCGGAAACGTTTACTAGTTCCACTTCATTTTGAATTTTCTCTTTCAGAAAATATTCAACGGCTTTCACATCGTGATTAGTTGTGCGTTCAATTTCTTTAATATGCGCAGCATCTGTTTCATTAAAATTAGCCACAATTCCATCTAAAAAAGCATTTGCTTGCGTAGAAAATGGCGGTACCTCGGTAATTTCTGCCGTTGAAGCTAATTTTTGTAACCAACGAACTTCCACAGCTACACGGAATTTCATTAACCCGAATTCGCTAAAAATAGTGCGTAATGGCGTTACTTTATCTTGATAACGGCCATCAAGAGGGGAAAGTGCGGTCAGTGTAGAGAGTTGCATAAATGTTTGCTCCAGAATTGTATTAATAAATAGAAGAATAAATCTGTTTTGCGGTGGCAAGTAATTTTCTGCGGAAAAATAAAATTTGCCATTTTGTTCCGCCCATTTGTTTCCATAGCACAGCAGAGCGAATGCCTGCAAGTAACACTGCACGAATTTTATTTTGTACGAGTTCTTGTCGCAAATAATCAGGCGAGCCTAGGATGTGAATTTTTTTGCCCAATGGACTAATAACGTCGCTGTAAATATTTGCCATAATAGATAGCATTGTTTCACTATCTCGAGCGTAATGAATTTCTTGTTCTTTTAGGCGAGAAATTCGATTGCCCAATGTTTGTTTGGCATCGGGATTTTTCGATAATTTTCCTTCTAATGCTAAAAGGCTTAGCCAATAGCGAGTTAAATTTTGATCGCCTTGCGCGTTGAGCTGATGAATTAAGGTTTCCAGACCTAATTTTAAATGACGAACTTCTCCACCAAAAACATCTTCGATTTGTTGTGGTTGGGTAATGAAAAGGCTATTAAGTGCGGTTAAAAATGTATCTGAATCTGCTCGACTTTCTGTTGCAAGTTGATGAACCAATTTTGCTGATTGGCACACTCCAGCAAGGGCAAGAACAATATCGTGGTAGTTTTTCATTAGAAAATATTAGGAAAACGTTTCCGTTAAATATAGCATTTTTAACCTAGCTTTTGAACTCGAACATTAAAAAAGCCTAGAGTTTCTGATATGATGAGCGAACAGTTTTAAGGTATTAAGGATTGATTATGGCAAAACCAATTGTTTTTAGTGGCGTGCAGCCTTCTGGTGAATTAACTATCGGAAATTATTTGGGCGCGTTGCGCAACTGGGTGAAAATGCAAGAGGATTATGAATGTATTTTCTGCGTAGTTGATTTACATGCGATCACTGTGCGTCAAGATCCTGTTGCCCTTCGCAAAGCAACGCTCGATGTGCTTGCACTCTATTTAGCGTGCGGAATTGATCCAAATAAAAGTACTATTTTTGTTCAATCTCACGTTCCAGAACACACGCAATTAAGCTGGGTGTTAAACTGCTACACCTATTTCGGTGAAATGAGCCGAATGACGCAATTCAAAGATAAATCAGCGCGTTATGCAGAAAATATTAACGTGGGTTTGTTTGATTACCCTGTGTTAATGGCGGCGGATATTTTACTTTATCAAGCAAAAAGCGTGCCTGTTGGCGATGACCAAAAACAACACTTAGAAATTACGCGTGATATTGCAAATCGCTTTAATGCGCTCTATGGCAATATTTTCACCATTCCTGAAATTTTCATTGGAAAGGCAGGTGCACGTATTATGTCATTGCAAGATCCTGAAAAGAAAATGTCAAAATCAGATGATAATCGCAACAACGTGGTGACACTTTTGGAAGATCCAAAATCTGTGGCGAAGAAAATTAAACGTGCCGTAACAGATTCAGATGAGCCGCCAGTTGTTCGTTATGATGTGCAAAATAAAGCGGGGGTATCTAATCTTTTAGATATTCTTTCTGCGGTTACGGATAAGCCAATTGCTGAGCTTGAAAAAGAATTTGAAGGTAAAATGTACGGACATTTAAAAACTGCAGTAGCGGATGAAGTCTCAACTTTACTTGCTGGTTTACAAGAACGTTTCCATCAATATCGTAATGATGAAGCTTTATTAGATAATATCTTACGACAAGGTGCGGAAAAAGCGCGTGCAAAAGCCCAAGAAACCTTGGCGAAAGTGTATGAAGCAGTAGGTTTTGTTGCTGCAAAATAATCTGAATAAAAGGGATAATATTATGGCAATTCAAACTGAAAAACCGATTGAATGTGTAGGTTGTAACACATTTGATATGAAATCACTTTTCGATAATCGTGATTGTAGTCAGGTTATTGAATATATTTATGACGGTGAAGAACAAGCGCAAGAAGCGCTCGCATTTTTTACCCAGAAAGCGCGTGATGTAGAAAGTGAATCTTGTGAAATTCAATCTGAAATTACAAAAGTGGATGATGGCTATTTATTAAAGGCAAATTTCACTTTCTGTTGTCAAGCTGAATTGGTGATTTTTCAAATGCGTATTGCGTAAGAAAAACAGCTGAAAAATAAGCCGCACTTTTACGGCTTGTTTTGTTTTTAGGATTAGCTTTCTACAAAGCTTAAGGCGGTTTCAACTACTTCAACTCCCGCACCTTGTTTAAACGCATTTTCACTTAAATATCGTCGCCATTGACGAGCACCTTTGCAATTTTGGAATGCGCCTAATATATGACGGACGATATGATTAAGGTATATTCCTTGGCTAAGTTGTTGTTCAATATAAGGAAGCATTGACTCTACCGCTTCATGAGCGGTAACAATTGGTGCGTTAGGATCAAATAAGGCTTGGTCAATTTGCCCAAGTAAACTTGGATTTTGATAGACCTCTCGCCCAACCATCACGCCGTCCACATATTGCAAATGTTGTTTCATTTCTTCAATGGTTTTTATACCACCATTAATTACGATAGTTAGATGTGGAAAATCACGCTTTAGTTGATAAACCCGAGCATAATCTAATGGCGGAATTTCTCGATTTTCTTTGGGACTTAACCCCGAAAGCCAAGCTTTTCGTGCGTGGATAATAAACTCTTGGCAACCTTTTCCTTGAACCTTTTCAATAAAATCACATAAAAATTCATAGCTGTCTAATTCATCAATGCCAATACGCGTTTTCACAGTGACTGGAATTTTGACCGCACTTTGCATTTGTTCTACACAGTCTGCCACCAAATCTGCTTTCGCCATTAAGCAAGCACCAAACATTCCATTTTGTACGCGATCAGAAGGGCATCCTACATTAAGATTAATTTCGTGATATCCTCGTTCCTCAGCAAGTTTTGCACAATATTTGAGTTGTTCAGGATCGCTTCCTCCCAGCTGTAACGCAACGGGATTTTCTTGTAAATCAAAATCCAAGAGATCGTATTTGGCATGAATAATCGCAGGTGCGGTGACCATTTCAGTGTAAAGTAACGCATGCTTTGAAAATTGGCGATGAAAATAACGACAATGGCGTGTTGTCCAATCTAACATTGGTGCAACAGAAAAACGGCAGCGGTAAAAGTGCGGTAGATTTTGAAGCATTTTTATTTCTCTTGTTCGGTTTTGCTGCGTAATTCTTCGGCTTGGCGAGCTTGCATTTGCTGGCGAAAACAGCCTGCAGCAAAGTGGTAAAATGGTTTTGGGCTAAATTGGTGCGAGATTATGGATGCAATAATGCTGGAAATCAAGAGCCAAATGAGAACGGGTTGTGCGCCTGTCATTTCCATTACAACAACACTGGCTGTAACTGGCGATTGTGTGCAGCCAGCTAAAAATGCCGCCATACATAAAATCACCAAAAAACGTTGATCAACCATACCGCCACTTAGATCCCAAAGCATTGTGCCAATGCCTGTGCCTGTTGTCAGTGATGAGGTAAAGATACCACCGGCAATACCATTCCTAGGGGTAACACAAACCAAACTGCAACAGGATATTTAGATGACCAGTGAGCATTTAGTTCTAATCCAAAATCAAATAATTTAATAAATATTTACATATATAAAATAAAAAATGCGGAGAATTTTCTCCGCACTTTTCTTTTTGTTTTTTCTGTCTTTTATCTTTAAGACATTCAGGAATCCATCAATTACTTGATGATTTTCGCTACAACACCCGCACCTACTGTACGGCCACCTTCACGGATTGCGAAACGTAAACCTTGGTCCATCGCAATTGGGTGGATTAAGCTTACTGTCATCTTGATGTTATCGCCTGGCATTACCATTTCCACGCCTTCTGGTAATTCAATAGTACCAGTTACGTCTGTTGTACGGAAATAGAATTGTGGACGGTAACCTTTGAAGAATGGAGTATGACGACCACCTTCATCTTTTGATAATACATATACTTCTGATTCAAAATCAGTGTGTGGTGTGATTGAACCTGGTTTCGCTAATACTTGACCACGTTCGATTTCTTCACGTTTGGTACCACGTAATAATGCACCGATGTTTTCACCTGCACGACCTTCGTCAAGTAATTTACGGAACATTTCAACACCCGTTACAGTAGTTTTCGCTGTATCTTTGATACCGACGATTTCTACTTCATCACCTGTACGGATGATACCACGTTCTACACGACCTGTTACTACTGTACCACGACCTGAAATTGAGAATACGTCTTCGATTGGAAGAAGGAACGGTTGGTCAATCGCACGTTCTGGTTCTGGAATATAAGTATCTAAGTGACCCGCTAATTCTAGGATTTTTTCTTCCCATTCTGCTACGCCGTTTAATGCTTGTAATGCTGAACCACGTACGATTGGAGTATCGTCACCTGGGAAGTCATATTGAGATAGAAGTTCACGAACTTCCATTTCTACTAATTCTAATAACTCTTCGTCATCTACCATATCGCATTTGTTTAAGAATACGATGATATATGGTACACCTACTTGGCGACCTAACAAGATGTGTTCACGAGTTTGTGGCATAGGACCATCTGTTGCTGCTACTACTAAAATAGCACCATCCATTTGCGCCGCACCGGTAATCATGTTTTTAACATAGTCGGCGTGTCCCGGACAGTCTACGTGTGCGTAGTGACGAGTCGGTGTATCGTATTCAACGTGTGAAGTATTGATGGTAATACCACGCGCTTTTTCTTCTGGCGCGTTATCGATTTGGTCAAATGCACGCGCTGCACCACCGTAATGTTTTGCCAATACGGTTGTAATTGCTGCTGTTAAAGTTGTTTTACCGTGGTCAACGTGGCCGATTGTACCCACGTTTACGTGCGGTTTTGTACGTTCAAATTTTTCTTTAGACATTGAAATAGTCCCTCTAAATAGACACGGTTATCGATGGGTAAATTAAACCACATTAACCAATAAATTTATTTGCTGATTGATATAAGGATGAGGAATTATAAGACTGGTGCTGATAGGCGGATTTGAACCGCCGACCTCACCCTTACCAAGGGTGCGCTCTACCAACTGAGCTATATCAGCGTCTGGAGCGGGCAGCGGGAATCGAACCCGCATCATTAGCTTGGAAGGCTAAGGTAATAGCCATTATACGATGCCCGCAAGTCCTAAATTCGTCTGTCCCATCAGGATCCATCTAAAAGATGGTGGAGGGAGAAGGATTCGAACCTTCGAAGGCTGAGCCAACAGATTTACAGTCTGCCCCCTTTGGCCGCTCGGGAACCCCTCCACACTAAATGAATACTTGATACGAAAGAATGGTGCCGACTATCGGAATCGAACTGATGACCTACTGATTACAAGTCAGTTGCTCTACCTACTGAGCTAAGTCGGCGTGTCGTAAGCAAGTGAGGCGTATTATATGGAAAAAACTTTAACTGACAAGTATTTTTTATAAAAAAGTTTATTTTTTTGATTATTCGTTTAAATCACAATCAAAAAAGTGATTTTTTAATCAAATTAGCGTACATTTAATGAAAAATGAATGCTAAATTTTTATTTATAGCGTATATTTTTCTCTGTTTATTTAGCCATCAAATAAAATTATTGTGGAATTTTCAACTCAGCAAACACCTTTTTTAAGCTTTAATCGTGAACAATGGGCGGAATTACGTAAATCCGTTCCATTAAAATTGACAGAGCAAGATCTCAAACCACTCTTAGGCTTTAATGAAGACCTTTCATTAGATGAAGTAAGTACAATTTACCTACCATTAACTCGTCTTATTAACTATTACATTGATGAAAATTTACATCGCCAAACGGTACTACATCGTTTTTTAGGCAGAAATAATGCCAAAACACCTTACATAATTAGTATTGCTGGCAGTGTCGCTGTTGGGAAGAGCACTTCTGCACGTATTCTACAATCTCTACTTTCTCATTGGCCAACTGAAAGAAAAGTTGATCTCATCACAACAGATGGGTTTCTTTATCCATTAAACAAGCTTAAACAAGATAATCTTTTACAAAAGAAAGGTTTTCCCGTTTCTTATGACACATCTAAACTCATTCGCTTTTTAGCGGATGTAAAATCAGGTAAAAGCAATGTTACAGCACCAATTTACTCTCATTTAACATACGATATTATTCCCGATAAATTTGATGTGGTAGATAAACCTGACATTCTTATTTTAGAAGGCTTGAATGTACTTCAAACGGGTAATAATAAAACCGATCAAACATTCGTATCAGATTTTGTTGATTTCTCTATTTATGTTGATGCAGAAGAAAAGTTATTGAAAGAATGGTATATCAAACGATTTCTGAAATTCCGCGAAAGTGCATTCAACGATCCTAATTCTTACTTTAAACATTACTCAAGCTTATCTAAAGAAGAGGCTATCTCGACGGCAAGTAAAATTTGGGATGAAATTAACGGGTTAAACCTTAATCAAAATATTCTTCCAACTCGTGAGCGTGCAAATTTAATTCTAAAAAAAGGTCATAATCATCAAGTAGAATTAATAAAATTAAGAAAATAAAAATTCGCACGTAAAAACGTGCGAATCTTAGTCAATGCCTAACTCAAAATCAGTTATTGATAAAAATATCGTAAAAAATTACCGCACTTTTTATCAAAATTTGACTTCTTGCACAATGCGCTTTGCCGTCGAGATTGGTAATTGCCCAATAAAAGTAATTTCTTTTCCACCGATCACTTCACTATAAATCGTATAGGCCCCTTGTTTCCAAGTATTTTCTGGTAAGTCATTAGAGCCTACATTAGAAACAAACAACGTAAAAGTAAATAAACCATCGCTATATAATGCGCTATCTATGATTTCATTTTCTAATACTTCTTGTGTATACCGTCTCAAAGAAAAACCTCTTGGTAACCATCCCGCTGACCAAGTTATATTTGAAGTTTGTTTATTTTTACTTTCTTTCAATAAAGGTGGCATTGACACTTTATTAATATAATCGGTTAATCCTCTTAATCTGTCATCAATATAAAGTGTTACGACTCTGAATTGATCGAGTAGCTTGCCTTCACGATCAAGCATATCACCGCGCAATAACAAGCCATTTTCTTCATCGACAAACACCAAATATTGATACCGAAAATCATCTTTAGGCACAATTCTAATCGTATCAACGAAACGCCCAGCAACACGATCTTTACCTAATTTTACGAAATCATAATCAGAAGAAAGCTTATCAAAATTTGCACGCACAACTGCTGGCATCGCATCAACTATATTGCTACTATTAAGCGTAAATGCTTGTGCATTTGGCTGAAAATAACTGACTAAATTATCACGCTGAATAATTTCTTGCTGACGGCCATCTAAAGTAACTAATTGTGCGTAAGTTTTGTTATCTTGTTTGATATGTCGATAACGAAACGAATCCATATTTGCGGGAGTAGTTTGCACAAAGGCAATTTCATAATTGAGATTATCCAATGCTTGTGTCATTTTATCTAAAGACTGCTTCGCAGAAAGCTCTTCAGCAGAAGCAATGCTACTTAATAGCAAAGAAAGAGAAAGTGCGGTAAATTTTAATGGGATTTTTTTCATAGAAATCTAAAGGATAAAAATTCACCACACTAAATAACAATTAGGTGGTGAATCAATAATCTGAACAAAGGAAACCAATTTATCTTACTTGACTGCTACTTACATCTAAAGCATCAGAGTGCATTCGACGTTGCAATTCATAATTTTGCAACATTGCGCCAATGCGACGACTTTTTTTCTCAAGCTGATCTGAAGTTAATGTATCTTTACTTGGCGCATTATAGCTAACCTCTTGAACCGCATTATTAAATGGCAAGGTTTGCAATACTGGAGTCTCAGGTAAATTAGACGCATCGTTTTTATTATTGAAAGATTGAACACCAAGTACTGCCACTAAACATACACCAGCAGCAACAGCAACTTGCGTCATTGGTGCAAAGAACGCTTTTAATTTTTGCATAAATACAGAATTATGTGCGTCTTCTGGTTCAGGTTGAGACACAGCAATGACATCAACTTTCTTCACGTCTTCTAACTCAATCAAATCTGCCATTTTAGCGGTAAAATCAGCCCCTAAAAAGACCGCACTTTCTTTACGCATTACTGAACGAACGGTATGAAATGAATGCCAAGACGCTTGTAATTCTTCGTCTCTTAATAAAGCATCTATCAAGTCAGTTTCGACTTGTTCTCCATCCATATAGGCTGAAAGCTGCTCTTTTTGCATAGTAAACTCCGATTGTTATTCGCTCTACATTAGAGGTTGAATTTTATTTTCGATCATTTCCCTTGCTCGGAAGATTCGGGAACGAACCGTACCAACAGGACAATCCATAATTTCTGCAATATCTTCGTAACTTAAACCTTCTAGTTCTCGTAACGTAATCGCAGTTTTTAAATCTTCTGGTAAGTTATGAATAGTATCAAAAACAATTCTTTCTAACTCACTAGACAACATCTCATTTTCGGGTGTATCCACATCCCTAAGGTGTGTTCCCACATCATAATTTTCAGCATCTTCTGCCAAAATATCTTCATTTGGTGGACGGCGACCTTGAGCCGTTAAATAATTTTTTGCCGTATTAACGGCAATTCGATAAAGCCATGTATAGAAAGCACTTTCGCCACGAAAAGATTCAATTGAGCGATAAGCCTTTATAAAGGATTCTTGCACCACATCAGGAATATCGTTACGCGATACATATCGGGTCAAAAGCCCTGCTACTTTATTTTGATAACGCGAAACCAACAAATTGAAGGCTTTTTTATCCCCTTGCTGTACTCTTTCTACCAAAGCCTGATCTGTTAGCTGTTCAGCCATATTTCTCCCATGCCAATATCTAACACGCCTTAATATCAAGACAGCAAGCTCTTGTTGCTTGTTCAGACAAAAGCGTGTTAAAAAAGTTCATTCGCTAATCAATAATTTTAATTTATGATGATTTTCTGCACTTTTTGAATATATTCAACCATCATTTGAAGCTCTACATCTTGTGATTTCACACGATTAAAAAACCACGAAAACAACTGCAAATCAGAACTTTCTAACAAGCGAATAAAAATATCTTTTTTGTCATCTGTTAATTCATGAAAATGCGTCAAATAAAAAGGCATTATGATTTTATCTAACTCCAGCATTCCTCGACGACAATCCCATTCAATGCGAAGTTTATTATATTTTTCCATTTTATTTCCCTAAAATTGAGGGCTGATTATAGCTTAAAAAATAGTAATAAAAAAAGTCAGCATTTCTGCTAACTTTCATTCTTTAAATATTATTTATTCTTTAATAAATCACGGATTTCAGTAAGCAATGTTTCTGCCTTTGGTGCAGTTTTTTTCTCCTCTGGTTTTCTTACCTTATTGATTACTTTGATCATCATAAAGATTGCAAAAGCAATAATAATAAAATCAATCACATTTTGAATAAACAAACCATAATTTAAAGTAACAGCAGGAACATCGCCTTGTGCTTGTGCTAATACAAATTTCATATCTTTGAAATCAATACCACCAGTTAAAATCCCCAACACGGGCGTAAAAATATCACTAACAAGTGAACTTACGATCTTGCCAAATGCGCTACCAATAATCACACCGATAGCCATATCTACGACATTGCCACGCATTGCAAATTCGCGAAATTCTTTAATAAAATTCATAATAATGTTCCCCTTCAAAAATTACATAAAAAGAGCGACTATTATAATAAATCACTCTGAAAAGTAAAAAAACTAAATAAAGAATGCGCTTGGTTGGAATAATTTCTCAATTTCTGGCACATTTTTCTTATCACTTAAATAAATCACTATATGATCGCCTTCTTCAATAATCACTTGACGACGAGCAATAATTACATCATTCCCTCGTAATAAAGCACCAATAATGGTTCCCATCGGCAAACGCAACTCACCAATTTTTCGCCCTACTATATTTGAAGTATTCACATTACCGTGTGCAACAATTTCAATGGCTTCGGCAATGCCATGTCGTAATGTTGCCACATTTTTTACATCGCCTTTACGCACGTGACCTAACAAAGCAGAAATCGTTACTTGTTGTGGAGAAACCGCAATATCAATCGTGCCTCCCTGAATAAGATTAATATAAGCAATCCGTTGAATCAGTACCATTGCTTTTTTCGCACCTAAACGCTTGGCTAACAAAGCTGACATAATATTCGCTTCATCGTCGCTACTTAATGAAAGAAATACATCCACACTTTCAATATGTTCTTCAAAAAGCAAGTTTTGGTCTGAGGCATCTCCATTAAATACTAACGTTTTTGGCAACTTTTCTGCTAAGGCTTGCGCTCTGTTTGAATCTCGTTCAATAAGCTTTACAGTACAAGAATTTTCCAAACGTTTTGCTACGCCAAAAGCAACATTTCCTCCACCAACAATCATTACTCGCTTATAAGGTTTCTCCAAACGTTGTAACTCTCCCATTACCGCCTTGATATGTTCAGTAGCGCAAATAAACGTGATTTCATCGCCAGCTTCTACAATGGTTGAGCCTTGTGGACGAATCGGTTTGCCATTACGTAAAATAGACATAATACGACAATCAATATGTGGCATATGTTCGCGAAATGCGGAAAGTGCATATCCAACCAAAGGCCCCCCATAATAAGCTTTCACTACAACAATACTAATACGATTATTGGCAAAATGGGCAACTTGTAATGCACCTGGATAAGCAATTAAACGCGTAATTTCATCAGTGACAAGATTTTCAGGCGAAATTAAATGATCAATAGGTATATTTTCATTGTTGAACAACTTGTCTTTTTCACGTAAATATTCTGAATTACGGATACGTGCAATTCGCGTTGGCGTATTAAATAATGTATAGCCCATTTGACAAGCGACCATATTAATTTCATCGGAGGCTGTCACGGCAACCATTAAATCGGCATCTGCCGCGCCTGCGTCACGAAGCACTTTTGGAGATGATGGAGAGCCTTGTACCACACGCAAATCGTGCTTTTCTTGCAATGTTTGTAACTGAGGTGATTCATTATCCACTAAGGTAATATCGTTATCTTCACTGACTAAGTTTTCTGCAAGCGTCGTTCCTACCTGACCTGCACCCAAAATGATGATTTTCATTATCGCTCTCCTTTATGCTCGTTTAAGCAATTTAGCATAATAGAACCCATCGCCACTATTTGGTTGCGGAATGAATTGAAAACCCACCGCACTTTTATCATCACTAACAGGTAATGGCAATAACTCCGCATCTGCGTGAGCATTTAAAAATGCTTGGATTTGTTCGCCATTTTCTTCTGGCAATACAGAACAAGTCGCATAAAGCAAAACACCGTTTGGCTTCAGTTTTTCCCAAAGTGCACTCAGGATTTTCTTCTGTAATTCAACGAGCTGAGCGATATCGGTTTCTTTGCGTAACCATTTTATATCGGGGTGGCGTCGAATTACCCCTGTAGCAGAACAAGGTGCATCAAGTAAAATTCGGTCAAATTTCACCGCACTTTTACCAATTTCAGCTAACCATTCGTCAGGTTTACTCGCATCGCCGCAAACCACTATCGCTTGCTGATTTAAACGTGCAAGATTTTCTTCTACTCGTTTTAAGCGATGAGATTCTACATCTAATGCAATCACATTAGCTTGAGGTGCCAGTTCTAAAATATGGGTCGTCTTACCACCGGGTGCAGCGCAAGCATCGAGGATCCATTCCTCATTTTTAGGCTCAAGCAACATTGCCGCCCATTGCGCACTCAAATCTTGTACCGTTACAGCACCTTCTTCAAAGTGCGGTAATTTTTGCACCGCAATCGGTATATCTAAACATAGCGCATTAGGATGGTGGCTTGTTTTCAAAGAAACACCTTGTTCTTCAAGTAAAGTGCGGTAAGTTTCAAGGGCGTTTTTTTGTGAATTCACACGTAGCCACATTGGTGGTTTCTGATTGTTCGCCTCAATGATCTCACGCCAATTCGGATAGGCTTTTTTTAATTTATTCACGAACCATTCAGGGTGAAGCGTTTGCCAATTTTTATCGATAATTGCCAAAATTTCATCTTGCTCACGTAAAAATCTACGCAAAACCGCATTCACTAATCCTCTAAAACTATCAGATTTTAATGATTTTGTTGCGTTCACAACTTCATCAACTGCCGCATGAGCAGGCACTCGCATATAAAGCAATTGGTATAACCCTACAAGTAACAGGCAATGAACAATGCGAGTTTTACCTTTAAGCGGCTTATCCACAAGACGTTTGATAATTTGCTCTAAGCGAGGCAATACTCGACACACGCCAAAACAAATTTCTTGTAGTAAAGGCAAATCTTGAGCTTTTACAGAAAGTTGCACTTCTGGAATTAACGCTGACAATGATTTGCCCTCATCCAATACTTGCAAAATTAAGTTTGCGGCAATAGCCCTGGTCGAAAGTGCGGTCATTTTTACTGAATTTTTTACTTTGATAGTTTTAGAAGAAAATTTTTTCATTATGCAAGCACCTTACCAATAGTAAACCACTCTGCACGGCCATTTAATAAATCTTGTGCAGACATAGGCTTTTTACCTGCAGGCTGTAATTGCAATAAGTTTAAGACGCCATCGACAGTCGCAATTTGAATGCCATTTTTATCTGCACTTAAAATAGTTCCCGCTGGTTTATCTTGATGAGGCAATACTTCTGCTTGATATACTTTTAACGTTTGAGCATTGCCATCCTTATCTTCTGTTGAAAAATAAGCAATAGGCCAAGGATTAAAGGCACGGATATTACGCTCAAGTTGCATTGCAGAAAGAGACCAATCTAATTGTGCCTCTTCTTTAGAAAGTTTTTCTGCATAATTGCTTTGGCTGTCATCTTGTTTTTCGGCTATAAATTTACCATTTTCAAGATTATCTAAAACATCGATTAACGCCGATGGAGCAAGCTCCGCCAGTTTGTTATAAAGACTCGTTGAAGTTTCAGTCGGTAAAATATCACAATAGACTTTGTGTAACATATCGCCTGTATCTAAGCCCTCATCCATTTGCATAATGGTTACACCAGTTTGTGCATCACCAGCCCAAATTGAACGCTGAATGGGTGCTGCACCTCGCCAACGTGGAAGAATAGAACCATGCACATTCAAACAACCTAAACGAGGGGCATCTAATACAGCTTTCGGTAAAATTAATCCATAAGCCACAACAACCATTACATCTACATTTAACGCTTTTAATTCAGTCTGTGCCTCTTCTTTACGTAAGGATTTAGGTTGATAAACGGAAATGTTATTTTGCTCAGCAAGTTGCTTGACTGGGCTTGCTTGCAGTTTTTTACCGCGACCAGCTGGTTTATCTGGTTGAGTATAAACAGCGATCACATTATGTTGAGAATTTAGAATAGCTTGTAAATGCTGTGCAGCAAAATCTGGCGTACCAGCAAAAATAATATTAAGTGATTTCATAATGTTCTACGTTATGGTGATTGATAGGAAGTAGGGTGGGCTTTAGCCCACCATTTTTTGAAATGATTGGTGGGCTAAAGCCCACCCTACGTTTTAGCTTTTCGCAATCTGCTTCTTATATTTAATTAACTTTTCTTTAATGCGTTGGCGTTTAAGTGGAGAAAGATAATCAACAAATAAAATTCCATTAAGATGATCGATCTCGTGTTGAATACAGATCGCAAGCAAACCATCAGCATCTAAAGTAAATTCTTTACCATCACGATCCAACGCTCTCACTTTCACTTTTTCTTTACGAGGAACCAACGCACGGAACCCTGGAATGGATAAACAGCCCTCTTCAATTCCCGTTTCGCCTTCAGAAGCCAAAATTTCAGGGTTAATCAAAACAAACTGATTCTGTTTATCGCCTTCAACATCAATAGTAATAATACGTTGCAAAATATCTACTTGAGGCGCAGCTAAACCAATACCTTTCTCTTGGTACATCGTATCAAACATATCATCAACAATTTTACGAATTGCATCATTAACTTCAGTAACAGGCTCACAGACAACCTTCAAATGATCATCAGGATAAATTAATACATTAAGTGCGGTCATAATTTCTCTTGTTTTTAAGGGTAGAATTTTAGTGGGATTGTAGCACAGGTAGAAAAAGATGTATAGAAAAGCCCCAAATGGGGCTTAGATTAATATTCGAATTTGGGGAGATTTTTTTAATTCTCTCTAAGACAGATGTAAAATAACCTGTAGCATATTTGATTTGATCTTAGGATATGGAACTAATAACTTACCAAAATTCTTTCTTAGCTAATCCATTTAATAAAGAAATATCTGATAGTCCTTGAATAATTTGAGACTTAGTTACACCATTACCATCATTGCGCAAAAGAAGCTCGATTCCTAATTTATCATCATCTGTTAAATAAAATTTTCCGAGTCTATAATCAATATTTATTTTATTCACTTTTCTTAATGAAAATCGGTTCTCATCATCGTCATACATGATACAAAATTGAATATCACCTCCATCATGGGGAACAACTACAACATTCGTACCTTGTAATCTAAACACCAAAAAATTATCTTGTATTACATTAATAGAATAACCTTCTTCCTTAAGAATATCTACGATTTCAGATACAGAATATTGATTATCAATACCTTTAATTTCTCCTTTATCAGAAAATAAAGAATTAAAGAAATTACTCATAAATTCCCCCTCCATTTGGATTTCGTGTTGTCGTAATAGATGATTTATCACGCATTTGTGCACTGAGATCTGTAGAATAAGAAAATTGATCCATTGAATTGGTTAAATCATACTGGTACTTATTACCAGAGCTATCTTGGTGTATTTTCTTACCATTTTCAAAAATTGGGATAAGCATACACTTTTCTCCTGATTTAAGTTCATTATTTACAAGATGTTTGTTTATTCCTTTACAGGAATAAACACTCTCATTATAATGAGAGCAAATTGATTATTTTTTATTCTATCTTAGTAAATAAGGTACTGATGTAAGGATAAGAGGTATCCCTGCCCAGTATTGCTATTGAGATATCGGCAGACACAAAGAGTGTTCTACTAATTTTTTAAAATTTAAAGATAGAAAAAACCCCAGCCTTTCGACTGGGGTTCTTCTTTTTTTATGTGATTTAGATTTTTATTTGATAACCCGGCGGTGCCCTACTCTCACATGGGGAAACCCCACACTACCATCGGCATTACAGCGTTTCACTTCTGAGTTCGGTATGGTCTCAGGTGGTTCCACCGCACTATCGCCGCCGGGATAATTCTTTAATAACTTCTCTCTTTGTTTCTTCTCTTTTACGACTTCACTTTTTTCGCTTTTCGTCTCTCTTCTTCTTATCGGCAACAAGCTGAACTCGATTTTCTTTCTATTTTTCCTTTCTATTAAGTCTTCTATATTTAAGTTGTTTGTCTACTCTTCTCTTTCGCTCTTTTCTCAAAAACACTTGAGCGTTGTATAGTTAAGCCTCTCGGGCAATTAGTATCTGTTAGCTCAATGACTCACATCACTTACACACCAGACCTATCTACGTCTTCGTCTTAAACAACCCTTACTGTCTTAAAGACAGGGAGAACTCATCTCTTGGCAAGTTTCGTGCTTAGATGCTTTCAGCACTTATCTCTTCCGCACTTAGCTACCCGGCAATGCGTCTGGCGACACAACCGGAACACCAGTGGTGCGTCCACTCCGGTCCTCTCGTACTAGGAGCAGCCCCAACCAATTCTCCTACGCCCACGGCAGATAGGGACCGAACTGTCTCACGACGTTCTAAACCCAGCTCGCGTACCACTTTAAATGGCGAACAGCCATACCCTTGGGACCCACTTCAGCCCCAGGATGTGATGAGCCGACATCGAGGTGCCAAACACCGCCGTCGATATGAACTCTTGGGCGGTATCAGCCTGTTATCCCCGGAGTACCTTTTATCCGTTGAGCGATGGCCCTTCCATTCAGAACCACCGGATCACTATGACCTACTTTCGTACCTGCTCGACTTGTCTGTCTCGCAGTTAAGCTTGCTTATACCATTGCACTAACCTCACGATGTCCGACCGTGATTAGCAAACCTTCGTGCTCCTCCGTTACGCTTTGGGAGGAGACCGCCCCAGTCAAACTACCCACCAGACACTGTCCGAGACCGCGTTCCGCAATCTTCGTTAGAACATCAAACGTTAAAGGGTGGTATTTCAAGGATGACTCCATAATCACTGGCGTGACTACTTCTTAGTCTCCCACCTATCCTACACATCAAAATTCAATGTTCAGTGTCAAGCTATAGTAAAGGTTCACGGGGTCTTTCCGTCTAGCCGCGGGTACACCGCATCTTCACGGCGATTTCAATTTCACTGAGTCTCGGGTGGAGACAGCCTGGCCATCATTATGCCATTCGTGCAGGTCGGAACTTACCCGACAAGGAATTTCGCTACCTTAGGACCGTTATAGTTACGGCCGCCGTTTACTGGGGCTTCGATCAGGTGCTTCTCTTGCGATTACACCATCAATTAACCTTCCAGCACCGGGCAGGCATCACACCCTATACCTCCACTTTCGTGTTTGCAGAGTGCTGTGTTTTTAATAAACAGTTGCAGCCAGCGGGTCACTTCGACCGGTTCAACCTTCGAGAGTAAATCTCTACAATCTACGCCGGCGCACCTTCTCCCGAAGTTACGGTGCTATTTTGCCTAGTTCCTTCACCCGAGTTCTCTCAAGCGCCTGAGTATTCTCTACCTGACCACCTGTGTCGGTTTTCAGTACGGTTTAGTAAAGCCTGTCGCTTAGTGGCTTTTCCTGGAAGTGTGGTATCAGTTACTTCAGCTCCGTAGAGCCTCGTCATCATCTCTCAGTGTTTAATAGAAGCCCGGATTTGCCTAAACTTCCCACCTACCAACTTAAACGCACATATCCAACAGTGCGATAACCTAACCTACTCCGTCCCCACATCGCAGCTTTACCAAGTACAGGAATATTAACCTGTTTCCCATCGACTACGCTTTTCAGCCTCGCCTTAGGGGCCGACTCACCCTGCCCCGATTAACGTTGGACAGGAACCCTTGGTCTTCCGGCGAACGGGTTTTTCACCCGTTTTATCGTTACTTATGTCAGCATTCGCACTTCTGATACGTCCAGCTAACCTCTCGATTAACCTTCATCCGCTTACAGAACGCTCCCCTACCCAACAGACTTTCGCCTGATGCCGCAGCTTCGGTGCTATATTTCAGCCCCGTTACATCTTCCGCGCAGGCCGACTCGACTAGTGAGCTATTACGCTTTCTTTAAATGATGGCTGCTTCTAAGCCAACATCCTAGCTGTCTAAGCCTTCCCACTTCGTTTCCCACTTAATATAGACTTGGGGACCTTAGCTGGCGGTCTGGGTTGTTTCCCTCTCCACGACGGACGTTAGCACCCGCCGTGTGTCTCCTGAGTATCACTCTTTGGTATTCGTAGTTTGCATCGGGTTGGTAATCCGGGATGGACCCCTAGCCGAAACAGTGCTCTACCCCCAAAGGTGTCACCTCAAGGCTCTACCTAAATAGATTTCGGGGAGAACCAGCTATCTCCCGGTTTGATTGGCCTTTCACCCCCAGCCACAAGTCATCCGCTAATTTTTCAACATTAGTCGGTTCGGTCCTCCAGTTAGTGTTACCCAACCTTCAACCTGCCCATGGCTAGATCACCGGGTTTCGGGTCTATACCTTGCAACTATTCGCCCAGTTAAGACTCGGTTTCCCTTCGGCTCCCCTATTCGGTTAACCTCGCTACAAAATATAAGTCGCTGACCCATTATACAAAAGGTACGCAGTCACCCTTTCGGGCTCCCACTGCTTGTACGTACAAGGTTTCAGGTTCTATTTCACTCCCCTCACCGGGGTTCTTTTCGCCTTTCCTTCACAGTACTGGTTCACTATCGGTCAATCAGGAGTATTTAGCCTTGGAGGATGGTCCCCCCTTCTTCAAACAGGATATCACGTGTCCCGCCCTACTTCTCGTTAGCTTAGTACCACAATATGGTTTTTAGATACGGGATTATCACCCTCTTTGATTGTGCTTCCCAACACATTCTCCTAACCATACTGTTATCACTTACTGGCTCTTTCGCTTTCGCTCGCCGCTACTGACGAAATCTCGGTTGATTTCTTTTCCTCGGGGTACTTAGATGTTTCAGTTCTCCCGGTTTGCCTCAACAAACTATGTATTCACTTGTTGATAGTAGATTCTTCATCTACTGGGTTTCCCCATTCGGATATCTTGGATTAAACGCCTCTTATCGACTCATCCAAGCTTTTCGCAGATTAGCACGTCCTTCTTCGCCTCTGATTGCCAAGGCATCCACCTTGTACGCTTAGTCACTTAACTATACAACCTCAAATGTTTTCAATCACTTTAAGTTTTCACTTCAAAGTACGGTCAATTTGATGCGTATTTTCATTCAAATAAACACTTGATTGCTTTTGTTCAATCAAGATTTTATGCAAAACAGGTTTTGTTTTTAGAGTTTCCTTCTCAGTTCCCTCCTCTCACTTTCCTGTCTTGCCTACTCAGACTTTCTCTCGAAAATCTCTTGTTTTCAGCTTGTTTCCAATTTTTTAAAGAACAGTTGATAAAACTTTTCAGTTATCATCGTTAAATAAACTAAAAAAATTAAATTTAAAATTAAACTTAAAACTAAGAATAAAATAACCTAATATTTAAAATAGCTTAATACTATCTCAATACCTTATTACTTTGTCTTTTTCTAATTTACTTAACGATGATAAGTGGTGGAGATAAGCGGGATCGAACCGCTGACCTCCTGCGTGCAAGGCAGGCGCTCTCCCAGCTGAGCTATATCCCCATTTATCATTCATCATTTATTATATTAATTAGTTAATATTTTTATAATAAATGATTGACCATTACGCCTTTATCCACTCTCAGAGTGGTGGGTCTGAGTGGACTTGAACCACCGACCTCACCCTTATCAGGGGTGCGCTCTAACCACCTGAGCTACAGACCCAAGGGTAATGTTTTCTTCTGCTCATTTGTCTACAACTATCAGCCAATCTGTGTGAGCACTCGCTGTCTCTCGTCTTCTGTAAGGAGGTGATCCAACCGCAGGTTCCCCTACGGTTACCTTGTTACGACTTCACCCCAGTCATGAATCATACCGTGGTAAACGCCCTCCTAAAGGTTAAGCTATCTACTTCTGGTACAACCCACTCCCATGGTGTGACGGGCGGTGTGTACAAGGCCCGGGAACGTATTCACCGCGACATTCTGATTCGCGATTACTAGCGATTCCGACTTCATGGAGTCGAGTTGCAGACTCCAATCCGGACTTAGACGTACTTTATGAGATTCGCTCCACCTCGCAGCTTCGCTTCCCTCTGTATACGCCATTGTAGCACGTGTGTAGCCCTACTCGTAAGGGCCATGATGACTTGACGTCATCCCCACCTTCCTCCAGTTTATCACTGGCAGTCTCCTTTGAGTTCCCGACCGTATCGCTGGCAACAAAGGATAAGGGTTGCGCTCGTTGCGGGACTTAACCCAACATTTCACAACACGAGCTGACGACAGCCATGCAGCACCTGTCTCTAAGTTCCCGAAGGCACATTCGCATCTCTGCAAACTTCTTAGGATGTCAAGAGTAGGTAAGGTTCTTCGCGTTGCATCGAATTAAACCACATGCTCCACCGCTTGTGCGGGCCCCCGTCAATTCATTTGAGTTTTAACCTTGCGGCCGTACTCCCCAGGCGGTCGATTTATCACGTTAGCTACGGGCGCCAGAGTTAAACCCCAACCCCCAAATCGACAGCGTTTACAGCGTGGACTACCAGGGTATCTAATCCTGTTTGCTCCCCACGCTTTCGCACATGAGCGTCAGTACATTCCCAAGGGGCTGCCTTCGCCTTCGGTATTCCTCCACATCTCTACGCATTTCACCGCTACACGTGGAATTCTACCCCTCCCTAAAGTACTCTAGTTACCCAGTCTGAAATGCAATTCCCAGGTTAAGCCCGGGGCTTTCACACCTCACTTAAATAACCGCCTGCGTGCCCTTTACGCCCAGTTATTCCGATTAACGCTCGCACCCTCCGTATTACCGCGGCTGCTGGCACGGAGTTAGCCGGTGCTTCTTCTGTATTTAACGTCAATTTGATGTACTATTAACACATCAACCTTCCTCAATACCGAAAGAACTTTACAACCCGAAGGCCTTCTTCATTCACGCGGCATGGCTGCGTCAGGGTTCCCCCCATTGCGCAATATTCCCCACTGCTGCCTCCCGTAGGAGTCTGGACCGTGTCTCAGTTCCAGTGTGGCTGGTCATCCTCTCAGACCAGCTAGAGATCGCAGGCTTGGTGAGCCTTTACCCCACCAACTACCTAATCCCACTTGGGCTCATCCTATGGCAGGTGGCTAAAAGTCCCACCCTTTCGTCTCTCGACACTACGCGGTATTAGCGACAGTTTCCCGTCGTTATCCCCCTCCATAAGCCAGATTCCCAAGCATTACTCACCCGTCCGCCACTCGTCAGCAAGAAAGCAAGCTTCCTCCTGCTACCGTTCGACTTGCATGTGTTAAGCCTGCCGCCAGCGTTCAATCTGAGCCATGATCAAACTCTTCAATTCAAGTTCAATCGCTCAATAAACTACTTAGCTATAAATAAAACACTACTTAAAAAAGTAATTATGAATTTTCAGTTAAGCACCTATTAAGACTTCAAAATTAAAAAATATTTTTAAAACAAGTCAATCAACAAGTGCCCACACAGATTGTCTGATATATTGTTAAAGAGCAAAAAAGAACGACGCACTTGGAAACTTAAAAACTTCACAACAGTGCGTCGTTGTGTGCGGTGCATTATAGGGATTTTCAAATCCCTTGCAAGTACTTTTTGTAAAAATATTTAAAAAAATGATCTTTTGATGGAAATATAAACATTTCATTAAAAAGTGCGGTCAAAAATACAATAATTTTCCAATTATTATTTTTTCCAATAGCTTGGAATAAACAGCACGATTAATGAAAACATTTCTAAACGTCCACAGATCATAGCAAAACTAAAGACTAATTTAGCACTTTCTGGAACATCAATAAAACTTTCGTGAATAAAGCCAAGTCCCGGTCCTGCATTCGTTAATGTAGCGAATACCGCCCCCATCGCATCAAAAACATTCATTCCACAAAGAATAACAGCAAAAACACATCCCCAATAAACCAGTATAAAAATAATGAAAAATGCCCAAATACTTTCTATCATTCTTGGTGCTAGACGATTTTTACCTATTCGAATTGGCTGTACTAAATTTGGATGGATTAAACTATGCAGTTCTCGATCGATTTGTTTCCACAATATAAGTGTCCGTATCGCTTTTAATCCCCCAGTTGTTGAACCGCCACAACCACCAATTACCGCAGAAATTACCAGTAAAAGTCCAATAAAAGGCGGAAGATTATCAATATCAAAAATCGTATAACCAGCAGTCATTGACATTGATGTTAATTGTAATGCACCTTTTGTTACTGCCTCGTTCATATCTGAAACTAAACCGTAACTATATAAAGATAGAGATACAATACCGATAAAAATAATTTGCATTGTTAGAAAAAAACGAAATTCGGGATCTTTCCAATAATTTCGCCAAATATTTCTTTTACCTAATGCAAGAAAAGCAGAAATATGTAAACTAAAATTAACACCGCCAATCAGCATAAAAATTGTTGTAACCCAATAAATGGAAGCTTGATTAAAATAGCCGATACTTGCATCGTGCGTTGAAAATCCTCCATTTGAAATTGTTGAAAAACTATGCCCAATGGCATCAAAAAGATTCATTCCTGACAGCCAATATGCAATGGCACAAAGAACAGTTAATGAAGCGTAAATAATCCATAGAGCTTTCGCCACTTCTGAAATTTTAGGCAAAGATTTTTGATCTTTAAGAGGGCCTGAAGATTCTGCTCGATATAATTGTGTCCCACCAATTCCCAACAGCGGAATTATCGCCACAGCCAATACGATAATCCCCATACCACCTAACCATTGTAAAAACTGACGATAAAACAAAATAGATTTAGGTAAATTATCCAGCCCCGTCATTACCGTTGCACCAGTAGTAGTTAAGCCAGAAAATGCTTCAAATACGGCTGAAGCAATAGTTAAATGTGGTGAATCGAACAATAAAAGAGGCAATGTTGCCAAGCTTCCTAAAACTAACCAAAAAGCCACAACGATCAAAAAACCATCACGAGATCGTAATTCTTGCTTATGATGATGGCATGGCCACCAAAGCAATGTGCCTGCCGTCAAACTCAACACAAAAGCCTGCATAAATGCCTTACCGCCCCCATCGCCATAAATCAGAGCAACAAATGCAGGAACTAGCATCGTACCTGAAAAACACATCACAAGAATACCAATAATTCGGATAATCGATAAAATACGCACAACTATTCGCCTATCTCTAAAAGTTGAATAACTAATCTACCTGAAGACTTTTCCGTTAATTCTGAAGAAAACGCCTCTATTGTTTTTTCACTAATACCTAAAATCAAATGAATATTTACCTGAAAATCTTGAGATAAAATCTCAACCTGATATTTTTCACAAAGTTGTTGGACTAAATTTAGCTGCCCATAGTCACAATTAAGTTTAAAAAGGGTTCGTTCAACTTTAATTTCGCTTTCAATCAGCTTTAACGCTTGTTGAACGCCATTACCGTAAGCACGAACCAATCCGCCCGTTCCAAGCAAAATACCGCCATAATAGCGAACCACCACAGCACTGATTTCACCTAATTGACTACCTTGCAATGCACTCAACATTGGCTTTCCTGCCGTTCCAGCAGGTTCGCCATCATCAGAAAAACCAAATTGTAGAGAATCTGATGGCTTGCTTGCTACGGCAGCCCAACAATGATGCCGAGCATTTTGATGTTCTTGTTTAATCTTTGCCCAAAAAGCTCTTGCATCTTCTAAACCTTCGGTGTGCTGTAAATAAGTAATAAAACGGCTTTTTTTAATTTCTTCTTCAAAAACAACCGCACTTTTAGGAACGAGGTATTCCGCCATTTCTTTTTTCAAGGTAATTTCAATGGCACTAGTCTATCACTGATGACTGGGATTTGTCGAAATTTTGCCGTAAGCGCGGTATGATATAGCTCTGTTTTTCAAAAGAAAAAAGAATATGTCTGAAATTTCCGTCACACAAATCCTAGATGCTTTAGGATTACGTTGCCCAGAACCTGTCATGCTTGTTCGTAAAAATATTCGTCATCTTAACGATGGAGAAATACTTTTGGTTATTGCTGATGATCCTGCAACAACAAGAGATATTCCAAGTTTCTGTCAATTTATGGATCACACCTTACTGCAAAGTGAAGTGGAAAAACCACCGTTCAAATATTGGGTAAAGAAAGGAAAATAAAAAATTTACACCTTGATTAATTGATTATTTGGTCTAACTTTAAGAGGTAGAGCACTTTGATATATAAGTGCGGTTATTTTTATGAAAGTTTTCCGCCCTGTTTCGTTGTTATGTTATCATTACATTAATGTAACATTTTTAACACTTTAAACTTTTAGGAGAGCTTTATGAAAAACGTCGTGATCGTTGGTGGGGGTGCTGGCGGTGTTGAATTAGCGACATTTTTGGGTAATAAATTAGGTCGTCAAAAACAAGCTAAAGTAACGCTGGTTGATCGCAATGCCACCCATTTATGGAAACCCTTATTGCATGAAATTGCAACTGGTGTAATGGATGATGGCGTTGATTCTTTAAGTTATCGTGCGCACGGTAAAAATCATTTTTTCAGTTTTGAGCAAGGTTTAATTATACGTATTAATCGCGAACAAAAATATGTTGAACTTGCACCTGTTTATGGGCAAGAGGGCGATATGCTTGTCATTGCTCGTCGAATTCCTTACGATTATTTAGTGATTGCCATTGGAAGTAAATCTAATGATTTCAATACAAAAGGTGTGGCAGATAATTGTATTTTTTTAGATAGTTCAAAACAGGCTTTACGTTTTCAACATAAACTGTTGGAATTATTTTTAAAATTTTCAGAAAACCGCGCGTTAGATGATATTGGCGAAGAAGAGTTTAAACAAAAATTAGTAGACGAAAATAAAGTAAATATTGCTATTGTGGGAGGTGGAGCAACTGGTGTGGAATTAACTGCAGAACTTTATCATGCCGCTGAAGATTTGTCTTCTTACGGTTATGGTAAAATTGATAGCTCTTGCTTACAAGTTACTTTAGTCGAAGCGGGAACACGTTTATTGCCAGCATTACCTGAAAATTTATCTGCTGCAGTGCTAGATGAATTAAAAGAAATGGGCACCAATGTTCAATTAAACACAATGATCACTGAAGCTCAGCCAAATACACTTATTACCAAAGATGGTGGGGAAATTAAGGCTGATCTTATTGTTTGGGCGGCTGGGGTTCGCGTTTCAACAGTAACGCAGCAATTTGATGGATTGGAAATTAATCGTATCAATCAATTAGTGGTTAAAGATACACTTCAAACTACTGTTGATGATAGTATTTTTGCAATTGGTGATTGTGCTGCATTAATACAATCAAATGGTAAATTGGTTCCGCCAAGAGCGCAAGCTGCACATCAAATGGCAAAGGCTTGTGCAAAAAATATTTTTGCATTATTTGAAAATAAACCACTGAAATCTTTTAAATATAACGACAAAGGTACTTTAGTTTCGCTGTCAGATTTTACCGCACTTGGTAGTCTAACCAATAAGTTTGGTAAAAATCCACTTACCGTTCAAGGTAAATTTGCTCAGTTTGCTTATGTTTCTTTGTATCGAATGCACCAACACGCTTTGCACGGTTGTATTAAAATTGGTTTGATTATTCTCGTTGATAAATTAAATCGTTATTTAAAACCAAGATTAAAATTGCATTGATTAAGTATAATTTTCTCGTTAAATGCCATCTAAATCATTTATATAAAAGAAAGGGCATCAATGATGCCCTCAATATTTTTTATGAAGAATGATCCTCAGCTTTTTCAATTGTTCCTTTCACAGTTAAGCAAATTTCTGTTGAAATCAAATGGGAAAGCGTTGAAGCTAACTCTTCTATTTTATCAAGAACAGCATAACCAGATTCATCAAAGTAACGTTGTTCTTTCAAGTTTGCAATAAAGCTTGAAAAAACCGCTTTATCAAAGAATTCTGGTGCATTTATGCCGTGTAATACGGATAAACGTTGAGCAACAAGCTGGCTTTCTTTTTCAAGTTCAGCTCGAGAAATAGCAGGTTGTTTTTGTAAAATAGTGACAGTAATGTAATAACGTTGCAAGATTTCCCGCGTTCCCGCAGACCAAAGCTGTAAAATTCGTACTTTTGATTTATTAATAGATAAGAAGTTATTATTTGAATTAATAACGCTTTGGCGTGCAAATTCATTAATGATTTGATGGATTTGTACATTCAATTCATCTTCATTGAAATGTAAGAACAATTCGCCTTGTAAGAAAGGGTAAATTTTTCTAATCGCGTCTAATAATAAATCTTTTTGGATCGCTTCGTAATGCAAAATAATACTCGCAACTAAAGATGGTAATACGAATAGATGCTGAATATTATTGCGATAATAAGTCATTAGTACAGCAGATGAACGCTCTAAGCGTACAATTTCGCCAAAATTATCTTTTTCAATTAATACACCTATGCGATCTAAAGCTAATACGTGTTCTAACATTGCTTGCGGTGTCACATTTGGTAACACTACGTCCGTAGAATAAGGGACATTTTGTAACAATTGTTGATGGCTACTAAGCTGTTCTAGCAGTTGCTCACGCGAAAGTGCCCGCTGGCGAGATGAAAGTAGTGCAGTGCCCACAAGGTTCATTGAATTAACTGCTGCTGCTTTATTAATATTAATCATCACTTGTTTAGAAATATTATTCACAGCAGGTGTAAACCATTGCGGTTTTTCTTCGTGATTTTGCTCTTTCCAATCAGGGAAATGTTGGCTCAAATAGTTTGAAAGCGTGATTGGCTCGCCAAAATTTACAAAACCCTGACCAAGATTACGTAATTTTTTAATTACACGAAGCACTAAACCCGCATTTTCTTTTTCTTTCGCTGCACCACGTAACTCTTTTGCATAAGTGTCTACTTCTAATACGTGTTCATAACCAACGTAAACAGGAACAATCGAAATCGGGCGAGTTTGACTATGTTGCAATGCTTGAAGTGTCATAGACATCATACCTGTTTTTGGTGCAAGTAAACGACCTGTACGAGAACGACCGCCCTCGATAAAATATTCAACGGAATAGCCTCGATGGAATAGTTCTGATAAATATTCGCGAAAAATGGCAGAATATAGCCGATTTCCCTTGAAAGTGCGGCGAATAAAAAATGCGCCCCAACTACGAAACATTCTACCTACAGGCCAGAAATTTAAGTTAATCCCTGCCGCAATATGTGGCGGAACAAGACCTTGATGATAAAGCACATAAGAAAGCAATAAGTAATCGATATGACTACGGTGGCAAGGCACATAAACAATTTCATGACCTTCTAACGCTAATTTACGGACACGATCCGCATTTTGCACATCAATACCCGAATAAAGTTTATTCCAAAGCCAACGTAAAAAACGATCTACTGCACGTAAACTTGAATGGCTGACATCAGCTGCAATTTCATCTAAAATTTTATGTGCTTCTTTTTGTGCTTTTTCAATACTGATATTTTTTGATTTTGCTTCATCTTCAATTGCGCGTCGGATTGCTTCTGATTGCAATAGTTTATTAAACATTGCTTGACGATTTGGTAAACGAGGGCCTGTTGCTGAAATACGTTGTTTTGCGAAGTGCATTTTTGCAACTCGAGCCAGCTTTTGTGCAATTTTTTCATCTGAGCCATGTTCAACTACCATATAACGTAATGAAACCGCTTGAGAAAAACGCACAAAAGTATCACGTCCAAACCAAATTGCTGCAAATGTTTTTTGTATACCATTTAATAAACGCAAATTGGGCAAATCTGATTTATCTTCTTGTCCGGGAGAGCGTCCCCAAAGAACAGAAACAGGAATAAGTTGCACATCTAAACTTTCAGAAGTGCGGTGTAATTCAAGGTATTTATTAAAAATGGTGATGGTCTCGTCTTTCGCACCTTTCGATTTAAAAATTCGACGACCTTCGTCTAAATATACATAACGTGGTAACTTAACGTCATTAATTTCATTTTTCTCTGCGGGATCGGGCAAGCCTAACGCTAAGCAATTTCGGCGGAAAATAACGAAATCAGTTTGAGATGTATAAGGCAAAACATAAACAATAGGTTGATGAATATTAAGTGAAAGCTCTTCGATTGGATTGGCGGGAATAGGATTATTTTTCACCAATGCAGACAGCGGCAAGCTCAATAATTGGCGATACATATTTATAAAATTTGCCATAATAAATTTTCTCTTTGTTATAAGTTTGTAGATCTTATAGACGTTTAAAAGCAGTTTGTGAATAGAACTATTTTTAGCCCTTTGGTGTTTTTATCATCTAAAAACTCAAATATTTTAACACATCCGATCTCAACTAATTTAGAAAATTTGGCGACAAAATGTAACTTAATACACAGATTTAAAAAATAACAGTTGCAACTTTACATAATCTGTATACAATACCAGTTATCTGTATTTAAAAACAGGAGTGTATATGAGACCATTAACCGCACGCCAACAAGAAGTGTTGGATTTATTAAAACGCCATTTGGAAACAACAGGTATGCCACCAACACGGGCAGAAATATCTCGTGAATTAGGCTTTAAATCTGCAAATGCCGCAGAAGAACATTTAAAAGCACTTTCACGTAAAGGTGCAATTGAAATTATTCCCGGCGCATCTCGTGGTATTCGTATTTTAGACAATAGTTCGAATGATGAATTTGACGGTTTACCGCTTGTAGGACGCGTAGCTGCTGGAGAACCGATTCTTGCAGAGCAACATATTGAAGCGACATATCGAGTAGATGCAGATATGTTTAAACCACAAGCCGACTTCTTACTTAAAGTCTATGGGTTATCAATGAAAAATGTTGGTATCTTAGATGGTGATTTATTAGCTGTGCATAGTACTAAGGATGTACGTAACGGACAAATTGTGGTTGCACGTATTGAAGATGAAGTAACAGTAAAACGTCTTGAGAAAAAAGGTTCTATCATTTATCTACACGCAGAAAATGAAGAATTTGATCCTATAGTAGTCAATCTTGAAGAACAAAAAAATTTTGAAATTGAAGGTATTGCAGTAGGAATTATTCGTAATAACGCTTGGATGTAATCTGATACCAAGAATGAATAAAGTGCGGTAAAAATTTACGGTATTTTTACCGCACTTTGCTTATACTAGAGTTCTTTATTTGCGATGATTTTTGCTGCTCTTTATAATGCAAAAATCTTGAATTTATACAAAGGATGGAAAAATGCAGTTTTCCAAAATGCACGGATTAGGTAACGATTTTGTTGTGGTTGATGGAGTCACTCAAAATGTGTTTTTTACTCCAGAAACGATTCAACGTTTAGCCAATCGCCATTGTGGAATTGGGTTTGATCAACTTTTAATTGTTGAAGCTCCTTACGATCCCGAACTCGACTTTCATTATAGAATTTTTAATGCTGATGGAAGTGAAGTTTCACAATGCGGAAATGGAGCTCGTTGTTTTGCTCGTTTTGTGACATTAAAAGGATTAACTAACAAGAAAGACATCTCGGTTAGTACACAAAAGGGTAATATGATTTTAACGGTAAAAGATGATAATCAAATTCGTGTGAATATGGGCGAGCCAATTTGGGAACCTGCAAAAATTCCATTTACCGCAAATAAATTTGAGAAAAATTATATTCTGCGTACAGATATTCAAACCGTATTATGCGGTACAGTTTCAATGGGCAATCCTCATTGTGTTGTACAAGTAGATGATATTCAAACAGCCAATGTTGAACAACTTGGTCCCTTACTAGAAAGCCACGAACGCTTTCCTGAGCGTGTCAATGCTGGTTTTATGCAAATCATCAACAAAGAACATATTAAGCTTAGAGTTTATGAACGTGGTGCAGGAGAAACTCAAGCCTGTGGAAGTGGAGCTTGTGCAGCTGTTGCAGTTGGAATTATGCAAGGCTTATTAAACAACAATGTCCAAGTAGATTTACCAGGCGGTTCATTAATCATTGAATGGAATGGCGTTGGTCATCCACTTTATATGACAGGCGAGGCAACTCATGTTTATGATGGGTTTATAACGCTTTAATATTTTTCCCCATTTATCTTAAAAAAAGATGAGGAGTTTTTCTTAAATAAGCGTAAACATTTTGTATCTAAATATATTTTTATTGAACTGTTTGATAACTTTAAGTAATCAGAACAAGCATTTTTCATACAATCTCTAGATTTTTTACTCAAAGAAAGAGATTATTAGCATAATAAAAAAACCGCCTTTCGGCGGTTCTTGTTTTCAATCTTCTATCTACTACGCTAACACTACCAATGCAGCTTCATAGTTTGGTTCTTCTTTAATTTCTTCAACTAACTGGCTGTGTAAAACATTATTTTGCTCATCTAACACAATAACCGCACGAGAAGTTAGACCTGCTAACGGACCAGTTTGAATATCTACGCCTAATTGTGCGTGTAATGCATGGTTACGGAAAGTCGAAACTGTTTTGGCATTTTCAATCCCTTCAGCTCCACAAAAACGAGCTTGAGCAAAGGGTAAGTCTGCTGAAATACAAAGCACAACGGTGTTACTTAATTTTGCTGCTTGTTGGTTAAATTTACGTACTGAAGTCGCACACACACCTGTGTCGATGCTTGGAAAAATATTTAGGACTTTGCGTTTACCTGCAAAATCGTTTAATGCAACATCGGCTAAATCATTACCGACTAAAATAAAGTTTTCTACTATTTCGCCCACTTGAGGGAAATGTCCACTAACTTCAATAGGGTTTCCTGCTAATGTAACTGTCATAAAATCCTCTTTATTTAGATTAAGTGAAAAGTGTTTAAACTATACCACGCTTTCTAATTATGTCCACCAATTAAAGCTATCTAAAATGATGGCATAAAAAACCACAATCATTTGATTGTGGCTTTTTAAATTTAGAAAAGAATTATCTATTGCGATTTACTTCATCAACGTCTGGTTGGCGAGTAATGCGATTACGCAAATCACGACGAATGACCTCAATTGTCCAGAACCAAAAGATATGACCAACTAATTCTGAGATATGTTCATATAATGGCCATTCTGCTACTGGCGGGGTTAAACCTAATGCAGGGAATGTAAATAAGACCTGCAATAATACCAACAAAAATTGCAACGCCATAACGACGTTTAGATGGTTCTGAAAATAAGCTTATTGTTGTATCCTTAAATTAATTAAAAGTATAAAAATTCCCGAGTTAATGGAAATATACGATTTTACGCCTGTTATATCACATTATCAAACAAAAATACTTCAATTGGGTTATCTTTAGCCGGCTGCTCATAAGGTTTTAACATTTGTTAAAATTTATTAACAAAAGAGAAATTCATTATTCTGATTTTATCAGCAATTGCATCTAAAAATACAAAATTAATATTAATCAATAGAAAATGTGGAGAAGTAGCTAGTTTTATCCATCTTATCATAGTATTTAACCAACATATTGAAAATTTACACATACAAATAAAGGATCTTAACCTACTAATATTTCATTTATTGTCCCCACCCACCTTATATCTTCAATACCATTTCAGAACTTACTTAGCAAAAATACTGAGCAAAATAGTAATATGAATAATCATCGTTATATTATCAAAGAGTAGTTAAAATACTATATTAATTCAGACTTAAAATACATTTTTATTACCCTATTCTAAATTTTGTTATATATGATGAAAATAAAAAAACCCAGTTTTAAACTGGGTTTTATTTTGTCTATCTGACAAATTATTCTGCAACAACGATTACATCTAATGTTGCAAATACTTCACCGTGAAGTTGGAAACGAACATCGTGGTCACCAAGAGTACGGATTGGACCGTTTGGTAAACGAACTTCACTTTTCGCAATTTTAACGCCTGCTGCAGTTACTGCTTCTGCCACATCACGAGTAGTGATTGCGCCGAATAAACGACCTTCATCACCTGCTTTAGATGCGATAGTCACAGAACCTAATGCAGTAACTTCTGCTGCACGAGCTTGAGCTGCTGCAAGATTTGCTGCCGCTGTCGCTTCTAATTCTGCACGACGTGCTTCAAAGTGTTCAATGTTAGCTTTAGTTGCCATAACTGCTTTACCTTGTGGGATTAAGAAGTTACGTGCAAAACCTGATTTAACATTTACTTGATCGCCCACTTGACCTAAGTGAGCAATTTTATCTAAAAGAATTACTTGCATTACCGTGTCTCCTTAATTACTGATGATTGTCAGTGTATGGAAGTAACGCTAAATAGCGAGCGCGTTTGATTGCACGAGCTAATTGACGTTGGTACTTCGCACGAGTACCGGTAATACGGCTAGGTACAATTTTGCCGCTTTCTGAAATATAGTTCTTTAATGTAGCGATATCTTTGTAATCGATTTCAACAACATTTTCCGCTGTGAAACGGCAGAACTTACGACGACGGAAATAACGTGCCATTTGGCTAGTCTCCTAATCTATAAATTCGATTTGCTCGGCATGTAAAACTAATTGGCATAACCCACTTTGGGTTTTATGTGATGTAATAAATCCCACCACCAAAATTTTACCACCGACCGTAATGCTTTGAGTTTTTTCTATCAATTGATTACCACTAATTTGAACTGGCATCTTTAACCAAGCTTGACGTGTGAAACCACCTTCAATCTGTTCAGAACGATGTTCTAACAAAAACTTGCAATGCTCAATTCCACTAGGGCTCTTTAATCGCTTTGGTAACTGAGAAACGACTCCCATAACCGAAAAACGATTATCAATTTTCAAATTACTCTTCAGCATCCTCAAAATCGTTGTTTTCAACTTCAGCTAAAGGTTTACGTTCTTCTTTAGCCGCTTTCATTGGGGACGCTTCGGTTACGGCGTGCTTAGTATGGATAACAAGACTGCGTAATACAGCATCGTTATAACGGAAAGTCGTTTCTAGCTCGTCGATGACTTGTTGAGGCGCTTCTACATTCATAAGCACATAGTGTGCTTTGTGTAATTTGTTGATTGGGTACGCTAATTGGCGACGACCCCAATCTTCTAGGCGATGAACTTGACCACCAGCTTCTTTTACAGAACCGGTGTAACGTTCGATCATACCTGGTACTTGCTCGCTTTGGTCCGGATGAACCATAAACACGATTTCGTAGTGACGCATTACTGCTCCTTACGGGTTAATCAGCCTTTGACGTAGATTAGCCACCAATCTGCAAAGGCAAGGAACGAAAAATTCAATGTGGCTAAGGGTTGCGGATTATACCGATTTTTTTACGTTCCGCAACTAGTTTGAGTTCTTTTTGAGCAAAAAAGAAGACCGATATATATCGGTCTATCTCACATATTCTGCAATTAACGGCTGCGGAAAATAATACGTCCTTTACTTAAATCATAAGGCGTCATTTCTACAGTCACTTTATCCCCAGTCAAAATACGGATATAGTTTTTACGCATTTTTCCAGAAATATGCGCAGTAACCACGTGACCGTTTTCCAACTCCACGCGGAACATAGTATTCGGTAAAGTCTCTAAAATTGTGCCTTGCATCTCAATGCAATCTTCTTTCGCCATTGTATCCTCTAAAAATAATCGATTTTTATCCGCACTTTAGGCGGAAAAGTTAAGAAAAACGGGCGGATTATAGCCGTTTTTAATGTTAGACGAAAGATTAAAATAAAATTGAAAAGAAAAAAATAACCTCTATAATGCAGAAGTCTTTTCTCAATAAGCATGATCCCCAAATGCATATAAATTACGTTATTAGTCTTACTTCAGCATACCAACGACGAGAGCATATTCAAAAAGAATTCTCTCAGCAAAACATTCCCTTTGAATTTTTTGATGCTTTAAAGCCTTCGAAAGAACTAACTTCGTTAATGGAGAAATTTATCCCTAATCTACTCCATGCAAAGTTAACAGAGGGAGAAAAAGCATGTTTTATGAGCCATTACATGCTATGGCAAAAATGCTTGTCCGAAGATCTACCCTATATTTACATTTTTGAAGATGATGTATTATTAGGTGAGAATGCAAACAAATTTTTAGCTGAAGATGAATGGTTAGAAGAACGTTTTAAACAAACTGATAAATTTATTTTAAGATTTGAAACATTCCTAAATTTTTCTAAATGTAAAGATAAAAAAATTAAACCTTATTCAGGTAGAAAAATATTAAAACTAGTATCAGAAAATTGTGGCGCCGCAGGGTATGTTATATCTAGAGAAGCAGTTAAACAACTAAATGCTCATATCTGTTCGCTCACATCCAACCATCTACTCGCGATAGATTTATTAATGTTTAATATATTTAATCAGTTTACATACCAGGTATCACCAGGTGTATGTGTTCAAGAAGGACAGCTATATCCAAAGGATATAAAATTACATAGTCAGTTAGAAACGGGAAGACAAAAATATCTTAGTGTAAAGAAAAAAAGAACACTAAAAACAGTATTAATATCTTTAGCAGGAAAACCTAAAAAAATATTGAGAAAAATATACAGAAAGCTATTTATTTCTAAACACATAGTACCATTTAGATAATCCAACATTATAATTTGATAAAGTAAAAATATGACTAAATTAATAACAATTTCATTAACTTGCCAAAAATTTCAATATGGCGGAGGAATGGAAAGATATCTTCTTGATATTATTAATGGATTATCTCAAACAAACATTACACCTAAAATTTACTCTGCCAAGTTTGATACTGCATTACCTGAATATAATTTAATTAATCCAATTAAGATTAATCTTTCTTTTGTTCCTAAAAAATGGAGAACCTCGTTTCTTTCCTATTTTTCAAATAAATATAAAGAAACATCAGAAATCTATCTGACAACCTCTTACACCCTATCTGACGTGGTCATTTGTGGTGGAAATCATAAAGGATATTTACAAGCATCAAAGAAAAAGCCCAGCATATCAGATCGATTTAAAATCATGGGTGAACAAAAATCCTTAAATCAGTCCAAATATGTCATCGCTCATTCTGCATTAATGAAAAAAGAACTCGTTGAGTTATATCATGTCTCTGAAAACAAAATTGATGTGATTTATCCCCCTATTAATACAGATAAATTCACACAAATCAATGAAGAAGAAAGAGTAAAGCTCAGAGAAAAGTTAGGTTTCAAAAAAGATGAAATCATTTACCTATTCCCTTCTACTGGCCATACGCGAAAAGGTTTCGATATTTTGAAAAAATATTTTGAAAAAACTCAGTTACCTATTCGCTTAGTGGTCGCAGGAACGCCTGTAGAAGAAAATCCTAAAATTTCTTCACTTGGTTTTTGCAAAAATATGCCTGAATTATATCAAGCGGCAGATTTCACTATTATGGCATCTCAATATGAACCATTTGGGCTTGTTGGACTAGAATCTATATTATCTGGTACGCCAGTTATTTTTTCTGAAAACATGGGATGCCTAGAAGTATTAAAAAACGAATTTGGCTATACATTTTCTAGAGAAAACATAAGTACTTTAGATGAGGCAATTCAAAAATCAGTAAAACAAGCATCTGAACAGCTACACCGTATTCTCAATCCAATGGATTGTATTCGTTATAATCCAAGTTTGAGTCATCATATTAAAGCTATACTGGAACTCATCGCTAAATGATATTACCCATGACAGTTACACTAAAATTTACAAAAGAAATACAGGCTCTATAATAACCGCACTTTTCTTATTAAATAGTACTTATGAATTCAAAAAAACACTTAGGCCATACGGCGCGTAAACGCTTTGGTCAAAACTTTTTACATGATACTTCTGTAATTCAAGGTATCGTGGCGGCGATTTACCCACAACCCAATCAATTCTTAGTGGAAATTGGTCCGGGACTTGGCGCATTAACAGAGCCTGTTGGTGAACTTGTCGATCATCTGACTGTGGTAGAGCTTGACCGAGACCTTGCGGAACGTTTACGTCACCATCCATTTTTACATCAAAAGCTCACCGTTATTGAAACAGATGCGATGCAATTTGATTTTGATGAGCTTTATACAACAGAGAATTTAGCAGAAAAAGGGCAAAAATTACGTGTATTTGGTAACTTGCCTTATAACATTTCTACGCCATTAATGTTCCACTTATTTAAGTATCATGATGTGATTCAAGATATGCACTTCATGCTGCAAAAAGAAGTGGTTAAACGCTTATGCGCAGGGCCAAATAGCAAAGCTTATGGTCGCTTAACCATTATGGCGCAATATTTCTGCCAAGTGATGCCTGTACTTGAAGTACCTCCTTCTGCATTCAAACCAGCACCGAAAGTGGATTCAGCCGTTGTGCGTTTAATTCCGCATAAAGAATTGCCGCACCCTGTAAAAGATTTATATTGGTTGAACCGTGTTTGCTCCCAAGCGTTCAATCAACGCCGCAAAACATTGCGTAATGCACTTTCAACACTATTTTCACCTGAAAATCTGACCGCACTTGGTATTGATTTAAATGCACGTGCAGAAAATTTGGCTATCGCAGATTATGCGCGCTTAGCGAACTGGCTGGCAGATAATCCACCAGCAGATGTTAATAACGATGAAATATTAGATTCAGAAGAGTAAAAATAATAAAAGGTGTAATCCTTGTTACACCTTGGCTTTCTACATAAAACGGACAATTTCTTTACCTTGCATTTCTTTAATACGTTGTTGTTCTTTCCATTTTTTTCTATTTAAAGCTCGTATAATATTTTCTTTTATCCGAGTTAAACGCTGTTTCAATGTCTTTTTCTTACGGATTTTTGGACGTTTTTCTCGTTCTTTTTCCAATCCACTTGTTAATACACTTTTACTTTGATTCGCTTGGAGTTCTTGAATACAAATTGCTGGATTAAGTTGATAGACAATATAATTATCAACATCAACTAATTTATTAAAAATAAGTTCATCAACTGCAACAATTTCATCAGAAGGAATATTCTTTAAATATTCAATTACATATTTAGCCGCACCTTGAGAAATAATATAACCAGCCGTCCCCCAGTGAGTCGATTTTAAAATATCAAAGTTCCTAGAATAAAAAGGTGGAATTTTAGTTTGTTTCTCAAGTTTAACTGGCTGTAAAAAAGTTTCTAAACGAATAATAAAAATATCATTAAAATCAAAACGTGTTTTTAACCATTCATCTTGTGCCAAAAACACTTCCGCATTCTCGCCAAGAATTACATCATCTTCAAAAATTGTGAGATATTCCAAATTTTCATTCACACACTTATTCCATAATAAGAAATGGCTAATTAAACAGCCTTTTTCTCCTTTAGTAAGTATTCTAGATTCCTCTATATTATGTAATATGGAGTTTGATTGATTGATTGATTGATTGATTGATTGATTGATTGATTGATAAGTGTACGCATTAAAGAAACTAAATGAAAGTTTTTTTGATTCAAATTGCTTAGTAATATGTTTGCGACGTTCAGTTGCATTTTCCATACTAATGACAATATTTTCAATAGCACTCATATTTAAATAAAAATGGAAATAACTAAATTTTTTGCATTCTACTATACCAAAAGAATAAATCAACAATAAAAGTCTGTGTTAAAATTCTCAAAATTTGTTTATAAAAGAGCGGTCAAAAATGGCAACCTATTTCGTCGGTGATTTACAAGGCTGTTATGATGAATTACAGCTTTTATTAGAACGTGTAGATTTCAACCCGACTCAAGATAAACTTTATCTTGTGGGAGATCTTGTGGCTCGTGGGGATAAATCACTCGAATGTCTTCGTTTTGTAAAATCACTTGGTAATGCTGCGCAAACCGTGCTAGGCAATCATGATTTACACTTAATTGCGACTGCACTGGGTATTAAAAAAGTCAAACCGCGTGATCGTGTTGATGCCATTTTTAATGCGCCCGATTTTGATGAACTAATTCATTGGTTACGCCATCAGCCATTACTTGTGCATAATGAAAAGTTAAACTTCCTGATGGCACATGCAGGTATTTCGCCTGATTGGAATTTGGAAACTTCGAAAACTTGTGCAGCTGAAGTTGAACAGATTTTACAGCACGGCGATTTTCATTATCTTATTGAAAATATGTATTCTGAACAGCCTGATCGCTGGTCGCCTGATTTGCAGGGCTTAGCACGTCATCGTTACATTATTAATGCTTTCACTCGAATGCGTTTTTGCTATTTGGATCATCGCTTTGATTTTGCCTGTAAATCTCCTTTAAAAGATGCGCCAACTGAGCTCACGCCTTGGTTTAATTTAGATAATCCACTTTATAAACAAATTCCCATTGTCTTTGGGCATTGGGCAAGTTTAGTGGATGAGCCTACCCCAAAAGGTATTTATGCCTTGGATACCGGTTGTGTATGGAATAATCGAATGACCCTGCTGCGTTGGGAAGACAAACAGTTCTTCACGCAAAGTGCGGTCAAAAATTACAGTGATTTTTAAGGAAACGCTATGCTCTCGCTTACGGCTGAATCTTGCGAACTGTTCAATATTCCTTTCTACCAATTCGCCCAAATGAAGAAATTCTGCCCAGAAGATATTCCGGCAATTAAATCGGATTACAAATTACATTGGGATAACTGGAAAGCGATTATTCAAGAAGTCGCAAAGCAGCTTGGTACACCTTTTGCGAAACCGCATATTGAAAGTTGGACGAATGGCTGGCAGGTACGCGCGCATTTCTTCGCTTATTTTAAATACGAATTTAACCAAAATTCTGCAGCAATCTTTTCTGTTCTATTAAATCGTCGCCGACTAAGAGTGTGTTTAGATTGGCATTGCTATCGTGCAGATCGCTCACAAATTAATGTACAACAATATAATCAATGGCTTGATCAATTTGATTTCAAACAATTTGCTGATTTTGATATTTGGAGAGAAGATGAAAGCGAATATGATGATTTTCGCCAAGTAAAGAGCATTTCTGAAAAAGATCTTCTCTTGCGTTCAGATGAGGATTTTTGGTGCATAGGGAAAAGCATTGAAAAAGCTGAACTTCATCAAATCGATCCCGTTTTATTAATCACGCAAACCATTCAACAATTACAATCTCTGTACGATCGTTGCCATCAATAAAGCATCCTCTTATTATAAACAATTGAGCTCTACATTATGCAGAGCTCAATATTTTAGCGAATTAATAAGCTATCCAAATTTACCGCAACAGTTCAAAGTGCGGTAATTTTTATCAATGTTTTAACTACACATCATAAGTAGTTGATGCTGTATTACCGCCACGACCAGTCCAGTTGGTGTGGAAAAACTCTCCACGTGGTTTATCTGTACGCTCGTAAGTGTGTGCACCGAAATAGTCGCGTTGAGCTTGCAATAAGTTTGCAGGTAAACGTGCTGAAGTATAGCCATCTAAGAACGTAATAGCCGATGCCATACAAGGCATTGGGATACCCACTTCGATAGATTTTGCCACCACTTTACGCCAGTCACTTAATGCGTTTTCTAAAATGCCTTTGAAGTAGCTATCTGAACCTAAGAAAACAAGATTTGGATTGGCTTCATAAGCATCGCGAATATTACCTAAGAAACGGCTGCGGATAATACAACCTTCACGCCATAATAATGCCGTTGCACCGTAGTTGATGTCCCAACCAAATTGTTCAGAAGCTTCACGAATCAGCATAAAGCCTTGTGCGTAAGAAATGATTTTTGACGCTAATAATGCTTTGCGTACCGCTTCAATCCATACTTTTTTGTCGCCTTCAACTGGGGCAATGGTTTTGCCGAATAATTGATTAGCCGCAACACGTTGATCTTTGAAGGAAGACACGCAGCGTGCAAAAACGGATTCAGTGATTAAAGTTAATGGAATACCAAAATCTAACGCATTGATACCTGTCCATTTACCTGTCCCTTTTTGACCCGCAGTATCCAAGATTTTTTCGACTAATGGCTGTCCATCTACATCTTTATAACCAAGAATATCGGTAGTAATATCAATCAAATAACTATCAAGTTCCGTTTTTTTCCATTCTGCGAAGATAGATTGCATTTCGTCATAACTCAAGCCTAAACCTTCTTTTAAGAATTGGTATGCTTCGCAAATTAACTGCATATCGCCATATTCGATACCATTGTGAACCATTTTCACAAAATGACCAGCACCTTCGCCGCCGACCCAGTCACAACAAGGTTCGCCTTGTTCTGTTTTAGCTGAGATTGCTTGGAAAATAGGTTTCACATACTGCCACGCTTCTTGATTACCGCCTGGCATAATTGAAGGCCCGTGACGCGCCCCTTCTTCGCCACCAGACACACCAGAACCAATAAAGCGAATCCCTTTTTCAGCTAATGCTTTTACACGACGGTTGGTATCAGGATAGTTTGAGTTACCGCCATCAATAATGATGTCGCCTTCTTCCAAGTGTGGTAGTAATGCGTCAATGAATTGATCTACTACATCGCCTGCGCGCACCATTAACATCACTTTACGTGGTTTTTCCAATTTAGCAGCTAAATCTTCCAAAGAATAAGCACCGATAATATTCGTGCCTTTTGCCGCACCTTGTAAAAATTCATCTACTTTTGAAGTAGTGCGGTTATACGCCACAACTTTAAAGCCATGATCATTCATATTTAAAATGAGGTTTTGCCCCATTACGGCTAAGCCGATAACACCGATGTCGCCTTTTACTGACATTGTTTTCTCCTGTTTGTGAGGTACGAATGCACCTATCATTTAGTATTTATTGTAAAGTATAAGAAGCTTGTCTCAGATATTCTATAGCAAAACTTCTTTTAAATTTCTCTAATTAAAGAGCTGCCTTGCTCTAACGTGTCTAGCCACTGCCATTTTTCATGACCAATGAGTTTACTTTCTTCTAAGGAAAATGTGGTACAACAACGCCCCAAACGATTTTCTAGAGATTGATTTAACTGTTGATACGTAAATTCAATTTGAGTATCGTTAATCCATTTCCCAATTAAAAAGCCTTTTAAAATTTCCCCACCACCATATTCGGCCCAAATCATTTTACCTTGTTGATGGTAATGAAATTCTGTTTGGCTACTAACCTCACCATTTGATGTATTTTCAACAGCAACGAATTTTTTATTATCTAAATTCAGCATTAAAGCAACTCCGCTGCTGCCTTATCCAAATACCATTCCGTCACCCCATTTTTTGCTTTAATTTTAGCCGCAGGGTACGGCAAATTCTCAGAAGATATGGTTTGAATTTCCTTTAGGATTTCCGCTTTGCTTTCGCCAGTGACTAAGTAGGTAATGCGTTTGGCTTGTTCAATAAGTTTGGCTGTTTTAGAAATGCGAATTTGACCACTTTCAGGGTGCTCAGCAATGACAGCTAGGTTTTCATCATCAAAATTGGTTTGATGTGGGAAAAGAGAAGCAGTATGACCATCAGCTCCCATACCTAAAATGATCCAATCAAAAACACCGTTTGGAATGACCGCACTTAATTCTTCTTCAAAGCGTTTTAGCTCAAAGTGCGGTTCATTTTCACCACGAATTCGATGGATATTTTCCGTTGGAATTTGAATATGATCGAATAAAAGTTTTTGCACTTCGCCATAGTTGCTTTCAGGATCAGATGGTGGAACCATACGATCATCCCCCCACCAAAAATGCAGGTTTTTCCAGTTCATTTGTTCAGCATAAGGTGATTTGGCTAAGGTTTTAAATAGCAACTTAGGCGTTGAACCACCAGAAAGGGAAATATGTACAGGGTGATTTAATTGGCTATAAATCACAAATTCTTGCGCGATTTTTTCGACTGCGTGTTGAGCCGTTGGGAAGCTGATATAATTCATTGATTTTCCGTTGGGCTTTAGCCCCAATTTATTATGTTAGATATTAAGAGCGGTGGGCTCAAGCCCACCCTACATTAGATTAATTAAACTTTTTTCTTCATTAAACCTGTTGGTTTACGCCAAACTTTGCCTTGTTTTGCGATTAATTTATCGGCTGCCACAGGTCCCCAAGTGCCAGCTTCATATTCGTGAATGCGACCACCATTCGCTTTGTAATCTAAAATCGGTTGCACAAATTTCCATGCCGCATGCACAGCATCAGTACGAGCAAACAAGGTTGCATCGCCTTTCATCGCATCTAGCAATAAGCGTTCATAGGCAGTTAATACTTGCGCACCTGCTAAATCTGCATAACGGAAATCCATTGATACTTCTTTCGCTTCAAAGCCTGCACCTGGTTTTTTCAAACCAAAACGCATTGAAATCGCTTCATCAGGTTGAATACGAATAATCAATTTATTCTCTGGTGCATTTTGGCTGAATACAGGATGTGGCGTGGTTTTAAAATGGATCACAATTTCAGTCACACGAGCTGGTAAGCGTTTACCCGTGCGGACATAGAACGGCACACCAGCCCAACGCCAGTTTTCAATTTCACAACGCAATGCGATGTAGGTTTCAGTGCGAGAATCTGTCGGTACGCCTTTTTCTTCTAAATAGCCATTTTCCATTTTGCCGTTAATTTGAGCCGCAGTGTATTGACCTAAAACGAGATTATGCTCCATATCTTCGGCGGTTAATGGACGCAAACTATGCATCACTTTTGCTACTTCATCACGCATTGAATTCGCATTAATAATCGCAGGCGGCTCCATTGCCACCATCGCTAATACTTGCAATAAATGGTTTTGGAACATATCTCGCATTGCACCAGAACCATCATAATAGCCACCGCGCTCTTCCACGCCAATAGATTCTGCGCCAGTAATTTCTACATAATCAATGAAATTACGGTTCCAAAGCGGTTCAAACCAACCATTTGAAAAACGTAATACAAGCAAGTTTTGAACGGTTTCTTTACCTAAATAATGGTCAATACGATAAATTTGGTGTTCTTCAAAGAAACGGTGGATTTGTACGTCTAGGGCTTGCGCTGTTTTTTCATCATAACCAAAAGGTTTTTCAACGATAATACGTTTCCAGCCATATTCTTCCGTATTTAAACCATGAGCAGCCAAACACTCAGGGATCACGCCATAAAGACTTGGCGGAGTGGACATATAGTAAAGGGTGTTACCACAGGTTTGATATTTATCGTGAAGCTCGTCTAAACGTGGAACAAGTTTGCCATAATCTTGAGCATCAGATGTATTCACAGCTTGGTAATAAAGATGAGAGCAGAAAGCATCTAAGGTTTCTGGTGTTGTTTCTTCATTATGGATTAACGCCTCACGCATTTTTTCGCGGAAAGTTTCATCGTTCAACTCAGAACGTGCAACACCAAGAACGGAAAAGTTTTCACTCAAACGCCCGATTTTATAGAGATTATAAAGAGCTGGAATGAGTTTACGGTGAGTTAAGTCACCAGACGCGCCAAAGATGACGATACAGTTATTATCTGTTTGCATAATTATTCCTTATAAGATTCCGAGTAATGTCGAAAATAATGCCGTATTCTAGAGAAAAAAACCAATCGAACCAATCAATTAAATTGAAAGATAGAACGCCAATCGAGCGATTGATCGCCCACCATGACAAAATGCGGATTAATCAAGGTTTCACGCTGGTTATAGGTTAAAGGCTCAAAATGAGAGTCAAAAATGGCACCGTGAGTTTCAGCAAGCAGAACTTCTGCCCCAGCGGTATCCCATTCTCCTGTTTGTCCTAAACGAACATAACAATCTACTGCACCTTCAGCCACCAAACCGCTTTTTAAGCTACTTGAACCAACCACAACAAATTCACAAGGAAAATCCTTCGGCAAAATCGACCGCACTTTTTCTTGTGAAGTCGTTGCACCTACCGCAATTCGTAAAGGGCGGTCAAAATTAATCGTGTTTTTAGTGAGTTTTTTTACCTGATCCAGTTGTTTTTTAAACGCGCCGAAATCACGCATCGCATAATAAGTTGTCGATAAAATTGGTGCATGAATAATGCTTAACACTGGTTTATTTTTACGAACTAAGGTAATCAACACAGAAAATTGATCGGTACGATTAATAAATTGTTGTGTGCCATCAAGAGGATCAATCAACCAATATTCTTTCCAATTTTTACGTTCTTCAAAGGAAATATGGCAATTTTCTTCCGAAAGAACAGGGACATTAGGGAAAAGTGCGGTCAATTTTTCTGTTAAAAATTGGCTCACAAAAAGATCCGCTTCCGTCACAGGCGTGTTGTCTTCTTTCAATTCAACATGCACCTGTTTTTGATAAAACTGTTGCAAATGCTTACCCGCTTGATAAGCAATCAGCAATACTTGGTTAAGTAAATGTTCGTTTAACGTCAGCATAAAATTATTCTCTTGTTTTTGGCAGCAACCACGGCATCACAAATAGAGCATAAAATACCATTCCGCATGTGCTTATTAACCCGAGGGATAATCCCCCTTCGGTCAACCAGCCCCAAAAGGACGTTTCTTGTTCGCCTAGCAATAACAAATAAAAATAAGATGCCATATTGCAATAAACAAATGAAATGATCGATGAAACTAATACAATCGAGGCAATGTTATAACGAGTGTAACGGAATTTTGCAGCTAAAAGTGCGGTTAAAAATGCGGGAATGGTGGCGAGAAGAAATGCTGTGAGAGCATAGCTAGAAAAAGGAACGATAACACCACTTGAATCATCATCGAACCAAATCAAAAGTGCGGTAACGATGACCTGTAAAATCAGAGGGAAAAAAATAAGTGTTTTTAAGTAAGATTTCATAGTGAAAAATAGGTTATCCAGAAGATAACCTATTCTAAAATAAATTTAAGGATTAATCAGATTTTTTCGCACGTAATACGCGAGATGCAAAAATCACAATGCCCACGATAAATACGATTAAACCTAACCACTCGCCAATTGTATCCCAATTTTCAAGATTTAAGGATAATGGAGCTTCAGAACCACCAGTGGTAACAGAAGCCGCAATAATGAATGCTAAAATTACCCCCATTAAACTTTCGCCTACAATTAAACCTGCAGAGAAAAGCGTACCGAAACGTTCTGCTTTAGCTGACACTTCTTTGTTACCAAGTTTTGCAATATGGCGAGCCATAATCCACGCTAGGAATGCACCAACAATCACAGGCGTATTAATTGATGGTGGTAAGTAAATACCAATCCCCACAGCAATAACTGGCAAGCTAAAGACTTTGTTGCTGACTTTTTTCAAAAATGCATCAATCGTAATTAACACAGCACCTAAACCCACACCAGTTAAGATGTAAGTCCATTCCAATTTATTTGTGAAAATACCTTGAGAAATGGCGGTCATTAACGTTGCTTGTGGTGCAGATAAGGCTTGTGAAGGATCCATATCTGGGCGTGGTAACGCACCGCTGAAACCATACGCGTGATACAAGATTTCTAACACTGGCGCGATAACAAGTGCACCGACAAAGCAGCCGATAATTAATGCAACTTGTTGTCGCCAAGGTGTTGCTTCAACTAATAAACCCGTTTTTAAATCTTGTAGATTATCATTAGAAATACAAGCTGTAGTGATTACGATAGATGCCGTAAACAATGTAAGTGCGGTTAAAAATTTCTGACCATCTACAGTTTCAAATAAGCCCGAGGCGTTACCGATTGACACCAATACTAATGAAATCACGATAACAGAAATAATTCCGATACCAGAAATTGGGCTTGAAAATGAACCCACTAAACCTGCCATATAACCAGAAGCAGCTGCCACAAAGAAGCCGATAAATACCGCTAAGAAAGTACAAACTACCACTAATAAAATGGAAAGCTCAGGCGAAATTGGTGCCGCCGCAATAAAGTGATGTAATGAAATAACAATTAACGCAACCGTCGCAATTAAGATATAAATCATTGTTTTTGGAGAAAGGTCAATATCAATACGATGTTCTGATGCCTCTTGCCCACCTTTCAGCATACGGAAAGAATGAACCATCCCTTCAATCATTGGTTTCATTAAAATCAGCAATGTCCAAATCGCAGCAATACCAATTGTACCCACACCAATATAACGCACTTTGGTTTTCCAAACAGTCATCGCAGAATCAATTAAACTTGCATCCGCGGCAATATCTTCTGACATTGTGAAATATGGCACTGCCACACCCCAAGTCAAAATAACACCGATTAACATCGCAATACCGCCGACAATACCAATTAAATAACCAGCACCGAGTAAGGCAAGTGAAAAGCCCATTGGTAATTGGAACGCCGCTTTTCCTGTTTGAATCCAAGCACTTGCACCATCAGCCATCACGCGTAAACCGTTAGTTAAAAATGCCACTAATCCCGCTAAAACACCACCGTAAGCAATATCTTTCACACCGCTGTCGCCATCTGCATGATTACCTGCTTTCAAAATTTCTGCAGCAGCTACCCCTTCAGGATAAGGTAAATTACTATTTACCACCATTGCACGGCGTAATGGAATAGTGAATAACACGCCCAATGTACCACCAGCTGCACAAATCAACATCGTTTGCCAGAATGGAAAATCTTGCCAGTAGCCCATCATTAATAAACCAGGCAAGACGAAGATCACAGAAGAAAGCGTACCTGCTGAAGATGCTTGAGTTTGCACCATATTATTTTCAAGAATGCTAGAATCTTTGAAAAATTTGAGTACTGCCATAGAAATGACGGCCGCTGGAATAGATGACGCAAATGTCACCCCCACTTTTAGACCGAGATACACATTGGATGCAGTGAAAATTACCGTAATCAATGCACCGAGAATAATTCCTCGAACGGTCAATTCTTTTAAGTTTTCGTTATGCATAAATTGTTCCTTGAGCTTAAAAAAAGAAAACCACTCAACCTTGTCAAAAATTTGACTATTTTTCAAGTTTTTTTAACATAAAATTTGTTTTATTGAAAAATGTTTAAATTAACCTGTTTTTATTTTTTTTCATTTAATAAAAATCCTATTAAAGAATAAAATTTTTAATAACAGTTCATTAGCATACTTTGTGGTACTATTTTGTCGAATCAAAATAAGGAGAAAATAATGGCAGAAAAAGAAGTCAGATTAGATAAATGGTTGTGGGCTGCCCGATTTTACAAAACACGGAGCATTGCTAAAGCGATGATTGAAAGTGGTAAAGTGCATTACAACAATCAACGTGCGAAAGTAAGTAAAATTGTGGAAGTGGGCGCAATGTTAAAACTTCGCCAGGGAAACGAAGAAAAAGAAATAAAAATTATCGCCTTAAGCGATCAACGCCGAGGTGCGCCAGAAGCACAATTACTCTATCAAGAAACCGAAAGTAGCGTGAAAAAAAGAGAAGAAATCGCGTGGGCAAGAAAAAATAATTCCCTTTCAATGCCCCATCCTGATCGTCGCCCAAATAAAAAAGAGCGGAGAGATTTATTGAAATTTAAACACCAAGATAAATTTGAATAAAAATTTCACCGCACTTTCTGTGTTTTTAAGGTTTAATATCTCGCAAAATTGGATTTTGCATTGAAATCAAGGTTTCAGTGGATTGAATTTCATCTATTAACTGAATCTTGGTCGCCAAAACAGAATGTAGTTCTGCGATTGTGTGCGTCATCACTTTTAAGAAAATCGAGTAATTGCCTGTTGTATAATAGGCTTCCACTACTTCATCAAAACTTTCTAGCTTTTTGATTACCTTTTCATAATCTTTTGCGCTTTTTAGAATAATGCCGATAAAACAACATACATCATAGCCTAATTTACGTTCATCAATAATCACTTTTGTGCCTTTAATAATGCCCGATTGACGCATTTTTTCTACTCGCACATGAATCGTTCCTGGACTAACTCCAAAATTTTTAGCCATTTCTGCGTATGGTGTTCTCGCATCTTTAGTGAGTACACGTAATATTTTTTGATCTAAACTATCGATGTTGTGCATAAAACCTTCTCCTTTAGATTTTATTTAATTTTTTCCCAATGAATTGGATAATATTCAACCAGAAAAAGAAAGTAAACAAAATACTTGAAATAAAATCATCATTTACTGAATAATACTCAAAAATATTACTCCTCGTTAAAAAAGGTTATCAAAATGAAAAAGACATTTATTTTACAACAACAAGAAATTAGCTTTGTAAAGAACACTTTTACCCAAAATCTTATTGAGCAACTTGGCATTATTGAAGTGCAAGGCCCAATTTTGAGCCAAGTGGGTAACGGAATGCAAGATAACTTATCAGGCATTGAAAAAGCCGTACAGGTTAATGTGAAATGTATTCCAAATGCGGTGTTTGAAGTTGTGCATTCTCTTGCGAAATGGAAACGCCATACATTGGCTCGCTTCCACTTTAAAGAAGGCGAAGGCTTGTTTGTTCATATGAAAGCATTACGCCCAGATGAAGATTCTCTTGACCCAACTCACTCTGTTTATGTGGATCAATGGGACTGGGAAAAAGTGATTCCTGAAGGTCATCGTAATTTCACATACTTAAAAGAAACGGTAAATTCAATTTATCGTGCTATTCGTTTAACGGAATTAGCCGTAGAAGCACGTTTTGATATTCCTTCCATTCTTCCAAAACAGATTACCTTTGTGCATAGCGAAGATTTAGTCAAACGCTATCCAGATTTAAGCAGTAAAGAACGTGAAAACGCAATTTGTAAAGAATACGGTGCAGTATTCTTGATCGGAATTGGTGGCAAACTTTCAGATGGCAAACCTCACGATGGCCGTGCACCAGATTATGATGACTGGACAACAGAATCTGAAAATGGCTACAAAGGCTTAAATGGCGACATTCTGGTATGGAACGACCAATTAGGCAAAGCCTTTGAACTTTCCTCAATGGGTATCCGAGTAGATGAAAGTGCATTACGCTTACAAGTTGATCTAACGGGCGATGAAGACCGTTTAAAAATGGATTGGCACCAAGATTTATTAAACGGAAAATTACCATTAACTATCGGCGGTGGTATCGGTCAATCTCGCTTAGCAATGCTTTTACTTCGTAAAAAACATATCGGTGAAGTGCAATCAAGCGTATGGCCAAAAGAAATGTTAGAAGAATTTTCAAATATTCTTTAAAAAATAATTAATTTGATAACAAAAGTGCGGTAAAAATTTACCGCACTTTTTATTAGATAGAAAACTTAAAGAATACTTAATAGCTGGGCAAAATCATCAAACACCCAATCTGGATTGGATTCGCTGATAGGGATATTGTAATTGTAGCCGTAAGTTAAACCAACAACCGCACAGCCCGCAGCGTGAGCCGCGATAATATCATTTTTAGAATCGCCTACGAAAAGCACTTGGCGTGGTTCAAAACCAAATTTTCCGCATAAATAATAAAGTGGGGCTGGATGTGGTTTGATTGCAGGTAAGGATTGACCGCCCAACATTTCACTAAATAAATGATCAATGCCAAATGCTGCCAATACAGGTTGAACGTGCTTTGTCGGTTTATTCGTAACAACTGCTAAGACATAGCTTTTTTCTTTCAAGGTTTCTAAGGTTTCTTTTACATTCGGATACAGGCGACTAACATTACATAAATTCTCGCCATAATAAAAATTAAAACGTTCCGTTACTTGCTTAACCTCTGTTTCAGTTAGCACTTTTCCTGTTTGTTTTTTCGCCCAATCTAACGCTCGGGCAATTAATACAGGCGCACCATTGCCTATCCAAGTTAACACTAATTCTTCTGGTGCTTGCGGTAAATCAAATTCAGCCAAAGCAGAATTTACGGATAGTGCTAAATCAGGCAGGCTATTCACCAAGGTGCCATCTAAATCAAAGCCAATAAGTTTAAATTGTGTATTCATTGTTTTTCTCTGTTCTATTGCAATCCCATTTCATTAAAATGACAGTTATGCACTAACTCTCGCTAACTGTGTACGCATTTGGTCAATAACTTGTTTATAATCTGACTTACCAAAAATTGCAGAACCTGCTACAAACATATCTGCTCCAGCCGCGGCAATTTCTGCGATGTTATCAACTTTCACGCCACCATCTACTTCAAGACGAATGTCATAACCACTTTCATCAATGATCTTACGAGCCTGTTGTAATTTCTTCAACGTTGCTGGAATAAAAGATTGTCCGCCAAATCCGGGATTCACTGACATTAATAAAACCACATCCACTTTATCCAAAACGTAATCTAAATAACTCAACGGCGTCGCAGGATTAAAAACTAATCCAGATTTACAACCACAATCACGAATAAGCTGCAAAGAGCGGTCAATATGTTCGCTAGATTCTGGGTGGAAAGTGATATAGTTCGCACCAGCTTTAGCAAAATCGGGAATAATACGATCGACCGGTTTTACCATTAAATGCACATCTATCGGTGCGGTAATGCCATAATCACGCAAGGCTTGACATACTGCAGGTCCAAAAGTGAGATTAGGTACATAATGATTATCCATAACATCAAAATGAATAACATCTGCGCCTGCGTTAAGTACGTTTTGTACGTCATCGCCAAGACGTGCAAGATCAGCAGAAAGAATTGAGGGAGCGATAAGATAAGGTTTCATAAAGGTTCTCCGTTGAGAAAATGACTTCGCTTAGTTTACTCACTTCAGTTCAAAAAACCAATAGCCATCCTTATATGAAATAACAAGATAAACGAAGAAAGAGCATCTAAATGCCCTTTCAATTATGAATATAAATAGACGGAAATTTACACGTCCAAATTTGCTCTCAACGCATTCAGCTCAATGAACTCACGACGTGGCTCAACTTCATCTCCCATTAAGGTCGTGAAGAGTTGATCTGCTGCAACGGCATCCTTAATGGAAACTTTCAACATACGACGTGAATTTGGATCCATTGTGGTTTCCCAAAGTTGATCTGCGTTCATTTCCCCAAGTCCTTTATAACGTTGTACTTCAAGACCTTTACGAGATTCTTTCACTAGCCATTCAACAGCTTGTTCAAAAGTACGCACTGGTTGTACTTTTTCGCCACGAATAACATAAGCACCCTCTTCTAATAAACCATTGAGTTGTTTATTAAGAGAAACAATTTTCGCGTATTCATTGCCGTGAACAAAATCAAAATTCAAGAAATAATCGGTATCAATACCGTGTTTGCGAACCGTAATCACCGCTTCATATACTTGACGTTCCGCATTAAATTGTGTACGCACTGAATATTGATGCGCTTCTGTTTCTTTTGCAGTCAGTTGTTCAACAAAAGATTTACCCCAATTTTCAACCGCACTTTCGTCTTTCATCATTTCAACAGAAATTGGCGACTGATAAATTAATCCTTGCAATACAGGGGCTGGATAATGGCGGCTTAAACGACCGATAAGTTTTTGTACGCTGTTATATTCTGCCACCAATTTTTCAAATACAAGAGCATTCATTGCTGGTGCATTTGCGCTAATATGTAATTCTGCGCCATCTAAAGCAAGGGTTAATTCATATTGCTCCATTTCATCCGCATCTTTAATGTAGCGTTCTTGTTTTCCTTTTTTGACTTTATAAAGTGGCGGCTGAGCAATGTAAACATAACCACGTTCAATAAGCTCAGGCATTTGACGATAGAAAAACGTTAAAAGCAACGTACGAATGTGAGAACCATCCACATCAGCATCGGTCATGATAATGATATGATGATAGCGTAATTTATCTGGGTTATATTCATCACGACCGATACCGCAGCCTAAGGCAGTAATCAATGTTCCCACCTCTTGAGAAGACAACATTTTGTCAAAACGTGCTTTTTCTACGTTTAAGATTTTACCTTTCAATGGCAAAATTGCTTGAGTTTTACGATCACGACCAACTTTTGCAGAGCCGCCTGCGGAGTCCCCCTCCACCAAGTAAAGCTCAGAAAGCGCAGGATCTTTTTCTTGGCAGTCTGCAAGTTTACCTGGCAAACCTGCAATATCTAATGCCCCTTTACGGCGCGTCATTTCACGTGCTTTGCGTGCTGCTTCACGCGCACGAGCTGCCATAATAATTTGGTTTACAATGATTTTTGCATCTGCAGGATTTTCCAATAAATATTCCTGCATTTTTTCATTCATCGCAGATTCCACCGCACTTTTAACTTCTGAAGACACGAGTTTGTCTTTAGTTTGCGATGAGAATTTTGGATCAGGCACTTTAACTGAAATAATCGCAACTAAACCTTCACGCGCATCATCGCCTGAAGTCGCCACTTTTTCTTTTTTCAGCATACCCTCGTTTTCCATATAGCTATTTAAGCTACGGGTTAAAGCCCCACGAAAACCTGCTAAGTGAGTACCGCCATCACGTTGAGGAATGTTATTGGTGAAGCAATACACGTTTTCATTTACACCATCATTCCACTGCAATGCGACTTCCACGCCAATGCCATCTTTCTCAGCTGTAAAATAAAATGGCTTTGGATGAATTGGGTTTTTATTTTTGTTCAAATATTCGACGAATGCTTGAATACCGCCTTCGTAATGAAAATGATCTTCAGTGCCATCACGTTTATCAATTAAACGAATAGATACGCCTGAGTTCAAGAAAGAAAGCTCACGTAAACGTTTTGCTAAGATTTTGTAATCAAAGGTTGTGATAGCAAAAATATCTGAGCTTGGCCAGAAACGAACCGTTGTCCCCGTTATCTCTGTATTGCCAATCACTGTTAATGGCGATTGAGGCTCCCCTAAATGATAAAACTGCTCGTGAACGTGACCTTGACGACGAATGGTTAATTGTAATTTATCAGAAAGCGCATTCACTACAGATACGCCCACGCCGTGTAAACCGCCCGATACTTTATAAGAGTTATCGTCAAATTTACCGCCAGCGTGAAGCACGGTCATAATCACTTCTGCTGCAGAAACGCCTTCTTCAGGATGAATATCCACAGGAATTCCACGCCCATCATCTTGCACTGATACAGAATTATCATCGTGAATTGTCACGATAATATCGGAACAATGGCCTGCGAGGGCTTCATCAATGGCATTATCCACCACTTCAAATACCATATGGTGCAAACCAGTACCGTCATCGGTATCGCCGATATACATACCGGGACGCTTGCGCACTGCATCAAGGCCTTTTAATACTTTAATGCTCGATGCACCATAGTTATCATTGGTCGTTTCTGACATAATTTATCTCATTCTTTTGTAAATAAAAATTGGGCGAGATTATAGCAAAAAATCGCCGTTTTGGCGATGCTTTTCGGGAAAGGAAAGATATAAAAAAAGGGCGAGTAATTTCGCCCCATAACTTGTTATTTTTTCCAATTTTTTAACGCATCAGCAAAGGCATTGCCCATTGTATTATTACCTCTTGAATTACGATCCTCTCGCTGCGTATTTCCACGAGGTCTTGCAGATAAAGAGCGGTCAGATTTGCCATCATTTTTGACCGCACTTTCATCTAATCGCATCGTCAATGCAATGCGTTTACGTGGCACATCCACGTCTAACACTTTGACTTTTACAATGTTGCCTGTTTTTACCACTTGATGGGGATCTTCCACGAATTTATCGCTTAATGATGAAATATGCACTAAACCATCTTGATGAACACCAATATCCACAAATGCGCCAAAATTGGTTACATTAGTAACAGTTCCTTCTAAAATCATTCCAGATTTTAAATCCGTTATTTCTTCCACGCCCTCAGCAAATACAGCGGTTTTGAACTCGCCACGTGGATCGCGCCCTGGTTTTTCCAACTCTTTGAAAATATCTTGAACCGTTGGTAAACCAAATTGCTCATCAATAAATTGTTTTGCATCAAGCTGACATACCACACCGGCATTGCCCATTAAATCTTGGATAGATTGTGCGGTAGCTTGCAAAATTTTTTCGACCACAGGATAAGCCTCTGGGTGAACACCTGAAGCATCAAGTGGATTTTTCCCGCCTGCAATACGCATAAAGCCCGCACATTGCTCAAAGGCTTTTGGCCCTAAACGTGGCACTTTTTTCAATTCGCTGCGGCTTTCAAAACGCCCATTTTCATCACGATATTCCACAATGTTTTGTGCTAAGGTTTTTGTCATTCCAGCCACACGAGCGAGTAATGGCGCGGATGCCGTATTCAAATCCACACCTACTGCGTTTACACAGTCTTCCACCACCGCATCAAGTTTACGCGCAAGTTGGATTTGGTTTACATCGTGCTGATATTGCCCTACACCAATGGCTTTTGGTTCGATTTTCACTAATTCTGCCAATGGATCTTGTAAACGACGCGCAATTGATACCGCACCACGTAAAGATACATCTAAATTCGGGAATTCATTTGCGGCAAATTCAGAAGCTGAATAAACGGATGCACCTGCTTCGCTCACCACAACGGTTTGAGGTTTATTTTCTTTAATTTCTTTAATCACTTCTTTCGCAAAACGTTCAGTTTCACGAGAAGCCGTACCATTACCAATGGCAATTAATTCTACATTATGTTTGCGGATTAAGCTGAAAATCGCCACTTGCGCTTCGGCTTCACGCCCCGTGTGTGGATAAATGGTGGTGGTATCTAATAATTTACCTGTGTTATCCACCACCGCAACTTTAACCCCTGTACGCAAGCCTGGGTCTAAGCCCATGGTGCTTTTCGCGCCAGCGGGTGCAGCCATTAAAAGTGCGGTCAGATTTCGAGCGAAAACATCAATGGCTTCTTCTTCCGCTTTTTCACGTAAACTCGCCATTAATTCCGTTTCTAAATGCAACGACACTTTGATTTTCCATGTCCACGCAATCACTTGCTCACGCCATTTATCCGCAGGCTGCCCTGTGAAACGTACATCTAAATAATCACGAATAATTTCTTCACAATAACTTTGGCGACTTCCCTCTTCTACATCAGGATCCGCATTTAAGCTTAATTGTAAAATGCCCTCATTACGTCCACGGAACATCGCTAATGCACGGTGAGAAGGCACATTTTTCAATAATTCTTGGTGATCGAAATAATCTTGGAATTTTGCGCCTTCCGCTTCTTTGCCTTCGATTACTTTTGATACGATAACCGCATTTTTCGCTAAATAATCACGGACTTTCGCTAATAAACCTGCATCCTCAGCAAAACGCTCCATTAAAATATAGCGTGCACCATCAAGCGCTACCTTAGTATCTGTTATGCCTTTATCTGCATTCACAAATTCCGCTGCTGCCGTTTCAGGATCATTCTTCGGCTCGTTCCAAAGTAAATCAGCCAATGGCTCAAGACCTGCTTCAATGGCAATTTGCCCTTTAGTGCGGCGTTTAGGTTTGTACGGCAAATACAAATCTTCTAATTCGGTTTTGCTTTGTGTCGCATGGATTTTTTCACGCAGTTCATCGGTCAATTTCCCTTGATCTTCAATAGATTTCAAAATGGTTTGACGACGATCTTCTAATTCACGCAAATAAATTAAACGGGTTTCAAAATGGCGAAGTTGGGTGTCATCTAAGCCATCAGTGGCTTCTTTACGATAACGTGCAATAAATGGAATGGTGTTGCCATCATCTAATAATTGAATGGCGGCAAGGATTTGTTGGGGTTGAACGGTTAATTCTGCCGCAATAATTTGGCTAATTTGTTGATTTAACATTGTCATACTTCTTTGTTATAAAAAAACGAAGATAGAATACTGGTTTTAGCAGATTGGCTCAAATATAATTCAAAAAACTTTCTTTTATTTTCATTATGGCAAAATCAAATTATATTACTCGTCAAGGCTGGCTTGCGCTTGACCAAGAACTCAAGTTTTTGTGGAAAGAAGAACGCCCAAAAGTCACTCAAGCAGTCTCAGATGCAGCCGCACTAGGCGATCGTAGCGAAAATGCCGAATATATTTATGGTAAACGTCGCTTACGTGAAATTGATCGTCGTGTACGTTTTTTAACTAAAAGATTGGAAATGCTACAAATTGTCGATTACAACCCAAAGCAAGAGGGAAAAGTTTTCTTCGGTGCGTGGGTGGAATTAGAAAATGAAGAAGGCGAAATCAAGCAATATCGTATCGTCGGTTGTGATGAATTTGCCCCTGCGAAAAATTGGATCTCCATTGATTCCCCAGTTGCTCGAGCTTTAATCGGAAAAACATTAGACGACGAAGTGCGGGTAGAAACGCCCTCAGGTTTTATCACACTTTATGTGAATAAAATTTGGTATGAAAAATAACTTAGAAGAATAAAAGATAGTGAATATCTAAGCACAAAGAAAAAACTAATCAGCTAAATATAAACTATCTTACTTGCCTCTTTCCTTATTCGCAGCAAAATCAGCACCTTTTGCAAGCATTCTCAATTGCAAAATCACTCGAGCTTTAAGTTGCTCACGTTCAGCTTTACTCATATCTAAGGCATTCGCCCCAGCAGTGAATACAATTGTTACGATGCCTTCCGCTTGAACATAAGCAACATATTGTGAATATTGATGTTTGTAGGAAATATATTCTGCTAACTCATCAACAAAATGCTTAATTTCACGTGCTGCCGCAGTACGAAAAGCTTGGGAAGTGCCTGAACTTTCTCGTAAAAGCAAGCGGAAAACGTTCGTACTGTTAGTGATAAATTCAAAAAATGTATCGACAGAAACAGAAATAACGCTACCGCCAGCATCAATACGTTTACGCGCTTGACGCATTAATTGGCGCAACATCAAACCTGCTTCATCCACCATTTCTAAGCCGAGTTCATCCATATCGCTAAAATGGCGATAAAAAGAGGTAGGTGCAATGCCAGCCTCGCGAGCAACCTCTCGCAAACTCAAATTAGAAAAACTTTTTTCTGCACTAAGTTGATTAAATGCCGCATCCACTAAAGCGCGGCGAGTCTTTTCTTTTTGAACAGCACGAACACCAGCCATTATTTCAACCTACCAAGAATAGATTTAACCTCATCACTTACCACTTTTGCAATACGTTCATAACGATTACGTAATGGCGAGCCGGGACGATAAACCAAAACGATAGCTCGTGATGGTTCTGGCGAATGACAAGAAATATATTTCACACCTTTACGCGTACCTTCATTAAGTACCGCCAATTCAGGCATAAACGTAATACCAGCATCTGCCGCTACCATATTGCGCAAAGTTTCAAGGCTAGTTGCTTGGAAATGGGAATTTTCTTTTGCACCAGCAGTAAAGCAATAATCTAATGCTTGATTACGCAAACAATGGCCATCATCAAGCATTAACATTTCTTGACCATTTAATTGATTCATAGGCACTTTACTTTCTACAGCCCAAGGATGATGCTCTGATACGGCAAGTAACATTTTCTCGTTGAAAATAGGCACTTCAATAAAAGATTCTGTTTCTGACACTGTAGCAACAATCGCACAATCTAAACGCCCTGTTTCCAATTGTTCTAATAATTGCTGCGTTTGTGCTTCATAAAGAAAAACTTCTAAATCAGGAAATGCCGCTTTTAATGTTGGAACAATATAAGGAAGTAAATAAGGCCCAATAGTTGGAATTAAACCAATGTGCAACGGCCCTGTCATATCCTTACCTTGATTACTTGCCATTTCTTTCAATAGTTTTACTTCTCGAAGCACTTTACGAGCTTGCTCAACCAATAACATTCCAGATTGAGTAAATAATACTTTACGGCTAGTACGTTCTAACAAAATAATACCAAGCTCATCTTCTAACTTACGAATTTGCCCACTTAATGTGGGTTGGCTCACATTACAAGAATCAGCAGCACGACGGAAATGTTTATATTCAGATAAGGCAACAAGATATTCTAAATCACGGATATTCATTCGATTTTCCCTGTGGAAAAATTAACTTCAAAGAATGGAATTAATGGCTTGGACTATACCATAGTTTTATGCATAATTCAGCCGATAATTTTTAATGGCAAGAAGAAAAACAATATCGAGTATGTAAGGAAAATATGGAAATGCGAGTAGCAGCTGTAGCCTGTTGTAAAAGGTCTCAGACCCACTCATTAAGGCGTGATGTCAGAATATTTTTATATAATTTCCGTAAGGTGGGCATAAGCCCACGCGTTTGTTATATCCCGCGTGGGCTTACGCCCAGCCTACAATTACTTTTCATTCTTTACATTACAGAAATTAATAATGGGGCGGTGGCGTTTCTTCAGATTGGCTTGCAATATTAGAGGGTTGAAAATCTTTTAATTTATTTGCCATATAACGCAATTGGACTTGCATTTTATCTATATCAAATTGCTGTTGAACTAAAGCGTGATTTAATTCATCTAATAACTGTTCCTGAAATGCAATTTTCATTTCAAGTTCTTCAATGCGATTTTCTAACATTTGTTGAATTTGCATAAATTTTTCTCTAAATTCTAAAAAAAAGTTGAGAATAGATAGAAAGCAATTTAATCTATTCCCCGTAGTATTTCATTCATTATAAAGGATTAACTTATATGTTAAAAATTCAAAAATTATCTATCGCAGCATTAATGGTAAGCGCGGTAATTTCTGGTCAAGTTTTTGCAGAAGATAACGCATTCGATGAAAAAGCGGCATCTTATGCTGTGGGTACTTTAATGGGCAATCAGATGAAAGATCTTGTTGATTCCCATAAAGATGTTATCAAATATGATAATGCTCGTATTTTAGATGGCTTAAAAGATGCTTTAGAAGGGAAAGTGGATGTGCGTAAAGATGAAAAAATCCAAAAAACCTTAGAATCTATTGAAGCAAAATTAGTGGCTGCAGCAAAAGCAAAAGCAGAAGCGATTGCTAAACAAGCAAAAGAAGAAGGCGATAAATTCCGTGCTGAATTTGCTAAAGGTAAAGATGTAAAAACGACGCAATCTGGTTTAATGTATAAAATTGAAAACGCAGGTAAAGGCGATGCAATCAAAGCAACAGATACGGTTAAAGTACATTACACGGGTAAATTACCAAATGGAAAAGTATTTGATAGCTCTGTCTCGCGCGGACAACCTGTAGAGTTCCAACTTGATCAAGTAATTAAAGGCTGGACTGAAGGTCTTCAATTAGTGAAAAAAGGCGGAAAAATTCAATTAGTTATTGCCCCTGAATTAGGCTATGGCGAACAAGGTGCTGGTGCATCTATTCCACCAAATTCAACATTAATTTTTGATGTAGAAGTATTAGACGTCAATCCAAAAGCAGAAAAATAACGGATAAGTTTAACAGCACGTATTCTTTAATGCGTGCTTTTTATTATAAAAACGAGCGAAATTTTTACCGCACTTTTAACCTAAAGCTATGACATTAAACGATAAATATCCTTTCACTGACGAAGATCACGCTATCATAAATTCCTACAAAGCGGTCGTTGATGGTATCAGCGCACTGATTGGTGAGCACTGCGAAATCGTGCTTCATTCTTTAGAAGATATTGAACATTCTGCTATTTGTATTGCCAACGGACATAACACTAATCGACAAGTTGGTTCGCCAATTACCGATCTTGCCTTACGTTCGCTACGAAATATGCAAAGCGAAAGTGTTTCAAAGCCTTATTTTACACGAGCAAAAGGTAGCGCACTGATGAAATCAGTCACTATTGCCATTCGTAATAAAACTCAACGTATTATTGGTTTGCTTTGTATCAATATCAATTTAGATGTACCCGTGTCTCAATTTTTACAATGCTTTATGCCAACGGAGCATACGAATGAAACATCTTCGGTTAATTTTGCCAGTTCAGTGGAAGACTTGGTTGCGCAGACTATTGAAAAAACAATAGAAGAAGTCAATGCAGATCGCGCTGTTGCCAATAATACTAAAAACCGACAAATCGTCCTTTCTCTTTACGAAAAAAGTATTTTTGATATTAAAGATGCGATTAATTTAGTCGCAGAACGTTTAGATATTTCCCGACATACGGTTTACCTATACATCCGCCAAATCAAACAAGAGCAAGAATAATGCGCTATGTTATCGCTGTCAAAAGCCCTATTTACGGAAAACAAGGGGCATTTTTAGCTTATCAATTTGCAGAAGCCTTAATCAAAAAAGGACACGAAATCTCACAGATTTTTTTCTTTCAAGATGGAGTGAGTAACGGAAATGCATTAGTGTATCCAGCCAATGATGAAGTTAATTTACAAAAACATTGGCAAGTTTTTTCCATTACCCACAATGTTCCTTTGCATTTATGTGTTGCAGCATCTCAAAGACGAGGTGTTGTTGATAACTTAACTACACCAACTACAGGTCAGAATAATCTTGCAAAAGAATTCATAATTGCAGGTCTTGGAGAATTTATGGCAGCGAGTTTAAACGCAGATCGAGTGATAACCCTATGAAAATAGCCTTTTTATTTCGCACATCTCCACATGGCACATCCATTTCACGAGAAGGCTTAGATGCAATTCTTGCCGCAACAGCTTTTTGTGATCCAAATGATATTGGCGTATTTTTTATCGATGATGGTGTATTAAACCTTATTAATCATCAGCAACCTGAAATCATTCAACAGAAAGACTTCATTAGAACCTTTAAATTATTAGATTTATATGATGTAGAACAACGTTTTATCTGCACGGAATCTTTACAGAAATTTAAGCTAGAGGATAAACAACTCATCCTATCTTGTGAAAAAATTGACCGCTCTTTATTGATAGAAAAGCTTAATCAAACAGAAAAATTGTTTACTTTCTAAGGAATATTATGCTTTATACATTTTCTCAATCAGATTATCCCAAAACTGAACTAGATGATTACTTTTTATACATCACAGAAAAAGATGCGGTAGTATTATGGCAAGATGGTGTGTTATTGGCAGTAAAATACCCTGATTATTTTGTCAAATGTAAAGGGAATTGCATGATATTGAAACAAGATATTTTAGCAAGAAATCTTACCGCACTTTTACCTCAAAGCAGCAAGATAAAACTAATTTCAATAGAAGAACTTGTTGGAATCACTGAGAATTATTTACCACAACTATCACTATAAAAATCAAATAATTTAGTAAATATTTACATATATAAAATAAAAAATGCGGAGAATTTTCTCCGCACTTTTCTTTTTGTTTTTTCTGTCTTTTATCTTTAAGACATTCAGGAATCCATCAATTACTTGATGATTTTCGCTACAACACCCGCACCTACTGTACGGCCACCTTCACGGATTGCGAAACGTAAACCTTGGTCCATCGCAATTGGGTGGATTAAGCTTACTGTCATCTTGATGTTATCGCCTGGCATTACCATTTCCACGCCTTCTGGTAATTCAATAGTACCAGTTACGTCTGTTGTACGGAAATAGAATTGTGGACGGTAACCTTTGAAGAATGGAGTATGACGACCACCTTCATCTTTTGATAATACATATACTTCTGATTCAAAATCAGTGTGTGGTGTGATTGAACCTGGTTTCGCTAATACTTGACCACGTTCGATTTCTTCACGTTTGGTACCACGTAATAATGCACCGATGTTTTCACCTGCACGACCTTCGTCAAGTAATTTACGGAACATTTCAACACCCGTTACAGTAGTTTTCGCTGTATCTTTGATACCGACGATTTCTACTTCATCACCTGTACGGATGATACCACGTTCTACACGACCTGTTACTACTGTACCACGACCTGAAATTGAGAATACGTCTTCGATTGGAAGAAGGAACGGTTGGTCAATCGCACGTTCTGGTTCTGGAATATAAGTATCTAAGTGACCCGCTAATTCTAGGATTTTTTCTTCCCATTCTGCTACGCCGTTTAATGCTTGTAATGCTGAACCACGTACGATTGGAGTATCGTCACCTGGGAAGTCATATTGAGATAGAAGTTCACGAACTTCCATTTCTACTAATTCTAATAACTCTTCGTCATCTACCATATCGCATTTGTTTAAGAATACGATGATATATGGTACACCTACTTGGCGACCTAACAAGATGTGTTCACGAGTTTGTGGCATAGGACCATCTGTTGCTGCTACTACTAAAATAGCACCATCCATTTGCGCCGCACCGGTAATCATGTTTTTAACATAGTCGGCGTGTCCCGGACAGTCTACGTGTGCGTAGTGACGAGTCGGTGTATCGTATTCAACGTGTGAAGTATTGATGGTAATACCACGCGCTTTTTCTTCTGGCGCGTTATCGATTTGGTCAAATGCACGCGCTGCACCACCGTAATGTTTTGCCAATACGGTTGTAATTGCTGCTGTTAAAGTTGTTTTACCGTGGTCAACGTGGCCGATTGTACCCACGTTTACGTGCGGTTTTGTACGTTCAAATTTTTCTTTAGACATTTCTAATGTTTCCTAAGAAGTGCGGTATAAAACAATCATATTTTACACCGCTGGTTTACAAAAATTATTTTTTACGCGCTTCAATTACTGCAGCCGCAACACTTGTTGGAGCTTCAGCATATTTTAACGGTTCCATTGAGTAAGATGCACGACCTTGAGTTTGTGAACGTAAGTCTGTTGCATAACCGAACATTTCTGAAAGTGGAACTTCAGCGTCGATCTTAACAACGAACTCGTTCGCTTCTTGACCGTTTACCATAGCACGACGACGGCTTAAGTCACCAATTACATCACCAACATATTCAGGCGGAGTTTCAACTTCAACTTTCATAATTGGCTCAAGTAATACTGGGTTTGCTTTTGAGAATGCCGCTTTAAATGCTAAAGATGCAGCAAGTTTAAAAGCTAACTCAGATGAGTCCACATCATGGTATGAACCGAAGTGTAAACGTACACCAAGATCAACTACTGGGTAACCCGCTAATGGACCAGATTTAAGTTGTTCTTGAATACCTTTATCAACGGCTGGAATGTATTCACCAGGAATTACACCACCTTTGATTTCGTTTACAAATTCATAACCAGGGCCTTCTGGATCTAATGGGTATAAGTCGATAACAACATGACCATATTGACCGCGACCACCAGATTGTTTAGCGTGTTTACCTTCGACATCATTAACACGAGTACGGATAGTTTCACGGTAAGATACTTGTGGTTTACCGATGTTAGCTTCCACTTTAAACTCACGTTTCATACGGTCAACGATGATATCTAAGTGTAATTCACCCATACCAGAAATAATGGTTTCCCCAGATTCTTCATCAGTGTGAACACGGAATGAAGGGTCTTCTTGTGCTAAACGACCTAATGCTAATCCCATTTTTTCTTGGTCAGCTTTAGTTTTTGGTTCTACCGCAACAGAAATTACTGGCTCTGGGAATTCCATACGCTCAAGGATAATTGGCGAATCAATTGCACATAATGTATCACCAGTAGTTACATCTTTTAATCCGATAGCTGCTGCGATATCACCTGCACGAACTTCTTTAATTTCTTCACGTTTATTAGCGTGCATCTGTACGATACGACCAAAACGTTCACGTTTTTGACGTACAGAATTCAATACTGTATCTCCAGAATTAATAACACCAGAGTATACACGGAAGAATGTTAAGTTACCTACAAATGGGTCAGTTGCAATTTTAAATGCTAATGAAGAGAATGGTTCTTCATCACTTGCATGACGCTCACCTTCAGTTTCATCTGGGTTGATACCTTTAATTGCAGGGATATCAGTTGGTGCTGGTAAGTATTCAACAACTGCGTCAAGCATTGCTTGAACACCTTTGTTTTTGAATGCAGAACCACAGGTTACCAAAATAATTTCATTTGCTAATACGCGCTGACGTAATGCTGACTTAATTTCTTCTTCAGTTAAGTCTTCACCACTTAAGTATTTTTCCATTAATTCTTCTGATGCTTCAGCTGCCGCTTCAACAAGATTTTGACGCCATTCTTCACAGTCTGCTTGCATATTTGCAGGCACTTCTTCATAAGTGAAAGTCATACCTTGGTCTGCTTCATTCCAGTTGATCGCTTTCATTTTGATCAAATCAACTACACCAGTGAAGTTTTCTTCTGCACCAATTGGAAGTTGAAGTGGAACCGCATTAGCACCTAAGCGGGTTTTTAATTGTTCAACAACACGTAAGAAGTTCGCTCCAGTACGGTCCATTTTATTTACGAACGCAATACGTGGAACTTCATACTTGTTAGCTTGACGCCATACGGTTTCAGATTGTGGTTGAACACCACCAACCGCACAGTAAACCATTACTGCACCATCAAGAACACGCATAGAACGTTCTACTTCAACAGTAAAGTCCACGTGTCCTGGAGTATCGATAACATTGATACGATGTTGTGGGAATTGTTGTGACATACCAGACCAGAATGCAGTTGTTGCCGCAGAGGTAATGGTGATACCACGCTCTTGTTCTTGTTCCATCCAGTCCATCGTTGCTGCACCATCGTGCACTTCACCGATTTTGTGGCTAACACCAGTATAGAATAAGATACGCTCAGTAGTAGTGGTTTTACCCGCATCAATGTGCGCACTGATACCGATATTACGATATCTTTCAATAGGGGTTGTACGAGCCATTATTATAACCTTGTTTATTTAATATCAGTTTATATAAGGGTAAGGCTTCATCAATGATGAAGCCCTTTAAATTCAAAAACTTATTACCAACGGTAGTGAGCAAATGCTTTGTTAGCTTCAGCCATGCGGTGAACGTCTTCACGTTTTTTCACTGCTGCACCTTTATTATCTGAAGCATCAGATAATTCGTTTGCAAGGCGTAAAGCCATTGATTTATCACCACGTTTACGTGCCGCTTCAACTATCCAACGCATACCTAATGCGTTACGACGTACAGGGCGCACTTCAACTGGTACTTGGTAAGTAGAACCACCAACACGACGAGATTTAACCTCAACTGTTGGACGTACGTTTTCAAGTGCAACTTCAAAAGCTTCTAAAGGCTCTTTACCTGTGCGTTGTGCTAAAGTTTCTAAAGCACCATAAACGATTGATTCAGCAACGGATTTCTTACCGTCTACCATGATTACATTAATAAATTTTGCAAGTAATTCTGAACCGAACTTCGGATCTGGAAGAATCTTGCGTGCTTCAACACTACGACGACGTGGCATTGCGAATTTCTCCGTATTTTAATCTTCAGGATATCCAAAACCCATCAGCAATATTTCTCATTGAGAAAATTTGCAGCGCAAAGCGCTTTTGACTGGAGTTTATGGTTTAAATTGTTTTGCTAATTTAGACGTTTGGCCTTACTTAACGGAGAACCATTAAGCTTTAGGACGTTTAACGCCGTATTTAGAACGACCTTGTTTACGATCTTTAACGCCTGCGCAGTCTAATGCACCGCGTACTGTGTGGTAACGCACACCCGGTAAGTCTTTAACACGACCACCACGGATTAATACAACACTGTGCTCTTGAAGGTTGTGACCTTCACCACCAATATAAGAAGTTACTTCAAAACCGTTAGTTAAGCGGATACGACATACTTTACGTAACGCTGAGTTTGGTTTTTTAGGAGTTGTAGTATATACACGAGTACATACACCACGTTTCTGCGGGCAAGCCTCTAATGCAGGAACGTTGCTTTTTACAACCTTTTTCACACGCGGTTTGCGTACTAGCTGGTTGATAGTTGCCATAAAAAAAGCTCCAGTTTAAATGTTATTCAATAATAGAATGTTGTTCAAAAAATCTACTTCCATATAGAAATAGACGGCGAATTTTAATAGTTTTACGCTTTATTGTCAATAATTAAACAATATACTCTAGGCTTAAAACTAGATTAAAATTTACCGCACTTTTGTTTTTTAATAAAAAACTTTATTCCCCACGTTTTAGCATGCCTTGTTTTTTCAAATTAACCAGAATAATTGAAATAGCAGCAGGCGTTATACCTGAAATTCGGCTCGCTTGTCCAATGGAAACCGGACGATGTTGTTCCAATTTCGCACGTACTTCATTAGATAAACCAGACACTTTGCTGTAATCAAAGTTAGCTGGAATAGCCGTATTTTCGTGGCGTTTTTGTTTTTTAATTTCTTCTTGTTGATGCTCAATATAGCCTTGATATTTAATAGCAATTTCTACTTGTTCTACGGCTTCTCTATCTTCCATTGCCGGTTTGTATGGCTTTAAAGAAGTCAAAATATCGTAGGTCATTTCTGGACGGCGTAATAAATCTTCACCGCTGGCTTCACGCACAAGTGGACTGCCAAGCACTTTATTGGCTTCTTCTAAATATTCAGAACGCGGATGCAGCCAAATGCTGCGTAAGCGCTGGCGTTCTTGCTCAATCTTTTCCATTTTTTGATTAAAGCGTGCCCAGCGAGCCTCATCAATCAAACCTAATTCATGGGCAATTGGCGTTAAACGAATATCTGCATTGTCTTCACGTAATAACAAACGGTATTCAGCACGAGAAGTGAATACACGATATGGTTCTTTGGTACCGAGCGTACAAAGGTCATCAACCAATACTCCAGTATAAGATTGATCACGACGTGGATACCATGCCTCTTTCTCTTGTACATAAAGACCTGCGTTAATCCCCGCCAATAAGCCTTGTGCCGCTGCTTCTTCATAACCGGTTGTACCGTTAATTTGGCCTGCGAAGAATAAACCTGAAATAGCTTTTGTTTCTAACGTTGGTTTTAAATCACGTGGATCAAAATAATCATATTCAATGGCATAACCCGGTTTAATGATGCGAGCTTTTTCCAAACCTTTCATGGAATTTACAATGCCCATTTGTACGTCAAACGGCAAACTGGTAGAAATCCCATTTGGATACACTTCGTTACTGGTTAATCCTTCTGGTTCCAAATAGATTTGATGTGAATTACGATCCGCAAAACGCATTACTTTATCTTCAATAGATGGGCAATAACGTGGACCGATCCCTTCAATCACACCTGTATACATTGGACTGCGATCCAAGTTATTACGGATCACTTCATGAGTTTGTTCATTAGTGTGGGTGATATAACAAGGAATTTGTTGCGGGTGATCAGATACCGATCCCATAAAAGAAAATACAGGTAATACAGCATCACCATGCTGTTTAGCTAAAATATCAAAATTGATCGTGCGTGCATCAATACGCGGTGGTGTACCTGTTTTAAGGCGATCTACACGTAATCCGAGATCTCTTAATCGATATGAAAGATTTACAGAAGCAGTATCTCCAGCACGACCACCTTCATAATTTTCCAAACCAATATGAATTTTACCGGCTAAGAAAGTACCTGCAGTTAATACCACTGATTTAGCACGAAAAATTAATCCCATTTTTGTGCTAACGCCTGTAACTCGATCTTGCTCAATTAGAATATCTGTCGCTTCTTGTTGGAAAATATCTAAATTAGGTTGATTTTCTAATGCTGTACGAACAGCTTGACGATATAAAACTCTGTCAGCTTGGGCACGAGTAGCACGAACTGCTGGGCCTTTACTACTATTTAAAGTACGAAATTGAATTCCTGCTTTATCTGCAGCATGCGCCATCAAACCACCCATAGCATCTACTTCTTTTACTAAATGACCTTTACCGATCCCACCAATTGCAGGATTACAAGACATTTGCCCTAAAGTATCTACATTATGTGTTAATAAAAGGGTTTTTAATCCCATTCGAGCTGGTGCAAGCGCAGCTTCTGTACCCGCATGGCCACCACCGATTACAATCACATCATAAGTTTCAGTGTAAAACATATCTATCTCTATTTATTCGGATCAAAAAATTGGCATTATTCTACAGAAATTTAAAACACCTGACAAAAAAAGAATGGATCTATTGATCCTTTGAAACATCAGGTTTGTATTAGTAAATAAGATCTCTTTTTATATATAAAGATCTTATTATTGTTACTATTAAGATCCTTTGTGATTGTGAGTAACCTTATTAGATCCTTACGGAAACTGGTGTTATAGGATCTAAAGATCTTGTGAAAATTCGATCATTTTCTTTAAAAATTTTGTGTGTAAAATAGAAAGTTATTAACAACTTTATTTTTTCTCAAAGTTACCAAGTGAGTAAAAACAGTTTTATGACAGGTTTTTATAAAGTTATCCACAATAAAAATTTTATTGATGCTGAGCTTTTTCTAATGAGAGTTAATGACTTGATACTGTAGTTACTACAAACTATCTTCTTCTTGAAGAATAAATAAAATAGTGATGGAAACAAAATAGAAGAAGTTTCTACAGTATAAAATAATCTCTCCAAAAAATGCCAGAAATGTGTTGTTTGCCTTTATAGCCAAATTTCTAAAAATAGAATAGTATTGTGCATTAGTTTTATAATTATTACTTTTTATATGGTAGTTCAGATAGCTATTTACATCTTTATTGAACCTATAATAGGTTGTTAGGCTTCGATAGAAATAGTCTCTTTATCAAAGTTAGCGGCAGCTTTGCTGGGGGTTGGGATTAATTTGTAAAATAAAGATAGATTGTGAATTGAGCAAAAATCTTTAAAAATTTAACCGCACTTTGGGAAGAAAAAATGCCACCTAAATTTTAATATTTAGACAGCATTTTATTTTACTAATTATTATTTAGATAAATCAATTTGATACACTGCAAAACCAATTTCATCTGTACCCATTTGTTTCATCGGGTATTGTGCTTTTTCTGCGATAAATTTCGCCGCTTGTTCGGTTGGAGATGTTTCAAAACGGACATCTAATTTATCGTTACCTGAGATAGGCACAAAACGCCAGTTTTTATCCGCGCTAGGGTTTACAGAACCTTCTTTTTCACTGGTTACTTTAATGTAATCAGCTAAAATTTGACGGTTTTCATCTGGTGATGCGTAAACAATATGTTGATCGCCAGTGCCTGGGAATTTATTACCGTAAGCACGATAGTTATTCGTTGCAATCAAGAATTCTGCTTTTGGATCAACCGGTTTGCCTTGATAAGTGAGATTCACTACACGATGCGATTCTGGGTTGATCAATTTACATTCACCATCATAACGTGCAGGTTTAGTTAGATCATATTCATAATTGACACCATCAATCACATCAAAGTTGTAAGTACGGAAACCTTCCCAGTCGATTAATGATTGTGGTTTATCACTTGTAGGGTCAATTTGTTTAAACATACCTGCACTGCACTCTAACCATTCTTTTAATTGTTCGCCTGTCGCTTTCACTACCACAAGCGTGTTCGGGTAAAGGTATAAATCCGCCGCATTACGGAAAGTTAATTCACCTTTATTTACTTCGGTATAACCCGTTGGGTCATTTTTACGACCACCAGCTTTAAATGGTGCTCCTGCACTTAAAATAGGTAAGCCAGCCATTGCTGCAACACTTGGTGCAACTTTTTCTACATACGCTTTTTGTGCTTGGTTCACTATTTGGATGGTTGGATCATCTTGCACTAATGCAAGATAGCTGTACATATTGTCTGTGGCTTTACCAATAGGTTGAGAAACAAACTTACGTGTAGCTTCGTGAACTGGTTTTAAAAGTGCGGTAATTTCTGGGTCATTTTCTGCAAGCACTTTTTTATTTTTAGCATCATAGATTGGACGAAGTACCGCTTTTCCAGAGGTAACAATCCATTTGCCTTTGTGTTCTGTTAAGCCTAAATCCACCACGCTGATATTATTTGCCCAGTAACCAGCCATACTTTCTGGTACGCCTTTTACGGTACCATTTACGATGTCTGCATTTGGTGATTTCGCAAATTCTTTATTTGGGAATAAACGGTGTGAGTGACCAAAAATAACGGCGTCAATATGTGGTACATCAGCTAGATAGAATGCTGAGTTTTCAGCACCTTCTTGATAAGGTTCATCAGATGGGCCTGTGTGAGCTAATGCAACGATAATATCAGCCCCTTTTTTCTTCATTTCAGGTACATATTTTTGCGCTGTTTTTACAATATCATGGGTTTCTACTTTACCTTGAAGGTTCGCTTTATCCCAAACCATAATTTGCGGTGGCACAAAGCCGATGTAACCAATTTTTAATTTATGTGTTTTGCCATTATTATCCACCACAGATTTTTCTTGAATGACATAAGGTGTGAAATAAGGTTCTTCTGTCCCCGCTTTTACTACGTTCGCATTCACAATTGGGAATTTAGCTTGTTTGATGGCATCTGCAAGATAATTGAGACCATAGTTAAATTCGTGGTTACCTAATGTACCCACTTCATAATTCATCGCATTTAAACAATCGACCGCAGGGTTAGATTTACCCTCTTTATAGCCTTGTGCAGCTTGATAGTCTGCAATTGGATTACCTTGAATTAGGTCACCGTTATCTACTAATACACTATTTTTCACTTCAGCACGTGCTTGACGAATAAGGCTTGCCGCACGAGTAAAACCGAATTTATCTGTTGGTGCATCTTTATAATAGTCAAAATCGGTCAAGAAACTATGAACATCTGTTGTTGCCACAATGCGTAAATCAACTTGTGTGTCGCTTTTCGCAAAAGCAAAACGGCTCGCACTTAACGCTAAAATGCTGCTTGCGCCAAGCTGGATGAAATATCTTCTGTTGATCATATGAGCTCCTGTTGTGTAAGAATCGGCAAGATTTTAAAGCTCTTTTATATATAAAGAAAGTGAAATATAAAGTTATGAAATGAAGTGTGATATGCATCACAAAATAAGGGATTGAATTTGGTTGCAAAACTTCACGTTTGGGACAAAAATAGGGTATCCAATCCAGTAAAAATAACTTCATTCACAGTAAGGTAGCCATTATTGATGGCATCCGATAAGGAGATCTCTATGGCTTTTAATCTTAAAAATAGACACCTATTGAGTCTTGTTCATCATTCAGAACGCGAAATTAATTATTTGTTAGATTTATCACGTGATTTGAAACGTGCTAAATATGCAGGCACAGAACAACAAAAATTAAAAGGCAATCAAGAATAATTTATCTCCATACTTTTTGTGGTTTTATTTTTATATAAAAATTAAATTTATTTTTTGATAATGATCACATTTTTTGAAAAATATTATTGACATGATATTTACACAAGCAGAGAATATACCTAACTAAGGTTAGTTTAGATAGAAAGAGGGAATTTTTCTATGCTACTTCGTACATATATACACAGATACGTCTATACGAAAGTATTGAGACTTTTATGGTTTAATCCGATAAAAGGTCGTTCTTTGATGGCGCATATCCGTCGTACACGCCATATTATGATGCCATCGCATCGCTCTTGCTTCTCATACTCAGTATTCGCTTCTCAAAATAAACCATCCAACACGGCTCTCTAAACAGAGTTGTTCTCTCTGTTTAGAGAGTCTCCATAGATTAATTTCTGAATATTTTTGTATTGTCTAGAACAGGCAAGAAATATTTTGTGAAATTAACTTAATCTTATTTAATTTAAAATAAAAATTCTTACTTTAGTTTTTTATATTAAAAAACTAGAGCGAGTTGTTTTATTCTAAATAAATCTATTGCGTTATTAAAATTAATAGCGCAGGGTAACTTTACGTCAAAAAAATAAATAAAAGGAGTTTATTATGCCAAACTTAAAAATTGCATATAATCCAAAAGTTGAACAATATTTCTCTACAAATAGAGAATTAGTTGAAATTACCAAAACAGACTTTACTGATGTTGCAGCTATCATGTTGACATCAGGGGATGTAGGTGAATACCTTGAACGTATTCAAGCAACAAATTTTGGTATCCCAGTATTTGTTGTTCAAACTGAAGAAGAACAAGTTGATCCGAAATTCTATGATGCTATTTATCATATTCAAGATTTAAATGGTTATGACATTAAGCTTTATAGCCGTCAAATCGAAACTGCTGCAAGACTTTATGAAGAAAAAATGTTACCTCCATTCTTCAAAATGTTAAGTGAATATGTAGAAATGGGTAATATTGCTTTTGACTGTCCGGGACATCAAGGTGGTCAATACTACCGTAAACACCCAGCAGGTCGTTTCCTTTATGACTTCTACGGTGAAAACATTTTCCGTTCAGATATTTGTAATGCAGACGTGAAATTAGGTGACTTGTTAATTCACGAAGGTGCAGCTTGTGATGCACAAAAATATGCTGCTCAAGTATTCAATGCAGATAAAACTTACTTCGTATTAAATGGTACATCTTCTTCAAACAAAGTTGCATTAAACGCAGTACTTGCTCCGGGCGATTTAGTATTATTTGACCGTAATAACCATAAATCAAACCACCATGGTGCATTAATTCAAGCGGGTGCAACCCCAATTTACTTAGAAACTGCACGTAATCCATTTGGTTTCATTGGTGGTATCGATAGTCACTGCTTCGAAGAAGATTATTTGAAATCATTAATTAAAGAAGTGGCGCCTGAAAAATTAAACCAAAAACGTCCATTCCGTTTAGCCGTTATTCAATTAGGTACTTATGACGGTACAATTTATAACGCACGTCAAGTGGTAGATAAAATTGGTCATCTTTGTGACTACATCTTATTCGACTCTGCATGGGTAGGTTATGAACAATTCATTCCAATGATGAAAGACTGCTCTCCATTATTGCTTGAATTAAATGAAAATGACCCTGGTATTTTAGTGACTCAATCTGTTCATAAACAACAAGCAGGTTTCTCACAAACTTCACAAATTCACAAAAAAGATAAACACATTAAAGGTCAAGATCGTTATGTAAACCACAAACGTTTCAATAATGCCTTTATGTTACATGCGTCAACCAGTCCGTTCTATCCATTATTTGCGGCGTTAGATGTTAATGCAAAAATTCAAGGTAGCGAAGCGGGTCGTCGCTTATGGCATGAATGTGTGAAAGTAGGTATCGAAGCGCGTAAATTAGTGTTAAATCACTGTGAATTAATTCGTCCATTTATTCCAACCACAATTAAAGGTAAAAAATGGCAAGATTATGATACAGAAGAAATTGCAACTAATCTCGAGTTCTTCAAATTTCACCCAACAGATACATGGCATAAATTTGAAGGTTATGCTGATGAACAATACTTCGTTGACCCTTGTAAATTCTTGCTTACCACACCAGGTATTAGCTTAGAAACAGGCGAATATGAAAAATTTGGTGTACCAGCAACTATTCTTGCTAACTACTTACGTGAAAACGGTATTATTCCGGAAAAATGTGACTTGAACTCAATCTTATTCTTGCTCACTCCGGCAGAAACCCTCACCAAAATGCAAACTTTGGTCGCTCAAATCGCCTTGTTTGAAAAACACATTAAACAAGACTCTTTATTAAAAGATGTATTGCCAACTGTGTATAAAAACAATGAAGACCGTTACAAAGACTATACTATCCGTCAATTATGCCAAGAAATGCATGACCTTTATGTAAGCCGCAATGTAAAACAACTTCAAAAAGACCTATTCCGTAAAGCAACATTACCGGAATATGCGTTAAATCCACACGATGCGAATATTGAATTCGTTCGTAACAAAGTTGAACTCGTTCCATTGACTGATATTGTTGGTCGTGTGGCTGCGGAAGGTGCATTACCTTATCCTCCAGGTGTGTTATGTGTGGTGCCTGGAGAAAGATGGAGTCCAACTGCACAAAAATACTTCCTTGCATTAGAAGAAGGTATCAACACATTACCTGGTTTCGCACCTGAAATCCAAGGGGTTTACTTACAAAAAGACCCTGATGGACGTACTCGTGCATATGGCTATGTTTTAACTGACTATTAATAAAGTGAGGTTGTGAGGATCTTCCTCATAACCCTCTCAGCACAAACAAAAGAAAGTGCGGTTAAAAACATCTGATTTTTTGACCGCACTTGTAGGAGTATAAATTATGAGCGCTAAAAGTAATAAAATTGGTGTAGTACAACTCACCATTCTTACCATGGTTAATATGATGGGTTCCGGTATCATTATGTTACCGACCAAATTAGCCGAAATTGGGACTATTTCCATCGTTTCTTGGCTTGTAACAGCCGTTGGTTCAACAGCCTTAGCTTATGCATTCGCACAATGCGGTATGTTCAGTAAAAAATCTGGTGGTATGGGCGGTTATGCGGAATACTCTTTCGGTAAAGCCGGTAACTTCATGGCTAACTACACTTACGGTGTATCATTAGTTATTGCGAATACAGCAATCGCGATTTCTGCGGTGGGTTATGGTTCAGAGCTTCTCGGCGCAACCCTTTCTCCACTTTCTATCGCATTATGGACCATCTTCACCCTTTGGCTTGCAACCGTTCTTAACTTTGGTGGTGCAAGAATCACCGGTAATATAAGTTCATTTACTATCTGGGGCGTAATTATCCCTGTAGTTGGTATTTCTATCATTGGTTGGAAATGGTTTGATGGTTCAATGTATGTAAACTCTTGGAACCCACATAATGTACCAACTTTTGAAGCGATCGGTGTATCTATTTCAATGACATTATGGGCGTTCTTAGGGTTAGAATCAGCTTGCGCTAACGCAGATGCAGTTGAAAATCCAGAGAAAAACGTACCAATCGCAGTACTTGGTGGTACTTTAGGGGCAGCGGTAATTTATATTGTTTCAACTAACGTGATTGCAGGTATTGTACCTAACCTTGAACTCGCTAATTCAACAGCACCATTCGGTTTAGCCTTTGCTCATATGTTTGATGAAATTGTCGGTAAAGTTATCATGGTCTTAATGGTGATGTCTTGCTTTGGTTCATTATTAGGCTGGCAGTTCACTATTGCTCAAGTATTCAAATCTTCAGCAGAAGAAGGTTATTTCCCAGCATTTTTCAAAAAAGTTACCAGTAAAGATGCGCCTGTTGTTGGTATGATTACTATTACTGCGTTACAAACTTTACTTTCTTTAATGACAATCAGCCCATCATTAAATAAACAATTCAATGTGTTGGTGGACTTAGCAGTGGTTACAAACGTCATCCCATACTTGCTCTCAATGGCTGCTCTCGCAGTATTATTGAAAGAGGAAAATGTTGCGCCACAAAAATATAAAACAACCGTTTTTGTTGCCTTTATTGGTTCACTCTATAGTATCTATGCACTTTATGCAGCCGGTGAACAAGCGATGTTATATGGTTCAATTGTGACCTTTATCGGTTGGACATTGTATGGTTTTGTTTCTTACAAATTTGACCTTAAAAAATCTCAAGCTTAATTAAAAAAAGAAAAGCCTACATCTTAATGTAGGCTCTTTCGAGTAGTAATAAGCTAAGTACAAAAGAGCGGTTGAAATGATCTGACCCCAAAAAGTTAGACTGTCATTTAAAGGATTGTTTTCGATATTGTACCGGACTCAGTCCTTTTAATTTTAGTTGAATCCGTCGGTGATTATAGTAATCCAAATAATCCCTGACGGCATCAACTATCTACTCTCTATTGTTAAATTCCCGACCATAAAAACATTCCGTTTTTAATCTCCCAAAGAAACTTTCCATCGCAGCGTTATCCAAGCAATTCCCTTTTCTAGACATACTTTGAATGATACCATGTTCAGCCAAGATTCGACGATAAGCTTGTCATCCCAGGTCTGAATGTAAAATGACACCACAAGCTTTATTTAATCCTTTGCTCGGCTTCGTCCTGAAGTCTGAGTCTTCTCAACTCCTTTAGGTAAGCTACCTCCTCTTCAAGCTGTAAAATTCTCAAACGTAAACGGTCTTCTTCAGTTTTGGGTGGTGGCATTTTTGCATATTTAGGTTTCATCGGCAGTCGTCCTGATGGTTTACTGGGAATAAGTCCTTTTATGCTACTTTTTTCAAACCGTTTCAACCACGTCCCGACTAAGGCGTTGGAAGGAATATTATAAAAACGTGCAGCTTCTCTAATACTCATTTTCCTATTCCTATTCAAAATAGGTTGAATAACCTGTAATTTAAATTCGATTGTGTAGTGTTTACCCATAAAAAATCTGCACCTCAATTGTTGGTTTGGTTAGCCCAACTTTTGGGGTGCAGATCAATAAAGTGCGGTCAATTTTTTACTATTTTTACAACATAAATAATGCTAAGAATAAAACAGCAAGTATCATGCCTGGTGCGGTACGTTTTACCATTTCTACTGGGCTTACCATAGCAAGGCCTGCACAAACAATGGTTACACCTGCAATTGGTGAAGCTGTACGACCGATTGCACCAGCAATTGCTGCTGCCATACCAAGATTTACGTGAGTGTAGCCGAGTTCTACAGCATGTGGCGTGACGGCTGTATTAAAAGCGATAGCTGCTGCATCGCCAGAACCTGTAATTAATCCCATTAAGAATGGTCCAATTGTTGCACCCCAACGTACAAATTCGTTGGATTCTTTTAAGAAAGAAATTGCCGCATCCACTGCGCCCGTAGATTTTAATCCTGCCACAAATACACTGGCTGCAATGATAATACCAAGTACGTTTGCATAAGAATTTCCCATACCATTGAAAAATTCTTCAGTAATTTTTACTGGAGAAATACGAGTGACGATAATGCCGTAAATTGCACCAATCAGCATCGCTTGAGGAACGCCCATTTTAGTCCATTCAAGACCCGGTACTTGTTGTAATGATGTTCCACCAATCACTAAAATAACTAATGGTATTAATGGTGCAAGGGCATAAAGTACATTGACACCTTCAACAACTTTAATTTCATTTTCTTTTTGTTCTGCAAGATAAGCTTGGCGATGTTGTTCACCATAATCTTTAAAAACAAGCGCAAGAATTGTTAAAACAACCGCACCTATTGCTCCCGCAATCATGTTATATGGCGCATGTGAAAGGTTTACTTGAGTGATAGTTAAGCCTGACATTTCACTAATCATTGCTGAGTGAGAAGAACCTGGGCTCATCATTGATCCAAAAGTTCCTGCTAAAATAGCTGCACCAGCAGTAGCTGGTCGAACACCCGCACTTTTTAAAACAGGAATTAATGTTGCACCAACCGCAGCTGCACAACCAGCAGCAGAAGGAATAGCAATATTGATGAAAAAGGTGATGACTGTTGCAATCGGAATTAAGAAGAATTTTAATCCGCTTAATGGTTTGGTAAGTAAATGCACTAGATGAGTGTCACATTGAGTGTATTTCATTACATAAGCAAAACCCATACTAGAACAGATGGCCATAATTAATCCGCCAGATGTCATGCTTTTGGCAAAAGCATCTAATGCACCCATTGGATTCAGCGTCAGAATGGACATTATTAAACCGACACCAATCAAAACTGTTCGGGTTTCGGCTTTTTTAATCAGAAAATAAATTGTGGCAATAATGCCAATCACTGCAACGATGGATTTGAATAATTCCATTATATGTTCCTTTTAAGTTAATAAGAAAAAGTTGTATTGATATCAAATGTGCCACATTCCATATTTTCACTGAAGCACAAAATAGGATTTTCACCCAACACAGTTGCCATTTCATTTTGTATATGAAGTGCAGAACCTTCAGGCAATGCATATACAAGTGCGGTTGGATTAACGAGTAAAAATTCAGCCAAACGTTCTTCTCGGCTTTCGCCATTATGACCTTGCATTTTACCTGAAATAAAGTGCGGATTAATTTGATGAGGAAAAAGCTGTAATGCTTGAAATGAAGGAGGATAAGTAATCGGCATATCATTCGTTGTCATAATGGATGCACCCACTACATTTGCCCCAGCACTCCAACCAAAATAAGGCGTACTGTTATTCACTTTTTCACGAATGATATCAATTAAATTGTGTTCATAAAGCTGTTTTAACAAACAAAATGTATTCCCGCCGCCAATAGCGATGACATCTGCTTGTTCAATAATATCTCGATGCTGTTTACCATGATGAACGGAAACAATATTCATCTCTAAATAAGAAAGTGCATTTTGCACAGTTTTTTCGTATTCATCAAAAGTGCGGCGTACCCCAGCATAAGGCACAAAAGCAATTGTTTTACCACGATAATCCGCCAAGAAATTTTGTAACCAAGGTAGAGTGTGTTCAAGATAACCTGTGTTCTTGTATTTTGAGCTACTGAGCAGTAACATGTTTTTCATTTTCTACTCCTTTTTATAGGTATTTAGAAATACCGATATTACGCTTAGAAAAGGTTAATTTTCAACGAAAAATTATTATTGTTTGACGAATATCAAAAAATAAATCATATCAGGAGAAAACTATGTCAATTAATCTTAATCGTGTTCAAAATTTAATTGAAAAACTGGCTTTTATTTCATCAGTACCAAACGAGCTGACTCGCTTAGCTTTTACAGAGGAGGATGAAAAGGCCCATAATATGATTATTGAATTATGTAAAGAATATGATTTATCTATTCGTCGAGATTCAATTGGAAATCTTTTTATTCGTAAGGCAGGTAAAGAAGATTTTTTACCTGCAGTTGCATTCGGATCGCATATTGATACTGTTGTGAATGCGGGTAAATTTGATGGTCCTTTGGGATCTGTTGCTGGGTTGGAAATTCTTTTGCAATTGTGTGAACAGAATATTCAGACTCGTTATCCTTTAGAATTGATAATTTTTACTTGTGAAGAATCGAGTAGATTTAATTTTGCTACATTGGGTAGTAAAGTTATGTGTGGCATAGTAAATCAAGAAAAATTAAGTTTGTTACGTGATAAACAAGGAAAGGGTTTATCAGAAGCTATGGCTGAAGTAGGAATGAATTTTAATTTGATTAATCAAGCAAAACGTGATGCAAAGGAATTTAAATGTTTTTTTGAACTTCATATAGAACAAGGCCCTCGTTTAGAGAATGAAGGAAAAACAATAGGTGTTGTGACAGGTATTGCTGCTCCAATTCGTGCAATTGTTAAAATTAAAGGACAAGCGGATCATTCAGGAGCAACAGCAATGCATTATCGTCATGATGCATTGTTAGGAGGAGCTGAATTATCACTTGCTATTGAGCAATCGGCTATTCAAGCTGGACATTCTACAGTAGCTACTGTAGGTAATATTACAGCTAAACCAGGAGTAATGAATGTTGTGCCAGGATATTGTGAATTATTAGTAGATATTCGAGGTACACATGTACAAGCTAGAGATTCTGTATTTGAATTATTACAAGAGGAAGTTAGTAAAGTTTCAGAAAAAAGAGGATTATTAATTGAGTTGCAACTTATTTCAAAAGATAATCCAATAGTATTACCTGAAAATATGGTAAACCAAATAGCTGAAACTGCACATTCCCTTGGTTATTCTTACGAAATAATGCCAAGTGGTGCTGGACATGATGCAATGCATATGGCAACACTTTGTCCGACAGGTATGATTTTTGTTCCATCTCATTTTGGAATTAGTCATAACCCTCTTGAATTTACAGATTGGAAAGATATAGAGGCAGGAATTAATGTTTTACAAAAAGTTATATTAGAACAGGCTGAAGTTTGTTAATTATTATAAAAACTCGTATAAATAATACGAGTTTTTTTATAAAGGCAACTCAGTTGTTGACTTAACCTTTTTTAGAGTAACTTCTGATTTTAAGGTTTTAATGCCAAGCCTGGAATTAAGATAGGTGGTTTTAATGTGGTTAAACTCTTCTAAATCTGATACACAAAGTGTCAGAAGAAAATCGAAGGTTCCTGCCATAAAATGGCATTCGGTAATTTAAGGGATTAGTTTCACTTCAAAAATTTTAATTCTGGATCTTCTTCAAAGAAAGAACCTAATACATAAACAATAAGATGACAATTTATTTTCTTGGGATTCAATAAGGCAACATAACTATCAATTACGCCGCTTTCTTCCAGTTGATTTACTCGGCGTAAACAAGCTGAATTTGAAAGTCCTATTTCGTTAGCCAGTTCATTATTTTGTAATCGACCATTGCGTTGCAATGCTTTAAGAATACGGGTATCAATATTATCAAAGCGTTTTTTAAGCATAGTAAATCCTTTTTATGTTAACAAAAAAGATAACCTAGTATAAAAGAAACCGCCTAGAAAAACTGTGATCTAGGTGGCAATTTGACTAATTAAACGCTATATAAGGATACTTGTACTACCAGTAAAATAGATCCGATTAGTAATAAACATCCAATCATAGGCATCACGAATTTAACCCATCTATCAAACGGAATATGCAACATTTGGAGAGTCACCAATACTAATCCTGTTGGTGCCAAGAATAGCATTGCATATTGTCCCCAGTTGTAAGCGGAAACCACGATATCGCGTGGAATACCCACTGAGTCAGCAAGTGGAGCCATAATTGGCATTGAAAGCACGGCTAAGCCTGAAGAAGACGGCACGATTAAGCCTAGGAAAATAAATACGACTAATTGACCTAAGATGAATACGCTACCTGGCATACCGCTAACTACATTAGACATATAATCAAGGATGGTGTCAGAAATCATACCTTGTTCGAGTACTAAGTTTACGCCACGAGCAAGACCAATGATTAAGGATACGCCTACTAATTCTGATGCACCTTCAGTGAAAGATTCCACAATATCTTTTTCAGACAAGCCACTGATAAACATAATGATGATAGTAATGGAAAGGAAAGATGCAGCCATTTGAGGGAACCACCATCCGCCAACCATTACACCCCAAATCATAATAGGGAATGCAATGCAGAAAAGCGTTAAGATTAATTTGTGACGAGCTGAGAATGCGATAGTTGCATTTGGATCAAAGTTCTTCATATAACGTTGGCGAAATTCTTCGCGATCGTCATAAGTGAAAGAAAAACTTGGGTCAGCTTTGATTTTTTTACAGTACCAATAAAGATATACGATTACGCAAGTTGCCCCCAAAACTAAACCTAGAGCACGGAAACCAATACCTTCAGTAAATTGAATACCAGCTGCATTTGATGCGATAACAACGGAGAATGGGTTAATTGTAGAGAATGCAGATCCCATAGATGAAGCAAGGAATATAGCTCCTACACAGACTATTGCATCATATCCCAGAGCTAAGAATACCGGCACCAGAATCGGATAGAATGCCACTGCTTCTTCTTCGATACCACAGGTTGTACCGCCTAACACCATTAAAACAGATACGCTGAATACAATAAAAAACTCATTGCCTTTGGTTTTTTTCACGAGAGCCATCAAACCGGCATTAAAAGAACCGGTACGGTTAATGACACCAATCATACCACCTAATACAAAGATAAAGACCATAACATCAACGGCTTCGATGGTGCCTTCAACCATACTTTTGGTGATATCTTCAATGCCTTTATGGTGTTGTTCTACACGTTGATAAGTACCAGGAATAGCGATTGGTTTTTTGATCACGCCTTCGGTGAAATTGGAGAGTTTAATTTTTATATTGAGATTATCAAGAGTGTCTGTTGTGGCGGGATAAGTTTTATCATCAACGCCATAAGCTTTGACCACAAAGACATTATCAGTGGAATTATATGTTAATTTTGAATATGAACCAGATGGAATTATCCAGGTTAATCCAACAGCGAGAATTAATATTGCAAATAAAATGGTAAACGCTGATGGGAAATTAAACGTTTTCTTCTTTTTGGACGCATCCATAGCGAGCTCCTTATGTGTAACGTTTAAAGTGCGGTTGGTAAAAACATCGGTTAAACCGACCGCACTTTTTACCTTGAGAATGGCTTCTCAAAGTTCCTTTATTATTTAAGCATAGTAAGAAATGCCTTCAGCTTTTTTCGTAATACGAGTACCAGCTTTGCCTTTCACAATGTCCACAATATTAGATAAAGAGCCTATTACTGCATCTTTTCCTGTTTGTTTTGCAAAGTTGATGGCTGCTTGTACTTTTGGCCCCATAGAACCTGCTGCAAAACCAAGTTCTGAAATTGCTTCAGGTGAGGCAACTGAAATTGCTTTTTGAGTTGGTTTTCCCCAATCTACGAAGGTTGCTGAAACATCAGTTGCAATGATGAATAAATCAGCATCAAGATTTTCTGCAAGTAAAGCTGAACATAAATCTTTGTCAATAACGGCTTCAACACCTTGTAAATTATGCTGTTCATCATAATAGGTCGGAATGCCCCCCCCCCCCGCACAAATGACGATACTGCCTTTTTCAAGCAACCATTTTACTGGGCGAATTTCAAAAATACGTTTTGGCAATGGGCTTGGCACAACGCGACGATATTTATCTCCATCTTGTGCGATAGACCAATTTTTTTCTTTTGCCAAACGTTCAGCCTCTTCTTTCGTATAAACAGGACCAATTGGTTTAGTTGGATTTTTGAAAGCTGGGTCGTTGATATCAACTTCTACTTGAGATAATAACGTTGCAAATGGCACTTCAAATGGAACTAAATTACCGAGTTCTTGTTGAATCATATAACCAATCATTCCAGCTGTTTCTGCTCCCAATACATCTAAAGGATAGGTTGGCACATCAGTATAAGCGGCACCTTGTAAAGCGAGCAAACCCACTTGTGGACCATTACCGTGTGCTATCACTAATTCATTATTTGGCCAAATCTTAGCAATTTGCTCACAAGCAATGCGAACATTTTGTCGTTGATTTTCGGCTGTCATTGGTTCTCCGCGTCGTAATAACGCATTACCGCCTAATGCAATCACTATTCTCATACGTTTTCCTTATGCCAAACTTGCTACCATTACAGCTTTAATTGTGTGCATACGGTTTTCTGCTTGTTCAAATGCAATGTTCATTGGCGATTCAAATACATCTTCAGTCACTTCAATACCATTAGCTAATTCAGGATATTTTTCAGCAATTTGACGACCAACTTTGGTTTCGCTGTTATGGAAGGCTGGCAAGCAGTGCATAAATTTCACTTTTGGATTATCAGTGCGTTTCATTAATTCAGGTGTTACTTGATAAGGAAGTAATAATTTAATGCGTTCGCCCCAAGTTTCTAATGGTTCACCCATTGAAACCCACACATCAGTATGAACAAAATCAACACCTTTCACCGCTTTGTCGATATCTTCAGTTACGGTAATACGAGCGCCGCTTTCTTTCGCAAATTTTTCGCACATTTCCACAAGACTTGCTTCTGGTAATAAAGCTTTAGGTCCACAAATCCGCACATCCATACCCAATTTTGCACCAATTAATAAAAGTGAATTACCCATATTATTACGAGCATCCCCAATATAGACATAGCTAATTTCGCTTAATGGTTTGTCGCAATGTTCAATCATGGTAAGTACGTCGGCAAGCATTTGTGTTGGATGGAATTCATCGGTTAAACCATTGAATACTGGCACCCCAGCATAATCAGCAAGTTCTTGAACGATACTTTGTTTAAAGCCACGATATTCAATTCCATCATACATTCTGCCTAATACGCGGGCGGTATCTTTCATACTTTCTTTGTGGCCAATTTGGGAGGAGTTAGAGTCGATATAGGTGACTTGTGCGCCTTGGTCATAAGCGGCGACTTCAAATGCACAGCGTGTGCGAGTGGAGGTTTTTTCAAAGATGAGTGCGATATTTTTGCCTTTTAATTTTTGTTGTTCTATGCCTGTATATTTGGCTCGTTTCAAATCTCGGGAGAGATCTAAGAGATATTTAATTTCACGTTCTGTGTGATGAACAAGACTAAGTAAATGTCTGTTTTTCATATTGAAAGCCATAATAATCTCCTTGTTTTTTGACTATCCATTGGGGAATAAACATACATCATTCGAGGTACTGCTTGTTGTTCGAACACTTGTATTATAAGAGAGGTAAAATGAAATTTGTTATCGTTTTTCAACTGGTAATTCCAGTATGTAGAATTTTATTGCGAGATTTTTAGCTTTATTAGAATTTATATTCATTCTAATAAAAATAAACTAACTCTTTATTGGTATTTGTTTAATTTCTAATAGTAGATCAATTTAAACGAAAATATGTTTTAGCTTATTATTGGATAAAGAGGAATGTGTCTATTGATGCTTAATAAAAGTGCGGTTATTTTTATTACAGTTTTTAATACATTGATCTTCAGCAAGTACCATTTGTATATTTAGTGATATGATAAGCATAGTTTATTTTTTGAGGTTTTTATGAATTTACCTTTTCGAGCAATGGTGTCTGATTTAGATGGCACGCTTTTAACACCTGAACATTTAGTGGGTGATCTTACCATTGATACGCTGAGAGCATTAGAGCAAAAAGGCGTAGATATTATTTTGGCAACAGGACGTAATCATACCGATGTGTCATCCATTCTTGGAAAAATTGGTGCGGAACGTGCGGTTATGATTACATCAAATGGTGCTCGTGTACGGGATTTACAGGGTAATTTGCTTTATAGCAATAGCTTACCTGAAGAATTAGTTCTCGAGCTTTACAAAACGCCATTTGATACGTCCAAAGTATGCATGAATAGCTATCAAGATGAAGGCTGGTTTACTAATAAAGATATTCCTGCAATGCGTCAGTTCCATAAAGAATCTGGATTTGATTATAACGTAGTTGATTTTTCCAAACATCATGGACGTGGGACAGAAAAAGTCTTTTTTATTGGTAAAACTCCAGAGGATTTAGTTGAAGTAGAAACTTATTTACGAGATAAGTTTGGTGATGTAACGACAATTGTTTATTCTGCATTAGCTTGTTTGGAAGTAATGAATAAGAATGTTTCAAAAGGGGATGCATTAAAACATTTACTCGAATCACGAGAATATGAGTTAAAAGACTGTATTGCTTTTGGTGATGGAATGAATGATGTAGAAATGCTTTCTTGGGCTGGAAAAGGTTGCATTATGAAAGATGCTGATATTCGTTTAAAAACGGCTTGTCCAGATTTAGAAGTTATTGGATCAAATAAAGAAGAATCAGTCGCTTGTTATTTGCGAACTCAATTTGGATTAGATTATTAATGCAGGCATTATTATTCATAAGTTGTGGTGCAATATTAGGCGCGTCATTGCGTTGGACTATAGGATTGTTATTTAATCCTTTATTTTCTTCCTTTGCTTTTGGGACTTTAATCGCTAATTTGCTTGGTTGTTTAATTATTGGTGTATTACTTGGGATTTTTTGGCAATTCCCACAAATTAGTTCTGAATGGCGGTTATTTTTAATTACCGGTTTTTTAGGATCGCTAACTACATTTTCGTCTTTTTCTTCCGAAGTTGTGGAATTATTTTTTAATGACAAGTGGTTAAATGGATTTTGTGTATTGATTATGCATTTATTTGGATGTTTAGCTATGACTGGGTTGGGCATTTGGATATATAAAATTTGTTCTCAACTTTTACATTAATCCCATTCACTTTGGTTTTGCCCAATTAAATCAGCAAATTCATCGCTACGAAATCCGTGTGATAGCATATATTGCCAAATTTTTTGTTTCATTTTAGGCGTTTGCTGTTCGTTGTAATTTGGGAATTTTTTACGTAACAAGTTCTCAGCCATTTCATACCAATCAATTTCTGATTCCATTAAAACTTCATCAATAATATCAGAAGACACACCTTTTAATTGGAGTAATTCTTGTCGAATTCTTCCTACACCATAACCTTTTTGCGCGCGTGAATTTAGATAATTTTCTGAAAAACGACGATCACTTTGCCAATTTTTTGCTTGGCATTGAGATAAAGCTTCATCAATTTCTTCTTCCGAAAAGTTCTTTTCCTGCATTTTATTGCGGAGTTCAAATTCACTATATTCTCTGCGTGTAAGAAGATTGACTATGTAATTAAAAGCAAGGGATGACAAGGAATGATTCCTTTATTTTTATTGAGTTGATATAAAGTGCGGTCATTTTTAACCGCACTTTTGGCATTTGTAATTTTCTTTATTCAAAATCACTTTCTAATTCAGTATTATTTTCAGATTGTTCAATATCCGCCATTAAGGCTTGTTCTGGATTAGCTACTAATTCAGCACGTAAACGAGCTTCTAATTCATCTGATTTTTCTATATTTTCGTTAAGCCATTTCATTGAATTAGCCTTTCCTTGACCAATTTTTTCGCCATTATAGGAATACCACGCACCTGATTTTTCTACAAGTTTGTGTTTTACCCCAAGTTCTAATAATTCACCTGCTTTTGAAATGCCTTCTCCATAGAGAATTTGGAAATCCACTTGGCGGAATGGAGCTGCTAGTTTGTTTTTTACTACTTTTACGCGAGTTTCATTTCCTATAATATTTTCCCCGTCTTTTACAGAACCTGTACGGCGAATATCTAAGCGAACGGATGAATAGAATTTTAATGCATTACCGCCTGTGGTAGTTTCAGGATTACCAAACATTACACCTATTTTCATACGGATTTGGTTAATAAACACAACTAGACAGTTTGCATTTTTAATTTGACCTGTGAGTTTACGCAAAGCTTGAGACATTAAACGCGCTTGCAGACCCATATGAGAATCCCCCATATCGCCTTCAATTTCAGCTTTTGGTGTCAGTGCGGCAACGGAGTCCACAATAATTACATCAATTGCACCAGAACGAACTAATGCATCACATATTTCAAGTGCTTGTTCTCCATTATCTGGTTGAGAAACAAAAAGTTCTTTTACATCTACACCAAGTTTTGCTGCATAAATAGGGTCAAGTGCGTGTTCTGCATCAATAAATGCACAGGTTTTTCCTGCTTTTTGCGCTTGAGCAATGACGGAAAGAGTTAATGTTGTTTTACCAGATGATTCAGGTCCGAATATTTCTACAATTCGACCCATAGGTAAACCACCAATTCCCAGTGCAACATCTAAGCCAAGTGATCCGGTAGAAATAGATTCTACATCCAACGTTTTAGTATCGCCTAATTTCATAATTGAGCCTTTACCAAATTGTTTTTCTATTTGCCCTAATGCAGCCGCTAGTGCTTTTTGTTTTTCTTCTTGAGTTGCCATAATTAAATTCCTGTTTGAATGTCCAATTTTTTATGATTATATCTGTATTGATGTACAGATCAAGAAAAATATTTATATTAATAAAAAATATGGGGTATACATTCTAGTAAAAAAGGTGGGTTAGTCTAAAAATTAAAATTTTGATAGAATAATTAGATCAAATTATGTACAATTTTTAATCGCAAAAAAAGTTTTAAATATAGTATATTTATATATAAACCAATCGTTTACATAAAAATAAATTTCAAATTTACGATCTGCTTCACAAATCTGAGATTTATATTTAGGTGTAGTAAAAACTTCATGATATAAATGAAATCAGAAGTACTTCTACTGATTCTTTTAAAATAATTATTCATTGGAGGTTATATATGAATATAAAGGATGGGCATATAGATAAAGTTTGCTCTTTGCTAGACCTGTTAGTAGGAAATGTTACCTTTAAAAATCTTTTTACTGGTTACGGTTTGTTTCACAAGGAAGAGACAATGTTTGCCATCTGGCAAAATAAAAAGCTTTATTTACGAGGTGAAGATGAGCTTGCAACTCAATTAATAAAATTAGGTTGTGAACCTTTTACAACGAATGAATTGAATAAACGGTTTGTGCTTTCACAATATTATGCACTTACTGAACAGGTTTTACGTAATAATATGTTATGTAGAAAATTGATTATTCTTTCTATTAAACAGATTATTGAGCAGAAGCTAGAATATACGTTAAGAAAGTTAAATCGATTAAAGGATTTACCCAATTTAACGATTAAACACGAAAGAGCTTTAATAAAAGTTGGTATTACAGATGTTGTGATGCTAAGAGAAATTGGTGCAGAAAATGCATTGGTGGAATTAAAGAAAAATGGCAGTGGTGCTACGCTTGATTTTTATTGGAAGTTAGTATGTGCTTTGCAAAATAAAAATAGTCAGATGTTAAGTCAAGCTGAAAAAGAGCGTTTATTGAAGAAATTAAACGAAGTTTTGAGAAAAAATGGCTTGAAAGGCTATAGAAAATTAGATGATGAATAAAATTTGCTCATTCAAATAAATTTTTGTAAAAAGTACTTGCAAGGGATTTGAAAATCCCTATAATGCACCGCACACAACGACGCACTGTTGTGAAGTTTTTAAGTTTCCAAGTGCGTCGTTCTTTTTTGCTCTTTAACAATATATCAGACAATTTGTGTGGGCACTTGTTGATTGACTTGTTTTAAAAATATTTTTTAATTTTGAAGTCTTAATAGGTGCTTAACTGAAAATTCATAATTACTTTTTTAAGTAGTGTTTATTTATAGCTAAGCAGTATATTGAGCGATTGAACTTGAATTGAAGAGTTTGATCATGGCTCAGATTGAACGCTGGCGGCAGGCTTAACACATGCAAGTCGAACGGTAGCAGGAGGAAGCTTGCTTTCTTGCTGACGAGTGGCGGACGGGTGAGTAATGCTTGGGAATCTGGCTTATGGAGGGGGATAACGACGGGAAACTGTCGCTAATACCGCGTAGTGTCGAGAGACGAAAGGGTGGGACTTTTAGCCACCTGCCATAGGATGAGCCCAAGTGGGATTAGGTAGTTGGTGGGGTAAAGGCTCACCAAGCCTGCGATCTCTAGCTGGTCTGAGAGGATGACCAGCCACACTGGAACTGAGACACGGTCCAGACTCCTACGGGAGGCAGCAGTGGGGAATATTGCGCAATGGGGGGAACCCTGACGCAGCCATGCCGCGTGAATGAAGAAGGCCTTCGGGTTGTAAAGTTCTTTCGGTATTGAGGAAGGTTGATGTGTTAATAGTACATCAAATTGACGTTAAATACAGAAGAAGCACCGGCTAACTCCGTGCCAGCAGCCGCGGTAATACGGAGGGTGCGAGCGTTAATCGGAATAACTGGGCGTAAAGGGCACGCAGGCGGTTATTTAAGTGAGGTGTGAAAGCCCCGGGCTTAACCTGGGAATTGCATTTCAGACTGGGTAACTAGAGTACTTTAGGGAGGGGTAGAATTCCACGTGTAGCGGTGAAATGCGTAGAGATGTGGAGGAATACCGAAGGCGAAGGCAGCCCCTTGGGAATGTACTGACGCTCATGTGCGAAAGCGTGGGGAGCAAACAGGATTAGATACCCTGGTAGTCCACGCTGTAAACGCTGTCGATTTGGGGGTTGGGGTTTAACTCTGGCGCCCGTAGCTAACGTGATAAATCGACCGCCTGGGGAGTACGGCCGCAAGGTTAAAACTCAAATGAATTGACGGGGGCCCGCACAAGCGGTGGAGCATGTGGTTTAATTCGATGCAACGCGAAGAACCTTACCTACTCTTGACATCCTAAGAAGTTTGCAGAGATGCGAATGTGCCTTCGGGAACTTAGAGACAGGTGCTGCATGGCTGTCGTCAGCTCGTGTTGTGAAATGTTGGGTTAAGTCCCGCAACGAGCGCAACCCTTATCCTTTGTTGCCAGCGATACGGTCGGGAACTCAAAGGAGACTGCCAGTGATAAACTGGAGGAAGGTGGGGATGACGTCAAGTCATCATGGCCCTTACGAGTAGGGCTACACACGTGCTACAATGGCGTATACAGAGGGAAGCGAAGCTGCGAGGTGGAGCGAATCTCATAAAGTACGTCTAAGTCCGGATTGGAGTCTGCAACTCGACTCCATGAAGTCGGAATCGCTAGTAATCGCGAATCAGAATGTCGCGGTGAATACGTTCCCGGGCCTTGTACACACCGCCCGTCACACCATGGGAGTGGGTTGTACCAGAAGTAGATAGCTTAACCTTTAGGAGGGCGTTTACCACGGTATGATTCATGACTGGGGTGAAGTCGTAACAAGGTAACCGTAGGGGAACCTGCGGTTGGATCACCTCCTTACAGAAGACGAGAGACAGCGAGTGCTCACACAGATTGGCTGATAGTTGTAGACAAGATTAAAAGCGAAGCGAAAGTAACGTTGAAAATAAACGTTAAAAGATAAAAAGAAGATAGAGTATCTTTAATTGATGTCCCCATCGTCTAGAGGCCTAGGACATCGCCCTTTCACGGCGGTAACCGGGGTTCGAATCCCCGTGGGGACGCCAATTAAAGATAACTTTGTTAGATTATCTTGTTGTTCTTTAAAAAATTGGAAACAAGCTGAAAACAAGAGATTTTCGAGAGAAAGTCTGAGTAGGCAAGACAGGAAAGTGAGAGGAGGGAACTGAGAAGGAAACTCTAAAAACAAAACCTGTTTTGCATAAAATCTTGATTGAACAAAAGCAATCAAGTGTTTAGTTGAATGAAAATACGCATCAAATTGACCGTACTTTGAAGTGAAAACTTAAAGTGATTGAAAACATTTGAGGTTGTATAGTTAAGTGACTAAGCGTACAAGGTGGATGCCTTGGCAATCAGAGGCGAAGAAGGACGTGCTAATCTGCGAAAAGCTTGGATGAGTCGATAAGAGGCGTTTAATCCAAGATATCCGAATGGGGAAACCCAGTAGATGAAGAATCTACTATCAACAAGTGAATACATAGTTTGTTGAGGCAAACCGGGAGAACTGAAACATCTAAGTACCCCGAGGAAAAGAAATCAACCGAGATTTCGTCAGTAGCGGCGAGCGAAAGCGAAAGAGCCAGTAAGTGATAACAGTATGGTTAGGAGAATGTGTTGGGAAGCACAATCAAAGAGGGTGATAATCCCGTATCTAAAAACCATATTGTGGTACTAAGCTAACGAGAAGTAGGGCGGGACACGTGATATCCTGTTTGAAGAAGGGGGGACCATCCTCCAAGGCTAAATACTCCTGATTGACCGATAGTGAACCAGTACTGTGAAGGAAAGGCGAAAAGAACCCCGGTGAGGGGAGTGAAATAGAACCTGAAACCTTGTACGTACAAGCAGTGGGAGCCCGAAAGGGTGACTGCGTACCTTTTGTATAATGGGTCAGCGACTTATATTTTGTAGCGAGGTTAACCGAATAGGGGAGCCGAAGGGAAACCGAGTCTTAACTGGGCGAATAGTTGCAAGGTATAGACCCGAAACCCGGTGATCTAGCCATGGGCAGGTTGAAGGTTGGGTAACACTAACTGGAGGACCGAACCGACTAATGTTGAAAAATTAGCGGATGACTTGTGGCTGGGGGTGAAAGGCCAATCAAACCGGGAGATAGCTGGTTCTCCCCGAAATCTATTTAGGTAGAGCCTTGAGGTGACACCTTTGGGGGTAGAGCACTGTTTCGGCTAGGGGTCCATCCCGGATTACCAACCCGATGCAAACTACGAATACCAAAGAGTGATACTCAGGAGACACACGGCGGGTGCTAACGTCCGTCGTGGAGAGGGAAACAACCCAGACCGCCAGCTAAGGTCCCCAAGTCTATATTAAGTGGGAAACGAAGTGGGAAGGCTTAGACAGCTAGGATGTTGGCTTAGAAGCAGCCATCATTTAAAGAAAGCGTAATAGCTCACTAGTCGAGTCGGCCTGCGCGGAAGATGTAACGGGGCTGAAATATAGCACCGAAGCTGCGGCATCAGGCGAAAGTCTGTTGGGTAGGGGAGCGTTCTGTAAGCGGATGAAGGTTAATCGAGAGGTTAGCTGGACGTATCAGAAGTGCGAATGCTGACATAAGTAACGATAAAACGGGTGAAAAACCCGTTCGCCGGAAGACCAAGGGTTCCTGTCCAACGTTAATCGGGGCAGGGTGAGTCGGCCCCTAAGGCGAGGCTGAAAAGCGTAGTCGATGGGAAACAGGTTAATATTCCTGTACTTGGTAAAGCTGCGATGTGGGGACGGAGTAGGTTAGGTTATCGCACTGTTGGATATGTGCGTTTAAGTTGGTAGGTGGGAAGTTTAGGCAAATCCGGGCTTCTATTAAACACTGAGAGATGATGACGAGGCTCTACGGAGCTGAAGTAACTGATACCACACTTCCAGGAAAAGCCACTAAGCGACAGGCTTTACTAAACCGTACTGAAAACCGACACAGGTGGTCAGGTAGAGAATACTCAGGCGCTTGAGAGAACTCGGGTGAAGGAACTAGGCAAAATAGCACCGTAACTTCGGGAGAAGGTGCGCCGGCGTAGATTGTAGAGATTTACTCTCGAAGGTTGAACCGGTCGAAGTGACCCGCTGGCTGCAACTGTTTATTAAAAACACAGCACTCTGCAAACACGAAAGTGGAGGTATAGGGTGTGATGCCTGCCCGGTGCTGGAAGGTTAATTGATGGTGTAATCGCAAGAGAAGCACCTGATCGAAGCCCCAGTAAACGGCGGCCGTAACTATAACGGTCCTAAGGTAGCGAAATTCCTTGTCGGGTAAGTTCCGACCTGCACGAATGGCATAATGATGGCCAGGCTGTCTCCACCCGAGACTCAGTGAAATTGAAATCGCCGTGAAGATGCGGTGTACCCGCGGCTAGACGGAAAGACCCCGTGAACCTTTACTATAGCTTGACACTGAACATTGAATTTTGATGTGTAGGATAGGTGGGAGACTAAGAAGTAGTCACGCCAGTGATTATGGAGTCATCCTTGAAATACCACCCTTTAACGTTTGATGTTCTAACGAAGATTGCGGAACGCGGTCTCGGACAGTGTCTGGTGGGTAGTTTGACTGGGGCGGTCTCCTCCCAAAGCGTAACGGAGGAGCACGAAGGTTTGCTAATCACGGTCGGACATCGTGAGGTTAGTGCAATGGTATAAGCAAGCTTAACTGCGAGACAGACAAGTCGAGCAGGTACGAAAGTAGGTCATAGTGATCCGGTGGTTCTGAATGGAAGGGCCATCGCTCAACGGATAAAAGGTACTCCGGGGATAACAGGCTGATACCGCCCAAGAGTTCATATCGACGGCGGTGTTTGGCACCTCGATGTCGGCTCATCACATCCTGGGGCTGAAGTGGGTCCCAAGGGTATGGCTGTTCGCCATTTAAAGTGGTACGCGAGCTGGGTTTAGAACGTCGTGAGACAGTTCGGTCCCTATCTGCCGTGGGCGTAGGAGAATTGGTTGGGGCTGCTCCTAGTACGAGAGGACCGGAGTGGACGCACCACTGGTGTTCCGGTTGTGTCGCCAGACGCATTGCCGGGTAGCTAAGTGCGGAAGAGATAAGTGCTGAAAGCATCTAAGCACGAAACTTGCCAAGAGATGAGTTCTCCCTGTCTTTAAGACAGTAAGGGTTGTTTAAGACGAAGACGTAGATAGGTCTGGTGTGTAAGTGATGTGAGTCATTGAGCTAACAGATACTAATTGCCCGAGAGGCTTAACTATACAACGCTCAAGTGTTTTTGAGAAAAGAGCGAAAGAGAAGAGTAGACAAACAACTTAAATATAGAAGACTTAATAGAAAGGAAAAATAGAAAGAAAATCGAGTTCAGCTTGTTGCCGATAAGAAGAAGAGAGACGAAAAGCGAAAAAAGTGAAGTCGTAAAAGAGAAGAAACAAAGAGAGAAGTTATTAAAGAATTATCCCGGCGGCGATAGTGCGGTGGAACCACCTGAGACCATACCGAACTCAGAAGTGAAACGCTGTAATGCCGATGGTAGTGTGGGGTTTCCCCATGTGAGAGTAGGGCACCGCCGGGTTATCAAATAAAAATCTAAATCACATAAAAAAAGAAGAACCCCAGTCGAAAGGCTGGGGTTTTTGTTTTTATAAATTGATGTCTTAGTTAGGTAATCTGAGATAAAGTTTGTGTTTGTTAGTGAGAAAAATACGCACTAGTGATACAATCTACAAAATTTTTAGAAGGATACCTTATGGCTCGTAAGAAAAAAACGCGCAAAATTAGTGATATTATGCCAATCCGCAAAGCGGATAAAAAACCGGAAATGCCGAAATTGCGTTCGGGTAAAAAACTCACACGTTATGAATTAGATGCGAAAGCGCGTGAAGATAAGAAAAAACGTAAGCATAAAGGTTTAGCTTCAGGATCTCGTCATAGTGCGGTTGAAGAAAAAGCGAATAAACTTCAAAATGAAATTAAAGATCCAAAAATTGGTAGTAAGAAAAAGATACCGTTGGTTGTTGAATTTATTAATAAGCCTGAAAAAGGTCAATTAATTCCTGTAATAAAACAGGCGAAAAAACAAGATCCAATGAAAGAGCTTGAAAATCTGGAAAATAATGAAATTCTTAATGAATTATTGGATGCTTTAGATGCAGGTAAAGCTATTAGTAAAGCAGATCAACAATTTGTAGATGAATGCTTAGATAGAATTTCTGAATTAATGGAAGAACTTGGCATTGAAGACGAAGATGAAAGTGAAGATGATTTATACCGCACTTTCGAGCGTATCGATATTAATCAATTTAGGTAATCTATGATTTGGATATTTTTTGTCATTGTACTTTTCTTGGTAACTGAATTGACTCTATATGCAATCCGTTTATTAAAGCAGTTAAAAGTTCAAAAGGAATTGATTGCTAAAGCTAAGAATAATCGGGTTATACGATTAAAAGAGAGTATTGATATTATTGCTCGTGCAATGCAGTCTGGAGAATGTAATCTTTCTGAAGGCGTAATTCGTCTTACAATGCTATTAATGCCTTTTGGTAAGAATTTATCTACTTATCCTGCGATGGCCAACTTATATGAAGTTGTGCGTGATATGCCTACACATGATGATCGTAAATTGCTTGAAAAAAGAGAAAGAATGCGTCTGGATTTAGAGCGAGAAAGTGCAGAAGCACAGTTTGAAAAAGATATTAAACAAGAATTGTATATTTTATTAGAAGATATTAAATCTATTGAGCTAATTTAAATATTGTAATTTAAAAAATGCGCTAACTTTTCTTAGCGCATTTTTTATGATTATTTTTAACGATTTTGTTCAAAAAATAATACCGTTGCAGCAACACGAGAATGAACATTTAATTTACGTAATAAATTACGGATATGTACTTTTACGGTTTCTTCTGAAATAAACAGTTGTGCTGCAATTTGTTTATTTGATAGACCCGTCGCAATTTGACGAAGTACGCCCATTTCACGATCCGTTAGGCTGTCTAATGGATTTTCTTCATGAGTGCGTTCTAACAATAAATTTTTAATAGAATCACTCAGAATGACTTCGCCTTGTGCAATACGCTTGATTTGCTCTAGCAATGTATCTGGTTCCGTATCTTTTAATAAATAACCATCTGCACCAGCATCAATTAAAGTATAAATATCATTTTTTGCATCAGACACTGTTAAAATTAAGATGCGTGCATCAACGCCTTCTGTGCGTAATCCTTTGAGTGTATCTAACCCAGAAAGTCCTTTCATGTTGAGATCTAAAATGATCACATCAGGTGATGTTTGTAACGCCACTGAAATCCCTTCTGTGCCGCTGCTTACGTCAGCCACCACTTCAAAGTTATCGTCTAATTCTACAAGTTGTTTAATGCCACGACGCATTAACGGATGGTCGTCAATCAATAAAACTTTTAGTTTATCTTGCATAATTTCTCCTTTAGTGGTTAGAAGTCCACTTTAAAAAGCGTGACATTTTATAAAGAATTCAATTCTATGCCAATCTAGAATAGAAAAAAATTTGATTTATCTCACAAACTTACTATTTGAGGTAGGTTTATTGATGGATAAAAATAGAAAAGTGCGGTAGAAAAATAGATAATTTTTTACCGCTCTTTTTTAAGATAAGAAATATTAAATGGTCGATTCCAATGCCCAAAGTTCCTGTAAGGTTTCTCGGCGACGAATTAGATAGGATTGATCTCCATCTACTAAAACTTCTGCAGTGCGAGGTCTTGAGTTATAGTTTGATGACATACTTGTGCCATAGGCACCAGCAGAACATTGAGCAATATAATCCCCTTCGGCAATTGAAAGCTCACGTTGTTTTCCTAAGAAATCTGATGTTTCACAAACAGGCCCTACAACATCATAAATCGCTTTTTCTCTTGCTAAAGTGCGGTCAATTTCTACGATGTTCATATAAGCCTCATACAATGCAGGGCGGATCATATCGTTCATTCCTGTGTCGGTAATCGCGAAATTACGACTTTCATTGCTTTTTAAGTATTGTACTTTTGCTACTAGAATCCCTGCATTTGCAGAAATTGCTCTACCTGGTTCAAGAATAATTTCAAGTTCAGGATAATTTTTTAGTTTTTCTAATAACGCATTTGCGTAATCGCTTGGATGCGGAGGCGTTTCATCCGTATAAGTTACGCCTAAACCACCGCCCAGATCGAGATGTTTTAATGTAATTCCATCCTCTTTTAATTGTTTCATTAGGACAATTAAGCGATCTGTGGCATCTAAAAATGGTTGTAATTCAGTGAGCTGTGAGCCTATGTGGCAATCCATCCCTGTTATTTTTATGTTTGGCAGCGTTGAGGCTAATTTATATACTTCTCGGGCTTCATCTACACTTACGCCAAATTTATTTTCCTTTAATCCTGTTGAAATATAAGGGTGTGTATGCGCATCAACATCTGGATTTACACGTAAAGAAATAGGTGAGATTTTACCCATTTCTCCCGCGATTTGGTTAATGTGCTTGAGTTCAGAAACTGATTCCACATTAAAGCAACGGATTCCAACTTCTAATGCGCGCATAATTTCTTCTCGAGATTTCGCAACGCCAGAAAAGACCACTTTTGACGCATCGCCACCTGCTGCCAGTACACGCTCAAGTTCGCCTTGCGAGACAATATCGAAACCTGAACCAAGTTTTGCCATAATATTTAACACGCCAATATTTGAGCAAGATTTCACGGCAAAACAAATTAGGTGAGGGTGCTTACCGAAAGCAGAGTCAAAAGCGTGCCAATGACGTTCAAGTGTTGCCCGAGAATATACATAGAGAGGCGTGCCAAATTGTTCAGCAAGTTGTTGAACTGGAATATCTTCGGCATAAAGTTTGTTGTGTTTATATTGGAAAAAATTCATGTTGTGTGCCTGTTTTAGTTATTTTTGGAATTATCATTGGATAATAGATTATTGAGTTTGTTGAGCTTGATCTTTTTCAGGAAAATATAAAGAACCTTTTACGCCACATCCTGTAGCTAATATGCACACTGAACTAAGTACTAAAATTAATAGTAATTTTTTCATTTTTTCTTTCTCACTTATCGGTAAATCCGCCTTTCACAAGCTTGAGAAAGGCTTTATAATTTGTCGCATTCTATCAGATTTAAACAGGAAAATTTTATGAATATTGCAGAATTTCACCAAAATATAGAACAAATTTGGCAAAAAATTGAAGAAGAATTGGAAAATCAAGGTGCAGATGTAGATTGCGAAACGCAAGGTTCTGTATTTACAATCACTTTTGATAATCACACTAAAATAGTGATTAACAAACAAGAACCACTGCTTGAGCTTTGGATTGCAAGTAAATTAGGCGGTTTCCATTTTGCATTTAAAAATGGCGAATGGGTGTCTAATGACGGACAACGTTTTTGGGATTGTTTCGTTGAAGCCTGTGCTGCACATGGCGAGAACGTGCAGTTCTAAAATGCAGGATTCTCCTTTACCATCAAAAACAATAGAAAAACCGACCGCACTTTCTGTTTTGAAATCGGTTTTTGGTTATCAATCTTTCCGTAAAGGGCAGGAAGAAGTCATCAATGCTGCTTTAAACGGACAAGATGCTTTGGTGGTAATGGCAACAGGGAATGGCAAATCGCTTTGTTATCAAATTCCCGCCCTTTGTTTTGAGGGTTTAACGTTAGTGATTTCTCCACTAATTTCCTTGATGAAAGATCAAGTGGATCAGCTGCAAGCTAATGGCATTGAGGCGGATTTTCTTAATTCTAGTCAGACTTTAGAACAGCAGCAACAAGTACAAAATAAGCTTATTTCTGGGCAACTTAAACTGCTTTATGTGTCGCCAGAAAAAGTGATGACGAACAGTTTCTTTCAACTTATTTCTTATAGTAAAGTCAGCTTTATTGCAATTGATGAAGCACACTGTATTTCTCAATGGGGGCATGATTTTCGCCCTGAATATACCCAGCTTGGCGGTTTAAAAGCGAGTTTCCCTGATGCGCCGATTATGGCACTTACGGCAACGGCAGATTACGCAACTCGACAAGATATTTTGAGTCATCTTAATCTGGAAAATCCGCATAAATATATTGGTAGTTTTGATCGACCAAACATTCGTTATACCTTGGAAGAAAAATATAAACCAATGGAGCAATTGACACGTTTTGTGTTGGCTCAAAAGGGCAAGAGTGGGATTATTTATTGCAACAGTCGAAACAAGGTTGAACGAATTGCGGAAAGTTTACGCAATAAAGGTGTCTCTGCCACAGCTTATCACGCGGGAATGGAAACGGCACGGCGTGATCGTGTGCAACAGGATTTTCAGCGTGATAATGTGCAAGTAGTCGTCGCAACTATTGCTTTTGGAATGGGGATTAATAAATCCAATGTACGGTTTGTTGCCCATTTTGATTTACCTCGTAGCATTGAATCTTATTATCAAGAAACAGGTCGGGCAGGACGTGATGATTTGCCTGCTGAGGCGGTTTTGTTTTATGAACCAGCGGATTACGCTTGGTTACAAAAAATTCTTTTAAAAAAACCAGAAACGCCACAGCGTCAGATTGAACAGCATAAATTAGAAGCTATTGGAGAATTTGCAGAAAGCCAGACTTGTCGCCGTTTAGTGCTTCTCAATTATTTTGGCGAGCATCGACAAACAGTATGTAATAACTGTGATATATGCCTTGATCCTCCTAAAAAATATGATGGATTAGTCGATGCGCAAAAAGTAATGTCTACCATTTATCGAGTGGGGCAATGTTTCGGTGCTCATTATGTGATAGCGGTGTTGCGTGGAATGCATAATCAGAAAATTATTGAACGCCAACACGATAAACTTTCAGTGTATGGTATCGGAAAAGATAAAAGCAAAGAGCATTGGCAGTCTGTCATTCGTCAGCTTATTCATTTGGGTTTTGTGCAACAGGTCATCAGTGAACTAAATCCAACGTTGCAGCTTACCGAAAGTGCGAAAGTGATTTTGAAAGGCGAAGAAGAGTTAGAATTGGCAATGCCTCGTATTTCTTCAATCAGTAAAATTGTCCATAATCCACAACGTCAAGGTGTTGCAAATTATGATAAGGATTTATTTGCACGCCTGCGTTTCTTACGCAAACAAATTGCCGATAAAGAAAATATTCCGCCATACATTGTCTTTAATGATGCGACGTTGCAAGAAATGGCACAATATATGCCAACGAACAATATTGAAATGTTGCAAATTAATGGCGTGGGTTCAATTAAATTAGAACGCTTTGGGCTGCCTTTTATTAAACTTATTCAAGAACATAAGGCAATTTTGGCGAATGCGTAAAATAATGACTAAGTGTTAAAAGTGCGGTTAAAAATGACCGCACTTTTTGTTATACTTGCGCCAATTTTTTCAGTTCTTAGAATTTAAGGTTAAACAATGCGTACAAGTCAATATTTATTCTCCACCCTTAAAGAAACGCCAAATGATGCTCAGGTCGTGAGCCACCAATTAATGTTGCGTGCAGGTATGATTCGCCCAATGGCATCAGGTTTATATAACTGGTTGCCGACGGGTATTCGCGTATTGAAAAAAGTAGAAAAGATTATTCGTGAAGAGATGAACAAAGGTGGTGCAATTGAGGTATTAATGCCTGTGGTACAACCTGCGGAATTATGGGAAGAGTCTGGTCGTTGGGAGCAATATGGCCCTGAGCTTCTTCGTTTTGAAGACCGCGGAAACCGTAACTTTGTACTTGGGCCAACTCACGAAGAAGTGATTACAGATTTAGTCCGCCGAGAAGTTTCTTCATACAAACAACTCCCACTTAACTTATATCAAATTCAAACGAAATTCCGTGATGAAGTGCGCCCTCGTTTTGGTGTAATGCGTTCGCGTGAATTTATTATGAAAGATGCGTATTCATTTCACACGACACAAGAAAGTTTGCAAGCAACCTATGATGTGATGTATCAAGTGTACAGTAACATTTTTAACCGTTTAGGCTTAGATTTCCGTGCGGTGCAAGCGGATACAGGTTCAATCGGGGGTTCAGCTTCTCACGAATTCCAAGTGTTAGCTTCAAGCGGGGAAGATGATGTTGTGTTCTCAACGGAATCGGATTTTGCTGCGAATATTGAGCTTGCAGAAGCAATTGCTATAGGCGAACGCCAAGCTCCAACCGCTGAAATGTGTTTAGTTGATACACCAAATGCGAAAACTATTGCGGAGTTGGTGGAGCAATTCAATTTACCAATCGAGAAAACCGTAAAAACTTTGATTGTGAAAGGTGCAGACGAAAATCAACCACTTGTTGCGTTGATTATTCGCGGCGACCATGAATTAAACGAAATCAAAGCACAAAAACACCCGTTAGTGGCAGATCCCCTTGAGTTTGCGGACGAAACTGAAATCAAAGCGAAAATTGGTGCGGGTGTTGGTTCTTTAGGCCCTGTGAATTTAAATATTCCAGCAATTATTGACCGCACTGTGGCGTTAATGTCTGATTTTAGTTGTGGCGCGAATATCGATGGAAAGCATTATTTCAATGTAAACTGGGTACGCGATGTAGCAATGCCTGAAGTATTTGATTTACGTAACGTAGTGGAAGGTGATCCAAGTCCAGATGGTAAAGGCACGCTTCAAATCAAACGTGGTATTGAAGTGGGGCATATTTTCCAACTGGGTAAAAAATACTCTGAAGCGATGAAAGCGACCGTTCAAGGCGAAGATGGTAAACCTCTTGTGATGACGATGGGTTGCTACGGTATTGGTGTAACTCGTGTGGTGGCTTCAGCGATTGAACAGCATCATGATGATCGCGGTATTATTTGGCCTTCAAATGAAATTGCACCATTCACTGTGGCGATTGTGCCAATGAACATGCACAAATCTGAAGCCGTGCAAAAATACGCTGAAGAACTTTACCGCACTTTACAATCGCAAGGCGTAGATGTGATTTTTGATGATCGTAAAGAACGCCCAGGCGTGATGTTTGCAGACATGGAACTTATCGGTATACCGCATATGGTGGTAATCGGTGAGAAAAACCTAGACAACGGTGAAATTGAATATAAGAATCGTCGTACTGGTGAAAAAGAAATGATTAGTAAAGATAAATTGCTCAGTGTTTTAAACGAAAAGTTAGGTAATCTCTAATCAGTATTTTATTTTGTATATTGTGACAAAAGAGCGGTTAAAAATAGCCGCTCTTTTTGTTGATCTAACGTTTATATTGAATAATGTTTAATCCAAACTAAATGCTCGAATATAAGGTAGCTTTCCTTTTTCTAACATCTCTTGAATACCGCTTTGATGGTCATTGCTGCCTAACCCCCTTAATTCTAGGGTTATGCCAATGCTATTATCATAAACAATTTCATTACGTGTTTGGTTTTGGTGGTTTGTGACATTGCGTTTTACACCAACACTTGCAGCCCAACAGCAACTGTTATATTGAACGCCTAGATATTGTTCTACTGGTTTTTGTAAGGCGAGATCTTGATAATAGCGTCCTACTACAGCCCAATTATTGGCAATTTCCCAGCCTACAACTAATCCCACTTGTTGGATATCTTGTTGATAGGCGTTAGCCGATTTACCCAAGTTTTGGTCAATATATTCTTGGTTAGAGTATCGATAATTTAACTGAATTAAATTATTTTTTTCAGGATTATATTCTAGTGATGTATTCGCTAATGATGTTGAATTGGTATGGGTATCAAATTGATAGCTACCACGCCAATGCCATTTATCACTAATTTTCCAATTAGATTCTAATGCCCAAGCAGATGATGAAGTCGGGGTTTTATTTGCTGGGTTTTCATCAATACGAGAATTACTTAAGTAATAAATTTGACCGGCTGATAAATTAAAGCGTTCTTCGCCATCAATATCATAAAAATGCGTTGTACCACCCAAGGTAACTTGATTCGCCGATGAAATTCGGTCTAAACCACTATAACGGTGATCGCGGAATAGCGAATAGTAATCTTGTTGTACTAATGCTGAGTCGTAACCAAATCCTAAATATTCATTATTAAGTGTTGAACCAATATTGCTTTGATTTCGGTAAGGACGATATAAATACTGTACGTGCGGTTCAAAAGTTTGTGTATAGTCTTTTAAGAACTTTGTACGCACTAATACGCTTTGTAAATCAACTTTAAATTGTGGAATAACTCGATTTACAGTTTTTTGTACGTCCTCTGCATTTTTTCCTGAACCTTTTTTCTGCTCGTAGCGAGTCGCATAAAGTTTCGTTTCAATATTCAAACTGCCGTATTTATTTGACATTAAAGAATTTAGGCTAGGCTCTGCATGGAAACGCCATGCAGTTGGCATCAATTCACTGTCATTATCAAAACGAACTGCTTGTGAATGTAATTTGAAATTTAACCATCCATTCGCCAAATCATATTTGTGATAGTTGAAATCTAATTGTGGTACTGCACGGTAAGGGCCGATTTTTACAATATCATCAAAAATTTGGAACTGACGTGCAGAAAGAGAAAAATTATAATTGGGTTGGTAATAGGCTATACGAGCATATTGGTTCGCATAACCATCTGTACTGCGTCCATAAATAGAATCAAAATCGTTGAAATAACGTTTATCGCTTACTCGGGTGTAATCAATATTTAGACGCCAATTTTGTAAAAAGCTAGAATTGTGATTCCAATAGAACAAATGACGTTTTCGATTATCACTAGCATATTCAGAGTAACGATCGCCACCTAGATATTCGCCCGCCACTTTACCTTCGCCAATAGAGGTTAAATAGCGAAATTCCCCATTTGCTTGCCAACCACGGCGAGACATATATTTTGGGGTAAAAGTAAGATCGTAATTAGGTGCGATATTCCAATAAATGGGTTGTGCATACCAAAGGCCATCTCGGCTAGATGTCCCCAAACTTGGAATCAATAAGCCAGAACGACGACGATCTCCAATGGGTAATTGTAAGTAAGGGGTATAAAAGACGGGAACGCCATGCACTTTGAAACGAGCATGCCACATTTCAGCATATTCTTCTTTCACGTATTGACGGATTTCTGACGCATCTACTGCCCAAGCATTGTCGCCGTGCAAACAGGACGTAAAGGTGGCATTTTTCATTACTCGATAATTATTACTTAGCGTTATATTATCAGCTTTGCCACGTCCTTGACGGCCGACAAATTCATATTCTGAATTTGTTAAATTACCATCGTGACTATCTAAATTAAATTCCGCATCTTTACCCAACATATTGATCTGATTATCTTTATAATCAAATCCATTGCGGACATAAGCCATACGCAAAGGCGTTGGCTGGTTTCCAGATTGTTTTACCTGCACAGATTGTGCTAACAAATGGCGATTGCCTTGTTTCAAATCTACATTACCTTGATAGGTAGCATCATTTGGCTGATTAATTTCTGCATTATCCGCTTCAATATATACAGGCAGAGAATTCACATCACCCGTCACGACTTCACCTCTAAATTTTGGCACGCCCATTAAACATTGTTCATGCAAATCCGCCAAACTTTGTTGGCTATAAAGTGCGGTCAAAATAGCAAGTGAAATTAAAGTGTGTTTTTTATTCATCGTCTTGTTTTAATTTGTCAGAAAATTGGTCAGATTATACTGGAAAAAGCGCAAGGCGAGTAATATTTTTCAAGAAGCGATTAATAGAATATCCACTGGATTATAATTAAATTTTTTGTCTATTGAACCATCAATACGCCAAGACAGCCCATATCTTCTAACATTAAATTCGATACTCCAAATAAGAATGGGTAGTTGCCAGAAGATACTTGATCAAATTTCACTAAAATTTGAGTTTTGTTTTTTACCCAAACTGTATCTTTCCAAGCTAATTCTTCTGCTTGAAATTGATGTTCTCCTTGGCTTTCCACCACAAATTTGGCACCTTGAATAGTAAATCCAACAGGTAAACTTGCATTTAAAATCCAGCGTTCAATGGTGCCTTTACGAGCCATAACATCAACCTTGCGTGGGTCAAAACGTCTTTGGTTTATTAAACCGTTTGTAACATCAATATTAAATTCTCGAGTTTGTGCAACGGCTTGTTGTAACATTGCTGGCGCATCCGTTTCGAAAGTTAGATTCGGTTGTTTATTAAATGCTGACATTTCTCCCTTGGCACGCAATTCAAGGACGGTGTTATCTGCCAGTTCATCGCCTGAGAACAACATATTTTTTATTTTGTCGTACAAGCTACGTTTACTTCCGCTAATGAGAGATACGTTGTCAATTTCATTCATATTAACGAGTATTTCTGCACGTTCTCCTGGCGAGAGAACCAAAGATTTGACCGATTTAGCTTTTGGTAAGAAACCTAAATCTTGTGCAATAAGCAGCATTTCTTGATCATTATCCAAGCGTAAATCATAAGCGCGAGCTAATGAAGCATTTAGCAAACGTAAACGAATCCAACCCCGTGCAACATCTAAATATGGTGCTTCAATACCATTCACTAATAAGCGATTGCCTACAAAGTGCGGTTGATTTTGTTTGAATAATTGGAGACCATCATTGTTAAATTCCATATCTTGTAAAATCAATGGAATGTCATCTACGCCGTATTTATTGGGAAGATTCGCTTTTAGGCTTTGTTCATCTTCAATTAACCACATTCCAACTAAGCCACGATAGGTTTGATAGGCTGAATTGGCTAATGTCGCAGAACGATACCAACAGCTTGCTGCGGGTTGTTCAATAGGCACGATGGGCGCCCAAGACTCGCCTTTTTTGAGAACTCGAGCTGCCCCGCCAAACAGTTCGCCTGATGCTTGTAAACCTTGAATAGATAAAGCAACTGATTGTGGCAAATTGTTATGATAATTAAGTTTGGCAAAGCTACCTGATTTGATTTTAATGGTAGGGCCAAGATAATTACCGTTGAATCCCCATACTGTCACATTGTGTGAGCCATCTAACGGATAATTCATTTCCTGCATTGTTAATACAATCGGGCGACCGCGACGGACTTCAATTAGTGGCGGCACAACTAGTTTTTCACGGCTTGCCGCTAACAATGGTGCGGGCACTGTGGAAAGTGCGGTAGAAATTGCAGCTGTTTTTAATAATTGACGGCGGGACAGGCGTGGCATTTTAGTTTCCTTTTGCTATCTCTTCATCAAGTTCGGCAATGCGTTTTTCCATTAGATCATGACAATAAGCCGCAAGATCTCGAACATTGTCTTTGGTATAGCCTGAAACATCAATCGGCTCCATTATTTCGCAAATCACTTTGCCATTATCCCAACGATTTAAATTAATTTTGTTATGCGTGGTTGAACACACCACTGGAATAATTGGTACACCTGCTGAAATCGCCGCATGGAATGCACCCGTTTTAAAGGGTAATAAACCGCGACCGCGATTGCGAGTGCCTTCTGGGAACATCCAAATTGATAAATTATCTTCATTAATTCGTCGTGCAAGCTGTGACATCGTATTATGCGCTTTTGTGCGGTTTTCTCTATCCAAGAAAATATTGCCCGTTACCCAATACAGAATGCCGAAGAAGGGTATCCAAATTAAGCTTTTTTTACCCACACTTACTGTGCGAGGTTGCACCATATAAGAGATTGTTACCATATCATAATTATTTTGATGATTACCGATATAAATAGCGCGGCTAATTTGCTTCTGATCTTGAGGAATACGATGTTCTACCTTTAAGCCAAAAAGTGGATATAAGCGTCCAAACCAACGAGCAACAATGCCTACGTTGCTTGGATTTTTAAAACGGATAAAAGAATAAATCGTACCCAGTACACAAATTAGAATACAGCAGATTAATACGAGGAAAATTCGAAGTAGTTTTAACATAAGGATGCCCTATACAAAATTTCGTTAAAGTATAGCAAATTCGATCTCAATATGTGCTAATCTAAACAAAAATCGTGGAATTTTTATGAAACATAGCTATTTTATTTCTGATTTGCATTTAAGCGAAACTCAGCCAGAATTGACCGCACTTTTTGTCGATTTTATGCAGAATCTTGCACCACAGGCTGAACGGCTTTACATTTTGGGTGATCTTTTTGATTTTTGGATTGGTGATGACGAGCAGTCTACATTGATTCAACAAGTTAAAGATTTAATTAAGTCTGTAAGTAATCAAGGTGTGCAATGTTATTTTCAGCACGGTAACCGTGATTTCTTGATTGGCGAACGTTTTTCAAAAGAAACAGGGATTCAGTTTTTACCTGATTATCAACTAATCACACTTTATGATAAAAAAATCTTACTTTGTCATGGTGATACACTTTGCATTGATGACGTGGCTTATCAACAGTTTCGTCGTAGAGTTCATCAAAAATGGCTACAACGTTTGTTTTTGTGCTTGCCATTAAAAGTGCGGTTGAAAATTGCGGAGAAAATTCGGGCAAAGAGTAATCAAGATAAACAAGCCAAATCACAGGAAATTATGGATGTAAACCAAGCCTTTACAACAGAAAAAGTACAAGAGTTTGGAGTGAATTTATTAATTCACGGACACACACACCGTGAGGCAATTCATCAACAAGAAGGATTTACCCGAATCGTATTAGGGGATTGGCGAAAAAATTATGCATCAATTTTAAAAATGGATGAAAGCGGAGAATTTGGTTTCATTAAAGATTAGAAGTGCGGTAAAGCAAAAACTCGTTATTTTACTTAATGATACTAGAATAATATTTATCCATAAAATCGTACCTAAAAGCTGGCGGATAAGCCCAACTTTTAGATACAGATAAAAGTGCGGTTAATTTAGGATTAGTTTTCTTTCGGTAAGCGAAGCAATGCGTAAATTAATCCTCCCCACAATAAGGTAAGGGCTATGATCATCATAATAATTGCACCAGTAGTCATTTTATTCTCCTTTAGTTTCATCAATCGTTAATTTGGTTTCGCTTTTCCATTTTAAGCGAGAAAGGAAAAATGCCACGACAAGTAAGCTAATAGACATCCCCCAACCAAAGGTGTTCACGAACCAGTTTGGATAACCTTCGTAACCTTCAGAGAAGACTTTTGCCCCTTCACTGAAAAGCATAAATGCTAAAACACCACTCGTTAATACAATGCATAAACGCCAGAAGAAACCCACTTTGAAAGATGAAGTTTCATTTAAGTGATTACCCAATAAACCGAGTTTTTCATTTGCCACAATCGCAATTAAAGACGCAAATGCTACGGCAACAATACCGAAATAGTTTACGAATTTATCGAACACATCTAACATCGGTAAGCCTGTTGTCGTGCCGAATAAGATGACAGAAACTATCATCATCGGTACACCCACGATGAATGTCACTTTTCCACGGCTAATACGAATTTTATCTTGAATTGCGGAAATAATTACTTCGATAACTGAGATGAATGAAGTTAATGCCGCAAAGGTTAATGAGCCGAAGAACAATACGCCTAGCACTTCGCCAAATGGTGCTTTGTTGATGATAGTTGGGAACGCAAAAAATGCTAAACCAATTCCGCCTTTTGCCACTTCACTGACTTCTTGACCTTGCGCTGTTGCAATAAAACCTAATGCTGCAAATACGCCGATACCCGCTAACACTTCAAAGCTACTGTTCGCAAAACCTACAACTAAACCACTTCCCGTTAAATCGGATTGTTTTTTGAGATAAGAGGCGTAAGTTACCATAATCCCAAATCCAATAGAAAGAGAGAAGAAGATTTGTCCATAAGCGGCAATCCATACACTTGGATTGGATAATTTTGTCCAATCTGGTGTAAATAATGCATCTAAACCTTTTGCTGCGCCGGGTAAGAATAAGGAATAAATCACAAGTGCCATAAACATCACAACAAGCACTGGCATTAATACGGAGGAGACCTTAGCAATTCCTTTTTGGACGCCCATAGAAAGTACGCCTAAGGCAACAATCCACATAGCAATTAATGGTGCGGTTACCATACCAACAAATTCAAAGCTGATACCGTTTTTAATATCGCCCATTTTTAAAAATTCGCCGATGAAGAAATCGATTGGTTTATCGCCCCACGCGCCAGTGAAAGAAAAATATGTGTAGCTTGCTGCCCAACCTAATACTACCGCGTAATATAACCCGATGATGACATTTACCATCATTTGCCACCAGCCAAACACCTCAAAGTGAGGGCTAAAACGACGATAAGAAAGTGGCGCGCCACCACGATGACGGTGTCCAATAGCATAATCTAAGAATAAAAGAGGAATCCCTGCGGTTAATAATGCAATAAGGTAAGGGATAATAAATGCGCCACCGCCATTTTCATAAGTGGTGTAAGGAAAACGCCAAATATTACCAAGACCGACGGCAGAACCAATTGCTGCCAGAATAAATGCACGACGACCAGAAAAAGTCTCACGCTTTTGTGCTTTTGGGGCTGAGTGAGCCATAAATTATCCTATGTAAAAAAATGAAAAGAGTTTCAATATAATGAAATCTAATCATCAGTCAATAAATAAGCCAAAAGAGCGGTAAAAATTAATGAATTTTTTAATAAAAAGAACATAAAACATTCAAAGCAAGCCAATTTTCACCGCACTTTTTTCGTTTTTTTTCGCGCCAAGCCCTACCAATGACTCGAAATTTCGCTACAATGCTGAACTTATCCCAAAATAAAAACAACAGGAAACAAACACAATGACAGGTGCACAACTCATCATGGAGTGCCTGAAAGCACACCATGTCACGACTCTTTTCGGCTATCCAGGCGGTGCAATCATGCCAACCTACGATGCCCTTTATGATGCAGGTTTAGATGCAATTAATCCAAATGATGATGTGTATATGGGAATGATTGGTATGCATGGTACAAAAGCTGCTAATTTTGCCGTGCAAGAAAGCGATTTATTACTTGTATGCGGTGCGCGTTTTGACGACCGTGTAACTGGTAAACTCGATACTTTTGCGCCTCATGCTAAAGTGATTCATTGTGATATTGATGCAGCAGAAATCCATAAATTACGCCGTGCAGATGTTGCATTACAAGGGGATTTAATCCAAGCACTAAATGCACTCAAACAAGATCTTGATATTGAACCTTGGCGTGAACAAATCAGAAATTTCAAAGCAAAATTAGATTTCACTTATGTTGAAAATCAAGGCAATCGCCTGATTGATCCTTGGGCATTACTCAACAGCCTATCTAATCGAAAACTAAATAATGCGGCACTCAACCGATTATTAAACAGTAAAACAGCCTATTTATTACAAGTATGTATTCCACCTGATGAATGTGTATGGCCACTTGTGCCACCGGATGCATGTAACGCGGATATGGTAGAGGATATGAATTAATGAATGAATATAAACTTGAACTCGTCGCTCGCCATCGTCCTGAAGTACTAGAACGCATTTTACGCGTAGCACGCCACCGCGGATTTACCGTTACAACAATGGACATGACACTCATTGAAACCCAAGTGCGGTTAAAAATCACTGTAAAATCTGACCGCACTTTTGATCTATTAGTGAATCAATTGGCAAAATTGCCAGATGTAAACGAAATAAAATAAGAATTAAGTGCAAGGCATTGCACGCTACTCTAACAAAATTTTACTCGGAGAGATTATTTATGCCAAAACTACGTTCAGCGACTAGTACACAAGGTCGTAATATGGCAGGCGCACGTGCCTTATGGCGTGCAACAGGAATGAAAGAAAATGACTTTGGTAAACCGATTATTGCGGTGGTGAACTCTTTCACTCAGTTCGTACCTGGGCATGTGCATTTAAAAGATATGGGACAGCTTGTTGCCGCAGAAATTGAAAAAGCAGGCGGCGTAGCAAAAGAATTTAACACCATTGCGGTGGATGATGGTATCGCGATGGGACACGGTGGAATGCTTTATTCTTTACCAAGCCGTGATTTAATTGCTGATAGCGTGGAATATATGGTCAATGCGCACTGTGCTGATGCGATGGTATGTATTTCCAACTGTGACAAAATCACTCCGGGAATGTTGATGGCAGCAATGCGCTTAAACATTCCAACTATCTTCGTTTCAGGCGGACCAATGGAGGCTGGCAAAACTAAACTTTCTGATCAATTAATCCGCTTAGATTTAGTTGATGCGATGATTGAGGCAGCCGATCCAAATGTGTCAGATGAACGTATTGATGCCATTGAACGTAGCGCTTGCCCAACTTGTGGTTCATGCTCAGGTATGTTTACCGCCAATTCCATGAACTGCTTAACTGAAGCCTTAGGTTTATCTTTACCAGGCAATGGTTCTATGTTGGCGACCCATGCTGACCGTAAAGAATTATTCTTAAAAGCAGGGCGTCAAATTGTTGAGCTTTGCAAACGTTATTACGAACAAGATGATGTAAGCGTATTGCCTCGTTCAATCGGTACTTTTAAAGCCTTTGAAAATGCTATGAGCTTAGATATCGCGATGGGTGGTTCAAGTAATACTGTTTTACACTTATTAGCGGCAGCACAAGAAGCAGGCGTAGATTTTAAAATGGAAGATATTGACCGTTTATCGCGCAAAGTGCCTTGTTTAAGCAAAATTGCACCAAACACCAATAAATACCATATGGAAGACGTACACCGTGCAGGCGGCATTATGGGATTGTTGGGTGAATTAGATCGCGCTGGATTAATTCATAAAAATACACACACCGTGCTTGGAATGAGTATGGGGGAACAACTAGACCAATACGATATTATTCGCAATCAAGATGAAGAATTACATAAATTCTTCCGTGCAGGCCCTGCTGGTATCCGTACAACTCAAGCATTCTCACAAGATTGCCGCTGGGATAGCGTCGATAATGATCGTGTAAACGGTTGTATTCGCAATAAAGAAAATGCGATTTCACAAGAAGGTGGCTTAGCCGTATTATTCGGTAATCTCGCTGAAGATGGATGTATCGTTAAAACCGCAGGCGTAGATGAATCTATTTGGAAATTCACAGGCACTGCAATCGTATTTGAAAGCCAAGAAGATGCGGTTGCAGGCATTTTGGGTGGCAAAGTTAAAGAAGGTCATATCGTTGTTATCCGTTACGAAGGCCCTAAAGGTGGACCTGGTATGCAAGAAATGTTATATCCAACCAGCTACTTAAAATCGATGGGCTTAGGTAAAAAATGTGCTTTATTAACGGATGGCCGTTTCTCTGGTGGTACATCAGGCTTGTCTATTGGACACGCTTCGCCAGAAGCTGCCTCTGGCGGTGCAATAGGCTTAGTACGCGATGGCGATATTATCAACATTGACATTCCAAACCGTGCAATTAACTTAGAAATCAGTAATGAAGAACTCGCAGCACGCAGAGCTGAACAAGATCAAAAAGGTTGGCAGCCTGCTAACCGTGAACGTGAAGTATCTTTCGCATTGAAAGTATTCGGTCACTTTGCCACCTCAGCGGACAAAGGTGCGGTACGCGATAAAACATTATTAAAATAATTTAACGGTTCCCCTTCCTTCATAAGAGGGGGATAAAACAAAGGAAAAACTAACCGCACTTCATCATCAAAACAAACACTATGAAAAACCTACTCACCAATTCTCAACCTTCTCAATCAGATTATATCAATGCCATTGTTAAACTTGGTTCACGCGTATATGAAGCAGCGCAAGTGACCCCTTTACAAAAAATGGGAAAACTTTCTGAACGACTGCACAATAATATCTGGGTCAAGCGCGAAGATCGTCAGCCAGTAAATAGCTTTAAACTACGCGGTGCTTACGCAATGATTTCTAGCCTTTCAGCAGAACAAAAAGCAGCAGGCGTAATAGCGGCATCTGCAGGTAACCATGCGCAAGGCGTGGCATTATCAGCGAAACAATTAGGCTTAAAAGCATTAATTGTTATGCCACAAAACACCCCAAGCATTAAAGTGGATGCAGTGCGTGGATTTGGTGGCGAAGTGTTGCTACACGGAGTTAATTTTGATGAAGCGAAAGCAAAAGCGATTGAGCTTTCAAAAGAAAAAAATATGACATTTATTCCTCCATTCGATCATCCATTAGTGATCGCTGGACAAGGCACTTTAGCGATGGAAATGCTACAACAAGTGGCAGATTTGGATTATGTGTTTGTACAAGTCGGCGGCGGCGGTTTAGCTGCAGGTGTGGCAATTTTGCTTAAGCAATTTATGCCAGAAATTAAAATCATCGGTGTAGAATCAAAGGATTCTGCATGCTTAAAAGCGGCTCTTGATAAAGGCGAACCAACAGATTTAACTCACGTTGGATTATTTGCCGATGGCGTTGCCGTAAAACGCATTGGCGACGAAACATTCCGCCTATGCCAACAATATCTTGATGATATGGTATTGGTCGATAGTGATGAAGTGTGTGCAGCAATGAAAGATTTGTTTGAGAACGTTCGTGCTGTTGCAGAACCATCTGGTGCATTAGGTTTAGCCGGTTTGAAAAAATATGCGAAACAAAACCATATTGAAGGCAAAAATATGGCGGCAATTTTGTCTGGCGCAAACTTGAATTTCCACACATTACGTTATGTATCTGAACGTTGTGAAATTGGCGAAAACCGAGAAGCTTTATTAGCCGTGAGCATGCCTGAACAACCCGGTAGTTTCTTAAAATTTGCTTATGTATTAGGTAACCGAGCTGTAACCGAATTCAGTTATCGTTGTGCAGATGATAAACGTGCTTGCGTGTTTGTTGGGGTAAGAACGACAAATGAGCAAGAAAAAGCAGATATTATTGCAGACCTCACTAAAAATGGTTTTGATGTTGAGGATATGTCTGATGATGATATTGCGAAAACGCATGTTCGCTATTTAATGGGTGGTCGTGCAGCCAATGATAATGAACGCTTATATACGTTCGAATTCCCAGAGCAAAAAGGTGCGTTATTAAAATTCTTGGAAACCTTGCAAAATCGTTGGAATATTTCATTATTCCATTATCGTGCCCACGGTGCGGACTATGGAAATATCCTTGCTGGTTTCCAAATTGAAGAACACGAACAAGCAGAATTTGAACAGACACTTGCCCAACTCAATTATGTTTTTGAAGATGTAACAGAAAGCAAATCTTATCGTTATTTCTTACGTTAATCTTATAAAAAAGGCGTGATATTTTTCACGCCTTTGTATTATTCAAACTCTAATTCCACCGCACTTTCGCCAAGTAAATTCACCAATTCCGTCAGAATTTCATCTGTTGGAATAATTGACCATTGCACGCCCAAACGTAACAACGCACGACCTTTCGGACTTTGATAATACACGTTAATCGGCAAGGTTCCACCACTCACTGGCTCAAGTAATGCTTTAAGTTGTTTAATGAAACTTGGTGTAATTTGATGCTCAGAAAGACTAATAGCTAAGGATTTGACATAACGAGAACGTGCTTCGTCTAAGGTCATTAACTCTCGCACCGCCATTTTTAATCCGCCAGAAAAATCATCAAAGCTCACTTGCCCTGATGCAACCACAACGGTATCTTTTTGTAACTTCTCACCAAATTGCTCTAGGCTTTCGCCAAATAATGTTAAATCTAAGCGACCAGAACGATCGTCTAATGTGGCAATGCCTAAGCGATTGCCTTTTTTTGTGATTGCAATTCGTGATGAGACCAATAATCCCGCCACAGTGCTAATTTGTCCACGGCGATTTGGTGCAAGATCTTTCAACCTTGTCGATGTGTAATGGGAAAGTTCTTTCAAATAACGGCTAACAGGATGGCTGCTTAAATAAAGCCCCAAGGTTTCTCGTTCGCCATCAAGAATTTGTTTTTCAGTGTAAGGTGGTGTATTAGCATAGGCATTTTCCACTTCTTCATGGGTTTCAGTCAGCACACCGAACATATCCGTTTGTCCCATTGCTTCATCTTTCGCATGCTGATCGGACGTTCTAAGCGCATCTTCTAAATTCTTAGAAAGTGCGGCGCGATGTGGGCCTAATTTATCAAAGGCACCCGACATAATTAGGCTTTCAAAGGTGCGGCGGTTAATTTTTTTCAAATCTACACGAGCGCATAAATCGAATAAATCTTTGAAAATACCCCCTTCATTTCTTGCCGTCACAAGTGCTTCAATCGGGCCTTCTCCTACCCCTTTAATCGCACCAATACCATACACAATTTCGCCTTGTTCATTGACGCTAAAATGATGTTTACCAATATTAATATCGGGAGGTGTCACTTTTAAGCCCATACGTAAACATTCGTCGTACAACCCTACGATTTTATCCGTATTATCCATTTCAGATGTCATCACTGCAGCCATAAATTCCGCAGGGAAATGGGTTTTGAGCCAAAGGGTTTGGTAAGATACCAAGGCATAAGCCGCAGAGTGAGATTTATTAAAACCATAGCCAGCAAATTTTTCCACCAAGTCGAAAATCTTCATAGATAGCTCGCCATCAACACCGTTTTTCTCAGCCCCCTCTTTAAATACAGAACGCTGTTTTGCCATTTCTTCTGGTTTCTTTTTACCCATCGCACGGCGTAATAAGTCAGCCCCACCCAAGGTATAGCCAGCCAATACCTGTGCAATTTGCATCACTTGTTCTTGATACAAAATAATGCCGTAAGTCGGCTCAAGAATAGGTTTCAAACTTGCATGTTGATATTTTGCGTCAGGGTAAGATACTTCTTCTCGCCCGTGTTTACGGTCGATAAAGTTATCTACCATGCCCGATTGCAACGGGCCAGGACGGAACAATGCCACCAATGCAATAATATCTTCAAAACAGTCTGGCTGCAGACGTTTGATCAAATCTTTCATACCACGCGATTCCAGCTGGAATACTGCTGTGGTTTCGGCACGTTTAAGTAATTCAAAAGATTCAGGATCATCAAGTGGAATGGCGGCAATATCTACTCGAGGCTTGCCTTCACGCACCATACGAACATTAATCATATCCAATGCCCATTTTATGATGGTGAGAGTACGCAAGCCTAAGAAGTCGAATTTCACAAGCCCCGCATATTCCACATCATTTTTATCAAAGTGAGTAACTGGATGTAAGCCTTCATTATCACAATAGAGTGGTGAAAAATCAGTAATTAAGGTTGGCGAAATGACCACGCCACCTGCATGTTTACCTGCATTACGGGTCACGCCTTCCAGTTTACGTGCCATATCAATCAACGCTTGCACTTCTTCATCACTATCGTAAGCAGTCTGTAATTGCGGCTCGGCTTCAAATGCTTTGGCAAGGGTCATACCTGGATCTGGCGGAATCAATTTCGAAATACGATCAACGAAACCATACGGATGCCCCAGCACTCGCCCTACATCTCGAATAACCGCTTTCGCCGCCATTGTACCAAAGGTAATAATTTGTGATACCGCTCCACGACCATAGGTTTCAGTAACGTGTTCAATCACGCGATCGCGACCATCCATACAGAAATCCACGTCGAAATCGGGCATAGACACACGTTCTGGATTTAAGAAACGTTCAAAAAGCAAATCAAACTCTAGCGGATCTAAATCCGTAATTTTCAGGGCATAAGCCACTAATGAACCCGCACCAGAACCACGACCTGGACCTACTGGAATATCGTTATCCTTAGACCATTGAATAAATTCCATTACGATTAAGAAATAACCTGGGAACCCCATTTGGTTAATTACATCTAGCTCAACTTGCAAGCGTTCATCATATTTTGGTCGTTTTTCTAACCGCACTTTTTCATCAGGGAATAAAAAAGCTAAACGTTCTTCCAAGCCCCCTTTGGATTTTTGTACTAAGAAATCTTCTGTACTTAAATCGCCAGTTGGGAATTGAGGTAAGAAATATTGACCAAGACGCAAAGTGACACTACAACGTTGCGCAATTAATAAAGTATTTTCAAGAGCGGAAGGAATGTCAGCAAACAGCTTACACATTTCGTCTTCGCTGCGGAAATATTGCTGTGAGGTATAATATTTCGGACGTTTAGGATCGTCTAAAGTATAGCCATCGTGAATTGCTACGCGAATTTCGTGGGCTTCAAAATCCTCTGTATTCAAAAACATCACATCATTAGTTGCGACCAGTGGTAAATTACAACGTTCTGCTAATTTCAAAGCCGCTTGAATATAACGTTCTTCATTGGGGCGACCTGTACGACTTAATGCCAAATAAAAATGATCGGCAAAAAATTCTTGATAAAAAGCGACCGCACTTTCAATTTCGGCTACGTTTTCTTTCAACAATTTTTTACCCACATCGCCTTGCATTCCCCCTGATAAAATAATCACGCCCTCACGATGTTCAATTAACCAATCTTGATCAATATAAGGTAAATCGTTATAACCTCGTTGATAAGCCTTTGATAACAATAAAGTAATATTTTTATAGCCTTCATTATTTTTAGCCAGCAAAGTAAGATCAAAGTATTCATCGCCACATAATGGGCTTTTTACTTTTACATCAGCCCCGATAATAGGCTTCATACCCGAAGAAAGCATTTCGCCATAAAAACGTACCACACCACAAAAATTAGTAAAATCCGTTAATCCCATCGCGACCATTTCATTAGCTGCACAGGCTTTCACTAAAGGTTTCACTTTGACAATACTGTCAATCATCGAAAAATCTGTGTGCGTGCGAAGATGGACGAAACGAGGTTGGGATGACATTGAAAATCCTTAAAGTGCGGTTAAATTTTGCCGTAAATATTGGGGCGATATTATAGCGAATTTTTCAAACAAATTCCTACGATACAAATAGCGTTTCCAAATTAGCTCGGATAACCGATTGCGTGAATAAAAAATGTTAAGTAGATCAAAAAATTGATAATTAGCCGTTTTCATTTTGTTAGATTTCCGCTAGTCTAAGGGCGATTTTTTTATTTATTTCAACGAATAAGGGTAACGCTATGACAACACTTTTTGAGGTTGCACAACATTGGTTAAACCAAGATCCTGACGCAGAAACTCGTGCAGAATTAATCGCACTTTTAGATGCAGCAAAAGGCGGAGATAAAGCGGCAGAAGCAGAATTACATGCGCGTTTTGATGGTCGTTTACAATTTGGTACGGCAGGTTTACGTGGCCGTTTGCAAGCTGGCTCAATGGGGATGAACCGAGTTTTAGTTTCTCAAGCTGCTGGTGGTTTAGCGGAATATTTAAAAGGTTACGATAAAGAACCATCTATCGTAATTGGTTATGATGGTCGTAAAAACTCTGATGTATTTGCTCGTGACACGGCTGAAATTATGGCGGGTGCAGGCGTAAAAGCTTATTTATTACCTCGCAAATTACCGACTCCAGTTTTAGCTTATGCGATCCAATATTTTGATACCACTGCTGGTGTAATGGTAACAGCAAGCCATAACCCACCAGAAGATAACGGCTATAAAGTGTATTTAGGTAAAGCAAATGGCGGTGGTCAAATTGTTTCGCCTGCGGATAAAGAAATTGCTGCATTAATTGATAAAGTTGCGGCTGGCAATATCCAAGATTTACCACGTAGCGATAATTATGTGGTGTTAAATGATGAAGTGGTAGATGCGTACATTGCAAAAACTGCATCATTAGCTAAAGAGCCAGCTTGCGACATTAACTATGTTTATACCGCTATGCACGGTGTTGGCTATGAAGTTTTAAGTAAAACACTAGCAAAAGCAGGCTTACCACAACCTCACGTAGTAGCAGATCAAGTTTGGCCAGATGGCACATTCCCAACCGTGAATTTCCCAAATCCAGAAGAAAAAGGTGCGTTAGATTTAGCAATTAAAGTGGCAAAAGAAAAGAATGCTGAATTTATCATTGCTAATGACCCAGATGCAGACCGTTTAGCCGTTGCGGTGCCTGATACGCAAGGCAACTGGAAATCACTACACGGCAACGTAGTAGGCTGTTTCTTAGGTTGGTACTTAGCAAAACAATATCAAGGTAAACAAGGCACATTGGCTTGCTCGCTTGTTTCTTCTCCAGCACTTGCTGAAATTGCGAAAAAATATGGTTTCCAATCAGAAGAAACCTTAACTGGTTTCAAATATATCGGTAAAGTATCTGGCTTATTGTTTGGTTTTGAAGAAGCATTAGGCTATTTAGTTGATCCAGACAAAGTACGTGATAAAGACGGTATTTCTGCGGCAATCGTGTTCTTAGATCTTGTGCGTCACTTGAAAAAACAAGGCAAAACTTTAGCAGATTATGCTGATGAATTTACCAAAGAATTTGGTGCTTATGTGAGTGGACAAATCTCTATTCGAGTAAGTGATCTTTCAGAAATCGGAAAATTAATGACCGCACTTCGTAACAATCCACCAGCAGAAATCGCTGGCGTAAAAGTGGCACAATTTATCGACCATACTAAAACAGATCGTCAAAGCGATATCCTTGTATTCAACTTGGAAAATGGCGGACGCTTAATTGCTCGTCCTTCAGGTACTGAGCCAAAAATTAAATTCTACTTGGATGCACGCGGTAAAGATCCAAAAGATGCAGATCGCGTATTAGCAGAATTTGATGAAGGTGTTCGTCACATTCTTCGCCAAGATGCTTATGGCAAACAAGCTTGCTAATTAATCGCTTCTAAAAATAAAACGCACTTTGTAGAAAGTGCGTTTTTATTACTAACTTTTTTAGGTTAATCAAGCGTCTTTCTATTTTAATAAGGAATTATCGAGTGCCAAATCTTCATTTTTATTTACCCCTATACCACGTGCGATAACATTTTTGGCAATTTCGTGTGCATCTTCTAAGGAATGTTCCGTATAGCTTCCGCATTGATAGATATTTAATTCGGGAATAGCGGTTTGATCTTGTACACCTAAAACATCTTGCATTGAAGCTAACCAAGCCTCAGACACTTGCTGTTCATTTGGTGTGCCAATCAAAGACATATAAAATCCAGTACGACATCCCATCGGAGAAATATCAATAATTTCTATGCTATCGCCATTTAAGTGATCACGCATAAATCCAGCAAACAAATGTTCAAGTGTATGAATACCTCTTGGGGAAAGAATTTCTTTTTTTGGAATACAAAAACGTAAATCAAAAACAGTAATATTATCGCCTTTTGGCGTGCGCATCGTTTTTGCAATGCGTACTGCAGGCGCGTTCATTTTTGTGTGATCCACTTTAAAACTATCAAGTAATGGCATAAATTTTCCTTGTAAATCAGTTGGTTAAGAAATAATTTGAATAAATATTTCTTTTTTACAAATTTTAATGAACTTTATAGTAAGGTTCATTGTCTTATAGAACAAGCAACTTGCAGTTGTTTTAATAAAATTGGTTCCTTAGGTTATTGCCCCACATTTATTGTGGGGTTTCTTTTATACAAAAATTTTTATTTTGAACATTTTTAAAAAACTTTGAACTTTCTTATAAAGGCTTAGTCTTATAGTGCAAGCAACTTGCAGTTGTTTTAATAAAATTGGTTCCTTAGGTTATTTTCCCCACATTTATTGTGGGGTTTTTTCTTGCGCATTTTATAATAAGAATGGCGTACTAAAAAATAATAACGCAACATAACGAACCATTTTTCCCAAAAAGATAAAGAGGCTACTCGCTACAAAATTTAATCTTAACCAACCAGCTATGGCACAAAATAAATCGCCAATGACAGGTAGCCAGCTCAAAAGTAAAGCAATCGCCCCATAACGCCGTAGCTGATTTATTGCCCATAAAGTGCGGTAATTTTTGGGATCGAATTTTGGTATCCATCGCCCAATCCCGTAAGTAGTTAAACTCCCCAATCCATTGCCAAGCGTGGCGAAAAAAACGAGTGCCAATATATCTGTACTAAATAAAGATCCCAACACTAATTTAGGTACAGCAAGCGCAACAAATATAACTTCTGAATTACCTGGTAATACTGTTGCACTCAAAAACGCGCTGATAAACATAAGGCATAAGCTATTAGCCTGCCAAAAATCAGTACTAAAAAATGAAAAAATATCCATTATCTTGGCGAAATAATTTCTCGCGTGCGAACATCAAACACATCCATCCCCGCATTTAACCCCGCTTGCACGCCTAAATCCGCATCTTCAAATACGATACAACGACTTGGATTTGCTTGAATTAATTCAGCACAGCGTAAAAAGGTTTCTGGGTGCGGTTTATGCTCTTTTACATCGTTTGCACTGACAATGGCATTAAAGTAAGGTGCAATAGCCAGTTTATCCATCAACATATCAATAATTTTACGGTGTGAGCCAGAACCTAGAGCCATTGGCTTTTTCTGATGAAAATATTTAACAATTTCAAAGGTTGGTAATAACTTTGATTGAGTTGGTATAAGTTGATAAGACAACTCACGTTTTGCAGCAAGTACATCCTCAATTCTATCTAATGGCATATTCGCCGCTTTCATCATTTCCCCTGCAATAGTTTTAACCGTCGCCCCACCGAAGTTATACATAATTTGGCAATCAAATTCATAGCCAAATCGCTCTCCCACCATCGTCCAAGCCTGTGCATGCACGGGCATTGTATCAATTAAAGTTCCATCCATATCAAAAATCAATCCTTCATATGGATTGAACATTTTGTAATCTAACATTTTTACATCCTTACAAGTTTTTTACCATTTTGCTACAAAACTGTGATCTATGCACTGTTTTATTTTAGTAAAGTGCGGTAAATTAATGAACAAATTTTGAACTAACAAAAACAAATGCGGTTATTTAAGCAATTAGAACGTTGGAAAATTCGCAAGCAAATAAATCAATCTATTATTGATGTGATATTTCGTTTACGAGCTCGTTTAGCCAATTACTGGCAAGCGGATGTGAATACGCCTCAAGTGGATTTTATGCTGCTGCATATTGCTTGCAGTTTAGGTCGGATAGAACGGGGAGGTTGCGTTTCTCCGCTTTATTCAGAAATGCTAGAAGAAATTCAAAGTGCGGTCATTTTTCCACAAGTTTTAGCTATTCATCAAGATTTACTCAAATTAATGCCATTTTCCATTCCTGAAGCAGAACAAACTTATTTTTTAGTGAACATTCATTCTTTGGTTCTTGAACAGAAGCAATTGAAGTCTTTGAAATGAATTATGCGGATGCTTATTCAATTTATGGTATAAAAATGGAGATTGATTTAGTAAATAATCCATCAAGTTACTAAAAACATTAAGGAAATCTACCGCACTTTTAAGTAAAATAGCGCAATTTTCCAAAGAGATAATAAATATGAAAGCCAAATTAGTCAGTTTACTTGTGCAAGCAAATATAAAAATAAGCGATCAACAAATTCAGCAGTTGATTGATCTGGTCAATTTACTCAATAAATGGAATAAAGCTTATAATTTGACGTCGGTTCGTGATCCACAAGAAATGTTAGTCAAACATATTTTAGATAGTCTTGTAGTAAGTCCTTATTTACAAGGTGATCGTTTTATTGATGTGGGAACTGGCCCAGGTTTGCCAGGCCTGCCTTTAGCTATTATTAATCCTTCCAAACAATTTGTTCTTCTTGATAGTTTAGGTAAGCGTATCAGCTTTATTAGAAATGCTATACGTGAGCTTAGACTTACTAATGCAACCCCTGTTTTAAGTAGAGTAGAAGAATATCAACCTGAAGATAAATTTGATGGTGTACTCAGTCGTGCTTTTGCTTCACTAAAAGATATGACAGATTGGTGTCATCATTTACCAAAAGAAAATGGATATTTTTATGCATTAAAAGGGATTTATCAGGAAGATGAAATTAATGAATTGAATAAAAAATATACTATTCAAAAAGTGATTGAATTATCTGTTCCAGAGCTTATAGGCGAACGACATTTAATCGTTTTACGTTAAATAGTTACAATTTAGTAAAAAATTTCTAAAAGTGTGATTTAGTTAACGTTTTTCAGTGCTTTTTAAGTTGAATCTAATTTGATCAAATGTATAATTAGAGCGTTTTAAGGTTTTAAAAATGTCGAGAATTGTACAACAAGCGAAAGTTCAGTATCAAAAAGCTATTTTTATTGAAATAGTCATTATGCTGCTATTGGCTTGTTTTTTTGCTTTATGGCAAATGAAAAGTGCGTTTGATTTTTTATTCGGATTTCTTTCGGCATTAATTCCTTTCGGTGTTTTTGTGTATGTGGTTTTTTATAGAAAACAACATTTAGCCACAAAATTGACCGCACTTTATAAAGGAGAAGCAATAAAATTTGTTTTAACCGTTGTTTTTATTAGTATTTCATTTAAATACTTTTCGGTTACAAATTTTATTATTTTTTTTAGTGGTTTTTTTATTGCATTAATGTTGAATAATTTAGTTCCATTTTTGCTTCGCCGAATTTGATTTTTATACTTGTACTAAGGGTTTATTATGTCTGGACAAACAACATCGGAATACATTAGCCACCATTTATCCTTTCTCAAAACAGGGGATGGGTTTTGGAATGTTCATATAGATACGTTGTTCTTTTCTATTCTTGCTGCGGTTATTTTCCTATTTGTTTTTTCTCGAGTAGGGAAAAAAGCAACAACTGGCGTTCCAGGAAAAATGCAATGCTTAGTTGAAATTGTAGTGGAATGGGTTAATGGAATCGTGAAAGAAAATTTTCATGGTCCACGTAACGTAGTTGCGCCACTTGCATTAACCATTTTCTGTTGGGTATTCATCATGAATGCTATCGACTTAATTCCTGTTGATTTCTTACCTCAATTTGCAGGTTTGTTCGGTATTCATTATCTTCGTGCAGTGCCGACAGCAGATATTAGCGCAACTTTGGGTATGTCCATTTGTGTTTTCTTTTTAATTCTTTTCTACACAATAAAATCTAAAGGATTCAAAGGTTTAGTTAAAGAATATACGCTTCATCCATTCAACCATTGGGCGTTTATTCCTGTTAACTTTATTCTTGAAACGGTGACTTTATTGGCTAAACCAATTTCACTCGCATTCCGTTTGTTTGGTAACATGTATGCAGGGGAATTGATCTTTATTCTTATCGCTGTGATGTATTCCGCTAATATGGCCATTGCAGCATTAGGGATTCCGTTACATCTTGCTTGGGCTATTTTCCATATTTTGGTTATTACCTTGCAGGCTTTCATCTTTATGATGTTGACGGTTGTTTATTTAAGTATTGCTTATAATAAAGCAGATCATTAATCATTTTTTATTAACTGGCTCTAGGGCTAAAACTTAACTTCTATTGGAGAAAATTATGGAAACTGTAATTACAGCTACAATCATCGGTGCATCAATTCTTCTTGCATTTGCTGCATTAGGTACTGCAATTGGCTTTGCTATTCTAGGTGGTAAATTCTTAGAATCATCAGCTCGCCAACCAGAATTAGCATCTAGCTTACAAACTAAAATGTTTATCGTGGCTGGTCTTTTAGATGCGATTGCAATGATTGCTGTTGGTATTTCATTACTTTTCATTTTCGCAAACCCATTCATCGGTTTATTACACTAATCACCTTATTTGCTTATCAACGTAAAACAAGCATAGTAAGGAGGACGTTGTGAATTTAAATGCAACATTGATTGGTCAACTTATCGCATTCGCACTTTTCGTGTGGTTTTGCATGAAGTTTGTTTGGCCACCAATTATTAATGCGATTGAAACACGTCAAAGCCAAATTGCGAACGCTTTAGCGTCAGCTGAAGCAGCTAAAAAAGAGCAAGCAGATACGAAAAATCTTGTTGAACAAGAACTTTCAGCTGCAAAAGTACAAGCTCAAGACATTTTAGATGCTGCGAATAAACGTCGCAATGAAGTATTAGACGAAGTGAAGGCAGAAGCCGAAGAACTAAAAGCAAAAATTATTGCTCAAGGTTATGCAGAAGTAGAAGCAGAACGTAAACGTGTTCAAGAAGAATTGCGTCTTAAAGTGGCTTCATTGGCAGTGGCTGGTGCTGAGAAAATTGTGGGTCGTTCTATTGATGAAGCGGCAAACAATGACATTATTGATAAATTAGTTGCAGAGTTATAAGAGGCTTAGCTTATGTCAGAATTAACTACAATAGCTCGCCCTTATGCAAAAGCTGCATTCGACTTTGCCATTGAACAAAGTGCGGTGGAAAAATGGACTGAAATGTTAGGTTTTGCTGCAGCCGTAGCTGAAGATGAAACGGTAAAAGCTTACTTAAGTAGTTCTCTTTCTGCACAGAAATTAGCTGATACAGTAATTTCTATTTGTGGCGAACAATTGGATCAATATGGGCAAAATCTTATTCGGTTAATGGCTGAAAATAAGCGTTTGAGTGCTATTCCTGCGGTGTTTGAAGAATTTAAACATCATGTAGAGGAGCACCAAGCTATTGCAGAAGTTGAAGTAACCTCTGCGCAACCATTGAATGCAACACAAATCGAAAAAATTGCAGCTGCAATGGAAAAAAGATTAGCTCGCAAAGTGAAATTAAATTGCAACGTGGATAATGCACTGATTGCTGGTGTGATTATTCGTACTGAAGACTTTGTGATTGATGGAAGTAGCCGTGGGCAACTTACTCGTCTCGCAAATGAGTTGCAATTATAAGAGGAATACAAGATGCAACTAAATTCAACTGAAATTAGTGAATTGATTAAAAAACGCATCGCTCAATTCGACGTGGTCAGTGAAGCGCGTAATACAGGGACAATTGTTTCTGTAAGCGATGGTATTATTCGCATCCACGGTTTAAGCGATGTGATGCAAGGTGAAATGATCGCCTTACCAGGTAATCGTTATGCGATGGCACTTAACCTTGAACGTGATTCTGTTGGTGCTGTAGTTATGGGACCTTACGCAGATTTAGCGGAAGGTATGGAAGTTCAATGTACAGGTCGTATTCTTGAAGTACCAGTTGGTCGTGGTTTATTAGGTCGTGTAGTTAATACGCTTGGTCAGCCAATCGATGGTAAAGGCGAAATTGAAAACGATGGTTTCTCACCAGTAGAAGTGATTGCGCCAGGTGTTATCGATCGTCGTTCTGTTGATCAACCTGTTCAAACTGGTTATAAAGCTGTCGATTCTATGGTGCCGATTGGTCGTGGTCAGCGTGAGTTAATCATTGGTGACCGCCAAACTGGTAAAACTGCGTTAGCAATTGACGCAATTATTAACCAACGTAATTCTGGTATTAAATGTATCTATGTTGCGATTGGTCAAAAAGCCTCTACTATCGCAAATGTTGTGCGTAAATTAGAAGAACATGGTGCGCTTGCAAATACTATCGTGGTAGCTGCATCTGCATCTGAATCAGCAGCGTTACAATATTTAGCACCTTATGCTGGTTGTGCGATGGGGGAATATTTCCGTGATCGCGGTGAAGATGCGTTAATTGTTTATGATGATTTATCAAAACAAGCTGTAGCTTATCGTCAAATTTCATTATTATTACGTCGTCCACCAGGTCGTGAAGCCTATCCAGGTGATGTATTCTATTTACATTCTCGTTTACTAGAACGTGCTTCTCGTGTAAATGAAGATTACGTAGAAAAATTCACTAAAGGCGAAGTGAAAGGAAAAACAGGTTCTTTAACCGCACTTCCTATTATTGAAACCCAAGCTGGTGACGTATCTGCATTCGTTCCAACCAACGTAATCTCTATTACCGATGGTCAGATCTTCTTAGAATCTAACTTGTTTAACTCAGGTATTCGTCCTGCGGTAAACCCAGGTATTTCGGTATCTCGTGTTGGTGGTTCAGCGCAAACTAAAGTTATTAAGAAATTAGCGGGTGGTATTCGTACCGCGCTAGCTCAATATCGTGAATTAGCAGCGTTTGCACAGTTTGCATCAGATCTTGATGATGCGACTCGTAAGCAACTTTCTCACGGTGAAAAAGTAACTGAATTATTAAAACAAAAACAATTCGCGCCATTATCTGTTGCAGAACAAGCGGTTGTATTGTTTGCTGTTGAATTTGGTTATTTGGATGACGTGGAATTATCAAAAATTGCAAGTTTTGAGACCGCACTTTTAGATTATTCTAACCGTAATCACGCTGAGTTTATGCAAGAACTTAATAAAACCGGTAACTATAATGACGAAATCAAAGATACATTAAAAGGTATTTTGGATAGTTTTAAAGCGAATAGTGCTTGGTAGTAACGGAGAGATAAGATGGCAGGTGCAAAAGAGATAAAAACCAAAATTGCCAGTGTACAAAGTACACAAAAAATCACTAAGGCAATGGAAATGGTGGCGACCTCGAAAATGCGTAAAACGCAGGATCGTATGGCTGCATCTCGTCCGTATTCTGAAACTATCCGTAACGTTATTAGTCATGTGTCTAAAGCAAGTACCGGTTATAAACATCCGTTCTTAGTTGAGCGTGAAGTAAAGAAAATCGGTATCTTGGTTATTTCAACAGATCGTGGTATGTGTGGTGGATTAAATGTTAATTTATTCAAAACCACGCTTAACCAAATCAAAAATTGGAAAGAACAAAATATTTCTACAGATTTGGGCTTAATAGGTTCAAAGGGGATTAGTTTTTTCCGTTCCTTTGGATTTAATATCAAAGGTCAGCTTTCTGGTTTAGGCGATACGCCTGCGCTAGAAGAGTTAATTGGTGTGGCAAATACAATGTTTGATGCTTATCGTAATGGTGAAATTGATGCAATTTATATTGCATACAATAAATTTGTTAATACGATGTCGCAAAAACCTGTTGTACAACAGTTAGTTCCTTTACCAGAATCTAAAGACGATCATTTAAATGAAAGACAACAGACTTGGGATTATCTTTATGAACCAGAACCAAAGGCACTTTTAGATAGCCTTTTAGTTCGTTATTTAGAATCCCAAATTTATCAAGCGGTTGTAGATAATGTAGCTTCAGAACAAGCGGCTCGAATGGTAGCAATGAAAGCAGCAACGGATAATGCAGGTAATTTAATTAATGATCTGCGGTTGGTGTACAACAAAGCTCGTCAAGCAAGTATCACAAATGAATTGAATGAAATCGTAGCCGGTGCGGCGGCGATTTAAGAAAAGAGGAACGGTAATGTCAGCAGGAAAAATTGTACAAATCATCGGGGCGGTGATTGATGTTGAATTTCCACAAGATGCGGTGCCAAAAGTTTACGATGCATTAAAAGTTGAATCAGGTTTAACACTTGAGGTGCAACAACAATTAGGTGGTGGAGTAGTTCGTTGTATTGCATTGGGTACATCCGATGGTTTAAAACGAGGCTTAAAAGTAGAAAACACAAATAACCCAATTCAAGTACCAGTAGGCACAAAAACTCTTGGTCGTATTATGAATGTATTGGGCGAACCAATTGACGAACAAGGAGCAATTGGTGAAGAAGAACGTTGGGCTATCCACCGTTCGGCACCAAGCTATGAAGAACAATCAAACAGTACGGAATTATTAGAAACTGGTATTAAAGTAATCGACTTAATTTGTCCATTTGCTAAAGGTGGTAAAGTTGGTCTATTCGGTGGTGCGGGTGTAGGTAAAACCGTAAATATGATGGAGTTGATTCGTAATATTGCGATTGAGCATTCAGGTTACTCTGTATTTGCGGGTGTGGGCGAACGTACTCGTGAAGGTAATGACTTCTATCATGAAATGAAAGATTCTAACGTATTAGATAAAGTATCTTTGGTTTATGGTCAAATGAACGAGCCACCGGGTAACCGTTTACGTGTTGCATTGACTGGTTTGACTATGGCTGAAAAATTCCGTGATGAAGGTCGAGATGTATTATTCTTTGTGGATAATATCTATCGTTATACCCTTGCGGGTACGGAAGTTTCTGCATTATTAGGTCGTATGCCATCAGCGGTAGGTTATCAACCGACATTGGCAGAAGAAATGGGTGTGTTACAAGAACGTATCACTTCAACCAAAACAGGTTCTATCACTTCTGTGCAAGCGGTGTACGTACCAGCGGATGACTTAACTGACCCATCTCCGGCAACAACTTTCGCACACTTAGACTCAACAGTTGTATTAAGTCGTAATATCGCATCTTTAGGTATTTACCCTGCGGTTGATCCATTAGATTCAACTTCACGTCAGTTGGATCCACTTGTAGTTGGTCAAGAACATTATGATGTTGCTCGTGGTGTACAAGGTATTTTACAACGTTATAAAGAATTGAAAGATATTATTGCAATTCTTGGTATGGATGAATTATCTGAAGAAGATAAACTAGTGGTAGCACGTGCACGTAAAATTGAACGTTTCTTATCACAACCATTCTTCGTTGCAGAAGTCTTTACAGGTTCACCAGGTAAATACGTGACATTAAAAGACACCATTCGTGGCTTCAAAGGTATCTTAGAGGGCGAATATGACCATATTCCTGAACAAGCGTTCTATATGGTTGGTTCAATCGATGAAGTGTTAGAAAAAGCCAAAAATATGTAATCACTTCAAGTCATTTGAAGGAGAACAAAATGGCGACATTTAATTTAACAATAGTAAGCGCAGAGCAGAAAATCTTTGAAGGTGAAGTAAAACAAATTCAGGCAACTGGTGTGGAAGGGGAGCTTGGTATTTTGCCCGGACATACGCCATTGCTAACAGCAATTAAGCCTGGGATTGTTAAATTTACCCTTCAAGATGGAAATGAAGAAGTTATCTATGTTTCCGGTGGTTTTTTAGAGGTTCAACCAAATATTGTGACAGTGTTAGCAGATGTTGCTATCCGTGGTAGTGAATTAGATGCAGATCGTATTCACGAAGCAAAACGTAAAGCAGAAGAAAATATAGTATCTCACGGATCTGATGCAGATCACGACTTACTTGTTGCAAAACTTGCTAAAGAGTTAGCAAAACTTCGAGCTTATGAACTCACTGAAAAACTATTGAAAACAAGACGATAATTGAAAGTATAATATAGATGAAGTGAACTTCATTTAGTTTAAGGGCTAAGTTCTATAATTTTAGAACTTAGCCTTTTTGTTGTATAAGATTAACGATAAGTTTTTGTCTGAACTTTTTATCTAAATTAATTAGGATAATATTTACTCTTTTTTAGATAAAAAGTGCGGTAAATTTCTAGTTTGTTTTTAACCTACTACAAATGGCAAGTAACCCGCACGAATCGCAAATGGAATAGATGTAATAGTTATGCCTAATACCAATACGATAATTAAAGTCAGATTTCCTCCCCATACTTTGTATGGTAAATTGGTGTGAGTTCGACGAGCTTTCCAAACAAGGCTAACTGGCAATACTACGGCATAGAAGGCAAACATTTGACCTGCGTAGCCTAGTGCTAAAATAAAACCTTCTGGGTAAAATAATGCAAAAACAAGTGGTGGAATAAAAGTCAGCAAACCAAGTGAAATTCTGCCTGCTGTAACGTTAAATGAACGTTTTAGTAAATCTTCAATACATTCTAACAATCCTAATCCCACGCCTAAGAAAGAAGTGATAAGTGCTAATGTAGAAAATAATTTTACCGCACTTGCGATCACATTACTTCCAGTAATGGCAAAGGTTGCTTTTACTAAGCCATTTAAGGTGGCGTCTTCTTTTAAGATTTGTAAAAATTCATTTTGTGTGAGCAAGCCGTGCGTGGACAGTTGCCATAGAATATAAGCACAAAGTGTTATGGCAGAGCCGACCAAAATGGAGAAGCGTAATGCTTTTACATTGCCGCCTAAGTATTTGTTTAAACTTGGAATGGAACCATGGAAACCAAATGCTGTAAAGAAGACAGGGCTTGCAGAGATAATTAAAGCGTTATCAATTGGTGTCGCCATTAAGTTATCAAATTTGATTTCTGGCAACATTAAGATTAACACGATTGCAAAGACTGCAAGCATCACAAAAAATAACACGCGATTAATTTTATCTACGCTATGTGTACCGATGATGATAAATGAACCGAAAATCACAGTGAATAATAAAATGCTGACTTTATCGCCAAAACTTTCTGGTAATAAATCTTTTAGTAGTGAACCGCCACCACTAACATAAGCGGCAATTAACGCGTATAAGAAAATAATTAGCACTGCCGTAGCAACAATGCGTCCTGCTTTACTAAAATATTGTTCAGCGAGTGTACCGATACCAGCATCACTTTCCGCAGTTTGATAGAGTTCAACGAATAAAAGTGCGCTAAAAGTTAATAATGCCCAAAGCCCTAACAATAAGACTAAAGTAAAGCCGAAGCCGATGCCTGCAGAAGTGAGTGGCATAGCCAACATTCCTGCTCCAATCATCGTACCAGCAACAAGAAGTGTGCTGCCAACAGTTTTGTTCATTTTTGTTTCCTTATGGTGTAATGTAAAATTTACGATGATTGTATTGTATAATTTACAGCGTGTAAACAACAGAATACAAAATATCTTTATTATTTACCGCACTTTTCTTTTCCCTTTCTGTGTTCATCTCGTTAAAATACTTAGCGAATCAACTAAGACAAAGCTAAGACAAAATAGGAGAGCTTATGATTTACAGTATGACCGCCTTTGCACGCCTTGAAGTGAAAAAAGATTGGGGTGATGCAGTATGGGAAATTCGTTCCGTCAATCAACGTTATTTAGAAAACTTTTTCCGTTTGCCAGAGCAATTTCGCGGATTAGAGAACACCTTGCGTGAGAAACTTCGTCAAAGTCTTACTCGCGGTAAAATTGAATGTTCTTTGCGTATTGAAACAAAAAAACAAACAAATGCTGAATTGAATTTAAATAAAGAACTTGCGAATCAAGTCATTCAATCTTTGCAATGGATTAAAACTCAAGCTGGAGAAGGTGAAATTAATTTGACAGATGTGTTGCGTTATCCTGGTGTGGTGGAAGCGCAAGAGCAAGATTTAGATGCGATTAGTCAAGATTTATTGACAACCTTTGATGATTTACTGACCGATTTTATTGCAATGCGTGGTCGTGAAGGGGAAAAACTGAACGATATTATTCAACAACGCTTAGATGCCATTGCAGTGGAAGCGGATAAAGTGCGGTCACAAATGCCAGCAGTTTTACAATGGCAGCGTGAACGGTTATTGCAACGTTTTGAAGATGCTCAACTTAATCTTGATCCACAGCGTGTGGAACAAGAAATGATTTTACTCGCTCAACGTGTTGATGTGGCGGAAGAACTCGATCGTTTACAAATGCACGTGAAAGAAACTACGAATATTTTGAAAAAAGGCGGTGCAGTTGGGCGTAAATTAGATTTTATGATGCAAGAATTGAATCGTGAATCGAATACCCTTGCGTCTAAATCCATTAATGCGGATATTACGGCTTCTGCGGTGGAGCTAAAAGTGCTTATCGAACAAATGCGTGAGCAAATTCAGAATTTAGAATAGGAAAGCAGAATGTCTCAATTTATTTCTCTTACTCAATATCAACTGATTGAAGTACAGGGTGCGGATGTAGAAAAATATTTGCAAGGGCAATTAACTTCTGATGTTGTGCGATTAGCGAGTGGCACAACGACGCTTACAGCTCACTGTGACCCAAAAGGTAAAATGAATGCAATTTACCGTTTGTTTAAAGTAAGTAGTGAACAATTCTTTTTGCTCGTTAAGAAAGATATTTTGCCAAGTGCTCTGGATGCTTTGAAAAAATATGCGGTATTTTCCAAAGTGAGTTTTGATTTACGTGATTGGCAAATCATCGGCGTAATAGGTGAAAAATGTGGAAAAATTACACCGCACTTTTCATTGGAAATTGATGGACAGCGTTCAATTTTATTAAATGAAACTGAATTACCCGTGAATTTTAATGGCGATGAAAAAATTTGGGAAGTAGCCGATATTCAAGCAGGATTGCCAAATTTAAGTCCGCAAACGCAAAATGAATTTATCCCACAAGCACTAAATTTACAGGCCGTTGAGCAAGCAATTTCTTTTACCAAAGGCTGTTATATTGGGCAAGAAACCGTGGCACGTGCGAAATATCGTGGGGCAAACAAACGTGCAATGTTTATTTTTAAAGCGCAAACTCAGCAGGAAGTGGAAATTGGCAGTGAAATCGAAATGCAGCTTGAAGCCAATTGGCGTAAGACTGGCACGATTACAAGTGCGGTCAATTTAGACGGTGTTTTATGGTTGCAAGTTGTGATGAATAATGACATAGATTCAGAGCAACAATTTAGATTGCCGAGTAATGAAATACTGTTAGAGCGAGTGCAGTTACCTTATTCGATTACTGAATAAGAAAGCAAAAAAGATCAGGCATTAACCTGATCTTTTTTTGTATTTAGTAAAGTACACGCGCACGAATTGTGCCATCAATTTCCTTCAATTTTGTCAGTAATGGCGATGCATCATTCGTTTCTACATCAACGACAACATAACCAATTTTTGGGTCAGTTTGTAAATATTGCGCGGCAATATTGAGGTTGGCTTCGACGAAAATTTGGTTCAGTTTGTTCAATATACCAGGGCGATTTTCGTGAATATGCAATAAGCGTTTTGTTCCCTCGTGCTCTGGTAAAGAGACTTCTGGGAAGTTTACCGAAGAAAGGGTTGATCCGTTGTCTGAATATTTGACAAATTTGCCTGCCACTTCAAAACCGATATTTTCTTGTGCTTCCGCTGTTGAGCCACCGATATGTGGCGTTAAAATCACATTATCAAATTCACGTAACGGCGAGACAAATTCTTCATTAATTGAAGCGGGTTCAACGGGGAATACATCAATTGCCGCACCGTGAATTTTACCGTCTTTTAAGGCTTGAGCAAGAGCATCAATATCTACTACTGTGCCACGCGCAGCATTGATCAAAATAGCCCCTTGTTTTAATTGTGCGATACGCGTTGCGTTCATTAAGTTTTTGGTGGAGGGCAGTTCTGGCACGTGTAGTGAAATCACATCGCAAGAACTAAGTAATTCTTCAAGACTACGAACCTGTTTTGCATTACCAAGCGGAAGTTTATTTTCAATATCGTAGAAATACACATCCATGCCTAATGATTCAGCAATAATACTTAATTGTGAACCAATGTGGCCGTAACCAATAATGCCTAATTTTTTTCCCCGCACTTCATGAGAGCCAGTCGCGGATTTATTCCAAACACCACGATGTACTTCGGCATTAGCCTGTGGCACATTGCGCATAAGTAATAAAATCTCGCCTAATACAAGTTCTGCGACGGAACGAGTGTTTGAGAATGGCGCATTAAATACAGGAATACCACGTGCTTTTGCTGCATTTAAATCCACTTGATTTGTACCAATGCAGAAACAGCCAACTGCGATTAATTTGGGTGCGGCTTCAATCATTTCTGCGGTTAAATGGGTGCGAGAACGTAAGCCGATGAAGTGTGCATCTTTAATGGCTTCTTTTAATTCATCGCCATCCAGTGCTTTTTTATAGTAATCGATATTGCTATAGCCTGCCGCGTGGAGCGTATCAAGTGCGCTTTGATGCACACCTTCAAACAATACAAATTTAATTTTTGATTTGTCGAGTGAAACTTTGTTTGTCATATTTACTTCCTTATGATTTTTATTATGAATTAGTCAATAATTTTGGCACCTTCAGGCGTGCCGACGATTACAACATCTGCGCCACGCAATGCGAATATCCCATTAGTGACGACACCTGCAACATTGTTTAATTCTTTTTCCATTTCAACTGGATTTAAAATACTGAAGTTGTGTACATCTAAAATCACATTGCCATTATCTGTAACCACGCCTTCACGATATTCAGGCGCACCGCCAAGTGCGGCTAATTTTCTGCCCACTTGTGAACGAGCCATTGGAATAACTTCAACTGGCAATGGGAAAGTCGAACCTAACACATCCACTTGTTTACTAGAATCTACAATACAAATAAATTTTTTCGCTAATGCCGCAACGATTTTTTCACGAGTAAGTGCCGCACCGCCGCCTTTAATCATCATTTTTTGTGGATTGATTTCATCTGCACCATCCACATAAATATCTAAGCTAGAGACATCATTTGCATTAAATACTTCGATCCCTTGTTTACGTAATAATTCTTCTGATGCTTTTGAAGCCGCAACTGCGCCTTGAATTTTATTTTTGATTGTACCCAAAGCCTCAATAAAGCAGTTCACCGTGGAGCCGCTTCCCACGCCAACAATTGTGTCAGCTTTTACATATTGTAATGCGGCTTGTGCGGCGAGTTTTTTCATTTCTAATTGATTCATTTCTTTTCCTTATTTCAATAAGTAAACGATTGCGTTACTTTATTACGAGCCTATCTAATAAACAAGTGTAATTTTTTAGCGGGCGTTTTTCTCAAGCAATGTTATTTCACAACTAGGCTATTTCATGATTAGGCTATTCTTCCGTTAAAAATAATTCCAAAAGTTCATTGAGAAATAACTTGCCGTGCTCAGTGATTTGCCAAGAATCAGCGTTTTCCACAATATAGTTTTGTTGAATGGCAAAATCAATTTGATTTTTCACCGCACTTTGCGACAAGCCTGTGTAATCTTCAAATTCTTGTTTGGGAACCGCTTCTAACAAACGAAAGCGATTCATAAAAAACTCAAAAGGGCGGTCAATTTCTTGCACGTTTTTTTCTTCGTAAAGATATTCGCCACGCAAATAACCTTTCGGGTGTTTGGTTTTAGAAAAGCGAGTAATCTCGCCATTCGGAAACGTCAATTTCCCGTGTGCGCCACAGCCAATGGCTAAATAATCCCCAAACCGCCAATAATTCAAATTATGTTTACACTGAAAACCTGTTTTTGCGTAAGCTGAGGTTTCATATTGCTGGTAGCCTGCCGCCGTTAAAAGTTGGTGACCTTGCTCAAAAATATCCCAAAGCGCATCATCATCTGGCAATTTAGGTGGGCGGTAAGCAAACATCGTATTTGGCTCAATAGTGAGCTGATACCAAGAAATATGGGGAGGGGATAGCTCAATCGCTTGACGAAGATCATCTAAAGCTTCTTCCAACGTTTGGTTCGGCAAGCCGTGCATTAAATCTAAATTGAAACTTTTTAGCCCAGAAACTTTCGCTAAATTGACCGCACTTTTTGCCTCTGCTACATTATGAATTCGCCCAAGACGCCGTAATTTGTCATCATTAAAACTTTGTATTCCCATAGAAATTCGCGTAATGCCTGCAGATACGTAACCTTTAAAACGTTCAGCTTCTACCGTGCCAGGATTAGCTTCTAATGTAATTTCAATATTATCTTCAAAATCAATCTGTTTTTTTATTTCCTTTAAAAGGTGTGTAATACTTTCTGATGAAAATAAACTTGGCGTACCGCCACCAATAAAAATCGAATGGAGTTTTCGTTGTTGAATGGAATTTTTAAAGCGTTGTAAATCAGCCTGCAAATCTTGCAGAAGATGATAAATATAGTCTTGTTCTGGTATATCGCCTTTTTGTGCGTGTGAATTAAAATCACAATAAGGACATTTTTGAACGCACCAAGGAATATGTATATACAAGGAAAGTGGAGGAAGTTGTAGCATTGTGTTATTAACAAGTTTTCAATTTGGAAAAGTATAAATTAACCTTGTGTAAAGATGAAATTTTCATCTCTAAAGTCAATAAAAGGGCTTGTTTTCACAAGCCCTAAAACATTCAATTAATTGACCGCTCTTTCCGATTTACTCGTCACTTTACGGCGTGGTGCTTTAGGTTTAGCCTCCACTTTAACAAACTCAATGCCTTCTGGTGGATTTTCCAACGCAAGACCAAGCACTTCATCAATGGTTTCTACCGCATGAATTGCAAGATTTTGTTTCACGTTTTCTGGAATTTCTTCAAGATCCTTAACGTTCTCTTTTGGAATTAATACGGTTTTAATTCCGCCACGATGTGCTGCAAGAAGTTTTTCTTTTAATCCACCGATTGGTAATACTTTACCGCGTAAACTGATTTCTCCCGTCATTGCCACATCAGCACGCACAGGATTACCTGTTAAACAAGAAACTAATGCAGTACACATTGCAATACCTGCACTTGGGCCATCTTTTGGTGTTGCACCATCTGGCACGTGAATGTGAATATCGCGTTTTTCATGGAACTCAGAATTAATACCTAATTTTTCAGCACGAGCTCGTACAACTGTCATTGCCGCTTGAATGGATTCTTTCATCACATCGCCTAATGAACCAGTGAAAGAAAGTTTTCCTTTACCCACAACGGAGGCTGTTTCAATGGTGAGTAAATCGCCGCCCACTTCTGTCCAAGCTAAACCAGTTACTTCGCCAATACGGTTTTGTGTGTCAGCTTTGCCAAATTCAAAACGTTTTACGCCAAGATAATCGTGCAGATTATCTGAATTTACCGTAATAGATTTAAGTTTTGGATTTACCAATAAATTTTTCACGGCTTTACGGCAGATTTTTGAAATTTCACGTTCTAGCCCACGCACGCCCGCTTCACGTGTGTAATAGCGGATAATATCTAAAATTGCACTTTCTTCGACGGTAAGTTCGCCTTTCTTCAAACCATTACGTTCAATTTGTTTGGCTAACAAATGACGCATCGCGATATTAAGTTTTTCATCTTCGGTATAACCAGAAAGACGAATCACTTCCATACGATCCAACAATGGGCCTGGAATATTCATAGAGTTTGATGTTGCCACAAACATCACATCAGAAAGATCATAATCCACTTCTAAATAGTGATCATTAAATGTGGTGTTTTGCTCAGGGTCTAATACTTCAAGCAATGCTGAGGCAGGATCGCCTCGCATATCGGATGCCATTTTATCGATTTCATCAAGCAAGAATAATGGATTTTTAACCCCCACTTTTGCCATCTTTTGAATTAATTTACCTGGTAATGCACCAATATAGGTTTTACGGTGACCACGGATTTCTGCTTCATCGCGAACACCGCCTAATGCCATCCGCACATATTTACGACCAGTGGCATTGGCAATGGACTGACCAAGAGAGGTTTTACCTACACCCGGAGGGCCAACTAAACAAAGAATCGGGCCTTTCACTTTGTTTAAACGCGCTTGTACTGCTAAATACTCAAGAATACGTTCTTTCACACGATCTAAACCATAGTGATCGGTATCTAAAACTTGCTGTGCTTTAACAATGTCTTTTTTCACTTTAGAACGTTGATGCCAAGGCACTTGGATCATCCATTCAATATAACTGCGTATTACGGTTGCTTCAGAAGACATCGCCGACATCATTTTAAGTTTTTGTAATTCATTTTCTACTTTGTCGCGTACCTCTGCCGGCATGCCTGCCGCTTCCACCTTTTGATGCAGTTGTTCAACTTCATCAATGGTATCTTCATTTTCTCCACCATCCATTTCTTTGCGAATGGCTTTAATTTGTTCGCTTAAATAATAGTTTCGCTGGCTTTTCTCCATTTGTTTTTTGACACGACCACGAATACGTTTCTCCACTTGAAGAATATCAGCCTCTGATTCCATCATACTAAGCAAATATTCTAAACGTTCTTGCACATTAGCGAGTTCTAACGCATTTTGTTTATGGCGAATGCTTACAGGGAGATGGGCTGCCATTGTGTCAGCTAAGCGATCAACATCATCAATACGTTGAAGGGCATTGAGAATATCTGCAGGCACTTTTTTGTTGAGGGTAAGATAATTTTCAAACTCAGAAAGCACCGCACTTTTTGCTACTACTAACTCTTTTTCATCGCCATAAGTGGTTTCGATAGGGGTAATTTGGGCAGAAAAGCATTTTTCGCCGTCTTCAAGGTTGTTAATTTTCGCGCGATTTTGACCTTCAACTAGCACTTTTACTGTGCCATCAGGTAATTTTAATAACTGAATAATGTTAGCAATAGTACCCACATCAAATAAATCTTCAGGGGTCGGTTCTTCTAAATCTGCTTCTCTTTGGGATACCAAAAGAAGCTGTTTATCATCATTCATTGCTTCTTCAAGGGCATTAATGGATTTTGCACGCCCTACAAAAAGTGGCATTACCATATAAGGAAAAACGACAACATCGCGTAATGGCAATACGGGCATTGTACGTTGGATATTCTTCGCCATAATTGGTCTCTCTTATAATTTCGTTCCGATAATTTGGGTAAATATGGGGGTAGGGAAAAGGAATTCAAGGAAAAGATTATAACAAAATCTGACTTATAAAGTGGGTTTCTAACAAAAAGAATTTTGGCAAATGAAGTGATAATGGCTAAAATAATGAAAAATTTTATTAAATTTCACAAAATATTGAATTATGTCCACGAAAAATAATTTTATTTTCCCCACCTATGTTCAAATGTATCCTTATTCTAAGGATCGCCCTTTTCTCAAACAAGTGCGGGAAAAATTACGCTATTATGGCTATAAATGGTTGTATCAAAAGCAATGTAACCAATTAGTGGATTTTCTTAATAAAGAAACGCAATGGCAGCCTTTATTTACACAAAATTATTACCGTATCAATACAATTCTGACTACTTTTTGCGATAAACGTTTTTCTGCTGCAGAACGTTTAACGGCGATTACGGAGAATTTACGTTTGGCAGAAGAAAAAATGGGACGTTTGCTTTGCCAACAATTATTAGATCAACAACATATCGTGCTAACCCAATTAACAGAGGATTTGCGTTTATCTTTGAGTATCAATCATATCGATCCCTTTGAGGGATATTTTTCTATTAACATTCGCAATCAAAATAACGAACGAGTATATGATGCGTCTTTCACTTTTTTAAGCCCGAATAAATTGCTTATCGCCTCAATTCAAGGCCCCTCAAGTGGTAATGCTCAAGAGCTTGTGAAACAGGCTACGAAAGCATTACACGGTATGCGTCCAATGTTTATGTTGGTTAATGCGTTCAAAATGCTTGCTGAAAAATGGCAATGTGAGTTAGTGGGTATTCCGCACAAAGCACAAGGAAAATATCGTCTTTCTGCACGCAGTAAGATTTTGTTTAATTACAATGAATTTTGGCAAGAGAACCAAGGGAAATATGATAATAATTATTGGCAATTACCTTTGGATATTGAACGCAAACAATTAGAAGATATCGCAAGTAAAAAACGTTCTATGTATCGTAAACGTTATGAAATGCTAGACCAAATGGCATTGGATATTCAGCAACTTTAACGAAGAACGTGCGGTAAAAAAAGTGCGGTCAAAACTTGATATAAAAGTCTTTAGTCAATTCAATAAACGCTTCCGTGTATTGATTATCCTCATCATAAATCACCAATTGATCTTGCATTAAAACTTGGGGCTGTTTGGCAAAGGTAAGTAGCATTCTTTGGGGCGTTTTTCCCACTTTAGTAATGACATTCGTCTGTTTTATGCAAAAAAGTGCGGTGGATTTTGTGAGCGTTTTCCCCGCATTATAAGGCAAAACAAAACTTATTTTCCCATTTTCCGATAAGCACGTGGCAGCCCATTCTAACCAATTTAAGTGGCTTTGCTTGGTATAACGAGCCAATGCTCTTTCCTCATTTTTGCAAGCAATACCTTGTTCAAAATAAGGTGGATTTGCCACAATTAAGTCAAAGGTTTGTTCAGTTTGTTGTAAAAAATGTTGTATATCCGCTTGAATAAGTTGAATGCGATTTTTCCACACCGAATTATTGATGTTTTCTTGTGCTTGTTTTGCTGCAATGGAATCCAACTCAACCGCTTGAATTTGACAGTTTCCTTCAGTTCGTTGTGCTAACATTAAAGCCAATAATCCTGTGCCGCTCCCCATATCTAAAATATTTTTACAATGTTTTACATCTGCCCAAGCACCTAACAAAATGCCATCAGTACCGACTTTCATGGCACAAGAATCTTGATTGATATGGAATTGTTTAAAGGTAAATCCGCTCATAAATTTTTCGTAAATTGACCGCACTTTCAGGTATAATTCCCACTAATTTTAACAAAGAACCGCACAATAATGAATTTATCCCAATTTGAACAATTCGATCTTTCTCCTGAGCTTTTAAAGGCACTTGAGAAAAAAGGTTATTCTCGTCCAACAGCTATTCAAATGGAAGCCATTCCTGCCGCAATGGAAGCGCGTGATGTATTAGGCTCTGCACCAACGGGAACAGGGAAAACGGCTACTTTTTTATTACCTGCGCTACAACATTTATTGGATTATCCACGCCGTAAACCGGGCTCACCGCGTATTTTGGTATTAACGCCAACCCGTGAATTGGCAATGCAAGTGGCAGAACAAGCGGAAGAATTAGCGCAGTTTACCCATTTAAATATTGCGACAATTATAGGTGGCGTGGCGTATCAAAATCACGGTGATGTGTGCAATACCAATCAAGATTTGGTGGTGGCTACGCCTGGCCGTTTATTGCAATACATTAAGGAAGAAAATTTTGATTGCCGTTCCGTTGAAATGCTGATTTTTGACGAAGCCGATAGAATGTTACAAATGGGATTTGGACAAGATGCGGAAAAAATTGCGGCTGAAACCCGTTGGCGGAAACAAACCTTGTTGTTTTCTGCAACCTTAGAAGGAGAGTTATTAGTCGATTTCGCGGAGCGTTTGTTGAATGATCCTGTGAAAGTAGATGCGGAACCAAGCCGTCGAGAGAGAAAAAAAATCAACCAATGGTATTACCATGCAGACAGCAATGAACACAAAATCAAATTGCTCGCGCGTTTTATTGAAACTGAAGAAGTAACCCGTGGAATTGTGTTTATTCGTCGTCGTGAAGATGCACGAGAACTTTCTGAAACATTGCGTAAACGAGGCATTCGTTCTGCGTATTTAGAAGGTGAAATGGCACAAACTCAACGTAATAATGCGATTGATAAATTGAAATCAGGTATTGTGACGGTATTGGTTGCAACAGATGTGGCTGCGCGTGGTATTGATATTGACGATGTAACTCACGTGATGAATTTTGATTTGCCCTATAGTGCGGATACTTATTTGCATCGAATTGGACGTACAGCGCGAGCAGGTAAAAAAGGCACAGCGGTCTCTTTTGTCGAAGCCCATGATTACAAGTTACTAGGTAAAATCAAACGTTATACTGAGGAAATTTTAAAGGCACGCATTTTAGAGGGTTTAGAGCCTCGCACTAAGCCACCAAAAGATGGTGAAGTGAAATCTGTCAGCAAAAAACAAAAGGCACGCATTAAAGAAAAACGTGAAGAAAAGAAAAAAACAGAGGCAAAGAAAAAAGTAAAATTGCGTCATAAGGATACGAAAAATATCGGCAAACGACGCAAGTCAAGCAACAGTAATATTTAATTAGGTGTGTAAATTCTGCTTGAGGCAAATTTTACATAGGAAATTTTTCTATATTGCTTTAACGTTTTTTTATAGTAGAAGTATATACTCAGTTATGGTTATGGTTACATAGTAAGCTTTTACTTTGTTCTAATTCACTTTAATAACCCTAAATAATTGAGGATTCCTTATGAAAAGAAATTTATTAAAACAATCTGTAATCGCTGTGTTAGTAGGTGGTGCATTACCAGTTTTGGCTTCTGCTAGTAATAGTGCTACTGTAGCAACTCAGTCACAGTCAGATACAGAATTAGATAATGAGATGATTTCTATCTTAGAGGATATTTCTAATATAAACGATGATCTTGATGGACTTACAAATAAAGTAGCTAGTCATTCTAGAACATTAGGTCGTCATACAAATAGACTCAATAATCTTAAAGATCTTGTAGAACGTTTGACAAATAGGGTAAATGGAGCTGCTAATGCACTTAGTTTACTTTCTCAAAATATTGGTTTAAATAAAACTAACATCGAGAAAAAAGCAGACAAAACAGAAGTCTCTCTTTTGAAAAATAGGGTAGATGGAGCTGCTGGGGCACTTAATTTACTTTCTCAAAATATTGGTTTAAATAAAACTAACATAGAGAAAAAAGCAGACAAAACAGAAGTCTCTCTTTTGAAAAATAGGGTAGATGGAGCTGCTGGGGCACTTAATTTACTTTCTCAAAATATTGGTTTAAATAAAACCAACATAGAGAAAAAAGCAGACAAAACAGATGTAGATGCAAACAAAGCTGACATTGCAACTAACAAAGCTGACATTGCAACTAACAAAGCTGACATTGCAACTAACAAAGCTGACATTGCAACTAACAAAGCTAACATTGCAACTAACAAAACTAACGTTGCAACTAATACAGTTGTAATCGCAACTCACACTCAACGTCTTGATAATTTAGATAACAGAGTAAATAACCTTAATAAAGATCTTAAACGTGGTCTTGCTTCTCAAGCTGCATTAAATGGTTTATTCCAACCGTATAACGTAGGTAAATTAAATCTTACTGCTGCTGTAGGTGGTTATAAATCTCAAACTGCGGTTGCTGTAGGTACTGGTTATCGTTATAACGAAAATATCGCGGCTAAATCAGGTGTTGCTTTCACTCGTGGTGGCAGCGCAACTTATAATGTTGGCGTAAATTTTGAATGGTAATTAGATAACTAATTTTCCATAACAGAAAATAAATACCTGTTTTTGAGTAATATCAGAAACAGGTATTTTTTATAGGCTTCGTTTCGCACACTCGTTACTAGTGTGGATATGTGAATAAAATCAATAATATTTGGTGTATTTCATCTATTTTATTAATTTTGTTAGCGGATAAAATAACTTTCTGTGTGTTCCTCCAAATTCTTTAAATTCAATAAACCCTAATCGTTCATAAAACGAGCTGGCATCATCATTTTTTGCTTCAACGACTAAAATTGTAGCAGCTACCGTAGCATTCTTAATCTTATGAATGGCGTCTACAATTAGAAACTTTCCATACCCTTGCTTCTGGAAATTCGTATCAATGGCTAATCGCCCTATTAAAACAGCAGGAATATTAGGATATGGTACACCTTTACTTATTCGTTCTTGTGGTATATCTGCAATTGGTATTGATAATGCCGATAAAGTGTAATAGCCAACAATCCTAGATTGTTGTTCATTTATAAGCACAAAACACTTTGCAAGCCCTTTTTTTACATCTTGAGAAACGTACTTATGAAAGTAGTTTTCTAAAGGTTCAACTGAACAAGAAAATGAACTTCTCTCAATCTTTACATCTTCTAAGGGTAATACTCTTAAATATGCTAAATTTTCATTTATCATTATTTTTTCCTGTAATAGATAGATATGCTTCATACATATTAAGCGCATTTTTCATTGATTGATTAGGCTCAAATGGTTTACTTAGACTTTCAATCAGCAATGCTTGATCATTCACTGCTAAACGTAAAACTTGATGTTCTGAAATGGTCTTTTTGGCTTCCTCGTAAGCTACACTTACCACAAAGTCGGTTAATGTTCGCCCTGTAATTGCAGCCGCTTGTTTTAGTAATTCATATATATCTATGTTTACTTTAGCCTCCAATCTAGCTTTTGTTACTTGTGTTTTCATTCATCTACTCCTTATGTTGTTAATATAATATCTTATATTATACGGCTAATAGACGTACATTATCAAGAAAAATACAATACATATTTATCGTTTTGGAGAGTGGGCGAGCTATCGTCCAAGTGTAATAAATATCAGGCTGGGACACAGCCGTCGAGCTTGTGAAGTGAACTTCATTGAGAAGTCAGCAGCAAGAACCCATCGAGAGTAACCCACGCAAAGCGTGGGAGCTAGTAGAAATTCCCGTCCTTTAGAGCGGGGAGTATGTTAATTAGAATGTGGATTTCTTGTATTTGTATTAACTAAATTACGCATTAATAAAGCGTAATTTAAGTTAATATCTTGTGGCACATTTAAGAATACAAAATGCCCATCACCTAGTGCTGCATCAACTGCTTCATTTTTACGATTTAGCATTTTTTCAATTTTGAAATTAATATTGCCTTGTGGCGTCATCATTTCTACCTTGTCGCCAAGTAAGAATTTGTTTTTTACTGCCACTTCAGCCATACCTTGTTCGTTACGTTTACCGGTAAATTCACCGACAAATTGCTGACGATCAGAAATAGAATAGCCATATTCGTAGTTTTGGTATTCATCATGCGTATGACGACGTAAGAAACCTTCGGTATAACCACGGTGTGCAAGGGATTCTAATGTATCCATTAAATTTTCATCAAATGGTTTGCCTGCTGCCGCGTCATCAATTGCCTTGCGGTAAACTTGAGCAGTTCTTGCACAATAATAAAATGATTTAGTACGACCTTCGATTTTTAAAGAATGCACACCAAGTGCGGTCAATTTTTCCACGTGTTGTACGGCACGTAGATCTTTTGAATTCATAAAGTAGGTGCCGTGTTCATCTTCAAACGCCGTCATTTGCTCGTCAGGCTTTTGTGATTCGGTATAAAGGAAGACTTTATCCGTTACCGCACCCTCGCCTAAGGTTGGAGCAACATTTTTCACTTCAATTTGTTGAGCAGGATCGATTTTTGGCACAATGTTGCCCACTTCATCGGTGGTGCCTTCTTCCATTTTGTATTCCCAACGGCAAGCATTAGTGCAAGTGCCTTGGTTTGGATCGCGTTTGTTGATATAGCCAGAAAGCAAGCAACGACCAGAATACGCCATACATAACGCACCATGTACGAAAATTTCGAGTTCAATATCTGGCACCTGTTGGCGAATTTCAGCAATTTCATCGATTGAAAGTTCGCGCGATAAAATCACACGAGTTAATCCCATTTGTTTCCAGAATTTCACTGTTGCCCAGTTTACCGCATTTGCTTGCACAGAAAGATGAATATCAATATTAGGGAAATTTTCACGCACCAACATAATTAAGCCTGGGTCAGACATAATTAAAGCATCTGGTTTCATATCGATGACAGGTTGTAAATCTTTAATAAAAGTTTTGAGTTTGGAATTATGGGGCGCAATGTTTACCACTACATAGAATTTTTTGCCAAGGGAATGGGCTTCATCGATCCCGATTTTTAAATTGGCGTGATTAAATTCATTGTTACGCACGCGCAAGCTATAACGAGGTTGGCCTGCATAAACGGCATCTGCACCATAAGCAAACGCATAGCGCATATTTTTAAGAGAGCCTGCAGGGGAAAGTAATTCAGGTTTGAATTGGGTTGTCATAATATTCTCTTGTCTGATTTCAGGTCAGGGATTTGCGCTAGGCAAATCGTTAGGTGGGGTATTGTAGAGAAAATATTTGGCTTGTAAAGGAAAGTGCGGTCAAATTCTTAGTAGAATTTTATGTAAAATTTAACCGCTTAATAGATTTTATTTAATTATACAAATCTTAGGATAGTAATTTATCTTTCGTTTCTGAAATAAACCACAACCCGACCAAGCTCAATACAGCGTTTAGGGTTAAATAAATGCCCACGCCTTTTAAACCATAGTTGGCGTTGAGTGGTAAAGCAATCACAGCAGCCACGCTTGCCCCGAATAAGCCTGCAATATTATAGGTTAAAGAGGCTCCTGAATAGCGAGCATGAGTGGGGAAGAGTTCAGGTAAAAAACTCGCTAATGGCCCATAGCCCATTCCAATTAAGCCCATACCGATGATTAAAAACCAAAACAGACTAGCAGTTGTACCGTTTTCGAGAAATAACGGTAAGGATAAACTAAAAATCGCAACGCCAACAGTTGTCCAAATTAACCAAGTTCTTCGTCCGATTTTATCGATATATTTACCCGAAAGTGCAATAGTTATTGCCAAAGAAACCGCACTTGCCATCAATAAAGCGGTGAAAATTTGCGGGGAAAATCCTAATCCCATTGCATAGCCGGCTTCTGATACTGTTGGGGCAGATTTTGCATAAATTTGGCTAAAGGCAATCATAATATAGAACAGCACATAGCCTGCGATGCAAACCAACATTCCTAAGAAAAACGGCTTAAAATGAGTAGTGACAACTTCCAACATTGGTAAGCGTTTTGGTTGGGGTTTGTTGAGTGCGGCGAGGAAAATCGGGGCTTCAGTTAGTTTTAGGCGAACATATAAGCCAATTGCCACTAAGATAACGGAAGATAAAAACGGTATCCTCCACGCCCATTCCGCCATAGCTTCTTGCCCAAAAATTGCAGTAATGCCTAAGAATACGCCATTTGCCAACAACAAGCCAAGTGGTGCTCCAAGCTGTGGAAATGTGCCATACCAACCTCGTTTACCTTCGGGAGCATTTTCGACCGCAACTAACGCTGCACCGCCCCACTCTCCGCCTAAACCGATACCTTGCCCGATGCGACACAAACAGAGCAAAATTGTTGCCCAAATACCGATGCTGTCATAAGTTGGCAACAAACCAATAACAACAGTGGAAACGCCCATCAACAGCAAGCTCATCACAAAAGTATTTTTCCGCCCGAAACGGTCACCGAAATGCCCGAACAATATTGCTCCCAAAGGACGAGCAATAAAAGTGAGTGCTAAAGTGGAAAGGGCGGCAATCTGCCCTGAAAGTGGATCTGCGGCATGGAAGAATTGATGGTTAAATACCAATACCGCAGCCATTGCGTAAATGTAGTTATCGAAATACTCAATTGCGGTGCCGACCATCGTTGCCGTCGCAACCTGTTTTAGACTATTTTGCGTATTCATCGCTTGCCTCCCGTAATGCTTTTGTTGCTGCTTTAACATTTTCTGCTTGGCTGATGGCTGTAATTACTGCCACACCGTCCGCACCAAATTCTCGTAAGGTTTTAACGTGAGCTAACTTCACTCCACCAATTGCCACAAGCGGTTTAGTTATGCCCGCATTTCGCAAAGTTTGAATAAACGCCATTCCTAGCGTTGGCTTCGGATTCTCTTTTGATTGCGTTGGAAAAATCGGGCCAATTCCAAAATAATCAATTTCCGCTAAATTTTCCCCAATATTCGCCTCATCTAAACGATTCACCGACCAACCAATAATCAGCGGTTTATCTGTTTTAGCTCGAATCTCTTGCACAGGCATATCGCTTTGCCCAACGTGAATACCATCCGCCTCGATTTCCAACGCCAAATCAACGTTGTCGTCCACAATAAACGGTACGCCATATTCACGGCACAAATCACGACAATTAATCGCCAGCGCCTTCTGTGCTGAGGGCGTATGTTCTAACGAAAATTTGCCTTTATCCCGAAATTGAAAGCAGGTAATCCCGCCTTCTAACGCTTGTTTTAGCACGAATAATAAATTTTCTGACAAGTTCTCGCCCAAATGACGGCAATCTTGCGTGCCTGCCACAAAGTAAAGCGGTAAGATTTTTTGAATGTTTTGCATCTTCCAATCCTTAAAGGCGACTGTAAGCCCAATGATTGGTTGGTCCATGTCCATGCCCGATATTCAACGGGTGAGAAATCGCAGCGGTAATAAAATCTTTCGCTGTTTGCACCGCACTTTGCAACGGTTCACCTTTTGCCAATTCAGCGGTTAAACAGGCAGAAAAGGTGCAGCCTGTGCCGTGCGTATGAGGCGTATCAAAACGTGGACTTTGCAAAGCGAAATATTCGCCGTTTTGTAAAAGGATCCAATCTTGGCACAGCTCACTTTGCGAATTGAGCGAATGTCCACCCTTAATAATCACATTCTTCGCTCCCTGTTTTTGCAAGGCTTTTGCGGCTTGTTGAATACTGGTGTCGTCCACAATCGCAATCCCCGTTAAAGCTTCCGCTTCGGGAATGTTCGGTGTAATCACGTCTGTCAACAGCAGCAATTTTTGGCTTAACACACTCACCGCTTGCTGTTGCAATAACGGTGCCCCACCTTTGGCGATCATCACTGGGTCTAGCACCAGCGTGCCGAATGGTTTATCAGCAAGAAAATCTGCCACGCATTCAATAATTTCTGCATTGCCCAGCATACCAATTTTGCAACTTGCAATTTGGAAGTCATTTTTGACCGCTTCCAGTTGCGCTTGAATTGTTTTCAGTGGAATAGAGTGAATATCAAATACGCCAAGGGTATTTTGTGCCGTAACTGCCGTGATTACTGAAGTACCAAACACGCCTTGCATTTGGAAGGTTTTAAGATCCGCCTGAATGCCTGCCCCGCCGCCACTGTCTGACCCTGCGATGGTTAAAACTTGTTTCACATTACTCATTGATGCGTCCTCTTTGTTCAATGATTTCAGGGGAAATGGCAGCAAGTTCGTCCAACAAACGGATTTGGAACTGTCCCACTTGTGTGGTTAAGCCTTGCGCCGCACGCTCGCCAGCAATGGTGTATGCTACACAGGCTTCTAATGTCGCAGAAAAATAATTCCCTTCACTTACCGCTAAAAAAGCCGCACACACGGCACTCAACAGACACCCCGAAGCCGTGACTTTCGGGAACAATGGCGTGCCGTTGTGAATGGTCGCAGTTTGTGTGCCATCGCTGACAATATCCACCATTCCGCTAATCAACACCGTACAGCCATGGCGTTGAGCCACTTTCTCGGCAACGGCTTTTAAATCCACTTCGCCCTGCCCTGCATCTACACCTTTTGCCTGCCATGCTTCTCCTGCAATCGCAGCCAGTTCACCTGCATTGCCACGAATCAGAGCAAATTTTACCTCGGCTAAAAGCTCACGAATGGTCTCACGGCGATAGCTAGTTGCCCCCACACCAACAGGATCTAACACCACAGGAATCCCAACCGCATTCGCGGTTTTGCCCGCTAATAACATCGCCTCTCGCTCCTTTCCAATCAGCGTGCCGATATTAATGACCAACGCTTGACTGATTTTCGGTACTTCCTGCATTTCTTCGACATTCGCCGACATCAATGGCGAAGCCCCCAATGCCAACAAGCCATTGGCACTAAAATTCGCTGCCACAATGTTGGTGATGTTATGAATGAGCGGATTCTGCTCACGGATTTTGGATAGATAGATGGATTTCATTTTGTCTCCTGTTGTTATGCCAAATCCAACCCCATTTGCCAAAACGCAATTTCCATTCTGGTTGCGGTGGTGAAAATCTGTTGAATCTCGGCAAGTTGGCTTGGGTTTAGCGGTTTGCAAAGTGCTGTAAGAAAATCAACGGTTTCTTGGGCGGATTGTTGAAATTCCTCGCTCGTATAGGTGTCAATCCACGTTTGATAAGGGTTGTTCGGTAAGCGAGGATAATGCTGAGTAATGTAACGGGCAACTTGAGCGTAACCCAAAGCACAAGGGGTCACGGCTGCATAAAGCTCAGCTAAACCGCCCGTCATGCCGCAATCAAGCAAATAGCGGGTATAAGCAATACAAGCGGCACTTTCTTGAGTAGCAAAAATCTCTTGTTCGCTAATGCCCCATTGGCGGCAATAATTTAAATGCAATTGAATTTCTTGGCAGAGTATCTCTAACGTTTTGCGAGGAATTTCCATTTCCGCAAAATTTTTTGCTTTATATACACCCAAAGCAAAGGCTCGACTATAGTGGAACAGATAGAGGTAATCTTGCTTCAAATAATGCTGAAAACAAGCTTTTGGCAGCGTACCTTTTGCTAGCTGTTGCACAAATTCGTGTTCAATATATTGTTGCCAATAAGGTTGAGCTTGTTGAATGAGTTGTTCAATCATCTTTTTTCCTTATTTAATTTCTACCGCATATTCTTTCAACGCTAAGGCTTTTGGAATTAAGCCTTTTTGTTGCATAAATTCTGCCATTTGTTGATAACGTTTAACGTCTAATTGGCGAGGTTTATTGGCTAAGAAGGGGAGCGTGTCTTTCCACGCTAGTTGGTTTAATGGCGTGTTGAGTTCGTTCGGTTTATAGCTTACAAAGGCTTGCCACGCTTCATTGGGGTGAGCTTGCAGATAGTCGGTGGCTTGTTCAAGTGCGGTTAAAAATGCAGATGTTTTTTTATCTGTTATGCTGTTTTTATTGGTAACTAAAATCAATTCATCATAAGCAGGCACGCCATATTGTTCAGGGAAGAATGCGATACCTTCTTGCTTTTCTAAAGCAAGCTGATTGAGTTCAAAATTACGAAATGCACCAATCACAGCATCCACTTGTCCAGTTAAAAGAGAGGGCGAAAGCGACCAATTTACATTCACTAATTCCACATCTTTATTGCTTAAACCAATAGAATGAAGCATTGTATCAAGCAATCTATCTTCAAAACCGCTGACAGAATACCCCACTTTTTTACCTTTTAAATCAGCAAGGCTTTTCAAATTGCTCTTTTTTAGTACCACTACGCTATTTAATGGATTTGAAATCAGTGAACCCACTCGCACTAAAGGTAAGCCTTCTGCCACTTGTTGATAAAGCTGAGGTTGATAACTCACGGCTAAATCAACTTTTCCTGCCGCCGCTAATTTCGGCGGTAATGCGGGATCAGCAGGTTCGATAATTTCAACCTCAAGGTTATTTTTTTCAAAAAAGCCTTTTTGTTGAGCCACAATAATGGCAGCGTGATCGGGGTTTACATACCAATCTAGCATTATGCTGATTTTCTCCTTTGCCAAGCTAGGAAGCGTGAGCATTAGCCCCATTACAAAGCTGAAATAACGGATGATTGTCTTCATTTTTTTCTCCTTTAATGAAAAGTTAAACAGACCAAATAAAACGGTGTAATAGCCTATCAATACTGAAATATAAACAGAGTGAAATTGACACTAAAATCAGTAAGGCAGCAAACATTAAATCGACTTGCATTCGGGCATTGGCGTGAATCATCAAATACCCCAACCCTTCAGACGAACCTACCCATTCGCCTACCACCGCACCAATCGGGGCAACCGAAACCGCAATTCGCAAGCCCGAAGCAAAAGCAGGTAAAGCCGCAGGTAATCGCACTTTAAGTAATAAACGCAAGGGGGAAATGTTAAAGGTTTTCGCCAGATCGAGCCACGCTTGCGGGGCGTTGCGTAGTCCATCATAACAAGCTGCCGTGACGGGGAAGTAGATAATCAGCACCGACATCACAATTTTGGATGCCATTCCATAGCCAAACCACAACACCAACAACGGTGCGATAGCAAACACAGGAATCGCTTGCGAAATGACCAAAATCGGCAATAACACGGCAGAAATTTGACGAGAAAATGAGAGCAACAACGCCGAAATCAACCCAAACAGAAAGCCTAACAACAGTCCTAAGCAGATTTCTAACAACGTGACTTGCGTATGCTGCCAAAGCAGCTCAGCGTGTGTGAACAACTGCTGCCCTACAGCTTGCGGTGAGGGAAAAATGTAGTGTGGAAAGCTGCCCAAGGTTGCAACCATTTGCCAGAGCATCAACAACATGCCTACAATTAAAAGCGGTTTAAGTAGGCGAATTTTCATTGTTCGCCCCCTAATTCTCTCAATAATTGCTGCTGCAACGCCCATAAATTGGCTTGATGCAACTCACGCGGAGCGTTCCCTTCGGGAAGAATTACCTCCGACAATGCTGTTTGATGAGTCTCAGGCGAACGCAACACAAAAATTCGATGGCTTAGTCGCAACGCCTCTTGCGGATCGTGGGTCACGAGCAGCACTGATTTATCTTCGAGCAGTTCAAAGGCTAAACCTTGAAGTTGATGGCGACTGATGGCATCAAGAGCGGAAAAAGGCTCATCTAGCAAAATCAAATCTACCTCTTGCATTAAGGTGCGTGCCAAGGCAACCCGCTGTTTTTGCCCGCCTGAAAGTTGCGAACAAGGCTTGTGCCAATGTGCTGCCATTCCCACTTTTTCAAGCAACATTTTAGCTTTTTCAGTGGTTTTTGCAGATTTTCGTCCAAATAAGACCGCTTGCAATTGTACGTTATCGACAATTGATAGCCACGGATAAAGCGTCTCTTTTTGAGGCATCCACGCAATGCGAATTTTCGGTTCAAATAGGATTTTTCCCTGCACCACGCCTTGCGTTTCAATGCCCGACAGTAGTCGCAAAAGTGTCGATTTCCCCACGCCTGAACTGCCCAACAAGCTTACCCATTCGTTCGGCAACAGGGTTAAATTAAGATGCTCAAATAACGTTTGCCCATTAAAGGCAAGACTCAAATCTTGAATACGCACCATCGCTCGCCTCAATGATTAAAGGGAATGCGTAATAAAAAGGAAAGGATAAGAAATGGAATGAAAAGAAAATGGATTTATTGGCATATTAGTTTCCTACGTCAGTGCTAACTGTTTCAGGTTCACGGGTATCATCTCAGCCTTTCGGCACCCCGACTAAAAGTGGGAAAAATTCTATACTGTAATGAAAAATAAAACAAGGCTGAATTTTATTTGCTTTGGTTTATGATTTTTTAGAAAAACTAAATTTATAAAAAATGCCTTTCCCATTTATGAACGAAAAGGCATTTTTACCAAATGAATTTCAGTGCTTTTTATTACTGCAACATAATATATCGCAGAAATTAACCGCACTTTTTTATCTAAATGATTATTTTACGCGAGAGACGTATTCGCCAGAGCGGGTATCAACTCTGATAACTTCGCCGATTTGAACGAAAAGAGGAACTTTTACTACTGCGCCAGTGCTTAATGTTGCTGGTTTACCGCCAGTACCTGCGGTATCGCCTTTTAAGCCTGGGTCTGTATCGACGATTTCTAATTCAACAAAGTTTGGTGGAGTAACAGTAATTGGTGCGCCGTTCCATAAAGTCACGATACAATCTGCTTGGTCTAATAACCATTTTTCTGCATCGCCTACAGCTTTTGCATCTGCAGAGTACTGTTCAAATGTTTCTGGGTGCATGAAGTACCAAAACGCATCGTCTTTGTATGAATAAGTTAAGTTAAGATCCATAACATCAGCCGCTTCAACTGAGGTGCCAGATTTAAAGTTTACGTCTAATACTTTGCCTGAAATTAATTTACGAATACGAGTACGAGTGAATGCTTGACCTTTACCTGGTTTTACAAATTCATTTTCAACGATTACACAAGGCTCGCCGTCTTGCATAAATTTTAGACCCGGTTTGAAATCACTGGTAGTATATGTGGCCATATTTGAAATATCCTAAAAATGAGAGATGGTTTGAAAAGTGCGTATTTTAACCCAAGAACCCGTCATTAGAGAAGAACAAAATTGGCTCACAATTCTAAAAAATGCCATTTCAGATCCTAAATTGTTGCTAAAAGCCTTAAATTTACCAGAAGATGATTTTGAGCAATCCATTGCTGCGCGGAAACTTTTTCCCCTTCGCGTGCCACAACCTTTCATTGATAAAATGGAAAAAGGCAATCCGCAAGATCCGCTTTTCTTGCAAGTGATGTGTTCTGATTTAGAGTTTGTACAAGCGGAAGGATTTAGTACAGATCCATTAGAAGAAAAAAATGCCAATGCGGTGCCGAATATTCTTCATAAATATAGAAATCGCCTACTTTTTATGGCAAAAGGCGGTTGTGCAGTGAATTGTCGTTATTGTTTTCGCCGACATTTTCCTTACGATGAAAATCCAGGAAATAAAAAAAGCTGGCAGCTGGCATTAGATTACATTGCAGCGCATTCTGAAATTGAAGAAGTGATTTTTTCTGGTGGCGATCCTTTAATGGCGAAAGATCACGAATTAGCGTGGCTAATAAAACATTTGGAAAACATACCGCACTTACAACGTTTGCGTATTCACACCCGTTTGCCTGTTGTCATTCCGCAACGAATTACTGATGAATTTTGCACTTTACTAGCAGAAACTCCTTTGCAGAAAGTTATGGTGACACACATTAATCATCCAAATGAAATTGATCAAGTTTTTACTAATGCGATGCAAAAATTAAATGCCGTGAATGTCACGCTTTTGAATCAATCTGTTTTGCTAAGAAGCGTGAATGATGATGCGCAAATTCTAAAAATATTGAGCGATAAACTTTTTCAAACAGGAATTTTGCCTTATTACTTGCATTTGCTAGATAAAGTGCAAGGGGCGAGCCATTTTCTGATTAGCGATATTGAAGCTATGCAAATCTATAAAACCTTGCAATCTCTGACTTCTGGCTATCTTGTTCCTAAACTTGCACGAGAAATTGCGGGCGAGCCAAATAAGACTTTATACGCAGAATAAGATCCGATAAAATACGCCTAATTTTCTCGCCGCACTTTTAGGTTTATCAATTTTGTGGCTAATTAATATGAATAAGAACAAGCATCAGGGGCAATCCAGTGAATTCTATGGATAAAAATGTACAATCATCCCAAAATGAATTAGATTTAGGGCTTAATCAAGCGGAGCCGATTACACCAAAGAAAACAATTCAGCCAAGTTCATCAATTTTAGGTAAAGCAAAAGGGTTGTTTACCAAAAAAAATCACGTGCAAACTAACTTTCAGCAACGTAAAGAACCCACTTTTGGGCATACTCCTGCTCAAGAAAGCATACCTTTTATTTCTAGCGAAACATTGAGAACGGAACAAGAGCCTGTTCTTCAAACAAATTCCACAGAAGAAAATATTTCTGCGGTTGATGAAGAAATCAGTGCTGAAAATAATGCGGATGAAACCGTCGAAAAGGCTGAAAAACCTATTTTAGCCCAACCAGAAAAATGGAAAGTATTACAAGTATTGCCAGCAAAACATCGTCGTTTGTTTATGGCTATTTTTGTATTAGTTATTTTATTGATTATTTTCTTCGCATTAAAACCAAGTTCTGACACCGTTGAGTCTTTCACTCAATCTAACAGCAATGAAATTCCTGTGCAGTTCCAATCGTTAGATCAAAGTCAGCCAGTGGAAACCACGATTTTAGATAATCCTCCTGCACAAAATCAAATGCCAAATGAAATGGCTGCGGCATCTGTTATGCCTATGCAACCAGTTCAAGCGGAACAGCCTCAAATGCAACCTGCACAAACGCAAGCAGAACACCCAAAACCAACTGTGCCTGTTCAGCCGATGAAAAAAACGGTAGAGCCACAAGTTGTGCATAAAGATACCGCGAAAAAAGAAGTGAAAGTGGCGGAGAAAGCACAGGATCCATCAAAAGCAATGGAACAAAGCGTCGCTAAAACAGCAGGAAAAGCACCGATTGTTGAAGCCAAACCTGTTCAAGCTAAAAAAGAAAAGAAAGTTCAAATCGTTGATGCAAAACCTGTGAGTAAATCTACAGCCTCTCGCCTTTCAGCAAAAACATTAACTGTGCCGAAAGGTGTTTCGCTGATGCAAGTCTTCCGTGATAATCAACTTAATATTTCCGATGTAAACGCAATGAGCAAAGCAGCAGGGGCGGGCAATGTATTAAGTAGCTTTAAATCTGGCGATAAAGTAACGGTATCTGTGAATAATCAAGGGCGAGTAAATGAAATGCGTTTATCCAATGGTGCACGTTTTGTTCGTCAGTCTGATGGTTCTTATCAATATAAAAAATAATTTTTTGGGCGAGTAATCGCCTTTTTTCTTTTTAAGTTCTTTTCTCAAGGTAGGATTTATGTTGAAAAAAACATCTCTTATTTTTACCGCACTTTTGCTGGCTGGCTGTACGCAAAATACGAATGTGACAACGCCCCAAGCGCAAAAAATGCAAGTAGAAAAAGTGGATAAAGCCTTACAAAAAGGCGAAGCTGACCGATATTTATGTCAAGATGATAAAGTTGTTCGTGTTGTACACGCTACGCATAAAAAATACAAAAAAAATTTGCATTATGTCACTGTCACTTTTCAAGGCGTATCAGAAAAACTAACCTTAATGATTTCTGAACGTGGTAAAAATTACGCCAATATTCGTTGGATGTGGCAAGAGCGTGACGATTTTAGTACGCTAAAAACAAATCTTGGCGAAATTTTAGCGGTGCAATGTGTGTCACAAACAAGTGAACGCTTATCTGGACAATAATCGTGCAAAGCGAACTTCAACGTGGTTTTGTTTTGCATCGCCGCCCTTACAGTGAAACGAGCTTATTGGTGGATTTATTCACTGAAGAAAGTGGGCGTTTAACAGTCATTGCAAAAGGGGCGCGTGCAAAGCGTTCATCTTGGAAGTCGGTCTTGCAACCTTTCACACCTTTATTGTTGCGTTGGACGGGAAAAAGCGCATTGAAAACCCTTACCAAAGCTGAACCTGCCGCAATTACACTTCCTTTACAACAAATCGCTCTTTATAGTGGCTTTTATGTAAATGAATTACTCACTCGTGTTATTGAGTCTGAAACGCCAAATCCTGCGCTATTTCAACATTATTTAAAATGCTTAACAGGCTTGGCAACGGAAAGCAACGTTGAGCCAACGTTGCGTCTTTTTGAATTTCAACTTTTACAAATTCTTGGTTACGGCGTGGATTTTCTGCATTGTGCAGGTTCTGGCGAGCCTGTCGATTGCACAATGACATATCGTTATCGTGAGGAAAAAGGTTTCATCGCGTCTTTAGTGAAAGATAATCTCACCTTTTACGGAAGAGATTTGTTAGCCTTTGAAGCCCTCGATTTTTCTGATGATGCGGTACGTCAAGCGGCAAAACGTTTTACTCGTATTGCACTGAAACCTTATCTTGGCGATAAACCGCTAAAAAGCCGAGAGTTATTCACTCAAAATATTTTACTTTTAAAATAATGGTTCTTCTTTATACCCCAAAGCAAAAAACAAAAAATGTTCAAACCATTACGGCGGATATTCTTGATTTAGATTATCAAGGTTTAGGCGTGGCGAAAATTAATGGTAAAACTTGGTTTATTGAAAATGCACTTCCGTACGAAAAAGTGGAATGTCGTATTTTGGAAGATAAACGCCAATATGGACACGCCATTGCAAAAAAATGGCGAGTAAAAAGCCCTGAACGTTTAGCACCAAAATGTGCTCATTTTATGCGTTGTGGTGGTTGCCAAGGGCAGCATATTCCTATTGAAATGCAGAGAAAAGCGAAAGAATCTGCATTGTTTAAACGATTAAGCAAATTACAGTCAGAACCGATTTCATTCCAACCTATGATTTGTGGCGACGCTTGGGCGTATCGTCGTCGTGTGCGTTTGAGTTTATGGTTTAATCCAAACACAAAACAAATCGACATGGGATTTCGTCAGAAAAATGCTAACGATTTAATACCCGTTCAATCTTGCGAAGTGGCTGAACCTGCAATTAATTGTTTACTGCCTAAATTAACCGCACTTTTAGGACAATTTTCTGCACCGAAACAGTTGGGGCATATTGAACTTGTGGCTGCCGATAATGGAGTCGCAATGTTGTTACGTTACACTAAAAACCTTGCGGAAATTGACCGCACTTTATTGCTCAAATTTGCTGAACAAAAAAAGTTAATGCTGTTTTTACAAAGCGACAAAGGCATTGAACAAAACTATGGCGATGCACCTTATTATCAATTTTCTGATGGCATAAAATTACATTTTGATATTCGTGATTTTATCCAAGTAAATCGTGCATTAAATGAACGTATGGTGAATACAGCCTTGGATTGGCTTGAATTGAGCCAACAAGATTGTGTGCTAGATTTATTTTGCGGTATGGGAAATTTTACGCTGCCTCTTGCCAAACGCGTAAAAAGTGCGGTAGGAATTGAAGGCGTTTTTGAAATGGTGCAAAAAGCGGCACAAAATGCCACAAGAAACCAAATCAAAAATATTGAATTTTTCCAAGCGGATCTTGACCAATCCTTTGTTGAACAACCTTGGGCTAATCAGTCGTTCAATAAAATTTTGCTTGATCCTCCACGCAGCGGCGCAGCTTTTGCGTTAAATGCGTTGTGCGAGTTGAAAGCAGAGAAAATTTTATATGTGTCTTGTAATCCCACAACATTGGTGCGTGATGCGGAAATTTTACGTGATTTTGGCTACAAGATTGAAAAAAGCTCAGTAATAGATATGTTTCCGCACACAGGGCATTTGGAATCAATAACCTTATTCACTACAAAATAACTCGGTTATTCGGTACAATCTCAACCCAAAATAAAAGTGGCAGGAAGCGACTTTCTTTTCATTAACAAGGGGGTGTTATGGTTGCTGTTCGTGGTTCTCATTTGTTAAATCCGCAGGATTTTGTGATTGAACAATGGTGTGCTGGCTTAAAACTGGCAGAACAAACAGAAAAAAGTTTGATCGATGCGTGGTATTACGTACGTGATTTAATGAATATCTATCCTGATGAAATGAAGAATGCGACCTTGATACTGCAGTCTGGCGTGGAAATGGTAGAAATTTTGCACGAACTTAATATGGATGCGGAAACATTGCTTACTGCAATGCTGTTTCCTGTGGTTGCAAATAAATTAACAGACTGGGAAAGTCTAAAAGAAAAGTTTGGTGCGAAAATCACTAAATTGCTTAAAGGCGTGTTGGAAATGGATAATATTCGCCAACTCAATGCCAGCCATTCCGCTAATGCGTTACAAGTGGATAATGTTCGCCGTATGTTGTTGGCAATGGTGGACGATTTCCGCTGCGTAATCATTAAACTTGCTGAACGCATTACTTTCTTGCGTGATGCAGAGCATCGTTGCGCTGAAGAAGACAAAGTCCTTGCTGCCAAAGAATGTTCTTATATTTATGCCCCACTTGCCGATCGTCTTGGGATTGGTCAGTTGAAATGGGAGTTAGAAGATTACTGCTTCCGTTATCTCCATCCTGAACAATATCGCGTTATTGCTAAATTATTGCAGGAACGTCGTCTTGATCGTGAACATTATATTGCTGATTTCGTCAGTGAGTTGAGCGGTTATTTACGTGAAAATATTGAGCAAGTGGAAGTTTATGGTCGTCCGAAACATATTTACAGCATTTGGCGAAAAATGCAGAAAAAGCATCTTGAGTTTAGCGGTTTATATGATGTAAGAGCGGTCAGAATTATCGTGCAAAAATTGCAAGATTGTTATACCGCACTTGGGATTGTTCATACTCAATTTAAACACTTACCCAAAGAATTTGACGATTATGTCGCGAACCCGAAACCGAACGGTTATCAATCTATTCATACTGTTGTTTTAGGTAAAGGTGGCAAGCCAATTGAAGTGCAAATTCGAACTCAACAAATGCATGATGATGCAGAGTTGGGTGTGGCTGCACACTGGAAATATAAAGAGGGCAATACAGGCAGTATGTCTGCCTACGAAGAAAAAATTGCATGGTTGCGTAAATTGCTAGCTTGGCAAGATGATATTACGGATTCAGGCGAAGTGATGGCAGAATTGCGTAGCCAAGTGTTTGATGACCGCGTGTATGTGTTTACGCCGAAAGGCGAAGTGGTGGATTTGCCAACGGGATCTACGCCATTAGATTTTGCTTATGCCATTCATAGTGAAATTGGTCATCGCTGCATCGGGACAAAAGTGGCGGGGCGTATTGTGCCATTTACCTATCAGCTACAAATGGGCGATCAAATCGATATTATTACCCAGAAAAATCCTAACCCGAGCCGTGACTGGCTAAACCCAAATTTAGGATTTACCCATACGTCAAAATCTCGTGCCAAAATCCAAGCGTGGTTTAAAAAACAAGATCGCGATAAAAATATTCCAGCAGGAAAAGAATTACTCGATAATGAACTCGCGCGTTTAAATTTAAGTATTAAGCAAATAGAACCTTATGCATTGCCACGCTATAACTTGAAAAATTTAGACGATCTTTATGCAGGTATTGGCAGTGGCGATATTCGTTTAAATAACTTAATCAATTTCTTACAAAGTAAATTGATTAAAGTGACTGCTGAAGAAGCGGATCAGGAAATTCTGCGTCACGTTGCTAATAAAAGTGCGGTAAATTCTCAGCAGAAATCTGAAAAGAACAATGGCTATGTGATTGTGGAAGGAGTAGGCAATCTTATGCATCATATTGCACGTTGCTGCCAGCCTATTCCCGGTGATGCGATTGTTGGTTATATCACAATGGGGCGTGGTATTTCTATTCACCGAGCGGATTGTGAACAATTCTTAGATTTACAAGTGGCTCATCCAGAACGCGTGGTGGAATCTATTTGGGGCGAAAATTATGCAAGTGGTTTCCATATTAATATCCGTATTGTGGCAGGGGATCGCAATGGCTTATTGCGTGATATTACGACGGTTCTGGCAAATGAAAAAATTAGCGTATTAGGGGTCTCAAGCCGTGCTGATACCAAAAAACAGCTTGCTACCATTGATATGGAAATTGAACTCCATAATGTTGAAAGTTTAAGTAAAATATTGGCTCGATTAGCAAAATTAGATGATGTTATCGAAGCCAAACGTTTATAAAAATAGGAAAGTTTATGTATAAAACAACGGGGCTAACTCATTTAATCAATTCCACTAAATATTCATTACAAGGCTTAAAAAGTGCGTTTAAGAATGAAACGGCCTTTCGCCAAGAGTGTTTTCTTGCCTGCATTTTAATTCCTCTTGCTTTCTTTTTAGGCGAAACAAAAATTGAAATTATCTCGATGATTTCTTCTGTTTTGCTTGTGATGGCGTTAGAACTTTTAAACAGTGCGGTGGAAGCTGTCGTTGATCGCGTTGGTACAGAACGCCACGAACTTTCAGGGCGTGCGAAAGATCAAGGTTCTGCATCGGTATTTATTGCCCTTTGTATTGTCGGTATCGTTTGGGGCGGAATTTTATTCTTCTAGCCCTTCAAAAGTGCGGTAAGTTTTTACCGCATTTTTGATTTATTCAATCACGTCAAAATCATTTATAAAAATAAGGAAAAATATGACCGCACTTTTAAAAATTGGTCTTGTGTCTGTTTCAGATCGTGCATCAGCAGGCGTATATCAAGATCAAGGTATCCCAGAATTACAGGCTTGGTTAGAACAAGCGCTTGTCGATCCTTTCCATTTGGAAACAAGATTAATTCCCGATGAACAGCCAGTTATTGAACAAACATTAAAAGAACTGGTGGATGAACAAGGTTGTCATTTAGTGCTGACAACTGGTGGAACAGGGCCAGCAAAACGCGATGTAACGCCTGATGCAACCCTTGCGGTAGCGGATCGAGAAATGCCGGGTTTTGGCGAACAAATGCGTCAAGTGAGTTTGCATTTTGTGTCTACCGCAATTTTATCCCGCCAAGTGGGCGTGATTCGTAAGGAAAGTCTGATTTTAAATCTTCCGGGTCAGCCTAAAGCGATTAAAGAAACCTTAGAGGGCGTGAAAGATAAAGAGGGAAATGTGCTTGTAAAAGGTATTTTCAGTGCTGTGCCTTATTGTTTGCAACTGATTAACGGCTTATATATTGATACCAAGCCTGAAATCATTGAAAGTTTCCGTCCTAAATCAGCAAGACGTGAAAATCTGGAGAAATAGCATGAAAAAAATCGAAGCAATGATCAAACCCTTTAAATTAGATGATGTTCGAGAAAGCCTTTCAGATATGGGTATTTCAGGTATGACAATCACGGAAGTACGTGGATTTGGTCGCCAAAAAGGTCATACAGAACTTTATCGTGGTGCGGAATATATGGTGGATTTTCTGCCGAAAGTGAAATTGGAAGTAGTGGTTCCTGATGAGCTTGTGGATCAATGTATTGAAGCAATTATTGAAACGGCACAAACAGGCAAAATCGGTGACGGCAAAATTTTTGTTTATAACGTTGAGCGAGCGATCCGCATTCGCACGGGCGAAGAAAACGAGGATGCGATTTAGTGCAAAATAATTTAAATTTACACCGCACTTTGCTTGGCATCGCTGCGGTAATTATTATCTTAGCTGGCGTAAAATTGGCGGCAGAAATTGTGGTGCCATTTTTACTATCGCTATTTATTGCGATAATTTGTTCGCCGATAATTAAGGCGATGACCCAACGCCACGTCCCGCATTGGTTAGCCATTACTTTACTTTTCGTCTTGATTTCTTTGGTATTTTTCTTCTTAGTCGGGTTGATTAACAGCACAGCAAGAGAATTTACCCAATCTATTCCACAATATAAAATTTTGCTTTCACAACGCATAAATGATTTGACTGCTTTATCGCAACGTTTCAATTTGCCTTTCACGCTTTCGCGTGAAACCATCCAAGAAAATTTTGACCCAAGCATCATTATGAATTTTGTGAGCCGAGTATTGCTGAATTTCTCTGGTGTGGTGAGTAATGTGTTTGTTTTAGTGTTAGTCGTGATTTTTATGCTTGCTGAAGCGCCAACGATGAAACATAAATTTGCTATGGTGATTAGCTCAACACATTATGATGCAGTCAAAGAAGAACGTCATATTGACCGAGTTTTGCAAGGCGTAATTGGTTATCTTGGAATTAAAAGCATCACGAGCTTACTGACTGGTGTTGGGGTATTTATTTTGTTGGAAGCCTGTGGCGTTCAATATGCCATTTTGTGGGCAACCTTGAGTTTCTTGCTGAATTATATTCCCAATATAGGTTCTATCATTGCAGCTATTCCGATTATTGTGCAAGCCTTATTACTGAACGGTTTTGGCATTGGCTTTGGCGTGGCAATTGGTGTTATTGCGATCAATATGGTTGTCGGTAACATTATTGAGCCTAAAATGATGGGACAACGATTAGGGCTTTCAACCTTAGTGGTGTTCCTTTCATTATTGTTTTGGGGATGGTTACTTGGAACAGTGGGAATGCTACTGTCTGTTCCTTTGACGATGGCATTAAAAATTGCCTTGGAGTCCAGTCCCAATACAGCGAAATATGCCTGTCTATTGGGGGATGTCGAAGATTTCAAATAGATTTTAGAGATAAAAGTGCGGTGAATTTTCACCGCATTTTTTATGATAAGTCTTGCGGATCAACGTCCAAAATTAACCGCACTTGGCTGTTTTTTTCAAGTTCGGCTTGTTGATATTCTCTCAATGCTTTTTGCAACGTCATTCTTGACGGATGCTGCAATAATAACTGCCAGCGATATTGCCCTGCTTTTTTGCTGAACGGTGCAGGCATTGGACCAAGCATTTGTAATCCCGCGATTTGCTTTGATTGAAAAAAATCTGCAATCTGGCTTAAGCAATTTTCTGCAAGCTCAGAATGTCTAGCCTGTGCTTTGAATAACGCCTGAAAAGTGAAAGGGGGTAATCCCATTGAATGGCGTAATTGTAAGGTTTCTTTGGCAAAAGCTTGATAACCATTTGCCAATAAGGTGGTAAGCAAAGGATGATCGGGATAATGTGTTTGTAGCACGACTTCGCCTTGTTTATCGGCACGTCCAGCACGTCCAGCAACTTGAATATAAAGTTGAGCTAAACGTTCTTCTGCACGAAAATCCAGTGAAAATAATGCACTATCTACATTCACTAAGGCAACGAGGGTAACATTCGGAAAATGATGCCCTTTCGCAAGCATTTGTGTGCCAATCAAAATTTGGCTTTTGCCTTGTTGAATATCTTCTAAATAACCTTCCAATTTTCCTTTACGCGAAGTACTATCGCGGTCGATTCGTGCTACAGAATAATGAGGAAATAGCGTTTTCAAGGTTTCTTCTAATTGTTCCGTGCCGAGACCTGTGGTGACTAAATGGGTAGAACCGCAATCGCCACATTGACGAGGAATAGTTTTCTGAGTGCCACAATGATGACAACGCAATACATTTTGATGTTGATGATAGGTATAAGGTTTTTCACAATGAGGGCATTGGGCGATCCAACCACATTCGTGGCAAAGCAATACGGGCGCAAAGCCACGACGATTTAAGAAAAGCAACACTTGATTGCCTTTTTCAAGGTGGGCTTTCATTCGTTCCAATAAGGGTTTTGAAAGCCCGTTTTGTATGTTTTGATTTTTCAAATCAATAACGAAATGACGAAGTGCGGTAGAATTTCCCGCTCTTTTTGATAAAACTAAATGTTGGTATTTGCCGTTTTGTACATTATTAATACTTTCTAAACTTGGCGTGGCGGAGCCCATTAATACCGCAATATTTAGTTTTTGAGCCAGTACAATCGCTAAGTCTCGCGCATGGTAACGCCAACTGTCTTGCTGTTTGTAAGACGAGTCGTGTTCTTCGTCCAAAATAATTGCACCAAGATTAGAAAATTGCGTGAACAATGCCGATCTCGTGCCAATCACAATGGCATTTTGTCCAGAGCGGGCGCGATCCCATACATAAAGCCGTTGCGTATCGGTTAAATTAGAATGCAGTACATCAATTTCTACATTAAAACGTGCTTTAAAACGTTGCACCGTTTGAGGTGTTAGTCCGATTTCGGGTACAAGCACCAATATTTGTTTACCCGATTTTAAAATTTCTTCAATATATTGCAGATAAATTTCTGTTTTGCCTGAACCTGTCACCCCATCGAGCAGCCATACGTTGAAACCAGAATGAAAGCGCAATTGACTAAACGATAAGGCTTGTTGCTTATTTAAGGTTAAACGATTTTCAGCATTGACAATTGGGTTATCGCCTAAGCTTTGTTGCCAGCTTAGGGGCTTTGTTTGGATAGTCATTTCCTCAATGAACCCTTTGGCTTTTAAGGCTGACCAAATGGCAGAGGAAAAATTATTATTGCCTTTTTCAAGATCAGTTTCAGATAAGTATTGGAGGGCTTCAGCTTGCTTTTTCGAGCGTTTTAATTCGCCTTGTTCAAGGGCATTTTTCCCCGCATCTGTAATTCGCCAAAAAGTGCGGTCATTTTTCACCGCACTTTCGCCGTTACGTAATTTTACAGGCAAGGCTTGAAATAACACATCGCCTAATCCTGCTTGATAATAATTTGCTGCCCAATGCAGCCAATTCCAATAAATAGGGGTAAAGATTGGTGCTAAATCTAATGGTTGAAGAATGGCTTTGAGCTTATCCTCTGGCACGTCCGATTTTGTCGGAAAATCAACCACAATGGCGATGCGTTTTTGCGTACCAAAAGGCACAAGAATACGCATACCGATTTGTAATGAAACATCATCGGGGACGAGATAATCAAATAAACGAGGAAGCGGCACAGCCAGTGCCACTCGGACAATTTTCATAATCAACCTTGGGAAAAAATTTGCCCTATTATACGAGAAAAATTGGTATAATCGCCGCCAATTTTTTTCACGAACAAGATTTTTATGACACAAACTTTTGCTGATCAAAAACGTAAAACCGTTGAAACCGCAGAATTTACCGAAGATGGCCGCTATAAACGCAAAGTCCGTAGTTTTGTTCTCCGCACTGGTCGTTTGAGCGAATTTCAAAGAAATATGATGAATGATAACTGGGGAACACTTGGTTTAGATTATCAAACGGAACCTTTTGATTTTGCGAAGATTTATGGCAATGATAATCCAGTTGTATTAGAAATTGGCTTTGGAATGGGAAAATCGCTCGTGGATATGGCTTTTTCTAATCCCGACAAAAATTACCTTGGCATTGAAGTTCATACTCCAGGCGTTGGTGCTTGTATTGCTTATGCAGTGGAAAAAGGCGTCACGAATTTACGCGTGATTTGCCACGATGCAACGGAAATTTTACGAGACAGTATTGCAGATGGTGCACTTGGCGGTTTGCAATTATTTTTCCCCGATCCTTGGCATAAAGCAAAGCATCATAAACGTCGTATTGTTCAACCGCACTTTGTGACACAAGTTGTACAAAAATTAGGTGGAAATGGTTTTATCCATATGGCAACAGACTGGGAAAATTATGCAGAGCAAATGCTAGAAGTATTAAGCACGAATACCGATTTAGTGAATACCTCGAAAAATGGCGATTATATTCCAAGACCAGATTTTAGACCTTTAACTAAATTTGAAGCCAGAGGCCACAGACTTGGACACGGTGTTTGGGATTTATATTTTGTGAAGAAATAAGCTGGTTTTAAATAATGCGTGGGCTTACGCCCACCCTACCACAAAATTTTCATAAACAACTATAATAATATTTCTCGTAGGGTGGGCGTAAGCCCACGAAATAACAAAAGAAATGCCTAATTTTGAGGCTAAAGACCACAAATTTAGGCTCAATATTTAGCATTTATACTTTGTGAAGAAATAAGCGGATTTTAACTAAACCCAATACCTAATTTATGAATTTAATATAAAATACGCGTTTGAATATAACCTTAATAGGAGAAATACAATGTCTAAATCTTACAATCAACGCCAACGCAAAAAACTTCATCTTGCGGAATTTCAAGAGCTTGGTTTTCTTGTCAATTTCCAATTTGCAGAAGGTACTTCGATTGAAACGGTAGATGAAATCGTTGATCGTTTTATTAACGAAGTGATTCAACCAAATGGTCTAGCTTACGAAGGTAGCGGTTATTTACATTGGGAAGGTTTAGTTTGCCTAGAAAAAATTGGCAAATGCGATGAAAGCCATCGTGAAACTGTGAAAAAATGGTTAGAAACAAATGGTTTGCAACAAATTGAAATAAGTGAATTATTTGACATTTGGTGGGAATATCCAGCAAAAGCAGAATAATCTAAATTGAAAGCAGCATAGCATAAATCGCTATGCTGTATTGTTTTAATGCCTTGCAAAATTCATTAAACCTTAGATTTTTTGATCTATAACAAATAAAGTTCAAATAATTGACAAACTACCTATTTTGGGTTGTTTTCATTCATTTATCGTAAACACATAATCCGTCTTCTACAGAAGCATTTAGAAATATTTTAAAGACAATGACCGTTGAAAATTTACCTCGCAGACAATTTTTACGCGGTAGATTTTCAACATTGAGCTGTTTAGAAAATAATCAAAAACAGAATTTTGTGGGTATTAGACCGCCTTGGTCTGTGGAAAATTCTATTTTTGTGGAGCAATGTACACGCTGTGGCGATTGTCTTTCTGTCTGTGAAACCAATATTTTGGTAAAGGGCGATGCTGGCTTTCCTGAAGTTCGTTTTGATAATGGCGAATGTACTTTTTGTGGAAAATGTGCAGATGCTTGTAAACAGCCTATTTTTCATCCTCGTGAGCAGTTGCCTTGGTCACATAAAATCGACATTGGCGTAGCTTGTTTAACTTTACACCGTATTGAATGCCGAACTTGCCAAGATAATTGTCCAGCTAATGCGATTCGTTTCAAATTACAAATGGGTGGCGTAGCACAACCTTTAGTTAATTTCGATGCTTGTAATGGCTGTGGGGCTTGTGTGCAAGGTTGCCCTGTGAATGCAATAACAATGAACGATCTAAAACAAAATGAATAATACAAATTTAATATCAGAAAATGCGGGAGATTGGCACGTTGTTGGATTGATCGTGCAAGGTAATCCAAAAAAATTATCAGCAATTCAAACCGCACTTTTAGCGATTGAGCATACTGAAATTCCGACTTTTGATGAAAAACTTGGGAAATTTGTGGTGGTAATGCAATCGCACGATCAGCATCTCTTGCTTGAAAAAATGGAAAGTGTGAAAGATATCGACGGTGTGATTAATGTATCGTTGGTGTATCACGAGCAAGATGAACAAAATAAATAATTTTAAAATCAAACGTTTAACGTGGGGGAAAACGCGATGAATTTAAGTCGTCGAGACTTTATGAAAGCCAATGCGGCTATGGCAGCCGCAACGGCAGCGGGGCTAACCATCCCAGTAAAAAATGTGGTCGCAGCCGAATCCGAAATTAAATGGGATAAAGGCGTATGTCGTTTCTGTGGTACTGGTTGTGCTGTGCTGGTTGGGACTAAAGATGGGCGTGTTGTGGCATCTCAAGGCGATCCTGATGCAGAAGTAAACCGTGGTTTAAACTGTATTAAAGGCTATTTCTTACCGAAAATTATGTACGGTAAAGATCGTTTAACGCAGCCGCTTTTACGTATGACAAACGGAAAATTTGATAAGAACGGCGATTTTGCGCCAGTTTCTTGGGATTTTGCGTTCAAAACAATGGCTGAGAAATTCAAAGAAGCGTTTAAAAAGAACGGGCAAAATGCAGTGGGTATGTTCACTTCTGGACAATCAACCATTTGGGAGGGTTATGCGAAGAACAAACTTTGGAAAGCAGGTTTCCGTTCTAACAACGTAGACCCAAATGCGCGTCACTGTATGGCGTCTGCAGCTGTTGCATTTATGCGTACTTTCGGTATGGATGAACCAATGGGCTGTTATGATGATATTGAACAGGCAGACGCTTTCGTGCTTTGGGGATCAAATATGGCGGAAATGCACCCAATTTTGTGGTCGCGCATTACTGATCGCCGTATCTCCAATCCTGATGTTCGTGTCACTGTTCTTTCGACTTACGAACATCGTAGTTTTGAACTTGCCGATCACGGTTTGATATTTACACCGCAAACTGATTTGGCGATTATGAACTATATCATCAATTATCTTATTCAAAATAATGCGATTAATTGGGATTTTGTTAATAAACATACAAAATTTAAACGTGGAGAAACGAATATTGGCTATGGTTTGCGTCCAGAGCATCCGTTAGAAAAAGACACGAATCATAAAACAGCTGGGAAAATGCACGATTCTTCTTTTGAAGAATTAAAGCAACTTGTCTCAGAATATACTGTGGAAAAAGTGTCGAAAATGTCTGGGTTAGATAAAGTTCAGTTAGAAACTTTAGCGAAACTTTATGCCGATCCAACGAAGAAAGTGGTTTCCTACTGGACAATGGGCTTTAACCAACATACACGTGGTGTGTGGGTAAACCAATTAATCTACAATATTCATTTACTTACTGGAAAAATTTCAATTCCGGGTTGTGGGCCATTTTCATTAACTGGTCAGCCTTCTGCTTGTGGTACAGCGCGTGAAGTAGGTTCATTCCCTCATCGTTTACCTGCCGACTTAGTGGTAACTAATCCTAAACACCGTGAAATTGCTGAACGTATTTGGAAATTACCAAAGGGGACGGTTTCTGAAAAAGTGGGGCTACACACAATTGCACAAGACCGTGCAATGAATGATGGCAAAATGAATGTGTTATGGCAAATGTGTAACAATAATATGCAAGCAGGGCCAAACATTAATCAAGAGCGTTTGCCAGGCTGGCGTAAAGAAGGCAACTTCGTGATTGTTTCAGATCCTTACCCAACTGTATCCGCACTTTCCGCTGACTTAATTCTTCCAACGGCAATGTGGGTAGAAAAAGAGGGGGCTTACGGTAATGCAGAACGTCGTACTCAATTCTGGCGTCAGCAAGTCAAAGCACCAGGCGAAGCAAAATCAGACTTATGGCAATTAATGGAGTTCGCAAAATACTTTACGACTGATGAAATGTGGACAGAAGACTTACTTGCACAAATGCCTGAATATAGAGGTAAAACTTTATATGAAGTGCTTTTCAAAAATGGTCAAGTAGATAAATTCCCATTGAGCGAACTTGCTGAAGGTCAATTAAACGACGAATCAGAATATTTTGGTTACTACGTTCACAAAGGTTTATTTGAAGAATACGCTGAATTTGGTCGTGGTCACGGTCACGATTTAGCTCCATTTGATATGTATCATAAAGCACGTGGTTTACGCTGGCCAGTTGTAGAAGGTAAAGAAACCTTGTGGCGTTACCGTGAAGGCTATGATCCGTATGTTAAAGAAGGGGAAGGTGTGGCTTTCTATGGTTATCCTGATAAGAAAGCGATTATTCTTGCGGTGCCTTATGAACCACCAGCTGAGTCACCCGATAATGAATACGATTTATGGTTATCGACGGGTCGTGTTCTTGAACATTGGCATACGGGTACAATGACACGCCGTGTACCAGAATTGCATCGCGCATTTCCAAATAATTTAGTATGGATGCACCCATTAGATGCACAAGCACGTGGTTTACGTCACGGCGATAAAATTAAGATTTCATCTCGTCGAGGCGAAATGATTTCTTACTTGGATACTCGCGGACGTAATAAACCACCTCGTGGCTTAGTATTTACCACTTTCTTTGATGCAGGTCAGCTTGCAAATAGCTTAACCCTAGATGCGACAGACCCAATTTCAAAAGAAACCGACTTCAAAAAATGTGCGGTAAAAGTGGAAAAGGCTGCGTAAAAACGATGTAAAAATCAACCGCACTTTATTTTCTCTCACCAATAAAAGAGGAAGATGAAAGTGCGGTTAAAATTTAAAAAGAAAATGAAGAAACCCGCTCTCAATCCTGAACGTAGAAAATTTCTCAAAGAAGCAACCCGTACTGCGGGTGGTTTAGCTGGCGTTGGGATTTTGTTGGGATTGCAGCAAAATCAAAGTCTTGCGCGAGAAGGTGTGCCATTACGTCCGCCCTTTGCTTTGCAAGATGCAAAAGCGTTTTCTGCCGCTTGTATTCGTTGTGGACAATGTGTTCAAGCCTGTCCTTATGACATGCTGCATTTAGCATCTTTATTATCGCCAGTAGAAGCGGGAACGCCGTATTTTATTGCGCGTGATAAACCTTGCGAAATGTGTCCCGATATTCCTTGTGCAAAAGCCTGTCCTAGTGGTGCATTAGATCGTCAAGCAACAGATATTAATGAATCGCGTATGGGGCTGTCAGTACTGTTAGATCACGAAACTTGCTTAAATTATCAAGGATTACGTTGCGATGTTTGTTATCGGGTTTGTCCATTAATCGATAAAGCGATTACATTGGAAAAACAACATAATCCACGTTCTGATAAGCACGCGTTATTTATTCCAACAGTACATTCTGATGCTTGTACGGGATGTGGAAAATGTGAGCAAGCTTGTGTGTTAGAAGAAGCAGCGATTAAAATTTTACCAATGAATCTGGCAAAAGGTATGTTAGGTAAACATTATCGTTTAGGCTGGGAAGAAAAAGCGAAAGCGGGTCATTCTCTTGCGCCTAAAGATATGATTTCGTTGCCAACTCGAACGCCAGAGGGAGCTACAGTAATGCCTGAACCAGCAGAACCCGTGCTTGCGCCTATTTTAGGGAGTGGCAAATAATGGCAAATGCACCAAAATTTGCAGGGAAAGAGGCTCGAGAAAAATGGGGCTGGTGGTATGCAAACCGCTTTTTGTTTTGGCGTCGATTAAGCCAACTCAGCATTCTTGCCATGTTTTTAAGCGGGCCTTATTTTGGCGTATGGATTTTAAAAGGTAATTATAGTGGAAGCTTATTGCTCGATACTATTCCATTAAGTGACCCTTTAATTACCGCTGAAAGCTTGGCTGCAAGACATTTACCAGATGCTCTCACTTTGATTGGTGCAGCGATTATTGTGTTATTTTACGCAGTACTTGGTAGTAAAGTGTTTTGTGGTTGGGTATGTCCGCTAAATGTTGTAACTGACTGTGCTGCGTGGCTTCGCCGTAAGTTAGGCATTCGCCAAACAGCAAAAATTTCGCGTAGTTTACGTTATGGCATTCTTGTGCTTATTTTACTAGGCAGCTGCGTAAGCGGAATGTTGCTTTGGGAGTGGGTTAATCCAGTGGCTGCTCTTGGCCGCGCCTTTGTGTTTGGTTTTGGTGCAACAGGCTGGCTATTACTTGTTATTTTTCTTTTTGATTTATTGATTGCAGAACATGGCTGGTGTGGACATCTTTGCCCAATTGGTGCTGCTTATGGTGTGATTGGTGCAAAAAGTTTAATCCGTATTAAAGTGATTGATCGTGCTAAATGCGATAATTGTATGGATTGCTACAATGTTTGTCCCGAAGCCCAAGTGTTACGTTCGCCTTTACACGGAAAAAAAGACGAAAGCCTACTCGTGCTTTCCAAAGATTGCATCAGCTGCGGACGTTGTATTGACGTTTGCGCTGAAAAAGTTTTTAAATTTTCGACCAGATTCGATCATTCAGGGGAGTGATTAATATGACTAAACAGGTATCTAAAATTTTAGCGGGATTATTTACCGCACTTTTTGCTGGCTCACTGATGGCATCTGATGCACCAGCAGTGGGAAAAGATTTAACTCAAGCGGCTGAAAATATTGCACCCGCATTTCACAATCCACCGCGTCAAAGCGAATTACCCGCATTGAACTATGTAAACCAGCCTCCAATGGTTCCACATAGTGTTGCAAATTATCAAGTGACAAAAAATGTAAATCAATGTTTAAATTGTCACAGCCCAGAAAATTCTCGTTTGAGTGGTGCAACTCGAATCAGCCCAACTCACTTTATGGATCGTGATGGAAAAGTAGGTTCAAGCTCCTCTCCGCGTCGTTATTTCTGTTTACAATGTCACGTTTCTCAATCAAACGTAGATCCAATTGTTCCAAATGATTTTAAACCGATGAAAGGTTACGGAAACTAGTTTAAGAGGTCTATATGTCTGAGAAAAAACCAAATATCTTAAAGCGTTTCTGGCAATGGTTTAGAAAACCAAGCCGTATGGCAATTGGTACGATTATTATCTTATCGGCTATTGGCGGTATTCTTTCTTGGGTTGGTTTTAACTATGGTTTAGAGAAAACCAACACAGAACAGTTCTGTGCAAGCTGCCATATGCAAGATGTTTATCCAGAGTATTTGCATAGTGTGCATTATCAAACTCGTACTGGCGTGGGGGCAAGTTGTCCAGATTGTCACGTACCACACGAATTTGGTGCAAAAATGAAACGTAAAATTATAGCGGCTAAGGAAGTATATGCTCACTATACTGGAAAAGTGGATACCTTAGAAAAATTCAATGCGCATCGTTTAGAAATGGCTCAAAATGAATGGGCTCGTATGAAAGCTAACGATTCTAAAGAATGTCGTAATTGCCATAATGTAGATCGAATGAATTTCAATGATCAACGTTCTGTGGCAGCACGTATGCACCAAAAAATGAAAACTGAGGGTAAAACTTGTATTGACTGCCATAAAGGTATTGCACACCAATTACCTGATATGAGTGGCGTTGAGTCAGGCTTCAAAGACGAGAAGTGATTTTCTAAAAATAGGCTGAAAAAATACCGCACTTTTATCAGCCTATTATAAATTTGGGTAGTTTATAAAAAAATCTGCACTTTAATTCGCTGATTTCTTCAGCCTTTAAGGTGCAGACTAATTATATTTTCTAAAGTGCGGTTAATTTTTAGATTATTTTTAGCCTAAGATTTTATCTAACTCTTGGCTAACCTCTTCTACTTTTTGTGTACCATCTAAACGGAAATATTGAGTATTCCCCTCTTTCGCTTCTGCTTGGTAATAATCAATTAATGGACTAGTTTGTTTATGATATACGGCTAAACGATCTAATACAGTTTCTGGTTTATCATCTGCACGAATAATTAAATCTTCGCCAGTTACATCATCTTTACCTTCCACTTTGGGTGGATTATAAACGATGTGGTAAGAACGACCAGATGCTTGGTGTACACGACGACCGCTCATACGTTCAACAATCACTTCGTCTGGCACATCAAATTCTAAAACAAAGTCAATTTTAACACCTGAATCTTTCAGTGCATCCGCTTGTGGAATAGTACGAGGGAAACCATCTAACAAGAAACCATTTGCGCAGTCAGGTTGTGCAATACGATCTTTTACAAGCGCAACGGTTAATTCATCTGGTACTAATTTACCTTCATCCATTAATGCTTTAGCTTGTTTGCCCAATTCAGTCCCCGCTTTGATTGCAGCACGGAACATATCGCCAGTTGAAATTTGCGGGATACCAAATTTGTTCATAATAAATTGTGCTTGAGTGCCTTTACCTGCACCCGGCGCACCTAAAAGAATAATTTTCATAAAAATCTCCATTAATAAAAAACGTGATTAAGATACTGATAAAGAATAGTGTGGTCAAATTTTTTATAATTTTTACCGCACTTTTATACAAAGCTGGTCTTATGATTTTGTTGATTCCAAGGTGCTACCCAAAATAAACAAAGCATGCCTGGAATCGCTAAAAATAAACAAAACCAAAAATACTGATAATACCCCACTGCTCCCACTACATAACCAGAAAGCATACCTAAAACTTTACTAGGCAAAGCTGAAAGGCTTGTAAAAAGTGCAAGTTGCGTTGCAGTATAAAGCGGATTACTCTCACGCGCCATAAAAGCCACAAAAGCCGCGGTGCCAAGTCCAACGCCGATATATTCTGCGGCAATCACAACACCTAGTTTCCATAACTCGGCTGATGTAATAACATCAAAATGACCGAAAGCAGACAACCAAATAAACCCACCAATTGTTACCATTTGTACAAGCCCAAATAGCCACAATGCACGGTTAATACCCAGTTTTATTATTATCACACCACCAGCAAGCCCAGATAAAATGCTTGACCAAAGTGCGGTACTTTTTACAACAATAGCTATATCCTCTTTGCTAAACCCCATATCATAAATAAATTTGGTTTGTAGCGTTGTGGCAAAAGAATCCCCGAACTTATACAAAAACAAAAACAGTAAAAAACCGATAGCCTGAATAACGCCCTTACGCTGGAAAAATTCTTGTAATGGAATCCAAAATGCTTGATAGAACGGCTGATTAGTTTGCTGCATGTCTATTTTTGGCTCTTTTGCTAAAAATAACGTCATAAAGATGCCCGCTAACATACAAAGTGCGGTCCATAAAAAGACAGTTTCCCAAGGATAAATCGCCGCCAAATAGAGCGATAATCCACCCGGAATTAATCCCGCAATTCGATAAGCATTAATATGAATAGTGTTTCCCAAACCTAATTCATGATCACTCAAAATCTCACGACGATACGCATCCAACACGATATCTTGTGTGGCTGAAAAAAAGGCGATAAGCAACGCAATATTTGCCACCACGCTCAGTTGTGTGAGCGGATCAAACAGGCTAATGATGTAAAGTAAAATCAATAATGCCACTTGTGAAAGCAGCATCCAGCTACGACGACGCCCTAAAAAACTCGGGAAATAACGATCCAATAATGGTGCCCACAAAAATTTCAATCCATAAGGCAACATCACGCCAGTTACTGCACCAATAAGCTCAATTGAGAGATGCTTATCCGTCAGCCAAACAGGCAACATTTGCAATAACACAAATAATGGCAAACCAGAATTAAAACCTGTGAATACGCAAATCAACATTTTGCGTGTAAAAATTTGGGAAGAAAGGGAATTTGACATAAAGTGCGGTTAATTTTGGTTGTATTTTAGAAATTTCGCCTTTCAATTAAAGGATTTTTGTAAAAATTAGGGGATTTTTAATCATTCCCCCCAATGTTTAGCATTCTTCTTCCTAAAAAAGAAAAACAAATATTAGAGAATATTAATCTCTGTACCCTTTGGGATTATTTTTCTGCCAGTTCCACGTATCTTGCATCATTTTTTCAAGACCACGTTCTGCCACCCAACCAAGCTCTTTTGCAGCTAAACTTGGATCAGAATAACAAGTGGCAATATCGCCAGGGCGGCGTTCTACAAGTTTATATGCAATTGTAATATCGTTGGCTTTTTCAAAGGCTTTTACCATATCTAATACGGAATAACCATGACCTGTACCAAGGTTATAAATATGTAAACCAGAGTCATTTTCATGACGTTGAAGCGCTTTTAAATGTCCCACGGCTAAATCCACTACATGAATATAATCACGCACCCCAGTTCCATCGTGAGTGTCATAATCACTACCAAATACAGAAAGTTGTGCTAATTTACCGATAGCAACTTGGCTAATATAAGGTAATAAATTATTTGGAATGCCATTTGGATCTTCACCAATCAAGCCACTTTCATGCGCCCCAACTGGATTAAAATAACGCAAGATGGTCATGCTAAATTTTGGTTCCGCTTTTGCTGTATCGCGTAAAATCTGCTCAACCATATATTTAGAGGTACCATAAGGATTGGTTGTACCGCCGACTTCACAATCTTCTGTAATTGGAATAATTTTTGGATCACCGTAAACCGTTGCAGATGAGCTAAACACAAAGTTCCAAACACCCGCTTTTTTCATTTCTTGAATTAATACAAGGGTGCCAGCGACATTGTTCATGTAATATTCTGTCGGCTTTTGAACACTTTCCCCTACGGCTTTTAACCCTGCAAAGTGAATAACAGAGCTAATCTCATTTTCTGCAAAAATTTTTTGTAACAAAGTACGATCTAAAATATCGCCTTCATAAAACTTTGCGTCTTTGCCCGTAATTTGTTTTACGCGTTCAAGGGATTTTGGCGATGAATTGCAAAGATTATCTAATACCACCACCTCTTTGCCAGCATTTAATAATTCTACAACTGTGTGAGAACCGATATAACCGGCACCACCTGTCACTAAAATGGCCACAATGATCTCCTTATTAATTATTGAGACTAAAAAAATTATATCACTATTTTGTGTGATAAGAAAGATGTCTTGTATGCCCTTGCGGTCGCACCGCACGTTTTAAACGATATGGTTTCGGCAGTTCAAGCAAGGCTTCTGTTTCATATTGGCTCACTGGGATAGAATGGCCAATATATTCTTCAATTGCTGGTAAATTCATCGCATATTCTTCGCAAGCGAAACTAATAGAAACACCACTTTCCCCTGCTCGTCCAGTACGGCCAATTCGGTGAACATAATCTTCTCGATCATCGGGTAAATCATAATTGAAAACATGCGTCACATCAGAAATATGCAAGCCACGAGCAGCCACATCTGTTGCTACTAAAATATCTAAATTACCATCAGTAAATTGTTTTAATAAGGACAAACGTTTTTTCTGTGCTACATCGCCAGTCAGTAAGCCGACACGATGCCCATCAGCAGCCAAATAACCCCAAATTTCTTCACAACGATGTTTCGTATTAGCAAATACAATACAACGCTCAGGCCATTCATCTTCCATTAAGGTTAAGAGAAGTGCCATTTTATCCTGATTAGATGGATAAAAAAGTTCTTCTTTAATGCGATGTCCTGTCTTTTGTTCTGGTTCTATTTCAATATATTCAGGATCATTCATATCTTCAAATGCTAATTCACGCACTTTATAAGAAAGCGTCGCTGAAAATAACATCGTTAAACGCACTTGCGGAGTGGGGCATTTACGCAATAAATAACGAATATCACGGATAAATCCAAGATCGAACATTCGATCCGCTTCATCTAGCACGACAACTTGAATTTCATCTAAACAAATTACGCCTTGTTTCACATAATCAATGACTCGCCCCGTCGTACCAATCAAAATATCTACGCCACGCTCAATCGCTTGTAGTTGTTTATCATAACCATCGCCACCATAGGCAAGTGCGGTTTTTAATCCACAGGCTTTTGCAAGAAATTCTGCGTCATTACTAATCTGCACCGCTAATTCTCGAGTAGGTGCTAAAATCAAAGCTCTTGGGTGAGGATATTCCAGATTAGGATCTTGGTGAGTTAAAAGATGGTGAAAAGTAGCCGTTAAAAAAGCCATTGTCTTGCCTGTACCAGTTTGAGCTTGTCCTGCGACATCGCGTCCATTTAAACTGATAGGCAAGGATAAAGCCTGAATTGGGGTACAAAAATCAAAGCCTTTTTTTGCCAAAGCATCTCGTACAATCGGATGTAGAGGAAGATCGGAGAATCGTTGTTGGCTTAAATAATCTTGTTGCATAAAAATTACATTTTAGAATAATAAAATTACGTTTAGCATAGCATTTTTAGGAAAAATCCTCAAAAAAGCACCGCACTTATAAAAATTAACCGATAGGGTTTCCTATCGGTTAATCTCTATTTAATGCTCCATTCGTCACTCACATTTGGATCCATTGCAAAATCAGCAGTATCACTTGGAATCGCTTTTTCTTCAGCCGCCCATTCGCCAAGATCGATTAACTGGCAACGTTTGCTACAAAAAGGTCGAAAAGTACTTTCATTTGTCCAAGGCACAGATTTCTGGCAAATCGGACAAGGTACTTCAATAATTTCGTCAGACATTTTTATTTTCCGCTTGTTGTAAATAAAACTGGTGCAATTCTAGCACCTTTTTCTGCAAGTGCGGTAAGTTTTGAGCCAGATCAGCATCATTGTTAATCACATCATCCGCCCATTTCAAACGCTCTTGTTGAGAAACTTGAGAATTTATAATTCGTTGAATTTGCTCAAAATTATTGTTATCTCGTTGAGCTGAACGAGCAAGTTGAGTTTGTGGACTCACATCTACTACCAAAATACGATCACAAAGTGCGGTCAATTTATTTTCTATTAATAAAGGGACGACAAATAATGTGTAAGGTGCAGTTTGTTCAGAAAGTTGTTGTTTCATTCGTTCACGAATAGCGGGATGTAAAAGATTATTTAACCACTGTTTTTCTTCATCATTGCAGAACACTCGCTCTCGTAAGGCTGCACGATTAAGTTCTCCTTGCTCCGTTAAAATTTGAGCCCCAAAATGTTCAACAATTTTTGACAATAAAGGGGAATCTTTCGCAACGACTTCTCTAGCAACCACATCCGCATCTACTAGAGGTACGTCAAGATCGGCAAATAAATTAGCAATCGTTGTTTTACCACTACCAATGCCACCAGTTAAGCCAACAATATAAGTCATATAATTTCCCATAAAAAATAAGCGGCGATATTAATCGCCGCTAACCATATAATCAACGAAAGAAAATAAATCATTTCGGATAAACTGGAAGACGTTTACAAATTGCTAATACTTTTTCTTTAGTTTCAGCAATCACTTGTTCTTCATTTTCTTTGCCTAAAGCATCTAAAACATCACACATCCAGCCAGCTAATTCACGCACATCATTTTCATTGAAACCACGGCGAGTCACAGATGGTGTGCCTACACGGATACCTGAAGTAACAAATGGTTTTTGCGGATCATTTGGTACAGCGTTTTTGTTCACGGTAATATTTGCTTTGCCTAATGCCGCATCAGCTGCTTTACCTGTTAATCCTTGTTTAATGAAACTTACTAAGAACAAGTGGTTTTCAGTACCATTTGATACAACGTCATAATCACGTTGTTTAAATACATCAACCATTGCTTTCGCATTTTTGATTACATTTGCTTGGTATTCTTTATATTGAGGCTCTAATGCTTCTTTAAAGCAAACTGCTTTTGCCGCAATAATATGAACTAATGGACCACCTTGATTTGCGGGGAATACAGATGATTGTAATTTTTTGTAGATTTCTTCATTGCCACAAGATGAAAGAATTAAACCACCACGTGGACCGCCTAAGGTTTTGTGGGTTGTAGTGGTTACAACGTGTGCGTGCGGAAGTGGATTTGGGTATAAACCTGCTGCGATTAAACCTGCAACGTGTGCCATATCCACAAATAAATACGCACCCACTTCATCTGCGATTTCACGCATTTTCGCCCAATCCACAACTTGTGAATAAGCCGAGAAACCAGCAACGATAAGTTTTGGTTTACATTCTAATGCTTTTTGACGAACATCTTCATAATCAATTAAGCCATCCGCAGTGATTCCATAAAGCACAGAGTTATAAATCTTGCCAGAGAAACTGACTTTTGCACCGTGAGTTAAGTGACCACCGTGAGCCAAATCCATACCTAAAATAGTATCGCCTGCATTAATCAACGCACCATACACTGCAGCGTTTGCTTGTGAACCAGAGTGCGGTTGAACATTCACGTAATCTGCACCAAATAATTCTTTCGCACGATCAATGGCTAACTGCTCCACAATGTCTGCATACTCACAACCACCGTAATAACGTTTACCTGGATAGCCTTCAGCGTATTTATTAGTGAATTGTGAACCTTGAGCTTCCATCACACGCGGACTAGCATAGTTTTCAGATGCAATGAGTTCGATATGTTCTTCTTGACGACGATTTTCATCTTGGATCGCTTGCCACAATACCGGGTCGTAATCAGCGATAGTCATATTTCTTGTAAACATTGTGTTCTCCTGTTATGTAATTTATGGCAGATAGTTTAACTGTTTATGGATAAAAACTTAATTAAAATTTCATTCCTAAATTTTCATTACTTAAATGAAATTAATTCATCATAATGATATGAATTATTTTTGCAACTCTCGTTCAACAGCCCTATACCCAATATCTCGACGATAAAAACGCCCAGACCATTGAATTTGCTCAGCCAATTTTAACGCTTTCTGCTGTGCCTCAAATACGCTTTCGCCTAATGCAGTTACACAAAGTACACGACCGCCGTTTGTTACTAGCTTGCCTTCTTGTTCTGCGACACCCGCTAAGAAAACTTTCTCGTTTTTGACCGCACTTTTAGGCAATCCGCTGATTTCATCGCCTTTGCGATAATCTTTTGGGTATCCTTCTGCAGCCAATACGATACCTAAAGAAGCCTGTTGATCCCACTGTGATGTTACTTCATCTAATTTGCCGTCACAGGCTTTAAGACAGAGTTCAACAAGGTCTGATTTGAGACGTAGCATTATTGGTTGCGTTTCCGGATCGCCAAAACGACAGTTAAATTCGATCACTTTCGGCTGACCATTCGGCATAATCATTAATCCTGCATACAGGAAGCCAGTATAAACATTGCCTTCTTCCGCCATGCCATTAACCGTCGGATAAATCACTTCCCGCATAATGCGACTATGAATTTCGGGTGTTACCACAGGTGCAGGCGAATACGCACCCATACCGCCTGTATTTAATCCCGTATCATTTTCGCCAACACGTTTATGATCTTGGCTAGTCGCCATAGGCTCAACATTTTTACCGTCTACCATTACGATAAAACTGGCTTCTTCGCCATCTAGAAACTCTTCAATTACTACTTGGCTCCCCGCTTCGCCAAAGGCATTGCCAGAAAGCATATCATGCACAGCGTTTTCCGCCTCTTGCAAGGTCATCGCAACGATTACGCCTTTACCCGCAGCTAAACCATCTGCTTTAACGACAATTGGTGCGCCTTTCTCACGCAAGTAAGCCAATGCTGGTTCGACTTCGGTAAAGTTTTGATATTCCGCTGTTGGAATTTTATGACGAGCAAGAAAATCTTTAGTAAATGCTTTTGAACCTTCTAATTGTGCCGCTGCTTGAGTTGGGCCAAAAATTTTCAATCCTGCCTTGCGAAATGTATCAACAACACCAACTACTAACGGAGCTTCAGGGCCAACAATGGTTAATCCAATTTGTTTATCTTGAGCAAATTTCACTAAGGCTGGAATATCTGTCGCAGAAATATTCACGTTTTCTACTTTGTGTTCCAATGCAGTGCCAGCGTTACCTGGTGCGACAAAAACTTTATCCACAAGTGGAGATTGTGCAGCTTTCCAAGCCAGAGCGTGTTCACGACCGCCGTTTCCGATGATAAGAATGTTCATAATAATCCTAGTATCTTTTTGAATTTAATCCCCTCTTTACGAAAGAGGGGGAGAGTTAGATAAATTAATGTCTAAAATGTCGCATCCCAGTTAATACCATGACCATATTATGTTCATCCGCGGCATCGATGACTTCTTGATCACGCATTGAACCACCTGGGTGGATCACACATTGAATGCCCACTTTCGCCGCTGCATCAATGCCATCACGGAATGGGAAGAAAGCATCAGATGCCATTACACAACCAGCCACTTTTAAGCCTTCATCTTGCGCTTTGATACCTGCAATCTTCGCAGAATATACGCGGCTCATTTGACCTGCACCAATGCCAACAGTTTGATTATCTTTAGCGTAAACAATGGCATTAGATTTCACAAATTTTGCCACTTTCCAGCAGAACAATAAGTCTTTTAATTCTTGTTCAGTTGGCTGACGTTTACTCACCACTTTTAAATCATCCAAACCAACCATACCTAAATCAGCATCTTGTACTAATAAACCACCATTTACACGTTTGAAATCTAAACGTTCAGAACGTGAGGTCAATCCTCCACATTCAAGCAAACGGACATTTTTCTTGCGTTGTATTACTTCTTGCGCTTCAGCAGAAACTTTCGGTGCAATAATCACTTCGACGAATTGGCGTTCCACAATTTCATTTGCTGTTTTTTCATCTAATTCACGGTTAAAAGCAAGAATTCCGCCAAATGCAGAGGTTGGATCGGTTTGGTAAGCGCGATGATAAGCATCTAAAATATCCTTACCTAACGCCACACCACACGGATTAGCGTGTTTAACGATAACACAAGCTGGCTCATCAAATTCTTTCACGCATTCAAGTGCAGCATCGGTGTCGGCAATATTATTGTAAGATAATGCCTTACCTTGCAGTTGATTAGCCGTAGCCACGCTCGCTTCTTTCACATTCAAATCAACATAGAAAGCAGCATTTTGATGGGCGTTTTCGCCGTAACGCATAGTTTGTTTACGCACGAAGTTAAGGTTTAAAGTTCGTGGGAATTGACCGCACTTCGCATTCGCCTCTTCTTCCTCTGCAATATGATAAGGTTTTACTAGCTGACCGAAATAGTTGGCAATCATAGAATCATATTGAGCGGTATGTTCAAATGCTTTAATCGCAAGGTCAAAACGAGTTTCAAAAGTTAGGCTGTTTTGGTGTTTATCCATTTCTGTAAGAATGGCGTTAAAATCATTATTATTAACTACGATTGCTACATCTTTATGGTTTTTCGCCGCAGAACGCACCATTGTTGGCCCCCCAATATCGATATTTTCTACCGCATCAGTCAAGGTGCAATCTGGTTTAGCAACGGTAGCTGCAAAGGGATATAAATTCACAACAACCATATCAATGCCTTCAATACTATGTTGTTGCATAATGGCATCGTCCGTACCACGGCGACCAAGAATACCGCCATGTACTTTTGGGTGTAAGGTTTTTACTCGACCGTCCATCATTTCTGGGAAACCTGTGTAATCAGACACTTCAATTACAGGTAAACCATTTTGTGCTAAAAGTTTTGCCGTTCCGCCTGTTGAAAGTAGTTTTACACCACGTTTAACTAAACCTTGAGCAAACTCTACAATACCCGTTTTATCATACACACTCAGTAAAGCCTGACGAATTGGACGATCTGTCATTGTATTTTCCTTTCATTAAATAGTTAAAAATAAGCGATGAGAATTATAACGCAAACGTTTGCTTAAATATAGAAAAGATTAAATATAATTTCTTAACGTGCGGTAAAAATACGATAAATTTCAGGCATAAAAAAGCCCACATAAATGTGGGCAAAAATAAGGATAAAATTATGAAACTACAACTAAACTACTTTTTAAAAAACTTATTATCTAAAGCACAAGCACCTGCGCCAGAAAATACAAAATATAGAAAGAGAAGTGAGTAAAGTAATGCAAGTTCGCCGCCATTTGCAATTGGGAAAAATAGATTTCCTTTTCCTGCTACGTGCATAAAGAAATAGGCATATGCCATTTCCCCTGACAAAATAAACGCAGCTTGGCGTGTAAATAAACCTAAGATTAATAAAATGGAACCAACAATTTCAATTACGCCTGCCACTAGTAGCATTGGATCGCCTACTGCACCATTTCCTCCAGTCATAGAAATTGGAAATTCCAAAAATTTTGCCGTGCCGTGTAAAATAAACATATAAGCGACAACGATACGTAAAAATGCCAAGAAATACGGGCGATATTTTTCAAGATTGTTCATTTTGCTTTCCTTTTGTTTAAAGATGAATTAAAACGGCGTCATATTAATCTTTAACGGATAGTCAAACAATAATTAAAATTGAAAAATACTTTTTACCAAAAGTAAAAAATAACTAAAGTAGCTTTTCAATCCAATTAGAAAAAGCATCAGCATCCATAAAGCCCGTTACTCTACTTCCTTTAATTTCATTATTTTGCTGATCAAAAAATAAAATCGTAGGCAATCCCATTACCTTAAAGCGTTCCATTAATGCTTTATTTTCTGGGCTATTCTTTGTCATATTCACTTGTAACAATAAGATATTTTGAAATTGCTGTTGCACTTTTGGATCTGCAAAAGTCAGCTTTTCAAATTCTTTACAAGCCACACACCAATCCGCGTATAAGTCCAACATCGCGATCGAATGTGGATTTTCCGCTAAAGTGCGGTCAAGTTCTTCAATATTTTTAATCTGCTTAAATTTAACTTGAGAAACAGACTTATTTTCTACCGCACTTTGTGTTGCAGTTTGGGTTTGCCAAATCCAATTTTGCAGGGGTTGTACAGTAACCATAGCCAACGCAAAACTAATAATTTTAATGGCATAGCCAAAACCGTTCTTAGACATCTGCAACGAAAACCAAATAAAGAATGCTGTCGCTAATCCAGCCCATAAGCGTGGCTCCCATACTTCAGGCAAAATACGAGAAAGTAAAAATACAGGTAACGCCAACATAACAAAGCCGAATGTTTGTTTTACGGTATTCATCCATTCGCCTGATTTTGGCAAAATTTTATTACCAAACAATGTGATTAACATTAGCGGCACGCCCATACCCAGTGCAAGTAAATAAAGGGTTGCTGCACCTGTGAATAAATCGCCACTTTGTGCCACATAAAGTAAAGCACCAGAAAGTGGCGCAGATGTACAAGGCGATGCCACCAGCCCAGCAATCATTCCCATCGCAAAGGCACCGCCAAAAGCACCTGAGGTTTGTTTTTGGCTCCATGTATTGAGTTTATTTTGTAAGCTATTTGGTAATTGAATAGTAAATAAGCCAAACATTGAAAGGGCAAGAGCAACAAATAAAATAGAAAGCCCGATCATCACATAAGGATGTTGCAAAGCAATTTGGAACGGCAAACCGATGGCTGCCACTGCAAGCCCTAACAAAGTGTAAGTCAGTGCCATACCTTGAACGTAAAGAAAAGCTAAACTAAACGCACGCATCATATTTGGACGTTGTTGCTGACCGATAACAATAGCAGAAAGCAACGGTAACATTGGCAATACGCAAGGCGTAAAAGCCAGTCCCAATCCCAATAAAAAGAAACCGAAAATTGCCCATTTACTATGGAATAAACCATCAGCTAAACGATCTTGTTCAGATAAAAGTGCGGTATTTTTTTCAACTGTTTTTTCGACAATTTGCTCTTGAGAAAGTGCTAAATCGCCAATTCGTAATACTTTAGTTTCAGGCGGATAGCAAAAACCTTCGGTACACCCTTGATAAGTAATTTCAACCTTATCATCAGCATTATTAAATGCTCCGCTAAATATGCCATCAATTGAGTGAGTAAAAACTTTTACTTCGCCAAAATAAGGATCTTGATGTAATTCCGCTGCCTGTTGTGTATGCAAAGAGAGAGGATTTGATTTACCGACTAACTCAGCACTAATTTTATCTTGATACAAATAATAGCCATCGGCAATATCCCAATGGGCTTGTAACTGGCTTTTATCTGTAGATAAAGTAGCAGAAAAAGCAAAAGCATCATCTACTTTTAAAAAGGTTTGTTTTTTATCGAATAAACCTGAATTAGCCGCAAAAGCAGTGAAAATCAGCGTAAAAAAAAGAAAGAGTTTTTTCATAGAATTGAGTGTAAAAATATAAATGTTCGAAATTCTATCACAAAGAAAGTTGAATACCTAAAACTATGATTTAGATCACAAAAAGGAAAATCAGGTAAAAAATCACCGCACTTTTTTATTGTTACAATAATGTTGCACAGCTAGAATGATAGCTTTGATAGCATACGCCAAAATAAGTATAAGGATGGAAAATGGCTACTCCAAAAATTCTCGTTGTTGAAGATGAAATCGTCACTCGAAATACGCTTAAAGGGATTTTTGAAGCGGAAGGATATGATGTATTTGAAGCAGAAAATGGTGTTGAAATGCATCATATATTGACAAATCATAATATTAATTTGGTTGTGATGGATATTAATTTACCAGGTAAAAACGGCTTATTATTGGCAAGAGAACTCCGTGAAGAATTAAGCTTACCTCTTATTTTTTTAACTGGTCGAGATAATGAAGTGGATAAAATTTTAGGTCTGGAAATTGGTGCCGACGATTATTTAACCAAACCTTTTAACCCTAGAGAACTGACTATCCGCGCACGTAATCTATTGCATCGTACAATGCCACATCAAGAAAAAGAAAATACATTTGGTCGAGAATTCTATCGTTTTAATGGTTGGAAATTAGACCTAAATAGCCACAGTTTAATTACACCAGAAGGACAAGAATTCAAACTTCCTCGCAGTGAATTCCGTGCAATGTTACATTTCTGTGAAAATCCAGGAAAATTGCAAACGCGCGAAGAATTGCTGAAAAAAATGACGGGACGAGAGTTAAAACCTCAGGATCGTACCGTAGATGTCACAATTCGACGTATCAGAAAACATTTTGAAGATCATCCAAATACTCCAAATATCATTATGACTATACATGGAGAAGGCTATCGTTTTTGTGGAGATATTGAATAAAGTGATTTTTCTACATAAAAATTCCTTTTTGAAATTCATTTCCTGTTTTGTTAGAATTCGCACACTTTTCAGTATCTAATGAAAAGTGAGTTCGGATGAAGGTAGCTGGAGAGCGGGGAATTGACCCCACACCGACGATGTAAAATCTTTCAGGTGCGATGGCAGGGACTGTTACTGGACGAACCCTTGGAGAGATCCATTTTAGAAATGGACGCCGAAGGCGCAAAAGAGCGGTTAATTTTTTAATCGTTTTTCAAACGCTCAGGCAAAAGGACAGGGGCAAAAGACAATCTATTGTAAGTGTGGAAATTATCTATCTTTTCACCGCACTTTCTTTTCCATTGTATCTTTTCGTCTTCTTGTCGTGTTTATTTTTGATTTAAACGACGAGGAATCACAATGACAATTGAGTCAATTCTTTCAGCTATTGATAGCTTTATTTGGGGCGCACCGCTACTTATATTATTATCTGGTACAGGACTCTATTTAACGTTACGCTTAGGCTTTATTCAAATTCGCTACTTACCACGCGCACTAGGTTATTTGTTCAAAAAAGATAAAGGTGGAAAAGGGGATGTTTCCTCTTTTGCCGCACTTTGTACCGCATTAGCAGCAACAATTGGAACGGGTAATATTGTGGGCGTTGCAACTGCGGTACAAGCAGGTGGGCCAGGGGCTATTTTTTGGATGTGGCTGGTTGCTTTGTTAGGAATGGCAACAAAATATGCCGAATGTTTACTCGCAGTTAAATATCGTGTTCGTGATAAAAATGGCTTTATGGCTGGCGGCCCGATGTATTACATTGAACGCGGACTAGGTATTAAATGGCTGGCAAAATTATTTGCATTATTTGGTGTAATGGTGGCCTTTTTCGGAATAGGTACATTCCCACAAGTGAATGCAATTACTCACGCAATGCAAGACACTTTTAACATTCCCATTTTAGTTACAGCAATTATTGTTACACTTTTAGTCGGCTTAATCATTCTTGGCGGAGTTAAACGTATCGCAATCGCATCATCAGTAATTGTGCCGTTTATGGCGATTTTATACGTCACAACTTCACTGGTTATTATCCTTTTGAATATAGAAAAAGTACCAGATGCGATTTTATTGATTATTGATAGTGCTTTTGATCCACAAGCAGCATTAGGCGGTGCCGTAGGGCTTACTGTGATGAAAGCGATTCAATCAGGCGTTGCGCGCGGCATTTTCTCCAATGAATCTGGTTTAGGAAGCGCACCAATTGCAGCCGCAGCGGCACAAACTCGCGAGCCTGTTCGTCAAGGTTTAATTTCTATGACAGGAACATTCTTGGATACCATTATTGTTTGTACGATGACGGGGATTGTATTGGTATTGACTGGGGCGTGGAACAATCCTGAATTAGCAGGTGCTACCGTCACAAACTATGCCTTTGCACAAGGTTTAGGCACATCAATTGGCGCAACGATTGTAACAGTCGGTTTATTATTTTTTGCATTTACAACTATTTTAGGTTGGTGTTATTACGGGGAACGTTGTTTCGTTTATCTTGTGGGTATTCGTGGCGTAAAACTATATCGTCTAGCTTATATTATGTTGGTTGGTTTAGGGGCATTCTTACACTTAAATTTAATCTGGATTATCGCCGATATTGTAAATGGTTTGATGGCTTTCCCAAATCTTATCGCGCTTATTGGATTGCGAAAAGTGATCGTTGAAGAAACAAAAGATTATTTTCAACGTTTAAAAATTAATCATTATGATCAAGATGAAGTGATAAAATAGTTAAATAAAAGGTGCTGTTCAGCAAATTCTGTGAAACAGCACCTTTATTTTTCTATTTTTAATCAGCACTATAATATAATTTTCCGATTTCAATTTTTTGACGACCCGTATCTTCTCGCCATTTATTACTATCACGTAAAGAATACACACAACCGCAATATTCTTGTTGATAGAATCGTTCACGCTTACTAATCTCAATCATACGCTGTGAACCACCTTCCTTGCGCCAGTTATAATCCCAATAAACAACATCATCATATTTTTCCGCCGCACGATGCCCACAGCCATTGATTTGATTCATATCTTTCCAGCGAGAAATACCAAGACAACTAGTAAATACAGGGAAGCCGTGTTTATGTGCATATTCAGCCGTTTTTTCAAAACGCATATCAAAACACATTGTGCAGCGAATGCCTCTTTCAGGCTCCCATTCCATACCCTTAGCACGATCAAACCAATTTTGGCGATCGTAATCGGCATCAATAAATGGAATACCAAATTTTTTTGCAAAACGGATATTTTCTTCTTTACGAATTAAATATTCTTTGAGTGGATGAATGTTTGGATTATAAAAATAAATCGTAAATTCAATGCCTGATGCAAGAATTGCTTCCATCACTTCGCCAGAGCAAGGCGCACAACAAGAATGCAAAAGGAGCTTATTGTGTCCATCTGGCAACTCAAGTTTTTCACGAATAAAAGGTGCGTTAGGATCCTTACGGATTTTTTGTTTTCGCGGTTTAGTTTGAAAATTGACCGCACTTTTTTCTAGTTTAGGTTGAAGTTCTGTATTCATAAAGTTTAATTAAAATTAATGGGTATCAAGTATATAAGCTAAATTATGGACTAATAATTTCTATCCACAGACAAATATGCCAATGAAATTAACGCTTGTTTATATTCACTTTCTGGCAAAATTTCGATTGCATCCACTGCTTTTTGAGCCTCTTCTTTTGCACGATTCATCGCATAATCTAAAGACTTATGCTCAGCCATAATAGCTAATACTTCATCAATAGCTTCACGTTTACCGCCTTGCTCAATCGCTTCGCGAATTAAAGCTGCCTGTTGAGCATTACCATGACGCATAGCATGTAGCAGAGGAAGGGTTGGTTTTCCTTCAGCTAAATCATCGCCTACATTTTTACCCAGAGCTTGTGCATTTGCACTATAATCCAATACATCATCCACGAGTTGGAATGCAGTGCCAAGATAACGCCCATAATTTTGTAAAGCCTTTTCTTGAGGTTCTGTTCCACCGGCGACAATTGCCGCAGCTTGACCAGCCACTTCAAACAAACGCGCAGTTTTACTATAAATTACACGCATATAATTAGTTTCGCTCGTTTCAGGATCATTAACATTCATTAGCTGCTGAACTTCGCCTTCCGCTAAAACGTTAGTCGCATCCGCCATAATACTTAAAATTTTCAATGATTCTAATTGTGCAACTAATTGAAATGCACGCGTATAAATAAAATCGCCTACCAACACACTCGCCGCATTGCCAAATTCAGCATTCGCCGTAGCACGCCCACGACGCATATCAGATTCATCTACTACATCATCGTGTAATAAAGAAGCGGTATGAATAAATTCAACAAAAGTAGCACAAGTAATTGAATTAGATCCTTCGAACCCTAAAGATTGAGCTGCAAGCACTGCGATCAACGGGCGTATCCGCTTACCGCCACCTTGAACAATATAAAAACCTAACTGTCCTATTAATGGAACATCTGAATTAAGCTGAGCAAGAATATTTTGATTAACTTTTTGCATATCGGGATCTGCAAGTTTCTGGATCGCGTCTATGCTCATAAGATCTTGTTTCTTCATTTTTTCATCAATTATTAGTCAAAAGTGCGGTGCATTTTACCCGAATTTTCAGACTTTCTGAAATCAATCCGCAAATGAAGGGAATTTTTTTATTTTATTGTAAATAAATTCTTGCCATAGGTAGGATTTTTCCGTAGAATTTGCCACCTATTTTATATGAATTTTTAAGTGTGGACTGCTAAAGAGCAGAGAAACACAATTAAGCGGAGTATTTATGTACGCAGTTTTCCAAAGTGGCGGTAAACAACACCGTGTGAGCGAAGGTCAAGTTGTTCGTTTAGAAAAACTTGAACTTGCAACTGGCGAAACAGTTGAGTTCGATTCTGTGTTGATGGTCGTTAATGGTGAAGATGTTAAAATTGGTGCACCAGTAGTTGCTGGTGCAAAAGTAGTGGCTGAAGTTGTTGTACAAGGTCGTGGCGAGAAAGTTAAAATCGTTAAATTCCGTCGTCGCAAACACAGCCGTAAACAACAAGGTCATCGTCAGTGGTTCACAGAAGTGAAAATCACTGGGATTCAAGCATAATTTCAGAGGAGATCAAGTAGATGGCAACTAAAAAAGCTGGTGGTTCAACTCGTAACGGTCGCGATTCTGAAGCTAAACGCCTTGGTGTTAAACGTTTCGGTGGCGAATCTGTATTAGCAGGTAGTATTATTGTTCGCCAACGTGGTACTAAATTCCACGCAGGTAACAACGTAGGAATGGGAAGAGATCACACCTTATTTGCAACCGCAGATGGCAAAGTTAAATTTGAAGTAAAAGGCGAGAAAAGCCGTAAATACGTAAGTATTGTTACTGAATAATTTAAAATCTATTCCATTGAAACGCCCTACAATTTTGTGGGGCGTTTTGTCTTTCTTAATTTCACATAAGTGAGAACGCAATGAAACAACAACCTTTACTAGGCTTTACCTTTGCACTTATTGCTGCAATGGCTTGGGGATCATTGCCTATTGCCTTGAAACAAGTTTTGTCTGTAATGAATGCGCAAACTATCGTATGGTATCGTTTCATTATTGCTGCAGTTTCATTATTGGCTTTACTTGCTTATAAAAAACAATTACCTGAATTAATGAAAGTTCGCCAATATGCGTGGATTATGCTTATTGGAGTAATTGGTCTTACCGGCAATTTTCTATTATTTAGTAGCTCGCTGAATTACATTGAACCGTCAGTTGCACAAATTTTTATTCATTTATCATCTTTTGGAATGCTCATCTGTGGTGTACTAATTTTCAAAGAAAAATTAGGGCTGCACCAAAAGATCGGACTTTTCTTATTATTAATTGGTTTAGGCTTATTCTTTAATGATCGTTTTGCTGTATTTTCTGGACTAAATCAGTATTCAATAGGTGTCATTTTAAGTGTAGGGGGCGCTCTTATTTGGGTCGCTTATGGAATGGCGCAAAAATTAATGTTACGTAAATTTAATTCACAACAAATCTTGCTAATGATGTATTTAGGTTGTGCCATAGTCTTTATGCCGATGGCTGAATTCTCGCAAGTGCAAGAACTCACACCTTTAGCTCTGATTTGTTTTATTTACTGCTGTTTAAATACCTTAATTGGATACGGCTCTTATGCGGAAGCACTTAATCGTTGGGATGTATCAAAAGTCAGTGTTGTTATCACACTTGTACCTCTTTTCACAATCCTATTTTCCCATATTGCCCATTATTTTAGCCCATCAGATTTTGCAGCCCCAGAATTGAATAATATTAGCTATATTGGCGCATTTGTTGTAGTATGCGGGGCAATTTTATCCGCGATTGGACATAAATTATTACCGCATAAAACTCATTAAAGTGCGGTTTATTTTGGAGAAGTTTTAATGAAATTTATTGATGAATCCCTTATTCGAATTGAGGCTGGGGATGGTGGTAACGGTTGCGTAAGTTTCCGTCGAGAGAAATTTATTCCGAAAGGCGGCCCTGATGGTGGCGACGGTGGCGATGGTGGCGATGTCTATTTACAAGCCGATGAAAACCTCAATACCTTAATCGATTATCGCTTTAATAAACGCTTTGCCGCAGAGCGTGGAGAGAATGGACGGAGTTCAGATTGTACAGGACGTCGCGGTAAAGATATTATTTTACCTGTTCCCGTAGGAACTCGCGCTATTGATAATGACACCAAAGAAACCTTGGGAGATTTAACCCAACACGGTCAAAAAATGTTGGTAGCTAAAGGCGGTTATCACGGGTTAGGGAATACCCGTTTCAAATCATCGGTAAACCGTGCACCGCGTCAAAAAACAATGGGAACACCGGGCGAAAAACGCGATTTATTATTGGAATTAATGCTACTTGCTGATGTGGGAATGCTCGGTTTACCTAATGCTGGTAAATCCACTTTTATTCGTGCCGTTTCAGCAGCCAAACCAAAAGTTGCAGATTATCCATTTACTACCTTAGTACCAAGTCTAGGTGTTGTGAAAGTGGATGACTCACACAGTTTCGTCGTCGCCGATATTCCAGGATTAATTGAGGGCGCAGCAGATGGTGCTGGGTTAGGAATTCGTTTTTTAAAACATCTAGAACGTTGTAGAGTGCTTATTCATTTAGTCGATATAGCGCCAATTGATGGCTCTAATCCAGCAGATAATGTTGCTATTATTGAATCTGAACTTTTCCAATACAGTGAAAAATTATCAGAAAAGCCACGCTGGTTAGTATTCAATAAAATTGATACGATGAGCGATGAAGAAGCTGAAGAGCGGGTTCGAGAAATCACTGAACAATTAGGTTGGGAAGAAGACTATTACCTGATTTCAGCTGCAACAGGGAAAAATGTTCCACCACTTTGTCGTGATATTATGGACTTTATCATAGCAAATCCACGCGAAGCTGAAACACAACAAGTTGCACCTGAAGAAGTAAAATTCAAATGGGAAGATTATCATCAGGAACAACTAACGGGGTATCAATTTGATGATGACGAAGATTGGGATGACGATTGGACTGAAGAAGATGATGACGAAGATTGGGATGATGATTGGACTGAAGAAGATGATGAAGGAATTGAGTTCATCTATAAACCTTAAGAAAGTCTAATTTTGTAAGCATTAAAACTTTAAAAGCACCTAAAACTTTTAGGTGCTTTTTGCTATCAATTAACGCTCAAAAATTTCACAATCAGTAAAGAAATAAGCAATTTCACGATTTGCATTTTCTATACTATCTGATCCGTGAACCGAATTCTCACGCTGACTCAATGCAAACTCTTTACGAATTGTCCCTTCTGCGGCAGTTTCTGGATTCGTTGTACCAATCAAAGTGCGGTAATCTTTCACTGCATTTTCTTTTTCAAGAACAGAAACCACTATCGGCGAAGACATCATATATTCAACTAAAGGAGCAAAAAATTCTTTGCCTTGATGCTCTGCATAAAAGCCTTCAGCCTGCTCACGAGTTAGGCGTACCATTTTAGAGGCTATGATTTTAAAGCCATTTTGCTCAAAACGAGTTAAGATTGCTCCAATAAGATTACGCTTTACCGCATCAGGTTTAATAATCGAAAAAGTTCTTTCTGTCATCATATCTCCTTACTTCAATGATTTTGATAACATTAAATTTGCTAAAGTTTGCACACCAATCCCTGTTGCCCCAACAGCCCATAAATCACTACCAGATTTACGATAAGTTGCGGAACAATCAATATGCAACCAATTTTGTTGATAATTTTTTACAAAATACGATAAAAATGCCGTTGCTGTACTTGCCCCCGCCCCAACTGGAACAGAACCAATATTAGCAATATCTGCAAAAGATGAATTAATTTGTGAGCGATGAAAATCTTCAAATGGTAAACGCCAGAAAGGTTCATTTTCTTCTTGTGCTGATTGGAAAAGATTCTTCACGAGATCATCATCCATAGATAATACCGAATGATAGTCATTTCCTACTGCCATTTTTGCTGCGCCAGTTAAAGTTGCACAATCAATAATAAAATCTGGATTTTGGCTGTCCGCTTCAATCAATCCATCAGCCAACACCAAACGCCCTTCAGCGTCAGTATTCAGCACTTCTGCTGTCACGCCATTTTTATAAGTAATAATATCGCCTAGTTTAAAGGCATTATTGCTTACCAAATTTTCTGCACAACATAAATACAGTTTAACGCGTTGATTTAATCCGCGAGCGATAGCGAAACCTAATGCCCCCGTTAATAATGCTGCCCCACCCATATCGGTTCGCATTGTGCTCATTCCATCACTTGGTTTGATACTGTAGCCGCCACTGTCAAAAGTAATCCCCTTACCAACTAAACAAGCTAACACTGGCGCATTCGGATCTTGTGTTGGATTGAAATCAAGTTGCAACATAGCTGGCAAGTTGGCAGAGCCTTTACCCACAGTCCAAATTCCGTGATAACCTTGTTGCTCAAGTTCCTCTCCAGAAATAATCTTAAAACTTACCGCACTTTTTTCATTATAAATATCAGCTTGGTTTAAAATAAATTCAGCCGCACGTTCTGCTAATTTTACTGGTGTTAGGCTTTGTGCTGGCTCATTAATAATCCCACGTACAAAATCGCCACATTCAATACGCGCTAATAATTCATCTTGCGGTTCATCATCTAAATGCGGAAACTCAATCCCGTAATCTTGTTTTGCGGTATAAAAACCTTGATAAAACGCCCAGCAAAATTCTAAATCCCATTCTTCACCGAGCAATTCCACATCTTTAATTCCCTGCCCACGCAATTTACGAGCAGCTTGTTGAACTAAAGTGCGGTCAGTTTTTTCATTATTTTTTAAATGAATTGTTGCTTTATTAGAGACAAAGCTCAAAATAGCATTTTTTCCCCAAGCATCATTCGCTAAGTTATTTGAAAGTGTAATTTGCATATTTATTCCCCCATGTATAAACAAAATAAATTTAGAAACTATACCAGCTTTATTTCTAATAGTTAATTATTTGACCTTATTCACTCACTTTTTGACACCATTCTTGATGATTTAAATACCAAATTACCGTTTTTCTTAATCCCGATTCAAAAGTTTCTTTAGGTATCCAGCCTAGTTTATGATTGATTTTACTTGTATCAAGTGCATAACGAAGATCGTGACCTGGTCTATCTTGCACATAACAAATTAAATCTTCATATTTATCAATATATTTTGGCTTATTAGGTAAAAATTCTTCCAGCAAAGAACAAATAGAACGCACTACATCAATGTTGGACTTTTCATTATTTCCGCCAATATTATAGGTTTCCCCAATATTTCCTTTCATCAAAACGTTATATAGTGCATCAATATGATCTTCAACAAATAACCAATCTCTAATTTGTAAACCATCGCCATAAATAGGCAGTGTTTTTCCCTCTATCGCATTTAAAATCATCAATGGAATTAATTTTTCAGGGTACTGATACGGGCCATAATTATTTGAACTATGTGTAATAATTGTCGGTAACCCATATGTTCTATACCAAGCCTGCACAAGATGATCGCTTGCCGCCTTTGAAGCAGAATAAGGGCTGCTAGGTTTATAAGCTGATGTTTCAGTAAATAAACCCTCATTACTTTTTAAATCGCCATAAACTTCATCGGTGGAAATATGTAAGAATCGGAAGCTGGATTTTTTTTGATTATCTAAACGATGCCAGTAATCTAGAGTTGATTCAAGTAGCCTATAAGTTCCTACAATGTTAGTTTGTATAAACTCCGAAGACGCATTTATAGAACGATCAACGTGACTTTCAGCAGCAAGATGGATAACAGCATCAGGTTGGTATTGTGCAAAAATATAAGACAACGCTTTAGTATCACAAATATCTGCTTGTACAAAAGCATAACGTGGATGGTTTTCTACGGTTTTAAGTGAGGCTAAATTTCCTGCATAAGTCAGCTTATCAACATTTACGATCTTATTATGTGTCTTTTCAAGAAGATAACGGACAAGCGCAGAACCAATAAACCCCGCTCCACCAGTGACTAGAATTGTTCTATTTGTATTCGACATTTTTACCCGAGTCTCGTTATAAACAATTTCAAACGAAAAGTGCGGTAAATTCTACCGCACTTTTAAAAATGATTACGTCAATGACATTACGCATAATACATTTCAAACTCAACTGGATGTGGTGCCATATTTAAACGTTCCACTTCTTTACGTTTGATACTGATAAACGCATCAATAAAATCTTTAGCAAATACGCCACCTTGAGTTAAAAATTCATAGTCTTTTTCTAATGAATTCAATGCTTCTTCTAAAGAGCTTGCAACCGCTGGAATATCTTTTAATTCTTCTGGTGGAAGATCGTAAAGATTTTTATCCATTGCATCGCCTGGGTGGATTTTATTTACCACGCCATCAAGGCCTGCCATCAATAATGCAGCGAATGCAAGATATGGGTTTGCTAAAGGATCAGGGAAACGCGCTTCTATTCGAATCGCTTTCGGATTGGTTACAGCAGGAATACGAATTGAGGCAGAACGGTTGCTTGCGGAATAAGCCAGCAATACTGGCGCTTCATAACCAGGTACCAAACGTTTATATGAATTAGTGCTTGGGTTAGTGAACGCATTTAATGCTTTAGCGTGCTTAATGATACCGCCGATGTAATAAAGTGCGGTTTCAGAAAGACCTGCATATTTATCGCCTTGGAAAATATTTTTGCCATCTTTACTTAACGACATATTACAGTGCATACCCGAACCATTATCTCCAGTAATTGGTTTGGGCATAAAACACGCCGTTTTACCGTGCTCTAATGCAACGTTTTGTACGACATGTTTATAAATTTGAGTTTCATCCGCTTTTAAAGTTAGCGTATTAAATTTAGTCGCAATTTCGTTTTGCCCTGCAGTCGCCACTTCATGATGATGGGCTTCAATGACTAATCCCATTTCTTCTAAAATCAAGCACATTTCAGAACGAATATCGTGCGCACTATCAATCGGTGCAACGGCACAATATCCGCCTTTTTTTAATGGGCGATAAGCATTATTGCCTTCTTCATATTTTTTATTCGTGTTCCAAGCAGCTTCTATATCATCAATAGAAAAAGATGCTTTGTTCATTGATACATTAAAACGCACATCATCAAATAAGAAGAATTCAGGCTCTGGGCCGAAAAAAGCTTGATCCGCAATACCTGTTGAACGCATATAATTTTCTGCACGAATTGCAATAGAGCGCGGATCGCGATCATAGCTTTGCATTGTCGTTGGTTCATAAACACTACAACGAATAGAAAGCGTTGGGATTTGCGCGAATGGATCGACAACTGCAGTTTCAGCCATTGGCATAAGCAACATATCGGCTTTATTAATAGTCTTCCATCCTTCTACAGAGGAACCATCAAACATCTTGCCGTCTTCAAACATATCTTCATCAACAAGGCTAACTGGGATAGAAACACCATGTTCTTTACCTTTAATATCGGTAAATCGAAGAAGTACAAATTTCACATTATTTTCTTCAATTAGCTTAAATACATTGGCGATTGCATTTGCGTTTGGCATTAGAAAATCCTCTATGGTTAGTCTTATTAAGATAAGCGCACATTATAACGTAGCCATGCTATTTTTTCATGAAATTTATTTTTCTTATTCTAGCCATAGCAGAAAAAGAAAAATACATGTATAATTTTTGCCTTTTCGACAAATGTAGAAATGTAGGGTGCAATTCATTGCGCCATTTTTTATGTAACAATGCAATAAAAATTGCATCTTATCCAATTAAAGCATTAAACAATGAAAAACGAAATTGATATTAAAAAACTCCGTAACATCGCCATTATTGCGCACGTAGACCATGGTAAAACCACTCTTGTAGATAAACTTCTTCAACAATCTGGTACTTTTGAATCTGCTCGTGGCGATGTAGATGAACGCATTATGGACTCAAACGATCTTGAAAAAGAACGTGGCATTACCATTCTTGCAAAAAATACTGCGATTAACTGGAATGACTACCGCATTAACATCGTGGATACTCCAGGGCACGCAGACTTCGGTGGCGAAGTTGAACGTGTACTTTCTATGGTGGATTCTGTTCTATTAGTTGTTGATGCGTTTGATGGCCCAATGCCACAAACCCGTTTCGTGACACAAAAAGCATTCGCTCACGGCTTAAAACCAATCGTCGTAATTAATAAAGTTGATCGCCCTGGTGCACGTCCAGACTGGGTTGTGGATCAAGTATTTGACTTATTTGTCAATCTTGGTGCAAGCGATGAACAATTAGACTTCCCAATTATCTATGCTTCAGCATTAAATGGTGTTGCAGGTCTTGAACACGAAGATTTAGCGGAAGATATGACGCCATTATTTGAAGCCATTGTGAAATATGTAGAACCGCCCAAAGTAGAACTTGATGCGCCATTCCAAATGCAAATTTCACAATTAGACTACAACAACTATGTAGGTGTTATTGGTATTGGTCGCATTAAGCGTGGTTCGATTAAACCAAACCAACCAGTTACTATCATCAATAGTGAAGGAAAAACTCGTCAAGGTCGTATCGGTCAAGTACTTGGTCATCTTGGTTTACAACGTTATGAAGAAGACGTTGCTTACGCAGGCGATATCGTGGCAATCACGGGTTTAGGAGAATTAAACATTTCAGATACGATTTGTGATATTAACGCAGTTGAAGCACTTCCATCATTAACGGTTGATGAACCAACAGTCACCATGTTCTTCTGTGTAAATACCTCTCCGTTTGCAGGGCAAGAAGGAAAATACGTTACATCGCGTCAAATTCTTGAACGCTTAAATAAAGAATTGGTTCACAACGTGGCGTTACGTGTAGAAGAAACCCCAAACCCAGATGAATTCCGTGTTTCTGGTCGTGGCGAATTACACCTTTCTGTATTAATTGAAAATATGCGTCGTGAAGGTTATGAACTTGCCGTTTCTCGTCCAAAAGTAATTTATCGTGATATTGACGGTAAAAAACAAGAACCATACGAACAAGTAACTATTGATGTGGAAGAACAGCATCAAGGTTCTGTAATGGAAGCATTGGGTATCCGTAAAGGTGAAGTTCGAGACATGTTGCCTGACGGTAAAGGCCGCGTTCGCTTAGAATATATCATTCCTAGCCGCGGATTAATTGGCTTCCGTGGGGACTTTATGACCATGACTTCTGGCACAGGCTTACTTTACTCAAGTTTTAGCCACTATGATGAAATTAAAGGTGGAGATATTGGCCAACGTAAAAACGGCGTATTAATTTCTAATGCAACAGGTAAAGCACTTGGCTACGCATTATTTGGCTTACAAGAACGTGGTAAGTTAATGATTGATGCAAACGTAGAAGTTTATGAAGGCCAAATTATCGGTATTCATAGCCGTTCAAATGACTTAACCGTGAACTGCTTGCAAGGTAAAAAACTGACGAATATGCGTGCTTCAGGTAAAGACGATGCGATTGTGCTGACTACACCTGTAAAATTCAGTCTTGAACAAGCCATTGAATTTATCGATGACGATGAATTAGTGGAAGTGACACCTGAATCGATTCGTATCCGTAAAAAACTTTTAACGGAAAACGATCGTAAACGTGCAAATCGTACAACGACAAGTACTAGCACGCATTAATAAACAACTTTAGCACGAAAATTTGTAAAAAAATTAACCGCACTTTGGGGATACAACTAAAGTGCGGTTATTTTTATGCTCAATTTACTAAGGCGAAAGTCTTTCTCTAATCCAATTATCGCTTTCTTTACGATAACGAATGCGATCATGTAAACGGCTTGGTCGCCCTTGCCAAAATTCCACGGTTTCTGGCACGACTAAATAGCCGCCCCAATAATCTGGTCGAGGCACGTTTAACGGATGTTTAGCAACAACCAATGCGGCTTTTGCTAGTAAAGATTTATAATTAGAAATCACCGCACTTTGTTCACTTGCCCAAGCACCTATACGACTGGTGTAAGGTCGGGTAGCAAAATATTTATCGGATTGTTCTGCTGAAATTTTAACCGCCTTACCTTCAATTCTCACTTGGCGTTCCAATTCAGGCCAAAAGAAAGTCAGCGCGACATAAGGATTACGCTCAATACAGCTGCCTTTTCGGCTAAGATAATTGGTAAAAAAGACAAAACCTTGTTTAGTGACTTCTTTTAGCAAAACCATTCGGCTATTTGGGCGACCTTGTTCATCAACAGTCGCAATATTCATTGCGGTAGGTTCATTAACTTGCGCATGAATAGCCTCTTTCTGCCACTGTTCAAATTGCGAAATTGGATTCTCATAGCAATCATTTTGTGAAAGCACGCGTTTAGTATATTCATCACGAATATTGTGTAACTCCATTTTTTCTCCTTTTAAATTTGATGAAAAACGCAAATAGAATAAAGTCTGTAAAATCATTCGTCAATTTTCATAAAATATAAAACTCAAATGCAATCACCCCTTGCAATTATTAGAAATATGCGTATCATCTAGCCCCCTATATTCAACCTCGGGTTCCCTAACCCCGATTTATTTAAACTAAAAAGGTACAATATGAAATTAAACTCTCCGATCTTTAATGATCAACAAAAACGTCGTGCAATCATCTGGCTCAGCTTTTTCCACATATTCATCATTGCCGCAAGCAATTACTTTGTTCAAATCCCTTTTGAAATTACGCTAAAATTGACCGCACTTGGTGCAGCAAACGATTTTTCCTTCCACAGCACTTGGGGAACGCTCACATTCCCATTTATCTTTTTAGCTACTGATTTAACTGTGCGTATTTTCGGTGCGGAAGATGCGAGAAAAATCATCTTCGTGGTAATGTTTCCTGCATTGATTGTAAGTTACGTCATATCGGTTTTATTCTCTGAAAGCAAATTCCAAGGTTTTGAATCATTAACGCATTTTGATCTATTTGTATTCCGTATTGCTATTGCGAGCTTTGCCGCTTACGTGGTAGGACAATTGCTTGATGTGATCGTATTTAACCGCTTACGCCAGTTAAAAACATGGTGGGTGGCACCAACTAGCTCAATGACATTCGGCTCAATGGCAGATACCTTTGTTTTCTTCAGTGTAGCCTTCTATCAAAGTGCAGATCCGTTCATGGCTGAACACTGGGCACAACTCGGCTTTGTAGATTACCTGTTTAAGCTATTTGTCGGCATTATATTATTCGTACCAGCCTATGGCGTAGTATTAAATGTTATTTTACGAAAACTACAAATGCTCGTAACAGAACGCGTTCCTGCATAAACTAAATTTCTGGCGCATATAAAACAATTAATCCCACTCTTTTGAGTGGGATTAATTGTTTTTGAAATACTGCAAATAAAAATTAAATTAATTTAACAGGCACTTTCACGACCAATTTTTTAATTTTTTCTGTTTTTCCATTCACTACACAGCAAGGTTTATGCGGTTCGTAAGGATAGAATACAGCGAACATTTTTGGTTTCATTGTAACGGTGAATTTATCATCAATATCTGCACAAAGTTGATAATCATCCGCTTCGTTATAAGATTCATATTTAGACAAATCAGGATAATTAGCGCCAACTTCTATATTTTCCATACCGCGGATTAACACCTGAACATCTAAGTATTCATGATGTAACTCTGCTTTTTTACTGCTTGGTTCTGCTGTTTCTGGTTCCATTACGTTCATATAAATTTGATCGTTAATATCATGGCGACCATTTTCTAACGCATTCAAATCTAACGTATTCAAATAATCACATACTTCAGCAATCGCTTTTGGTAAACCAACTTTAAAATTTGGGCTGGTTAAGCTGCTAATAATCATAGAATTTTCCTTATAGTGGATAAAAGTTATCCTATGATACCAAGTCGGTTAAATGAAATAAAGTTACCAATCACACAAAAACCTCTGTATAATGCTTAGGCTTTATTTTCTACATTAGCGTGCGGCTATCAAAAGAAATTTTTAAACGTCCAAAGTGCGGTCATTTCTTCGAAAGATTTCTTTTGCTAGTCGCAATCTGGAAAATAAGGCATTGTTTTTAATATAAATTTTAAGGAAAACATTGTGAATCCAATTGTTAAACAATTTAAATACGGTCAGCATACCGTAACCCTAGAAACTGGCGCAATTGCACGTCAAGCAACTGCTGCAGTGATGGCAAGCATGGACGATACCACGGTATTCGTGACTGTTGTGGCTAAAAAAGATGTGAAAGAAGGTCAAGACTTCTTCCCATTAACCGTAAACTACCAAGAGCGTACTTATGCGGCGGGTAAAATCCCTGGTGGTTTCTTCAAACGTGAAGGTCGTCCATCTGAAGGCGAAACTTTAATTGCACGTTTAATCGACCGTCCAATTCGTCCATTATTCCCAGAAGGTTTCTTCAACGAAATCCAAGTTGTGGCAACTGTAGTTTCTGTAAACCCACAAATCAGCCCTGACTTAGTGGCAATGATTGGTGCTTCTGCAGCATTAACCTTATCTGGTGTGCCTTTCAACGGCCCTATCGGTGCGGCGCGCGTTGGTTTTATCGATAACCAATTCGTATTAAACCCAACGATGGCTGAACAAAAACAAAGCCGTTTAGACTTAGTAGTTGCAGGTACTGACAAAGCCGTATTAATGGTTGAATCTGAAGCCGACGTTTTAACTGAAGAACAAATGTTAGCGGCGGTCGTATTCGGTCATCAACAACAACAAGTTGTGATTGAAGCAATCAAAGAATTTGCAAAAGAAGCGGGCAAACCACGTTGGGATTGGGTTGCGCCACAACCAAACACAGATTTAATCAATAAAGTAAAAGCAATTGCTGAAGCGCGTTTAGGCGATGCATACCGCATTACTGAAAAACAAGCACGTTACGAACAAATCGATTCGATTAAAGCAGATGTGATTGCACAAATCACAGCTGAAGATGAAGAAATCAGCGAAGGTAAAATCGTGGATATTTTCACCGCACTTGAAAGCCAAATCGTTCGTGGCCGTATCATTGCAGGCGAACCACGTATTGATGGTCGTACCGTTGATACCGTTCGTGCATTAGATATTTGTACTGGTGTATTACCACGTACTCACGGTTCTGCAATTTTCACCCGTGGTGAAACGCAAGCATTAGCTGTTGCAACGTTAGGTACTGAACGTGATGCACAAATCATTGATGAATTAACAGGTGAACGCCAAGATCACTTCTTATTCCATTATAATTTCCCTCCATATTCTGTAGGCGAAACAGGAATGATCGGTTCTCCAAAACGTCGTGAGATCGGTCACGGTCGTTTAGCAAAACGTGGTGTAGCGGCTGTTATGCCTAGCCTTGCGGAATTCCCGTATGTTGTGCGTGTTGTATCTGAAATTACTGAATCTAATGGTTCTTCTTCTATGGCGTCTGTATGTGGTGCGTCTTTAGCATTAATGGATGCCGGTGTTCCAATCAAAGCCGCTGTTGCAGGAATCGCAATGGGCTTAGTGAAAGAAGAAGATAAATTCGTGGTGCTTTCAGATATTTTAGGCGATGAAGACCATTTGGGCGATATGGACTTTAAAGTGGCAGGTACACGTGAAGGTGTCACTGCGCTTCAAATGGACATCAAAATTGAAGGTATCACACCTGAAATTATGCAAATTGCATTAAACCAAGCGAAAAGTGCACGTATGCACATTCTTGGTGTAATGGAACAAGCAATCCCTGCTCCACGCGAGGATATTTCTGACTACGCACCACGTATCTATACAATGAAAATTGATCCTAAAAAAATCAAAGATGTGATTGGTAAAGGTGGTGCAACAATCCGCTCACTAACTGAAGAAACTGGCACTTCTATCGATATTGATGACGATGGTACAGTGAAAATTGCCGCAGTCGATGGCAATGCTGCGAAAAATGTAATGGGACGCATTGAAGAAATCGTTGCAGAAGTTGAAGCTGGTGCAATTTACAAAGGTAAAGTCACTCGTCTTGCTGATTTTGGTGCATTCGTCGCAATCGTTGGAAATAAAGAAGGTTTAGTTCATATTTCTCAAATTGCTGAAGAGCGCGTAGAGAAAGTGAGTGATTACCTCCAAGTGGGTCAAGAAGTAAACGTAAAAGTTGTTGAAATCGATCGTCAAGGTCGTATTCGTTTAACAATGAAAGACTTGGATCCAAAACAAGAAACTGAAATTAACCAAGAAATGTCTTCCGAAGAACAAGAATAATCTTGGAATATCGAATCAAAACTTGGTAGCAACTGCTGCCAAGTTTTGTTGTTTTCCAACTTTTAGGCATAAAGAAAGCAAATGCGGTGTTTTCGCTTATCTCGCCATTTTATAGTCTATTTATTTAGCTTATGTGCGATCTTATTCCTTGCAGGCTGTGTTCAGTCTAGGGGCAGTTTTGTGTCTAAAAATCATGTCGTGTTGGCTGAACAAAATCCGAATACTCACTTTGAACAAGAAGTGATGATCGTGCGATTAAGCCAAGTACTACTGGTTGGAAAAATGAGTAATGAAGAACGTGCATTGCTACATTTTGAACGTGGCGTACTCTATGATTCTCTTGGATTATGGGGACTTGCTCGTTACGATTTTACTCAAGCTCTTGCATTACAGCCTAAAATGGCTTCTGTGTACAATTACTTAGGGCTTTATTTGTTGCTTGAAGAAGATTACGACGGCGCATTGGATGCTTTCAATACGGTGTTTGAATTAGATTCAGGTTATGACTATACCCACCTTAATCGTGGTTTAAATTTTTATTATGTAGGACGCTACCATCTTGCTCAGCAAGATTTCTTACAGTTCTACCAAGCCGATACAAAAGATCCCTATCGTGTCTTATGGCTATATTTGAACGAACAAAAATTAAAACCACAAGAAGCCCAAACAAACCTTGTTGAACGAGCAAAAGGGCTATCAGAGGACTTCTGGGGTACACATATCGTTCAATATTACTTAGGACACATCTCTGTAGAAGAATTACAACAACGTGCGAATGGATTTGCTGAAAATTCGCAACAATATGCTGAAATTCTCACAGAAACCTATTTTTATCTAGCAAAACAAAAACTCAATGTAGGGCTAGTAGATGAAGCAGCAGCTTTATTTAAACTAGCTATGGCAAATCAGGTTTATAACTTTGTTGAGTATCGTTTTGCTGCGTTTGAACTAATGAAATTAAAACCGGTTCAAACAGAAGACGAAAAAGAAGAGAAAAGTGCGGTGGCAAAATAAGTACTTAGGGTAGGTATACCCTAAGTTATGCAAAGCGGTTCTCCTTTGGAGAACTGCTCTCCTCCAACGAGGCAGCACTAAAATTAGCCTAGAGTATATTTACCCTAGGACTACGTTTTAATAGCAACATAAACCCGAAAGCCCGTTGAGCTTTCCTTATTTATATTCGAGTATTTTAATGACTGACAAAATTACTTTTAATGACTTAGGCTTACCTGAGTTCATCTTAAAAGCTGTTTCTGACTTAGGTTTTGAAACCCCTTCTCCAATTCAACAAGCTTGTATCCCACATTTGCTCAGTGGCAATGATGTGCTAGGTATGGCACAAACAGGTAGTGGTAAAACCGCTGCTTTTGCACTGCCTTTATTAGCACAAATCGATCCAAGTGAAAAACATCCACAAATGTTAGTAATGGCACCTACTCGCGAACTTGCTATTCAAGTTGCCGATGCGTGCGAACAATTTGTTAAATATGCTCATGGCTCCCGCATTGTTACCTTATATGGCGGGCAACGTTATGACATCCAACTTCGTGCATTAAAACAAGGCGCACAAGTGGTTGTGGGTACACCAGGTCGTATTCTTGACCATATTCGCCGCGGCACATTAAATCTTTCTGAACTTCGTTTTATCGTATTAGATGAAGCCGATGAAATGCTACGTATGGGTTTCATTGATGATGTAGAAACCGTGATGGCTGAACTACCAGAAAATCATCAAACTGCGTTATTCTCTGCAACAATGCCTGAACCGATCCGTCGTATTACGAAACGTTTTATGAATGATCCGAAAGAAGTGAAGATCAAAGTTAATAATGAAAATGCTCCAGATATTGAGCAAAGTTGCTGGTATGTACACGGCGTGCGTAAAAACGAAGCTCTTCTTCGTTTCTTAGAAGTGGAAGATTTTGATGCCGCAATTATTTTTGCTCGCACTAAAACTGGCACGTTAGACATTACAGAACTACTTGAAAAAAATGGTTTCCGTTCCGCCGCACTTAATGGCGATATGACACAACAACTCCGCGAACAAACCCTCGATCGCTTACGTAACGGCAGTTTAGATATTGTAGTAGCAACCGATGTGGCTGCTCGTGGTATTGATATTGAACGTATCAGCCTTGTGGTAAACTACGACATTCCGCTGGATGCAGAATCTTATGTACATCGAATTGGCCGTACTGGTCGTGCAGGTCGTTCTGGTCGTGCTTTATTATTCGTTGAACCTCGTGAGCGTCGTTTACTTCGTAATATTGAACACCTAATGAAAAAAGGTATCAATGAAGTAGAATTGCCAAATCATCTTGTGTTACAAGAATGCCGCCGCAAAAAATTCGTTGCAAAAATTACGAAACAACTTGAGCATCACGATTTAGAGCAATATCGTAGTTTATTAGAAGACTTATTCACAGCCGATCAAGATCAAGAAGATATTGCTGCTGCAATGTTAATGTTGTTACAAGGTAAACAAAAATTAATTCTTCCACCAGATCCACCAATGGAAAAACGTCGTCGTGAACGTAATGAACACGGTGATCGCCGTGAAAATCCACGTTCAGCTGAACGTCGTGGCGAACGTAAAGGCTACGGAAATCCACGACCAATGGATTTATATCGTATCGAAGTCGGTCGTGCAGATGGTGTAGAAGTTCGCCATATCGTTGGTGCAATTGCTAACGAAGGCGATATTAACAGCCGTTATATTGGTCATATTAAACTTTATGATGATTACACTACCGTTGAATTGCCACAAGGTATGCCGAAAGAATTATTGCAACAATTCGGAAAAACACGCGTATTGAATAAACAAATGCAAATGTCTTTCTTAGGTGCAGTAAAATCCGATAATTCTCGTGGCAGCGATGATTTTAACGGTAAACGTAAAGGTCGTGGTGGCGATTTCTGTGGAGAGCGCGGACGTGAACGTGGCAATGATAATCGTGGAAATCGTAAATTTAACGAAAAAAGTAACCGCACTTTTAGCGACAAACCACGCCGTGATCGTAGATCATCATTCTAAAAATAAATAGTCTGATATTTTACATACGCTTAGCCTCTTGAACCTCAAGGGGCTTTTTATTGTCTATAGTGAAAGTTTTGGCTACAATCCCATAACTTTTTTATATAGGAAAAATCATTGAAAGGTCTTTTTTTACGTATTATTACTGCTCTAGCTTTATTATTTTGGGCTATTGATATGGTATTCCCATGGCAATTTTTACGTCATACTGAAGAAAATCATTATGCTGCAATTCAATCAAGGGGAGCACTTTATGTAGGTACAATAAATAACCAGATTTCTTATTTTACCAATAAAGATGGTGAACGAGGCTTTGAATATGAATTAGCCAAAGCATTTGCTGATTCACTAGGTGTAGAACTCGAAATGAAAACTTTCGATAATCAAGAGCAGTTATTTGATGAACTTGATAAACATAATATTGATTTAGCTGCCGCCCACCTTTTATACCATCCTAAAAATGCAGAACGTTTCCAAATAGGCCCAGCATATCATTCTGCTTCATGGCAATTAGCTTATCGAAAAAATGAAAATCGTCCTAAAAATTTAGGTAACGTAAAGAAAGATATTTATATCTCAAATAATTTAGCATTAGAAGAAACGTTAAAAGAATTACAAAAACAATATCCACAATTAACTTGGAAAAGAAATCAAACACTTACTCAAGAAGAACTATTACTACAACTGGCTGAAGGCAAAATTCCTTACGTTATTGCAAATTCTATTGATATTGCTGCAATGCAACAAATAAAACCAGAATTAGCCATTGCCTTTGATATTACTGATGAAGCAAACGTTCACTGGTATTTACCCAATAAATCCTACCACGATCTGCAAACGGCTTTACTCAATTTTATGAATAATGCCGAAGAAACGGGGCTTTTAGATAATTTAAAAGAAAAATATTTAGGACATATTTCACAATTTGATTACGTGGATACGCGTTCTTATATGAACGCAATTGAAAATACACTGCCACAATATTTACCGCTTTTTGAAAAATATCAGGGAGAATTAGATTGGCGGTTACTCGCAGCAGTGGCTTATCAAGAATCCCATTGGGATCCTCACGCAACATCGCCAACTGGCGTACGTGGCATAATGATGCTCACCAAAAATACCGCACAACATATGAAAATCAGTGATAGAACAAATCCTGAACAAAGTATTAAAGCAGGTTCAGAATATTTACACTGGTTGATTAGTCAGCTTCCTGAAAGCATTGAAAAGGAAGAAAAAATTTGGTTTGCCTTAGTTGCCTATAATATAGGACTCGGTCACTTAATTGATGCTCGCCGTTTAACTCAAAATCTTGGAGGAAATCCAGATAATTGGCTCGATGTGAAAAAAAATCTGCCTTTATTAGCAGAAAAACGCTATTATTCCCAACTCAAATACGGCTATGCTAGGGGCTATGAAGCCTATCAATATGTAGAAAATATTCGCCGCTATATAAATAGCATCGTAAATTATCATCGAGTCCAAGAAAATCAAATAATAAATGATAATGCAAGCAACGAAAGTGCGGTTAAAAATTTAGAAGAAATAAAAGAAAATAAGGATTAATAAAATGTTAAAACGCAAAACTTTTCTTAAAAAGAAAGCTAATTTACAACAAAGTTCTTTATCACGAAATCTACGTTTAAGACGTTTAAAACACCGCAAACAAAAACAATTTTCGAGACATTCATTGCAATTTGTCGTACAAGAAATTTGTTGTTAATTAATCTATTTTTTATCAAAATAAAGAAAAAAATAACCGCACTTTTTTATATAGTTTATATCATTAAAGTGCGATCTTTGTTTTACAATAATCGTAAAATATAGTGTGAAATTTTATAGATTAATCAATATTTTATTCTGATTTTATCCCTAAGTTTCCAATTTTCACACCGACTAGACCAATAGATACGGGATCAAAATAATCCCCTAAAAATTTAAACAATTCATTTAACTCTGTAAAAGAACGCTGAATTTTTATTTGATCCTCCACTTTACGCACAAATTCATAGCGTATGTTATTTTCTTCAAAATAAGCCGTTAGAGTTAAATAAATCCTTTCAAAGAAATGGCTTTTTGCCCCCTCCTCTCCGGGATCACTAATACGCACATTCCACGTATTATTAAGTAGAATTTGAGGCTGTTTTGACATATTTTACTCCTTATTATTTTTAACCTAAGAAAAACCCGATTATAAAGTTTCTGTAATCAAAAAATTTATAATCGGGCTTTTCAAACATTTTCCCTGGGTGTTTCACTTTACGTTGGTAACTGCCTTTCCCTTTACGTTTTTTCTCAACACGCTGACGAAATAATTTATCGCCTAGCAATGCCATCACTGCATTATCTTTTATCACGCCTCGAGTATGCTGATAAACGGTTTCATTTTCAACCGCACTTTTTTGTTGCTTTGCCATAATTTTTCCTCAAAAAAGCCGCGGAAGGATTTCCACGGCGGGAGTATTATACTCGCAAACGTTTAAATTACAAAATCTCAAGTACAGTTTCTGGTGGACGCCCTATTTTAGCTTTATCGCCATTTATAACAATTGGGCGTTCAATAAGTGCTGAATGTTCACTCATGGCTTTTAATAATTCAGCTTGAGAGAGCTCTAAATTATCTAAATTTAAGCTTTTATATAAATCATCCTTCGTTCGCATCATTTGACGCACATCATCAATTCCTAATTTTTGAGCAATACTTTTTAATTCATCAATGGAATATTGCTTTTGTAAATACAGTTCAATTATTGGCTGAATACCTTGATTTTCTAATAATGCTAGCGTTTCACGGCTTTTTGAGCAATGTGGGTTGTGATAAATAATAACAGACATAGGATTTCCTTTTAGTAGCTATAAACACTGTAAATTTTAACTTATAATGGCGAAAAATACTTATAGGAAAAGAAATTATGCTAGAAATGTTAAAAAGCTGGTACTCGCGCCGTTTAAGTGATCCGCAAGCGATGGGACTATTAGCAATATTATTATTTGGCTTTATCTCCATTTATTTTTTTGGAGATTTAATCGCACCTTTGTTAATTGCTCTAGTACTATCCTATTTACTAGAAATGCCAATCAATTTTTTAAATCAATATTTAAAATGCCCAAGAATGTTAGCGACAATTCTTATTTTCGGTAGTTTTATTGGTCTAGCAGCAATTTTCTTTTTGGTATTGGTGCCAATGTTATGGAATCAAACTATTTCCTTATTAAGTGATTTGCCCGCTATGTTTAATAAATCTAATGAATGGCTACTCAATTTACCCAAAAATTATCCTGAACTTATTGATTATTCAATGGTTGATTCTATTTTCAATTCTGTGCGAGAAAAAATCCTTGGTTTTGGCGAATCTGCTGTAAAACTTTCTTTAGCCTCTATTATGAACTTGGTTTCTTTAGGGATTTATGCCTTTTTAGTGCCATTAATGATGTTTTTTATGTTGAAGGATAAATCAGAACTTTTACAAGGCGTTAGCCGTTTCTTACCGAAAAATAGAAACTTAGCTTTCAAAGTATGGAAAGAAATGCAACAGCAAATTTCTAATTACATTCACGGAAAATTATTAGAAATACTGATTGTCACTTTAATCACTTATATTATTTTCTTAATTTTCGGGCTAAATTATCCACTCTTATTGGCTTTTGCGGTGGGTCTTTCAGTTCTCGTCCCCTATATTGGCGCAGTTATTGTCACGATTCCTGTTGCATTGGTTGCTTTATTCCAGTTTGGAATCAGCCCAACATTTTGGTACATCATTATTGCTTTTGCTGTAAGCCAACTTTTAGATGGAAATCTCCTTGTGCCTTATTTATTTTCTGAAGCCGTGAATTTACATCCATTAATTATTATCATTTCAGTATTAATTTTTGGCGGTTTATGGGGATTTTGGGGCGTATTTTTTGCCATTCCTTTAGCCACTTTAGTAAAAGCCGTAATAAATGCCTTACCTCAAGATTAAATAATTTTTGAATTTTAAGTACTCTTAGAGGTTATTTATATAAATAAAAAATAGTTAATCGTAAATTTTCGATTAACTATTTTTTTAAATTTATTCTAAGCGTAAATTAACTAAGGTAATTCATCAATTCCTTTATCTACTTTAGGTGGGATCATATGCTCACGACGTAAACCAACATCGTATGCAATGGCGATGGCAACAAAGATCGAAGAATAAGTACCAAATCCAATACCTACGAGTAAAGCAAGTGAAAAGTTATGGATAGAAGGACCGCCAAAGAAGAACAATGCGATCACAACAACTAATGTGGTAACCGAAGTAATGATAGTTCTTGATAAAGTTTGCGTTAAAGAAATATCAATAATATCAATCGTATCTAATCGTCTAATTTTTCGGAAATTTTCACGAACTCGGTCAAATACCACAATACTATCGTTAATAGAGTAACCCACCACAGATAAAATCGCGGCGACAAAAGTGAGATCAATTTCAATTTGTAATGCAGAGAATACCCCTAGCGTAATAATTACGTCGTGCGCAAGAGAAGCTATACCACCAAAACCTAAACGCCATTCAAAACGTGACCCCACATAAATAAGCACCATTGCTAATGTCGCTAAAGTTGCATATACCGCACCTTGTGCTAATTCTTCACCGACATTTGGGCCAACAAATTCAATACTGCGAATTTGAATGTCTTTATCTACATTCTGTAGCATATTTTTGACGTGTTCACCAATGGTAGAATCATTATTACTTGCAGGTAAACGAATCATTACATCTTGAACCGATCCTGTGGTTTGAACAACTGGGCTTTCAATTCCATTTTCGTGAAGTTTATTACGGATTTGTTCAAGATTAGCGGATTGCGAGAAGTGGGTATCAAATACCACTCCACCAGTAAAATCTAAGCCCCAGTTAAATCCTTTGGTAATAATAAAAAATAGAGAAATTACCATTAAAAGTGCGGATAATATATAACCCAATTTACGCACTTTCATAAATTCAGTCAATGGGAACGGGAGTTTGATCCCATTGATTTCACGGATAAAATGTCCGCCTTTATCTTTTGTAAAAAGTTTCATCATTTCCCACCTAAATTAATAATTTTTTAAGTTGTTTACCGCCGTAAAGGGCATTAACTAATGCGCGAGTTCCGGTAATCGCGGTAAACATAGAAATCGCAACACCAAGTGAAAGCGTAATTGCAAAACCTTGAATTGGGCCTGTTCCAACCGCGTATAGAATAATTGCAGTTAAGATTGTGGTTAAGTTTGCGTCAAAAATAGAAGTAAATGCGCCGTTATAACCTTCATTAATGGCTTGCTGAATTGAACGACCATTACGAATTTCTTCTTTAATACGTTCAAAAATCAATACATTCGCATCTACTGACATACCTAAAGTTAAAACGATACCCGCAATACCCGGCATTGAAAGTGTCGCACCGGGTAAAATAGACATCAAGCCCACAAGTAATACGATATTAATAACAAGTGCAAAACTTGCAATCACACCAAACATTTTGTAGTAAAACAACATAAAGGCAATAACCGCAACTAATCCCCAAAGACTCGCATTAATCCCTTGCTCTACGTTTTGCGCACCTAATGATGGGCCAATTGTGCGTTCTTCAACAATTTGAATTGGTGCAATTAATGCGCCAGATTTCAACAAGGTAGAAAGATTATGTGCTTCCGCGATGCTATCAACACCAGTAATTTGGAAATTAGAACCAAAACGACCTTGAATTGTTGCAACATTAATAACTTCTTCATGCTTTTCTAAAATGGTTTTGCCATTTTCATCTTTTTTGCCATTATCTTTATACTCAACATAAAGCGTTGCCATTGGTTTTTTGTAATATTTTTTAGTGGTCTGAGACATAATCTCGCCACCTTCGCTATCCAAGGTTACACTTACTTGCGGTGTGCTTGAATGCTGATCTAAACCAGAGCTTGAATTAATAATATGCTCCCCACCTAATACGGCACGTTTAAATAATGCAACAGGATGACCTTGGCGATCATATTTAACTTCCGAATCAGCTGGTAACATATTACGAGAAATAGCATCGGCTGTAACATTTTGATTTACGATACGAAACTCAAGTGTTGCCGTTGCCCCTAAAATTTCTTTTGCACGTGCAGTGTCTTGAACACCTGGTAATTCAATCACAATACGCTCCGCACCTTGACGTTGAATTACTGCTTCTACAACCCCTAATTCAGCAACACGTTTACGTAAAATCGTTAAATTTTGCTCAATGGCTAAGTCGCGTGCTTCATTTAATGCTGCAGTAGATAGCCCTAAATTAATACTATCAGCATCAGGCTCAGTAATGTCTAATGTTGGATGCAATTGGCGAATAATTCGCTCAGCTTTAGCACGCTGGCTTACATTAGCTAAGGTTATCAACGTACCAAAATGCTCAGTATTTTTAATAGCAGTATATTGAATTTTTTCTTTACGAAGTTCGCCACGCAAACTGTCTTGTAACTGCTCTTGGCGTTTTACAAGTGCTGCATTCATATCCACTTCCATCAAAAAACGAACCCCACCGCGTAAATCCAATCCCCATTTCATTGGGTTAGCACCAAACATACTTAACCAAGCTGGAGTCGCAGGAGCAAGATTTAATGCAGTGGTGTAATTATTGCCAAGACGTTCAGCAATTTTATCTTTAGCGAGGAGTTGAGCATCGGTATTAGTGAAACGAGCCAAAATTGAGCCGTTCTCAAGTACGACAGATTTGGTTGGAAGATTATTGGTTTTAAGCACATCTTGAACTTGTCCAAGCACGCTAGTATTCGCTTCTTGACCGCGCGTACCAGAAATTTGAACCGCAGGATCTTCACCATAAATATTTGGAAGAGAATATAAAATCCCGATGGCTACAATAAAAATCACCATCAAATTCTTCCATAATGGATAACGGTTTAACATAGTTTTCCTTTTCTTTTCTAACGCACAGAGCCACAATACGTGGCTCTGGAAAATAATTTAACGTTACTCTTAAAGTGATTTTAATGAACCTTTAGGAAGAACGCTCACAATGTAGTTACGATTAATCGTAATTTCTGTCGTGTCGTTTAACGCAATCACGATGCTATCACTACCTTCGGTTACTTTAGTAATTTTGCCGATTAAACCACCAGCAGTTAAAACTTCAGTACCTTTTGCAAGCTCAGACATCAATTTTTTATGTTCTTTATTGCGTTTAGATTGCGGGCGATAAATCATAAAGTAGAAAATTAAACCAAAGATCACGAAAATAAATAGTGTGGACATTGGGCTTTGTGCTTCCATTGTGTTTTCCTTATTAATTTAAGTTAAAAATTTTGCGTAAAATACCATAAATTGCTTCATTGGGAAAGGCGAACCATCCTCAATATTCACTGTTATATAAAATGACTGAAAATATTGATTGTTTATCGTTCATTTCTTGAACATCATTGAACTTATCAATGAAATATATACTGTGGAAAAATGATGATTGACAATATTATTTAATGGAGATTGAGTTTGAGCTTCTATAGAGAATATTTCTATTTCACTGATAAAAAACGCTTAATTACCATTCATAACCATAAGCAGCACCAAGCATAACATCTTTCTTACCAGACATATTAGATGCTCCGCTGAGTTTGATAATGTGTTTACCATTATCCGTCACGTGGGAGTATCCAACAGCTAAGGCTTGTTCGCCGCGATAATATGTAGCCGCCGTGCCGATGGAAGATTTACCATTAGTACGAGGTTGCGGCAATAGCCCCATCGCACCAGCAATGGCTGCTCCACGACGACCGCGACGATCAATTTCATCAACTTTGTTATTTAACTGACTAATCGAGCGCGTATTTTGTGCCACATTCACTGCATCAGTATCTTCTAAGCCTGCAGCAACATTCGTGATTTGGCGAGTGATACCTAAATCAGAATTACCTACAGATACTGCACCAGCTGAATTTTGCCAAGGACTTCTCCACGCTTTAGAATTATTGTACTCTGTTTGAATTTTTGTAAGCGCAGCATCTCTTTTAGCGATATATCTCCTGAGCTTTCTTGATGTTTTCATTAGCTTCATAGATAGCCTGATTAGCTTCATCAACAATTGTTTTTTGTTTGTTATATTTGTTTAAAAAATTTCATTGTTTCTTATAAAAAAGAAGTCGTGAATTCTACTTAAACGCTCAACAAAAAGCTATAAAATGAAGACTTATCTAAAATACCACTTCGCTAACAACACACCCGCATTCACCGCAATGTTTAGGCCTGATTTAATTGGGCTTGCGAGCGTTAAACGCACTTGCGTGTCTTCTGGCGTCGCCAAACTTTCCGTAAAACTTTCACTTAGCACAAAAACTACTTTATTTTTTAACCGCACTTTATCCAATGGGTCGCCTTGTTTATTGTGCGATACGTGAATAACTTGATAGCCTGATTTACGCAAGTGCATTAAAGCTGAATCAATATAATCCGTTTCTAACACACGAATATATTCTGCGCCACCTTCTGCTACGCGCATTGAAGCTGATGAATACAGATTTTCCACATTATCGGCAACAATATTTTTCACGCCAAAATAAGCACAAGTACGCAATACGCCACCAATATTTTGCGCATTATTCACATTGTCCAATAGCACTAAACAATCCTCGTTACGAGGAATATCCAAATATCCTTGCAACGTAAAAGCTCGCGGTTTCTTCACTAATAAACAAATGCCACCGTGATGTTCTGTTCCGCTCACTCGAGCTAATTCTTCGCTATCTACAATATGATAAGCCTTTTTGTTTTCAGCTAAATAACTCAATACTTCGCCAATTTTGTGTGACATTTGTACGGTTGCCCACAATCGAACAATACTTTCAGGGCGTTCTGCAAATAAAGCTAAACAGGCATTTTCACCGTAAACCTTCATTTCTTCCGCACGGTTTTTCTTAATTTTTTCAGGTGCACGAGGAGAAAGCGCACCAGTTTTCTTTTCTTTTGTTTTATAAATCGTGCCCGTCGTTTTTATTGTCACTTGAACCTTAGGTTTTTCTACATTTTTATTTGATGGCGCACGAGATAAAGAAAGTTGCGTAATTTTAGTTTCTTTCACTTCTTGTTTATCACGAGAAAAACGAGATTTTTCGTTTCTATTTCCATTAAATTTATCATTAAAGTGCGGTCGATTTTGGCTTGGTTTTTCTCGATACTTTTCCCCCACTGAGCGTTCTTGAAAGGTTTTGCCTGCGGATTGAAAAGACGGTTTGCGTTTGTCGTTCATAGGATTTTCCTGAATTAAAATGGCTATTATTTAGCCAAAAAATGCTAAAATTTGTGAGCATTATAACGAAAAAAAGCCTTTTTTCTATTAATAAGCACGTGAAATATTGTAAACTAGCACACTAGTCTTCAATCACGAGATGGATTATGTTAATCAATAAAACCAAACGAGCTGAACAAAATTTAAATAATTTGCCATTCCTTGCTTTGCAAGCTGAGCAAATTGAATTTTTGGGTAGCCCGGCTGAATTTAAAACTCAAATTATTGAATTAATCAGAAACGCAAAAAAACGTATTTATGTCACCGCACTTTATTGGCAAAAAGATGAAGCGGGACAGGAAATCCTCGATGAAATTTATCGCGTGAAGCAAGAAAATCCACACTTGGATGTAAAAATTCTCATAGATTGGCATCGCGCACAACGCAATTTATTAGGGGCGGAAAAATCTGCCACCAATGCAGATTGGTATTGCGAGCAACGCCAAACTTATCAGTTACCAGATGATCCAAATATGTTCTTTGGCGTGCCAATTAACACGCGCGAAGTTTTTGGTGTATTGCACGTTAAAGGCTTTGTATTTGATGATACGGTGCTGTATAGCGGTGCAAGCATTAATAATGTCTATCTTCATCAACTTGAAAAATATCGTTATGACCGCTATCAAAAAATCACTCATGCCGAATTAGCTGATTCGATGGTAAATTTCATCAATGATTACTTGTTAGATTTCAGTGCCGTTTATCCACTTGATGTGACCAATCGCCCTAGAACTAAAGAGATCCGCGGCAATATTCGCATTTATCGCAAAGACCTTGCTCAAAATGGAAAATATTCATTAAAAAGTGCGGTGAAATTACCAAATGTTTTAAGCGTATCGCCATTGTTTGGCTTAGGCGCATCGGGCAACGAATTAAATCAAGTGATTGAAGATTTATTCTTGCAAGTGCAAGAAAAATTGGTGATTTGTACGCCATACTTTAATTTCCCACGCACATTGCAACATAAAATAGCGACGTTGTTGGAAAATGGTAAACAAGTAGAAATTATTGTTGGCGATAAAGTCGCAAACGATTTTTATATTCCACCAGAACAACCATTTAAAATGGCGGGGGCGTTACCTTATCTGTATGAAAGTAATCTTCGCTGTTTCTGTGAAAAATTTGAGACTCAAATTGAAAGAGGTCAGCTTGTGGTGCGTTTATGGCGTGATTGCGATAATACCTACCACTTAAAAGGTGTGTGGGTAGATGATCGTTATATTTTACTTACGGGCAATAATCTTAACCCTCGAGCGTGGCGTTTGGATGCAGAAAATGGCTTATTAATTTACGACCCACAACAACAACTTTTAGCCCAAGTGGAAAAAGAGCAAAACCAAATTCGCCAACATACAAAAGTATTAAAACATTACACTGAATTAGAAGAATTGAATCAATACCCCGAACCAGTGCAAAAATTATTGAAAAAATTTGCACGGATTAAAGCGGATAAATTAGTGAAAATGATTTTGTAATAGGAAATTTTATGTTTTTCCTTAAATTCGCTTTCAGTATTAATCTGATAAATTTTGTGGCAATCGTTCAAGAATAGCTTTCCAATAGGTCGAAGAACGCAAATTATTTTTTCGGATGCAATCCACTACTGCATCGGCATTTCCCTCAAGACAAATTTGTTGCATTTCTAAGTAAAATTGCTTTGTTAATTCACGGTGTGTTTTTTCTTTAAAAAATAATAATCCTATTCGCTGATAAACGCCTTTTAAACTATTGAAAATTAAACGATAAAAGGGTTTGTTGGCAACAACAGTGAATTGACGAAATAATTGGTAATCAAATTCTGTGTAATCTTGTGCTGTGTTTTCTAATTGCCCTAATTCAGCAAAAAGTGCGGCTGATTTTTGAGGGGAATTCTTTACGGCTTCATAAATGTAAGATTCCGACATTTTACTACGCAAAGACAGCATATTATCAATAATTAAGGGCGCGGACTGCATATCTAAAGCAATTAGGGTTTCTATAATATTTGGACCTGCAGCATCCCAAATATTATTTACTTTAGTGGGTTTGCCGTGCTGAATTGTTAGCCAACCATCACGAGCCAAACGTTGTAAAACTTCACGTAAGGTAGTGCGAGTTACACCAATCTTATCGGCTAAATCACGTTCTGATGGTAAATTACTGCTCGCAGGAAAAACATCTTGCCAAATGCTTTTTACAATATATTCCTCTGCTAAAGCAGCTGGACTTTGGGCTTTTAAAATATCGTTATTGTTTTGCATTACAATTAAAAATCAGATAAAAATCAAAAAAAATGCAATTTTATAAAAAAATTACTTGGTTTTTATTATCCTTTAAAGGGGGATATATTACAATGTTCACGTGATAAAAATAATGGAGTTCACTATGACAAACACTCAAGCTTTTATGAAAAACTTTCTTGGGGCAAGTCCAGACTGGTACAAACTTGCCATTGTGGTTTTTCTTATTATAAATCCAATTGTTTTCTTTTTTATCAGTCCTTTTATTGCGGGTTGGTTACTCGTTGCAGAATTTATTTTCACATTGGCAATGGCATTAAAATGCTATCCGCTTCAACCGGGTGGTCTATTAGCAATTGAAGCTATTATTATCGGAATGACAAATGCCAAACACGTCAAAGCAGAAATTATGGCAAACTTTGAAGTGATCTTGTTACTGATGTTTATGGTGGCAGGTATTTTCTTTATGAAACAATTACTGCTTTATGTATTTACTAAATTACTTGTCAAAATTCGTTCTAAAATTGCACTTTCTATTGCCTTTTGTTTTAGTGCTGCTTTTTTATCGGCTTTTCTCGATGCTTTAACGGTTGTAGCTGTTATCATTAGTGTCGCAATGGGATTCTATGGTGTGTATCACAAAGTTGCATCAGGCAATAATTTAATTGATGCGGTTGATATTTCAGACGATAGAAAAATTATTGAACAACAGCACGAAATCTTAGAAAAATTCCGTGCATTCTTACGTAGTTTAATGATGCACGCAGGGGTAGGGACTGCACTTGGTGGTGTAATGACCGTTGTTGGAGAACCACAAAACTTAATTATTGCAGAACAAGCAAAATGGAACTTTATGGAATTTTTCTTACGTATGGCACCCGTGACTATTCCTGTATTTATCTGCGGATTACTCACTTGTTTCTTAGTCGAAAAATTCAAATTATTTGGTTATGGCGAGAAATTACCAGACGAAGTGTGGAAAATCTTATCAGATTTAGACCGCACTAATTCAGAAAAAATGTCTAAACAAGATAAAATTAAATTAGGTATGCAAGCGTTAATCGCAATTTGGTTAATTCTTGGATTAGCATTCCATCTTGCCACAGTCGGTTTAATTGGTTTAAGTATCATCATTTTTGCTACTTCCTTCACTGGTGTGACGGATGAACATACTATTGGTAAAGCCTTTCAGGAATCTTTACCCTTTACTGCATTGCTCGTTGTATTCTTTTCTGTTGTTGCAGTAATTATTGATCAAAAACTTTTTTCACCAATTATTCACTTCGTTCTTTCTGCGGAAGAAAATACGCAACTTGCTTTATTCTATGTGTTTAATGGCTTGCTTTCTTCTATTTCTGATAATGTATTTGTTGCAACGGTTTATATTAACGAAGCTAAAGCTGCATTAACTAACGGCGTTATTGCACCGCATCAATTTGAATTGCTTTCTGTTGCCATTAATACAGGTACAAACTTACCGTCAGTTGCAACACCAAATGGACAAGCTGCTTTCTTATTCTTATTGACTTCATCACTTTCGCCATTAATTCGCCTTTCTTATGGCAGAATGGTTTATATGGCTTTACCTTACACGATTGTACTTTCAATCATTGGTTTACTGGCTATTGAATTTATTTTACCAGCTGCCACAATTTGGTTAGCAAGTTTAGGTTTAATTTTGCCAATTTAAGGAGAAAAAATGCTCGCGCTATTAAAACAATTTTCTGAAAAACGTTTTGTGTGGTTTTTATTGGCTTTTTCAAGTTTAGCCTTAGAATCTACCGCACTTTACTTCCAATATGGAATGGGCTTACAACCTTGTGTGCTTTGTGTTTATGAACGTTTAGCAATGATTGGCTTATTTGTAGCGGGCATTATCGCTTTACTTCAACCTCGCGTTTTCATCCTTAGATTAATCGCCTTGGTTTTAGGCTTATTCAGCAGTATTAAGGGCTTATTAATTTCGTTTCGTCATCTTGATTTGCAAATAAATCCAGCCCCTTGGAAACAATGTGAGTTTATTCCAAACTTTCCCGAGACTTTACCATTTCATCAATGGTTTCCATTTATATTTAACCCGACTGGCTCTTGTAATGAAAGCCAATGGTCATTATTTGGTTTAACGATGGTGCAATGGCTGGTGGTTATTTTTTCACTATATGTGGTTATTCTTACATTATTGTTAATTGCTCAAGTGATTAAAACACGGAAACAAAGAAGATTATTTAACTAAAAAATACGGTGAAATTTCACCGTATTTTTTATTACATTAAAATCAACCGCACTTTATTCTACGGTAACTGATTTTGCTAAGTTACGAGGTTGATCTACGTCAGTACCTTTAATTAAAGCCACATAATAAGAAAGCAATTGCATTGGAATGGTATAAAAAATTGGTGCAACAATATCATTGACTTTTGGCATCGTGATGATTTTCATTCCTTCACTTGGCGTAAATCCTGCTTCTTTATCGGCAAATACATATAATTGACCACCACGAGCTCGCACTTCCTCAATGTTCGATTTTACTTTCTCTAATAATTCATTATTTGGTGCAACGACAATCACTGGCATATCGGCATCAATTAACGCTAATGGTCCGTGTTTCAATTCTCCTGCCGCATAGGCTTCAGCGTGAATATAAGAAATCTCTTTCAATTTCAAAGACGCCTCTACCGCAATAGGATAAAATTCGCCACGACCTAAGAAAAGTGAATGATGTTTTTCAGCAAAATCCTCTGCTAATGCTTCAATTTCTGAATCAAAGGCTAACGCTTTTTCAATTTCAGCAGGTAAGGATTGCATTGCTTTAATAATTTCACGTTCTTTTTCTGCAGAAATATGACCTTTAACTTTACCAAGTGCCGTCACCAACATTAATAACGCAGCTAGCTGTGTCGTAAATGCTTTTGTTGATGCCACCCCGACTTCAACACCGGCACGCGTCATAAATGCAAGATCTGATTCGCGTACGAGCGAAGATCCAGCAACATTACAAATTGTTAATGCTGCCATATAGCCCTTTTCTTTCGCTAAACGAAGTGCGGCTAAAGTATCTGCTGTTTCGCCAGATTGAGAAAGGGTAATCAATAAGCTATTTGGACGGGTAACAAATTTGCGATAACGAAACTCTGATGCAATTTCAACATCACAGCTCACGCCAGCCAAAGATTCAAACCAATAACGCGCCACCATACCTGCATTATAAGATGTGCCACAAGCAACAATTTGAATATGCTCAACTTTTTCTAAAATGTCTTTTGCACCATTTCCGATTGAATCGACAATCACATTTTCGTGATTGATACGCCCTTCCATTGTATTAATAAGTGCGGTTGGCTGTTCGTAAATTTCTTTCTGCATAAAATGGCGGAATTTACCTTTCTCTGCCGCGTCATTTTCAAGATTAGACTCGTGAATTTCACGTTTAGCCTTATTACCGTGAGTATCATAAATATCAACTGTACGACGTGTAATTTCTGCAATATCCCCTTCTTCTAAAAAGATAAAACGGCGAGTAACACTTAATAGCGCAAGTTGATCTGAAGCTAAGAAATTTTCGCCAATACCTAAACCAATCACAAGCGGACTACCAGAACGAGCTGCGACTAAATGTTCAGGATTACGACTATCCATTACCACCATCCCGTATGCGCCCGTGAGTTGTTTTACCGATTTCTGCACAGCCTCTAAAAGGGAATCCGTGCTACGCATTTCCCATTCAACCAAATGTGCGATCACTTCAGTATCTGTTTGCGATAAAAAGACATAGCCACGAGATTTTAATAATTCTCGAAGTTCTTCATGGTTTTCAATAATACCGTTATGTACTACAGCAAAAGTACCTGACGCATGGGGGTGCGCATTAGTTTCTGATGGTTCGCCGTGAGTTGCCCAGCGAGTGTGTGCAATTCCCGTTCCACCAATCAATGGTTTTTCTGATACGGCTTCATCTAATGCTTTAACTTTACCTAAACAACGAATACGTTGTAATTCATTTTGTTTATTGATTACTGCAACACCAGCTGAATCGTAACCACGATATTCCAAACGATGTAAACCATTAATTAAGATTTCCGCTACATCTCGTTGCGCTACTGCGCCGACAATACCACACATAAGTCTTCCTTATTCATTCTATTACTAAGTTTGTTTTTACATTTGCCACGCTATACAATAAAAAAACCCTGCGTAATCGACAGGGCTTCATTTCATTGATGTTATCAATTATTTAATTGCATCTTTTAATGCTTTACCAGATACAAATGCTGGCACTTTAGATGCTGCGATTTGGATTTCAGCACCAGTTTGTGGGTTACGGCCAGTACGAGCAGCACGTTCATTTACTTTAAATGTACCGAAACCGATTAATTGTACAGGCTCACCTTCTTTTAGGCTTGCAGTAATTGCATCTAAAGTCGCTTCTAACGCTGCTTTAGCTTGTTTTTTGTTTAACTCTGCAGCGTTTGCAATTGCATCAATTAAATCTGTTTTGTTCATAAATTTGTACCTTCTGTTAAATAAAAATTTGATTCTTTAAAAGTATCTTTGCGAACTCGTCGCAAAAGCTGTGCAAAGGATAATCTAACTTGAGATGAATTAAAAGCATGATTTATAAAAATTGTGACAAATCTCACGTTATTGATGAAATTCTATACCAATGTTAGATATGCCCTCAGTCCGAATTTCATTTTTTAAAGCTAAAATTAATTCAATATCACGTTTTTCACATTCTTTAAGCAAACGATAAACTTGCCATTGCACATCAAGTTCTGTTTGAATATCTTCATTTTCTTTTAGCTCACTTTCTGACCAATCTCGTCCAGTTTCTGTTTCCAATAACGCTCTTATTGTTCCCAACGAAATTAAGCTTATTTCCACCGCCCTTTCTAAGGTTTCTCCCGCAATAATAGCGTGTAAAATTTCAGCTAAAGCCTGACAGGCATCTAATGCAGGCACAACACCAAAACTATCATAATCATTCACATCGGGAATAATGCTTTCTAATTTCTCCAACTGATTTTCAAAGTTGATTTTGACATCTTTAATTGTTAAATATTCCCACACCAAATTGAGAATATTTTGATACGTTTTAGCTTCAACGCTAAGCTCGTTCATTTGACAGAACAATTTAAAATTTGGTGCCATACGTTCACATAAAGCAGCCATAAAAGTAAGATGTTGCCAACTTTCTAAGTTTTCTAAGCGTTTATGAATCGGATTTCGCATCTTATTTCCTTAATTTATAAGAGTTGGAATATTTATTAATCGCGTTTATTTTCCGCTTTACAGAGTTCAAGCGTTGCGTGAATTAATTTACGAGCGATAGTACCTGTTGGCGGTAATTCTGGCAAGGGTTGATCATAAGAAAACCATTGTGCGTCATAAATTTCACTTTCCTGCAATGTTATTTCTCCGCTTTCATAATCAGCAAGAAAACCGACCATTTGAGAGTTTGGAAATGCCCAAGGCTGGCTACCAAAATAACGAAGATTTTTTATTGAAATCCCCGTTTCTTCAAAAACCTCTCTATTCACCGCTTGTTCAAATGTTTCCCCTACTTCGACAAAACCTGCAAGCGTCGTATATATTCCTCCGTTGGGACTATAATGTCGCTTATGATTTGCCAATAGAATTTCGTGACCACGACGAACCGCAACAATAATTGATGGGCAAATCACAGGATAAGTTCGATACCCACAGTGAGTACATTGCACGGCAAGTTCATCTTGAGTTTGTTGTGTTTTATGACCGCACTTTCCACAGAATTTATGGGTTTTCAGAAAATGATTAATTTCCACTCCTCGACTTAATATATAAAATTCATCCTCTGGCAGTGAAAGTAATTTACGCAAACTCACATATTCTCGTTCGTCATTTATTTGCTCTGCAACAAGCCACAAGGGATGATTTTTCCATTCTCCAATTTGCATTGCTTTCAATCCTTCCAAATCAATATCTTTAGCGATACCAAAAGGCAATTCATTATTCACTAAATACAGATTAGAACCTTGTGTAAGCAACCAATAACCAAAATCATCTTGTTGAAGTATTTTCATTTTTTCTCCATAAAAATAACCGCACTTTCAAAAGTGCGGTTATTATAAATCTTCTTTTTATAACTCACTAATAATAAGAATGTTCGCCACGTTGATGCTCGGTTATATCTTTTGCACCTTTTAATTCATTCGGGAATAGGCTAATAAGTTGTTTTTCTACGCCATCTTTTAATGTAACGTCCACCATTGAACAACCATTACAACCACCACCGAATTGTAAAATTGCGTAACCATCTTCAGTAATTTCAATTAAGGTTATGCGTCCACCGTGATTTGCAAGCTGTGGATTAATTTGAGTTTGAATGACATATTCAACACGTTCAATTAATGGCGCATCATCAGCCACCTTACGCATTTTGGCATTTGGTGCTTTTAAGGTAAGTTGCGCACCAAGTTCTTCGGTAACATAATCAATTTCTGCTTCTTCTAAGAAAGGCAGGCTGACCTCATCAATAAATGCAGAAAAAGTGTCATATTTCATTTCAACATCACTTTCTTCCACGGCATTCGGTGGGCAATAAGATACGCCACATTCCGCATTAGGCATACCCGGATTAACGACGAAAATACGAATATTGGTTCCTTCTTCTTGGGTGTCTAAAAGTTTTCTAAAATGCGCTTGTGCGGCATCAGAAATAGCGATTTGCTGGGTTGCTTGTTCCATAATTATGTCCTAAATACTTGAGAGAAAGTATCGGAAATAATACGCTCATCGCGTTTTTTTTTCCAGTGCTTTATATTAAGCCCGTGCCAGTCCCCACACTTGGATCTCCTCCACACCTAATTTTCGCAACAATTTTGAGATTTCATTGAGTGTAGAGCCTGTAGTAATTACATCATCCACCAGCGCGACTCGATGATAAGGAAATTCATTTTTCAAAACAGCAAGAGAAAAGGCATTTTTTAAATTCTGACGACGATCTTTTGCACTCAAACCACGTTGAGTATGCGTATGTTTCACACGTTTTACGATATTGTTCAAATTAGGAATATCCAGCCAACGACTTAATTGCCGAGATAATAAATCAGCCTGATTATAACCCCGTCGCCACTGACGAAAATGATATAAAGGCACAGGAATGATTGCTTCTGGCAATTTAAGTTGATGCGTTCGCTTAGCATCACGCACCGCAAGATATAAAAGCCGAGCTAAAGTGCGGTCAATCCAAAATTGATTTTGAAATTTAAAACGATGAATTAACACTGAAAGTGGCTCAACATAATGCCCTATAATGACCATCTTATCCCAACTAGGTTCTTGTTTAAGACAATTTCCACAATGCTGCGCATAATATTGCAATTCCGCACCACAATGACCGCAATAAGGAAAAGATTTAATTTGTTTTTGGCAACCTGAACATAACCCATTTTTTGCGATATGAAGATTGCCACGACAGTGGATACAGCGAAAATTTAAAAAATTCATTTGATCCTTATTAGTGATTACTGCAACCTAGGGTAGATATAAGCGTTCCCCACAGGGGAACTACGATTACTATCACTAACCGTAGGTATACTTACCCACGGCTTACAAACCTAGGGTAGGTTTACCCTAGGCTAATTGTAATGCTACCCCGTTGGGGTAGGCATAAGTGTTCCCCAAAGGGGAACCACGATTACTATCACTAACCGTGGGTATACTTACCCACGGCTTACAACATTCCCAAAAACAACTAAACATTTCTCTCAAACCATTCTACGTTAAAATCTATTCCTTCACGTTGAAATAGGCTCTTCATTTCATCATTGAAATGAGTTTCTTTGTGATGCTGTTTTTGATTCTTAATGTAATTAATAAGTTGATGTTTATCTGTCGCTATAAGTTAATGCGCAATATCCTACTGACCAAGCCGTAAATTCTGGAAATAATGGTTTATTTTCATCTAAAAAACGGTGTGTCGATTTTTTTAATTTACGAACAAATTCAGCCACTGAAATCGTTTGGTGTAATTCAACAAATAAATGTAGATGATCTGGCATACCATTAATTCGATGAAGTATAGAATGGTGTGATTTAACAAATCCCCAAATGTAATCATAGAGAATTTTCTCATTTTCTTCATTAATGGCATAAACACTGTCTTTTGTCCTAAAAACAATGTGATAAAACAAACGGCAGTAACTCATTGTAACTTTTTCCCCGCACTTTTTTGCTTCAACGCCTCTAACGTTTCTCCTGCTTTTAAAATATGCGGCGTCACGAAAATCACGAGCTCACGTTTTTGATGTCGTTCGCTTTCTTTGCTGAATAATCGTTTAATAACGGGTATATCGCCAAGCAATGGCACCTTATCTTCGCTTTTCGTAATTGTGTCGTGAAACACGCCGCCAAGCACAATGGTTTCCCCATCTTTGGCAAAAACCTGAGTATTAATTTCTTGCTTATCAATAGAAACCACCTCATTTTGTCCATAAGAAACACGAGAACCTGGTGAGTTTTGGCTCACTAATAAATCAAGTAAAATATTGTTATCTTTAGAAATATGTGGTGTGACTTCCAAACCAAGCACCGCCTCGCGAAATTCCACAGATTGCGTATCGTTACGAGTATTGCTCACAATATAAGGAATTTCTGTCCCCTGTTTAATGCTTGCACTTTTCTTATTTGTGGTTAGTAAGCGAGGGCTTGCGATAATTTCTACATTATTTTCACGCTCTAACGCACTCAATTCTAAATCGAGCAATCGCCCATTAATTTTGGCGACTTGTAATGCTATCGAGCCAGCAGGTGTTGTCGTTGTCGCAAAATTTACATTAAGATTATCCGCAATATTTTCAAAGCTATTGCCTGCAAGACTGCCCGCAACTCGTCTTGCATTTTCCGTTGGATTAAAAATCCCCCACCGAACGCCAAGTTCTTTCAAACTCTCATCTGTTATCGTCACAATACGCGCTTCAATAGCAATCTGCTCAATAGGTTTATCCATTTCAGAAATTAGTTTTTTGATATTTTGCACAGAATGAGGTTCATCTTGAATCACGAGCAAATTACTACGATCATCAAAGGTAATGCTCCCAGCTGATGAAAGCAAAGAGCCACTTCCTGTCGTTAAGGACTTCATTAATTCAGAGGCTTTAGCAAAATGGAGTTTTACTGTATGGCTCTCTAAGTGCGGTTCATTTGTAGTAAGATTTCCTGCAACTTGCCATTTGCCTGATTGCCCTCCATTCAGATAGTAAATACCCTCATCTTTATTCAAAGTAAGCTTCTTACTTTTAGCGATTATTTGTAGTAAACGTGGCATATCAATATTATCTAATCTCAATGAAATATTACTTTCTAATGCTTCATCTATCACTAAATTCACATCTTGTTGAAAAGCCAACTGCTCTAATGTTTGAGCTAAAGGTGCTTGCGATAAACGAATAAAAAAACGTTCGTTATCAGTTTTGGGATTAGCAAAAACAATTAAGGGTAAACAAAAACAGACTAAAAAATAACCGCACTTTAAAAAATATTTCTTCATAATCTTCCTTTAAAAACTTAATTTTTTCCATTCACTACTATCACATTGCTCTCCGAGCTTGCGCATAAATTGAACATTGTTTTGGTCGATTTTTTCTACAATATAGCCCTCTTGAGCCACATCAACACCCTCTAAAACACTGTAAATTTGCAAATTCTGATCCAGCAATAACGCAAACGCTTTATCTTTAGAAATCACTACGCCCACCAATTTTAAAGCATTCAAGGGAATTTCAGCCGCTTGGCGATTTTCATCCGCTCCGCATAGATTATTAGGTACATCTGAGGAAATTATTTCTGTCTGTTCCATTACTGTTTGTGCGTTATCAAACTGAGAACGGTTACGTTGTGTTTTATCGAAAGGATCCTGCCCCCAACTGCAATTTATAAAAAGCAATGCAGTTAGGAAAAACCAATACTTCATTTTGTCTCCTTCTCTAGCTGAAAAATAATCTCGGTTTGCAATGGGCTGTCTTCGGGTTTCATAAATTGCAGCCGACTTACTGAAAGCTGTGACGTACTAGCTAAAAGTGCGGTTAAAAATGTCTTCGTTTTTTCAAAATGCCCAATAAGCTGTAAATGCAAAATGGGCTGTTGCCCCATTTCCCAACGTAAATGCTGAGATAATCCGTTACGCACAGCTAAACGTTGAATTTGTTTATTCAAAGGAATAATTTGTGCAGCCAGTTCTGGAGAAAGTTTTCGACTTTCCGACTGCTGCTGTAAAGAAGTTAAAATTTTCTGTTGATGTAGAAATTCCGAACTTTTCTTTGCTAATTCATATTCAGTTTCAGCAAAATGCTCACTAGCCTCGATATAATCTAAAACAGGGCGAAAAATCACCGCACTTAATAACAACAAAAAGGTTAAACTCTGTATATAAACAGGCTGACTTAGCCATTTGCCAAAAGGAGTAAAAGGATCGTTAAAAAAGGTTTTCACTTATCTTCTCCAACTTGTTCCACATCAAAGAGAAAATACAATGACTGTTGTTCAGGTTGAAACTGGCTTAATTTCACATTGGGAAAATGTTTCTTTAAAAATTGATGAATCAGTTCAAATTCTCTTTGATCTTGTGCGAGACCTTCCAAACTTAAGTTATGAGCATCTTGTTTAAATTTATTCAGTTCTCCTTGCTGAAAAGGTAATTCACTTAGCAGCTGTAAACTCTTTTTTACTTGCTCTTTAGGAATAGATGTCAAAATTTCGCCAACCTGCACTGCACTACGCAACTGTTCAATTTTCTTGGCGGTTTTATAAAGTTGCTGATTAAGTTGTTCAAAAGATGTTTGTTGCGCCTGCAAATGTTGTTTCTGTTGTTCAATTAAATTACTAAAAGCCAAAGTTAAATTAATAGCAAGCAAGATAAATAAAGCGATATAAAAAGCTAAACGACGTAAACGGTTTTGATGTTGATAAGTACGCCAAGGCAATAAATTCATCGACATTTAGTTACCTACTTTTTGTTGATATAAATCTTTTTGCCATAGCGCGTTGCCCAGTGCAATAAAAGGGAGTTCTGTTTCTACTCGCTGCCAGTGTTCTGGTAATGGCGTATGACTTGAGGGAATTTGATACACAAAAACTTGTTCAAGTTGCCCTTCAAAACGTTCGGTAAATTGTTCATAAAGTGCGGTCAAATTTTCGTGAGATTGTAAAATTTGCGATTGCTGCGATCTTTCACAAATCGCCAAACAATAGTCATCTTCTTGAAATAAAAATAAGGTATTTTCTGACCGCACTTGTTCATTCAACAAATACTGAAATGCACGCAAAATAGCATTTGACGCAACATCCAATACATTAATTTTAAATGGCTGAAAATCTTGCAAATAAGTTTGAGCAGTACTTTTACGAATTGCAGTAACGTCTAATCGAAAACCTTGCTTTAACGAGGTAGAACGATAATCAAACCATAATTCATCTAAAGAAATAGGCAGCTCTTTTTCAAGCACAAATTTACATTGTTGATGACATTCTTGCGCATTTAACACTTGTGGCAACATTAATACTTTCGACCAAGTTAAGTGAGCGGGAATGCTTGCCACAAACTGTAAAGGAAAGGTTTTCCCTTGATATTGTGTTTTTAGCTGTTGTAAAAAACGATTTTTAAAATCACGATCATTAACAAAAATTTGATAACTTTGTGGCTGTTCAAGATCATCAAACCACACAAAATCAAAATAACCCTGCTTACGATGAATGCCGATTTGTAAAGTGAGGTAATTTTTCAGGGAGAATTGCATATTCTTTCCTATTCTTTAAAGGCTGAATCTTTTATACTTAACAACTAAATCATAGGTCTCTTGACAAGAATATTCATTAACCAAGCGAGAATTTTACGATGCGGATCGCAAAATTAATATTAAGCACCCTATTAACTTTATGTATTTTAGGTTTAGTGGCTGGTGGAATGCTGTATTTCTACCTAAAATCGGAATTGCCCTCAGTAGAAACATTAAAAACCGTTGAATTACAACAACCAATGCAGATTTATACGGCTGACGGTAAATTAATTGGCGAAGTGGGCGAGCAACGCCGTATTCCAGTGAAATTAGCTGATGTACCGCAACGCTTAATTGACGCATTTTTAGCAACGGAAGACAATCGTTTTTACGATCATCACGGATTAGACCCTATCGGCATTGCCCGTGCATTATTTGTCGCAGTGAGTAATGGCGGTGCATCACAAGGTGCAAGTACGATTACTCAACAATTAGCGCGTAACTTTTTCTTAACCCCAGAAAAAACTATTATTCGTAAAGCTCGTGAAGCGGTGCTTGCGGTAGAAATTGAAAATACCCTCAACAAACAAGAAATCTTAGAGCTTTATTTAAACAAAATCTTTTTAGGCTATCGTTCTTATGGTGTTGCAGCAGCGGCACAAACCTATTTCGGTAAAGCATTGAATGAATTGACCTTATCTGAAATGGCGATTATTGCTGGTTTACCTAAAGCACCTTCAACAATGAATCCGCTTTATTCGCTAAAACGTTCAGAAGAACGTCGCAATGTGGTGCTAAGCCGTATGTTAGATGAAAAATACATCAGCAAAGAAGAATATGATGCTGCATTGAAAGAGCCGATTGTGGCGAGTTATCACGGCGCAAAATTTGAATTTCGTGCTGATTATGTCACTGAAATGGTGCGTCAAGAAATGGTTCGCCGTTTTGGAGAAGAAAATGCCTACACCAGTGGTTATAAAGTATTTACCACTGTACTTTCAAAAGACCAAGATGAAGCACAAAAAGCTGTGCGTAATAACTTGATTGATTATGATATGCGTCACGGTTATCGCGGTGGTGCACCATTATGGCAAAAAAATGAAGCCGCTTGGGACAATGATCGCATTGTCGGTTTTCTACGCAAATTGCCAGATTCAGAGCCATTTATTCCTGCGGCAGTGATTGGAATTGCAAAAGGCGGTGCTGATATATTGCTTGCCTCTGGAGAAAAAATGACCTTATCAACCAATGCAATGCGTTGGACAGGCAGAAGCAATCCTGTGAAAGTCGGCGAGCAAATTTGGATTCGTCAGCGTGCTAATGGGGAATGGCAATTAGGACAAATTCCCGCAGCAAATTCAGCATTGGTTTCTCTTAATTCAGATAATGGCGCGATTGAAGCAGTGGTGGGCGGATTTAGTTATGAACAAAGTAAATTCAATCGAGCCACACAGTCTTTAGTTCAAGTGGGTTCTTCTATTAAACCATTTATTTACGCGGCAGCATTAGAAAAAGGCTTAACGCTTTCTAGTGTATTACAAGACAGCCCGATTTCTATTCAAAAACCGGGACAAAAAATGTGGCAACCGAAAAACTCGCCTGATCGTTATGATGGTCCAATGCGTTTACGCGTAGGATTAGGTCAATCCAAAAATATGATTGCTATTCGTGCGATCCAAACGGCAGGTATTGATTTCACAGCAGAATTTTTACAACGTTTTGGTTTTAAACGTGATCAATATTTTGCAAGTGAAGCCTTAGCACTTGGTGCTGCCTCTTTCACACCATTAGAAATGGCGCGAGCTTATGCCGTGTTTGATAATGGTGGCTTCCTCATTGAACCTTATATCATTGAAAAAATTCAAGATAATACAGGAAAAGAATTATTTGTCGCAAACCCTAAAATTGCTTGCATTGAATGTAATGATATACCTGTGATTTATGGCGAAACTAAAGACAAAATCAACGGCTTTGCCAATATTCCTTTAGGCGAGAGTGCCTTAAAACCAACAGATGACAGCACCAATGGCGAAGAATTAGATCAACAACCTGAAACTGTGCCTGAATTGCCAGAATTACAATCAAATATGACCGCACTTAAAGAAGATGCGATTGATTTAATGGCTGCAGCAAAAAATGCTTCGTCGAAAATAGAATATGCACCACGAGTCATTAGTGGCGAACTTGCTTTTCTCATTCGTAGTGCCTTAAATACGGCAATTTATGGCGAACAAGGTTTAGACTGGAAAGGCACAAGTTGGCGTATTGCACAAAGCATTAAACGTAGCGATATAGGCGGTAAAACAGGTACCACCAACAGTTCAAAAGTGGCTTGGTATGCGGGATTTGGTGCAAACTTAGTCACTACAACTTATGTTGGATTTGATGACAACAAACGTGTACTTGGGCGTGGAGAAGCGGGTGCAAAAACAGCAATGCCTGCTTGGATCACTTATATGAAAACGGCTTTAAGTGATAAGCCAGAACGTAAATTGACACTGCCGCCAAGAATTGTGGAAAAAAGCATTGATACTTTGACAGGTTTGCTTTCTCCAAACGGTGGACGCAAAGAATACTTTATTGTAGGTACTGAACCGACACGTACCTATCTTTCGGAAATGCAAGAGCGTGGTTATTACGTTCCTACAGAGTTACAGCAACGCTTGAATAATGAAGGCAATACACCAGCGACGCAACCACAAGAACTCTTCTAAAAATGACCGCACTTTAGTGTGTAATAGGGCGAGTCTATTGGCTCGCCTTCGTTATTAAACAAATAAGGAATATATTATGCTGAGTTATCGTCACTCATTTCACGCAGGCAATCACGCCGATGTCTTAAAACATATCGTCTTAATGCTTATTTTGGAAAATCTTAAACTCAAAGAAAAAGGCTTTTTTTACTTAGATACGCACTCTGGCGTGGGGCGTTATCGTTTATCCTCAAACGAATCAGAAAAAACGGGGGAATATAAAGAAGGTATTGGACGCTTGTGGGATCAAACAAACTTACCCGAAGATGTTGCACGTTATGTAAAAATGATCAAAAAACTCAATTATGGTGGCAAAGAACTACGTTATTACGCGGGTTCTCCATTAATTGCCACTGAATTGTTGCGCCCACAAGATCGCGCACTATTGACCGAGCTTCATCCTAGCGATTATCCAATCCTTCGCAATAATTTTAGCGACGACAAAAATGTCACCGTAAAATGTGACAATGGCTTTCAACAAGTCAAAGCAACACTACCACCAAAAGAACGCCGTGGCTTAGTGCTAATTGATCCGCCTTATGAATTAAAAGAAGATTATGATCTTGTTGTCAAAGCCATTGAAGAAGGCTATAAGCGTTTTGCCACTGGCACTTATGCGATTTGGTATCCCGTTGTATTACGCCAACAAACTAAACGTATTTTTAAGGGCTTAGAAGCAACGGGGATTAGAAAAATTCTAAAAATTGAACTCGCCATTCGCCCTGATAGCGATCAACGAGGAATGACGGCAAGCGGTATGGTAGTAATTAATCCACCTTGGACATTAGAAACTCAAATGAAAGAAATTTTGCCTTATCTCACAAAAACATTAGTTCCAGAAGGCACAGGAAGCTGGACTGTCGAATGGATTACACCAGAATAATTCTCCATTCTAAACACCACTAAATTTCACCGCTAAAAGTGCGGTAAGATTTTCTAAGATTTTAAATAAATCCTACAGTTCCCAAAAGCCCATTTTTTCGCTAGAATGCACGCAATTTTTGACTTAATAAAGGATAACATTATGTTTGGAAAAGGCGGTTTAGGCGGCTTAATGAAACAAGCCCAACAAATGCAAGAAAAAATGCAAAAAATGCAGGAAGAAATCGCACAACTAGAAGTAACGGGTGAATCTGGTGCGGGTTTAGTGAAAATCACAATTAATGGTGCACATAACTGCCGTCGCATTGACATTGATCCATCTTTAATGGAAGACGATAAAGAAATGTTAGAAGATTTAATCGCGGCTGCTTTTAATGATGCGGTGCGTCGTGCAGAAGAATTACAAAAAGAAAAAATGGCATCGGTTACCGCTGGAATGCCATTACCTCCAGGAATGAAGTTTCCGTTTTAATCAAACACTTGTCTTCCCCTGCTTGCGGGGGAAGGTGTCGCAAAGCGACGGAAGGGGGTTCCCCCCAAGCCTTCGGTAGCTTCCTCCGTAAATAGAGGGAGCGAAAAGTAGCCTTATATTTCATCTCAAATTATGCAAAGCAGTCCACTTTTAGAACACCTTATTGAAAACTTACGTTGTCTTCCTGGCGTAGGGCCTAAATCGGCGCAACGTATGGCTTATCATCTTTTACAACGTAATCGTAGCGGTGGAATGAATTTAGCTCGAGCTCTCACAGAAGCGATGTCTAGAATTGGCCATTGTTCACAATGTCGAGACTTTACGGAAGAAGACACCTGCAACATTTGCAATAATCCACGCCGTCAAAATTCAGGTTTGCTTTGTGTCGTTGAAATGCCAGCAGATATTCAAGCGATTGAGCAAACTGGACAATTTTCAGGACGTTATTTTGTTTTAATGGGACACTTGTCTCCACTTGATGGCATTGGTCCTCGTGAAATTGGCTTAGATTTACTGCAAAAACGTTTAGTAGAAGAATCTTTCCACGAAGTGATTCTTGCAACAAATCCAACTGTGGAAGGCGATGCAACAGCAAACTACATCGCTGAAATGTGCCGCCAACATAATATCAAAGTGAGTCGTATCGCTCACGGTATCCCTGTGGGTGGGGACCTAGAAACTGTAGACGGCACAACGCTTACCCACTCATTTCTAGGTCGTCGTCAAATCGACTAATCTTCTCATACCATTATGCGTTTATTTATCGCCGAAAAACCAAGCCTAGCTCGCGCTATTGCAGATGTGCTACCTAAACCCCATCAACGTGGGGACGGTTTTATTAAATGTGGCGATAATGATGTGGTAACTTGGTGTGTAGGGCATTTGCTCGAGCAAGCAGAACCCGATGCCTATGATCCTAAATTCAAACAATGGCGTTTAGAACATCTCCCTATTATTCCTGAAAAATGGCAACTTTTACCGCGAAAAGAAGTAAAAAAACAGCTTTCTGTGGTGGAAAAACTGATCCATCAAGCGGATACACTTGTTAATGCAGGAGACCCAGATAGAGAAGGACAATTACTTGTAGATGAAGTGTTCAGTTATGCCAATTTAGCTGCTGAAAAACGCGACAAAATTTTACGCTGCTTGATTAGCGACCTAAATCCAAGTGCGGTAGAAAAAGCAGTAAAAAAATTACAACCTAACCGTAACTTTATTCCTCTTGCCACATCCGCACTCGCACGAGCCCGCGCCGATTGGCTTTATGGCATTAATATGACCAGAGCCTATACCATTCGTGGCAGACAAACTGGCTATGATGGCGTGCTTTCGGTTGGTCGAGTGCAAACCCCTGTGCTGGGTTTAATTGTACGTCGAGATTTGGAAATTGAACATTTCCAGCCCAAAGACTTTTTTGAAGTACTAGCTTGGATTAATCCAGAGAGTAAAGAAGAAAAAACTCGGGAGAAATCAACCGCACTTTTCAGTGCCTTATGGCAACCCAGCAAAGCTTGTGAAGATTACCAAGATGATGATGGCAGAGTACTTTCTAAAGGCTTAGCTGAAAACGTTGTAAAACGTATTACAAATCAACCTGCGGAAGTAACCGAATACAAAGACGTTCGTGAAAAAGAAACGCCACCCTTGCCTTATTCCCTTTCTGCGTTGCAAATTGATTCGGCAAAGCGATTCGGTATGTCCGCTCAAGCCGTATTAGATACTTGCCAACGCCTGTATGAAACTCATCGTTTGATTACTTATCCGCGTTCTGATTGTCGCTATTTGCCCGAAGAACATTTTGCCGAACGCCATAACGTATTAAATGCAATTTCAACCCATTGTGAAACTTATCAACGCTTACCAAATGTTATTTCAACTGAACAGAGAAATCGTTGTTGGAATGATAAAAAAGTAGAAGCTCACCACGCAATTATCCCGACAGCCAAAAATCGTCCAGTAAATCTAACACAAGAAGAACGTAATATTTACAGCCTTATCGCTCGCCAATATTTAATGCAATTTTGCCCTGACGCAGAATATCGTAAAAGCAAAATCACATTAAACATTGCTGGCGGTACCTTTATAGCTCAAGCGCGAAATTTACAAACCGCTGGGTGGAAAGAGTTATTAGGCAAAGAAGACGACACAGAAAATCAAGAACCCTTATTACCCATAGTAAAGAAAGGACAAATTTTGCATTGTGAACGTGGAGAAGTCATTAGTAAAAAAACTCAACCGCCAAAGCCTTTCACAGATGCAACCTTGCTTTCAGCAATGACGGGTATTGCGCGATTTGTACAGGATAAAGAACTCAAAAAAATCCTGCGAGAAACGGATGGATTGGGCACAGAGGCTACTCGCGCTGGCATCATTGAGTTACTTTTTAAACGCGGTTTTTTAACGAAAAAAGGGCGAAATATTCACAGTACAGAAACAGGAAGAATTTTAATTCAGGCATTACCAGATATTGCCACCCAACCAGATATGACAGCTCATTGGGAATCGCAACTCACAGACATTAGTCAAAAACAAGCAAGCTATCAGCAATTTATGCATAACTTGAATCAAATGCTGCCTGATTTAGTCCGTTTTGTAGATCTTAATGCATTAAGACAATTAAGTCGCATTAAAATGATTAAATCTGATAGAGCAAAACCTAAAAGTGCGGTAAAAAAATCGAGTAAATCAAACGGTGAAACTGATTAAAGTTAAACCAATTAATATTTTTTTTATGCAAAGCACTTGCGAGAAAATTGAATTTTCTATAACATTCACGACCAGTTTTCTTGCAAAATTGCAAATTAGAGAGAAAAAATGTATCAAGTTCTTTTATTTATTTATGTTGTTGTCGCGATTGCCTTGATCGGGTTTATTCTCGTTCAACAAGGTAAAGGAGCGAACGCTGGTGCATCTTTTGGTGGTGGCGCATCAGGTACAATGTTTGGCTCTGCTGGTGCAGGTAACTTTTTAACACGTACCAGTGCGATTTTAGCAACTGCATTTTTTGTTATTGCTCTTGTTTTAGGTAACATGAATTCACATAAAGGCAATATTCAAAAAGGTGCTTTTGACGATTTATCACAAGCTGCAGAGCAAGTTCAGCAACAACAAACTGCTCCAGCGAAAGAAAATAAAAATAGCGACATCCCACAATAAAATAGGATTAGCATAAAAATTAACGCTCTGGTGGTGGAATTGGTAGACACGCTATCTTGAGGGGGTAGTGACCACAGGTCGTGCGAGTTCAAGTCTCGCCCAGAGCACCATTTGACTAAACAAAGCCCCGCGAAACTAATCGTGGGGTTTTGTTTTATCCAGGTTTCACAAGGGTTTATAGCACTTTAACCCCTCATATCTAATCTTACCTAGTGGTTCTAAAAGCTGGCGATTTAACTACGCTAGACCACTCACAGGGAAAAGAACAAAAATAGCCTTAGGCGGTTATCCAGAATTATCGTTAGCAGATGCCCGTGCTAAACGTGAAGAATATCGTGCGTTACTTTCGAAAGGTATCGAACCACAAGAAGAAAAAATACGCATTCAACAATAATATGAAAACTGCTTAAAATATACTTTTCATTCTGTTGCAGAAAGTTATTTTTATGGCATTTATAAAGAAAAGGCTAAAAATTCAGAAACACGAGAAAAGAATTGGGAAAGATTGAAAAATTATATCTTCCCTTATATTGGTGATAAGCATCTATCAGAAATAAAAGTAAAAGAGTTAGTTAGCATTTGTGAAAAAATAGCAGATAGAAGTAACACGCTCAAAAAAAATACACCAGATTATCGGTGTAATAATGGATCGTGCGATAACACAAGGTATCATGGAAAGTCATAATTGCAGACTGGTTTTGAAAAACTATTAATTTGCTGATCTTTTTTAACGGCATTACGATTAAAAGAGACAGTAAGTGCGTAATAGTCAGAAATTGGTTTTAAAATGCTTGAATTTACTGACTTCGATTACATCTATAAGCAAATAGTTTTTGAGTTATTATCTAGTACATTAATTTTATTTTTTCAAGATAACAATAAATTCTTTTTCCGAAGTGTAATATTGTTCGACCAAAGCAACAGAATTTTCTTCGGCAAAAATAGAAAAATTTTCCACCGCACTTTCAATGTTTAAGATCAACATTAGTTCATCATTTTTATCCAAATTTTTTAAGGCTTTTTTGGCACTTAAAAGAGCAATTGGGCATCGAAGTGCGGTTAAATTGAGCTGATATTTCATTCTGTAACTTGACGACGAATGCTCATATTTTTACCCATTTCAGACAACACATCATCAGCTAAAAATTCTCGCCCCATCTCAAATAAAGGTTCTTCTAACGTAATATGACGTTCATAACCTTGAACAAAGCGTTCAATTAAATGTTCATCAATATTTTGACGTTGTTCAGAAATAAGTTCTTCTAACTGCGCAGATAATGCATTCCAATTTTCATGCAAATTTTTGTGCTGTTGTTCCAATTCATCAATGGCACTTTGTGCTTGCGGAGCCACTTTGACTAGTTGAGGGAAAAAATCTAATTCTTCATCATCGTGATGTAAAGGCGCGGCACGATTGAAATAGCTTAAAATCTGCTCAACATCATTTAATACAGCCTGAGTATAGCCGTGTTTTTCTAGATAATCAGGCAAAATGCTTAACTGACGACAAAAACGTTTTACCTTGCTATGGCAGGCATAAAGCATTTCAATAGGTTCATTCCATGTGGCGAATTGTTGAGGTTCAAGAATTTGCATAAAGTTTCCTTTGTTAAAAAGTGCGGTCAAAAAACGTTTCATTTTTCTACCGCACTTTCATTCATTATGATTTATCTGCTAATTGTAATGGCGGAACGGGTTTGCCCATACGAGCATAGAATTCTACTACAAAATCATCGAAACGATCATCTTCTATTGCTTGACGAATTTCAGCCATTAAACGTTGATAATAGCGTAAATTGTGAATGGTATTTAAGCGTGCGCCTAAAATTTCACCACACTTATCTAAATGATATAAATAAGCTTTGGTGTAGTTTTTGCAGGTGTAGCAATCACATTCAGGATCTAACGGACTGGTATCATCACGATATTTTGCATTACGGATTTTAACAATGCCATCAGTCACGAATAAATGGCCGTTACGTGCGTTACGGGTTGGCATTACGCAATCAAACATATCAATACCACGGCGAACACCTTCCACTAAATCTTCTGGCTTACCCACGCCCATTAAATAACGTGGTTTATCCGCAGGAATTTGTGGGCAAATATATTCTAAAATGCGGTGCATATCTTCTTTCGGCTCGCCAACAGCTAAACCGCCCACCGCATAACCGTCAAAGCCAATATTCACTAAGCCTTCTAGTGATACTTTGCGTAATTCTTCAAATACGCCGCCTTGAATAATACCGAATAGCGCATTTTTATTGCCTAATTCATCAAAGCGATCACGGCTACGTTTTGCCCAACGAAGTGACATTTCCATAGATTTTTTCGCATAATCAAACGTTGCAGGATATGGTGTACATTCATCAAAAATCATCACAATATCTGAGCCGAGATCATATTGAATTTCCATAGATTTTTCAGGCGAAAGGAAAATGCGCTCGCCGTTAATTGGGTTTTGGAATTTCACGCCTTCTTCTGTAATTTTACGTAATTTACCTAAACTGAATACTTGGAAACCGCCACTGTCAGTCAAAATCGGGCGATGCCATTGCATAAAGTCGTGCAAATCGCCGTGTTTACGCATAATTTCTTGCCCTGGACGTAACCATAAATGGAAAGTGTTACCCAAAAGAATTTCTGCACCTGTCGCACGCACTTCTTCTGGCGTCATGCCTTTTACCGTGCCATAAGTACCTACTGGCATAAATGCAGGGGTTTCTACACTGAACGTGCCTTGTGGACGCTCAAATACTAAACGACCACGACGAGCACTGCCGCTTATTTTATCTAATTCATACTTCATTTTAGCTCCAACGAATAAACAGTTCGAAGATTTTTATGAATAAAAAAGCCTGTTCAAAGTTACAGGCTTTATGCTATCATATTTTTAATGCTCTTTGAGCAGAGGCGGATCTGCTAAAATCAGTCCGCCAGTACGCACCTGACGGGCTGCTTAGTAGATCCTTCATTTGTAATCAAATTGAGGATAAAAACTATGATTAATCTTATTATTAAACTAGTCATTGTTATTCTACTTTGCCTACTATTGAAAGGTAGCGCTGGCAGGTAGATTCTCCGACACAAGGGATGGTTACAGCCATCTCTTGTTCTTTATTGTAGGTGCTGACTAATTACAAGTCAAACAACTTATTCTAATCCTTTTACATTTGGATTTTTAGTAATAAACATCGCATCACCATAACTGAAAAAACGATAGTGATTTTCGACCGCACTTTTATAAGCATTCATTGTATTTTTATAACCAGCAAAAGCTGAAACTAACATAATCAATGTGCTTTCAGGTAAGTGGAAATTAGTAATTAAGCAATCCACCACTCGGAATTTTTTCCCTGGATAAATAAAAATAGCGGTATCAGAAAAATAAGGCTCAATTAAATCAGGGTTGCCAAATTCTTCCGCAGAAAGTGCCGCACTTTCAATAGAACGAACGGAAGTTGTTCCCACTGCAATTACACGTTTGCCCGCTTTTTTTGTTGCAATAATCGCATTGCAAACTTCTTGAGAAACTTCCACGTACTCTGCGTGCATTACGTGATCTTCAATATTTTCCACACGAACAGGCTGGAATGTACCCGCGCCTACGTGTAATGTAACAAATTCAAAATTCACGCCTTTCGCTTTGAGTTTTTCAAGTAAATTTTCATCAAAATGTAAGCCCGCTGTTGGTGCCGCGACTGCGCCTGGGACTTTACTATAAACCGTTTGATAACATTCTTGATCAGCTTTTTCATCTGGACGGTCAATATAAGGCGGTAATGGCATATGTCCAATGGCTTGCAACACATCTAAAAGAGCGGTTGATTTATCACTTAATTCCACTTTAAACAACGAACTATGGCGTGCTGTCATTACCGCTTTAATGCCATTATTTTCGCCTAATTTATCTTCACCTAAAAATAATTCAGCCCCTTCTTTAGGGGATTTCGATGAACGAATATGCGCTAAGAAACGATGTTCGTCTAACATTCTCTCAACTAAAACTTCAATTTTTCCACCACTGGCTTTACGCCCAAACATTCTTGCAGGAATAACGTGCGTATTATTAAAAATCAACAAATCGCCTTCATCAATTAAATCTAATACATCAGAAAAAGTGCGGTGAGAAATTTCTCCGTTTTCGCCATTTAACTGTAATAAACGACAAGAAACACGATCAGTTTTAGGATAACGAGCAATTAATTTATCGGGTAAATCAAAGTTAAAGTCTGAAACACGCATAACAAAATTTAGGTTAAATAAAATAGGCGGTAAGTCTAGTTTGAATTGAAAATGATCTCAAGAAAAAATCTCCCCTCGGGGAAGATAAAATAACCAGCAATTATGCTGGTCATTTGGGATTAATTATAAATTTGCTTTTTTAGTTGCTTTTACGTTTACATCACAATTTTTAACGATGATGTTATCGCTAGATTTACCTTTTTGAATTAAATTTACAGGCACAACAGAATCAAATTTATCTAACGTTAAGCCACTATCTACATTCCAAACATAATCCCCAGAAACGAAACTTGTAAAGTCATTTTGTGATTTATCACGAGTAAAATCTTTCGCAATAATGCCATCGCCCACACTTACCATTGCAGCAACTGGTTCTTGGTTTTCAAATTGATACACAGCAGTCACAGTTTGTTTATTGCAGGAATATACAACTGTTTTATCAGTGATTGTTGGAAGTGTTTGCATTTCAGCTATTTGCGCAGATGATTTTGTCATTTCAGGTGCATCCTTTGCACAAGCAGATAATACAACTGCAGCAGCAAATGCGGGTAAAATTTTAGTTAAATTCATTATTAAATCCTCTTAATTAATCCCTATATAGGGTGCTACTTAGATACCTTTAATAAAATAAAGTTCCATTATTGGAATAAAAAAGGTGGGCTCTGATCTGCCCCACCTTGTTTATCAATAAACGATAAAATTATGTTGATTTTTACCAACGATACCCCAATTTCACGCCCACATTTTGCTGTTTGCCGAGTTGTGAACCTTGAGATTTTGAGATAAAAGCGGAAAGTTGGAAATGTAAAATTTCTGCCTTTAATCCCACTTCTTTTTGCCAATAACGCCCAAATGATTGTTGCAACATCGTGCGATTTACAGTGGTTTGTACGTTAGCGTTTGAAACATCAACATAATTGACGAAGAAATAAGGCTTAACGCTGATATTATTTGTCGGGGTAAACGTATAATCAACTCGAATGCCAGCATTATAGCGATTAAATGCAAGGCTCGGTGTTTGCACTTTCACTTCTTCAGATTGATAATTTTCACGTTCAATAAAATATCGATTAACACCCAAATAAGGCTGAATACCCAATTGCCCTAAACGGAACTGATAACTTGCATTCACACCATAATTTATCGCTTTTCGATGAATTTTTCGGCTTTGTTCTTCAGCCATTTTACTCGCACTAATTCCCGCACCCACGTTTACACCAAATTGTAAATCGCCCCATTGATATTGGGCAAAACCAGACATCATCGTTAATGTCGCGTGATTTTTAACCTGTTCGTCAAAGGTATTATCTGAACGGCTATGCGAGAAAACCGCCCCAATTCGTCCATTGGCTAAGGCTTTTTGCACCCCAATTTGACGCAAGTTCGTTTTCTGCTGATAAGCACGGAATGCATCAGAATCATAGCGTCTTTTATCCTGTGCGATATTTGTCCACACAGCAGATTGTGCTTGATCTACAAAAAGACGATCCAATTCATCTTGAACGGAAAGCATACTATTTACTGTTGCAGACAACTCCGATAACGCACTATTTGAGTAACGGCTGATCAATTCTTTTTGTTTGCGTTGTTTTTTCTCTTGTTCCTCTTGAGCTTGACGTTCTTTTTCTGTTTGCTGTTGTTGGACATTAATAACTTCAAGTGCGGCTTGTAATACGTTTAACTGGCTTTGATCAATCGGGGTATCAGAAAACGCTGCTCTCAATGCTCTTTTTGACCGCGCTTTTTTTGCCTTACTTGTTTGTGTTTCAGTAGTCAGAGCTTGTTTGGCTTCTAATGTTTGTTCTGCTTGCTCTGATCTTACTAAGTCATTGCGCAATTCCTGCTCTTTTATTGGGTTATGCAAGCGGAATTCGCCATCATTCTTCACTAATTTATAACGTAATGCACCTGCATCAACGTGGTCATTTTCTAAAGTAAATTTGAGTTTGTCTGATAACGGTTTATTATCTTTGCTTTCAACCAAAGTTAATTGCTCAAGGGCTTCGGGTTCTTTGCCTGTGTTGCGAACAGATAATGTGTAATCGCCCTCAGCGTCATTGGATAATTTTAATTTATCGCTTTTATAGCCAAATAAAGATGAAGTAAATTGGAATGTGCCTTGCCCGCTCAATTTACCATTTACTGTCAATGTGTTGAAACGATGTTCTGCCGATGTTGGCGTTGTTTCCGTCTCTAATGAACGGCGGTGACGTGGCGCATTATTTGAGCTAGCTGAATAAGCTGAATTTAACGTAACAGTACTATTATTTAGCGTTAAATTCTGCAATGTGGCATCGCTAGGCATTGTCCAAGTCGCATTTTCCAACGTCACTGTTGTGTCTTTGTCGCCCTGAATTTGGTGCGAAAAATGGCTGTTTTTTAAAGAAAATTGAGCAGAATCCGTTAAATTCACATTACCATTTAACGTGGCATTATCTACTGTTGCATTTGCGTGATTTGAAAGTTTGATATTGCCTATTTGGGTGGCATTGTTGCTCAATGTAAATTGGCTATGATTTATTAAAGTGACATTACCATTAAGTTTTGCTAAACCATGAATATTCACTGTTGCATTATCAGTTAAATTAATAGAGCCATTAATTTGTGTTGTCGGTATGGAATCAATAACTTTTGTATCGGTTAAATCAACTGTTTTACAAGTCGTTAATCCTGTCCAATCTGAACGCGTGCAAATGGTATTTTTCTGATTTGGCACAACACCAAATGTGGCATTTGCATTATTGCTGACTGTCCAATTTCCCTCAATTGAAGAAACATTGCGAGAAACCACCGCACTTCCGCCTTTAATTTGGAAGTTTTCAGCTTTAAATGTGCGGTTGATCCAATCGTCATCAATAACCACTTCGCCTTTAGGTCGCCCAAGCTCGTTTGGGCGATTTAAATGATTGTAAGCGTGTGGCGTTGGGCGACCACTAAACACTAAAGTGCCGCCTTCTTGAGTAATATTGCCTTTTAAATTTGTGCCACCTGAAAGTAGCAAAGTACGATCTTCTGTGGTTGGTTTATAAATAAGGTTTAATCGTCCATTGTGTTTATTTTTATCTGTTTCGCCAAACCAACCGTTGTAGGCAATTTCTTTGCTGTAATTAAGTTTATTAATATTATTTCCATTAGGTAGAACAATGCTTTCGTTCCCAGTAATAGTAATATTAGCGACTTGAGTTGTATTATGGTTCACAATCATCGCCCCCTCGTCCGTATTTTGGATACGTTTAAAGGTTAATGAATGCCCGTTAAGATCTAAGCGACCACCACGAAAGCCGAAATAAAATTTATCGGTATCAAATTGCTTGTCATCGTTTAATTGAACAGTCCCTCTGCCACTAACTAAGCCTATTTCACTAAAGGCTTGTTTTTTGTTTTGATCGTCTGCCTGCTGCTCTAAGATGACTTTACCATCTCCCACGCTGATCGAACCTTTATTTTCCCCTTTGGCTTTAACGTGTAATGTGCCTTTACCGATTTTAGAAAGGCGATCATTTTCAACGCCATTTACTTTCCAAGTAACGGTGCTATCTTCACTTACATGCACTCCAGCACCTTGCCAAGTTGCATTATTTTCTGAAGATACCGTAAAGTTACCCTCAAAATACAAACCGCCCGCACCTTGGTTGATGTTGGTTGATAAGGTAACAGTGCCGTTTTTTTGATCTCCGAAATACAGGTTTCCACCGTTATTCAAACGAGGCAGGTATATATTTGGACCTTGGTATTGGTAAACATCGTCTTTACCTTCGGCAGGTAATTTGTCGTCTTTTAAACCGATGCGGACTTCAGATGGTCTTCCTGTTTGTTGTTTGACAATGCCGCTGCCGTCGCCTTTGTCTGTAATGGTGTATGCACCATTGCCCGATGGGCTATAAAACGATGTACGCAAATCTTTTTCAAGGATTTCATCAAAAAAAGACTTGCGTACCAGTTGGAATGTATTCTCTGTCCCCGCCCAAGGGTTGCCGGTCCTCAATACGCCGTTAATCAACCATTTTTGTTTTTCCGAATCATAAATAAACATAGGCGAACCGCTGTCGCCGCTTGAGCCTGCAATAGGAATGGGGCCGTAATTGCCCGCTTGGCGCACATCGCCGCTCAGACTTGACCAGCCGCCCCCTGCTCCGCCTTGGTTGTGTGTATTGCCTGCTGTCAGGTAATGATATGCGCCGGCAACTTGGTCGCCGTTGTTTTGATCGTTTCGCCAAAACTGCCACCCGGAGCCGATACGCACGCGTTCGGGATATTTCGTCCTATCTGTATATTTGTTGCCGTTCATATCAGAAGTCATATCGATTGGGGTGGCTTCCGTAACAAATTTATGTAAGCGTGGGTTGTGGTAGTCTTTCTCATAAGGATGCGTTTGATCGTTTTTATAATTATTCCGTTTTGCAATCTTATAAGAAAAACGGTGCTGATCGGGATTGCTTCCCTCTGCACCAAAATCAACATCGCGATAACCTACATTATGCGCCACGCTCACAATATATTGATCGCCCACCAATGCCGCCACGCCGTTACGCGACACCACGGAAAAATCAATCATCGGGGCTTTTGTCATTGATGTGCCAACTAAATTTCCATTTTTATTGTAAACCTCAATATTTTTAGCCCCAACTGTGAACTTCCCTTTATTCTCGGCAAAATCACGATAATATTGGTAGTCAATCCCAAAATAAGTATGACCTGCCCACGCTTGCGATACTATCCCTAATGAAATGCAAGCGGTTAAAAAATTAAGACGAAATACAGTTTTTTTCATAATGTTTATTTAATTAAGTAATTTTTCGTATTAAAAAATACGTGGTTAAACGACTATTGAACAATAAAAGTGCGGTGATTTTCTAAGGGATTTCAGCTAAAAAACGAACTAAAAGGCACAAAAGAAAATAAATGAGTAAAACTATATAGTAATTAAGCCAAAATTTCTAGGTTTTTGCTTAATACTTAGTGGGTAATCTAATCTTGCGATGTGGTAATATTGTATATAATTTACATAGGCGACTAAAGTTAAAACAATATCACTAATAAAATAACCGCACTTTATGTGAGTTTTCTCTGAAAGTGCGGTCATTTTTTCTAAGATTTTTCTAAAATCGGTTTAAGGAAGCGAGCGGTGTGGGAGCTTTTTACTTTAGCAACTTGCTCTGGTGTACCCGTCGCAATAATTTGTCCGCCGCCACTGCCTCCCTCTGGGCCAAGATCGACAATCCAGTCTGCGGTTTTAATCACATCAAGATTGTGTTCAATGACGACGATAGTATTTCCTTGATCGCGTAATCGATGCAGTACTTCAAGTAATTGCTTAATGTCAGCGAAATGCAAACCAGTCGTCGGTTCATCTAGAATATACAAAGTTTTACCCGTATCACGTTTAGAAAGCTCAGTCGCTAGCTTAACGCGTTGGGCTTCACCGCCTGAAAGTGTTGTGGAAGATTGACCTAATCGAATATAGGATAATCCCACATCTATCAAGGTTTGTAATTTTCTTGCAATCATTGGAATCGCATCAAAAAACTCGCGAGCTTCTTCCACTGTCATATCTAAAACTTGATGAATTGTTTTGCCTTTATAACGAATTTCTAAGGTTTCACGATTATAGCGTTTGCCTTTACATTGGTCGCAAGGAACATAAACATCGGGCAAAAAGTGCATTTCAACTTTGAGTACACCATCGCCCTGACAGGCTTCACAGCGTCCACCCCTTACGTTAAAGCTAAAACGCCCAGGATTATAACCGCGCGCACGTGCCTCTGGCACACCTGCAAAAAGCTCGCGAATTGGGGTAAATAAGCCTGTATAAGTGGCTGGATTTGAACGTGGCGTGCGTCCAATCGGGCTTTGGTTAATATCAATAACTTTATCGAAATGTTCTAATCCCTCGATAGATTGATAAGGTGCGTAATCCGTCTTTTCGGCTCGATTTAATGCATTTTGCGCAAGTGGAAATAAAGTATCATTAATAAGTGTGGATTTTCCTGAACCAGACACACCAGTTACGCAAGTAAACAAACCAACGGGAATATCTAAATTCACATTTTTTAAGTTATTACCTGATGCACCTTTAAGTTTGAGCCATTTTTTCTTATCAAGTGCGGTGCGTTTTTTCGGGATTTCGATTTTATCTGCGCCCGATAAAAATTTTCCCGTGATGGAATTTGGATTGAGCATAATTTCATCGGCATTTCCTTGCGCAATAACTTGTCCGCCATGCACGCCAGCACCAGGTCCAATATCAATAATATGGTCAGCTGCACGAATCGCGTCTTCATCGTGCTCCACGACAATTACCGTATTACCAAGATTACGCAAATGAATTAACGTATTAAGTAAGCGTTCATTATCACGTTGGTGCAAGCCAATAGAGGGTTCATCTAATACATACATTACGCCAACAAGTCCCGCACCAATTTGACTCGCAAGGCGAATACGTTGAGCTTCACCGCCTGAAAGGGTTTCTGCAGAACGAGAAAGAGAAAGATAATTCAAACCAACATTGACTAAAAACTGCAAACGCTCGCGGATTTCTTTAAGAATTTTTTCCGCAATTTGCGCTTTTTGACCAGTGAGAGAAAGTGCGGTAAAAAATTCGAGGGTTTCGCCAATGCTTTTTTCCGCAATTATCGGCAAATTGGTTTTTCCAATATACACATTACGTGCTTCGGGTCGCAAACGAGAACCGCCACAATCTATACAAGGTCGATTGCTAATATTTTTCGCTAATTCTTCACGCACCGACATTGATTCTGTTTCTTTATATCGGCGAGCCATATTATTCAAAATCCCTTCAAAAGGATGCTTGCGAATAACCACATCGCCACGATCATTCATATATTGGAATTCAATTTCCTCTTTTCCTGAACCCTGCATAATGATGTGTTGAATTTTCTTTGGCAAAGATTCATAGGGCGCTTCAACATCAAAATGATAATGTTTCGCCAATGATGTAAGCATTTGATAATAATAGAAATTACGACGATCCCAACCTTTTACCGCACCACCAGCAAGAGAAATAGTTGGATTTTGCACCACACGATCTTCATCAAAATATTGCTGCACACCCAAGCCATCACAAGTTGGGCAAGCACCTGCAGGATTGTTAAAGGAAAATAAACGAGGCTCTAATTCTGGCACAGAATAACCACAATGCGGACAAGCAAAATTTGCCGAAAAAACTAATTCTTCTGCTTTCGGATTATCCATATCTGCCACAATTGCAGTGCCACCAGAAAGCTCTAATGCGGTTTCAAAAGATTCGGCTAAACGTGTTGCTAAATCTGACCGCACTTTAAAACGATCAACCACTACTTCAATAGTATGTTTTTTCTGTAAGGCTAATTTTGGCGGATCAGATAAATCGCAAATTTCGCCATCAATACGCGCACGAATATAACCTTGCGCAGCAATATTTTCTAAAATCTTGAGATGTTCGCCTTTTCGATTTTTGACAACTGGCGCAAGTAACATCATCTTGCTGTCTTCTGGCAAACTTAATACTTTATCCACCATTTGACTAATCGTTTGTGCCGTTAATGGAATATTATGATCGGGACAACGCGGCTCCCCTACTCGTGCAAACAATAAACGTAAATAATCGTAAATTTCCGTAATTGTTCCCACCGTAGAACGTGGATTGTGTGAGGTAGATTTTTGTTCAATGGAAATTGCAGGGGAAAGTCCCTCAATAGAATCCACATCAGGCTTTTCCATTAAAGACAAAAATTGACGTGCATACGCCGAAAGAGATTCAACATAGCGGCGTTGCCCTTCCGCATAAAGTGTATCAAAGGCTAAAGAGGATTTTCCCGAACCTGAAAGCCCAGTAATTACCACAAGTTTATTGCGTGGAATAGTTAAATTAATATTTTTCAGGTTATGGGTTCTAGCCCCGCGAATATCGATATTTTCCATAAAATAACTCAAAAGTATAAAATAAATGTAAATTTTGCGATCATTATCGCATATTTTAATATCTGTGCAAATATCCAGTTAAAATATATAGATCTTTTAAAAAATTTCAGGCAAAATAACCGCACTTTTTTAGATAAAAAATGAGGTTTTTTTATGGCTGGAATTAATAAAGTCATTATTGTAGGTCATTTAGGTAATGATCCTGAAATTCGTACTATGCCAAACGGCGATGCCGTTGCAAATATCAGCGTAGCAACCAGTGAAAGCTGGAACGACCGTAATACTGGCGAACGCCGTGAAGTAACAGAATGGCACCGCATTGTATTCTATCGTCGTCAAGCAGAGATTTGCGGCGAATATTTACGCAAAGGCTCTCAAGTGTATGTGGAGGGTCGTTTAAAAACACGTAAATGGCAAGATCAAAACGGTCAAGATCGCTACACCACAGAAATTCAAGGCGATGTAATGCAAATGCTTGGTGGGCGTAATCAAAACGCAGGTGGTTTCTCTAATGAGATGGGATCTTCACCACAACCTTCTTACCAAGCTCGTCAAACTAACAATGGTAATAGTTATCAATCATCTCGCCCAGCTCCACAACAAGCTGCACCACAGGCTGAGCCACCAATGGATGGATTTGATGACGATATTCCGTTCTAAATTACATAGATTGAAAAGTAAATGATAAAAATCAAAGAGAAGCTGAATAAAAGAGAGCTTCTCTTTTTATTTTACTAATTAAAAGGACTAAATCTATGATTATAGATTTAGCCCTTAATTTTATAGCTTTAGTTTTAGGGAAGATTAATTGCTACCATTTATCTTCCATATCACATTTTATTGAAGAGTAAAACTAATTTGCACACTTAAACTCGAAGGAAATCCTGCGGGTCTTGTTCCAACAGAGCGAGATACGTTAATAGCGTCTAATGCCGCCTTATCTAAACTTTCATCGCCTGAGGATTTTGTAACCTTAGCACCACTTAATGAACCATCAGCTCCTACATTAAAAGATACACTCACTTTTCCTTGTTTGCGCATTATCTTCGCTCGAGTTGGATAACGTTTATGGCTTTCAATTTCACGGCGGATTGCAGAACGGTAAGCCGCTATTTCACTCGTATCCGTTCCACTTCCTGCTACCTGTGCATTGCTATTAGCTGCACTTGTTGTACTTGCTTTATCATTTACGTTGGCACTTGAATCAATATTTTCATCGCCTTTTGGTAGCTCTTTATTGATTGGTTTCTTTTGTGGTTTAACCTCTTTTTTAGGTTTCTTCTTCGGCTTTTCTTTTGGTTTTGGCTTTTCCTTTTCCGGTTCTTTGATTTTTTTCGGTTCAGGTTTTATTGTTGGATCTTCTACAATTTCTTGTTTTTCTGGTTCTGGCTCTTTTTGTACATTTTCTGGCTCAGGCTCTGGCTCTTTTTGTACATCTTCTGGCTCTGGAGCAGGTTCTTCCAACACCATGCCCTGTAATAGCTCCATAGAAATACTTGTAGATATATCGCCTTGTGCGCTATTTGCACTATCACTTGGCTCATTCCAATTCCATAAGATAAATCCTATAACAATACCGTGTGCGATCAAAGAAATAAGCAAACCCAATAGCGAACGTTTTGTTTGCTGCATAATTATTCCTTACGGCGTAGTTGGTACAGATTGAGAAGGAGTAGATTCTTGAGAATTTTTACCCGCACTTTTTCCCTTATCTTTCATAGAAACAATTGCCACATTTTTGATTTCATTTTTAGAAAGCATATCTGTAATCGTCACAAAATCTTGGAAAGAGGCTTCGGCATCAATTTTTAAAGTTACTTTCTGATCTTTATTCCATTGAGCAATTTCTGCCTCTAGAGCTTCTTGAGAAATAGGTTTATCATTAAAATAGAGTTGTTTATCCGCTGTCACTGTCAATAATTTAGCTAGCTCGTCAGATTTAAATGCGACCGCTGTACTAGCTTTTGGTACATTTACTTGAATTTTACCTTGAGAGATAAAAGATGCAGTAATAAGCACCACAGTAAGTAGCACCAACATAATATCAATGAAAGGGATAATGTTGATTTCATCGAATTTTTTCACGAATTATTCCTTATCTTTTTGTTCGCTTAATACTTTCCATTTTAAACGATTAACTTCAACTTTACGCCCCAAACCGTTATAAAACACCATAGAGGGAATAGCCACTAGAATACCTAATGCAGTTGCTTTTAATGCTAAAGATAAGTGCAACATAATTACACTTGGATCAATATCGCCACCGCCGTGACCGATTTGATAGAAAGTTAATAAAATCCCGATAACTGTACCAAGTAATCCAACATAAGGCGCATTTGCACCGATGGTAGAAATCACTGTCATATTACGGTTTAAATCAATATCTAATGCGTGAATAGTAGAATAATGTGCCACGCTTACCTTTCTTAAAAAAAGATAACGTTCAATTACCATCGCAAGCATAATAATGCTCATCAGTAATAATAAACCGATGATAAAATAATCACTATACTGTTGTAAAAAATCAAAAAGTTGTACCATTTTTTTTCCTTGTTATTTGAGAAATTTTTTTGAGAATATAATTGAGAATGAATTTCAATCACTCGGGGAATTCTAGCAAAGGCTGAATAATGCGTAAACCTTGAATTTAAAAATTTCTGAATTTTTTACCGCACTTTATGTGGAAAAGTGCGGTTATTTTTTGAAATATTATAGGGAACGAAGATAATCAATGATCATTTGATGATGGTCTTTTATCTTAAATTTATCAAATACTTGCATAATAGTTCCGCTTTCATTGATTAAAAAACTAATTCGATGAATACCGTCGTAAGTTCTCCCCATAAATTTTTTTTCGCCCCATACGCCAAATTGCTCCGCAACTTGATGATCAGGATCAGAAAGCAATGTGAAATTAAGTTCTTTTTTCTCAATAAATTGAGCTAATTTTTTCGGGGCATCAGGACTAATACCAAGTACAACTAAACCTAGTGCATCTAATTCGGATTTACTGTCGCGCAATCCGCAGGCTTGTGTGGTACAGCCTGGAGTGAGAGCCTTTGGATAAAAATAAATTAAAACTTTTTTACCACGAAAATCACTTAAAGAAACAAATTTTTCTTGTTGATTTAATAAGGTAAAAGCAGGTGCTTGATTACCAACAGATAATGGATTCATAAAAAACTCCTTTAATGAAAAAAAATTTGCAAATTAAAGTTATTTTAGCGACTATAACAAGTGAAACCAAATAATAAAATTAAAAACCGACGGAGGTTATATGTCAGCGCAAAATTCTTTATTTTCGGGTAGCATAGTTGCCCTTGTTACGCCAATGAATCATTATGGCGAAGTCGATTTTTCCTGTTTAGAAAAATTAGTAGAACACCACATTGAAGCTGGTTCTAATGCGCTTGTTTCTGTGGGTACAACGGGAGAATCCGCCACGCTAAGTATTGAAGAAAATGTAAAAGTCATTGAAAAGACTGTTGAATTTGCCAAAGGACGTATTCCTATTATTGCGGGAGCGGGTGCAAATGCGACGAGTGAAGCAATTACAATGACCAAATTATTACGAGACAGTGGTGTAGCAGGATGTTTATCTGTTGTGCCTTATTATAATAAACCAACCCAAGAGGGAATGTATCAACATTTTAAAGCCATTGCGGAATGTACTGATTTACCACAGATTCTTTATAATGTTCCTAGTCGCACAGGCAGTGATATGAAACCAGAAACAGTTGCTCGTTTAGCTGAAATTGAAAATATTGTAGGCATTAAGGAAGCAACGAGAGATGTTAGCCGAATAGTTAAAATTAAGCAGCTTGCAGGTAAGAATTTTATTGTTTTAAGTGGCGATGATGCAACAGGCTTAGAAGCAATAAAATTAGGTGCTGAGGGAGTAATATCAGTAACAAATAACATTGCAGCAAAAGATATGGCTGATATGTGCCGTTATGCACTCGTGGGAGATTTTGATAAAGCGGAAGAAATTAATGCTCGTTTAATGCGTTTACATCACGACCTATTCATTGAATCCAATCCAATTCCAGTGAAGTGGGCAGCTTATCGATTAGGCTTAATTAAATCGCCACATTTACGCTTGCCACTTACGACACTTAGTGAAGAAATTCAACCAAAAGTAGAAGATGCACTAAAAATTGCAGGATTGTTATAAAAATAAAAGGGTAAGTAATTACCCCTCACTTTTATGTATTATAGATCAGTAAAATGATCAGAAAAGTGCGGTCAGAATTTATCAAATTTTCAATTTAGTTAAGGTTAGTATATGAAAAAAATAATATTGAGTTTAATAACGGCTATTATTCTAGCTGGTTGTTCGTCTAATCCCGAAACCTTAAAAGCAAGCAACGATTCATTTCAAAAATCTGAGGCGAGCATTCCCCATTTTTCCCCTTTGGCTACTGGAGGTGTACAATTACCAAAAGCTGATGATGCTTATTCGTTACCTAATATTGAAGTGAAAAAAAGGGGAGATATTGATATTCGTCCACCATTAATCCCTCTTGCTATTATTCAAAATTCAATAACAAAATTTGATGGAGAACGCTCGTTGATTGTCTATCCAAAACAAGAGGCAAAACTATATAATCTTCAGCAAGTTAAGCGTTTGTTGAAAGAAGAGGGTATTTCATCAACAACAAATGGTTCGATTTTAACGACCGATTGGACAAAAACAGAACGAATTGGCGATAAGTCTATAGAAATAAAATATCAAATAGAACAAGTTATGACACCTGATGTGAGTGCGATTACCGTATCTATTTTGCATATGCGCCGAGATGGTATTATTTTTACACCAAATGTATCAGATAAACAATATTATACTTCGGAACGTTTAAATCGCATTGTTTTAACACTCACTACCGCATACAACAAACAATTACAGGATTTATCAAGCACTTCAATTCAATAGGGTTTCGTCACATAATAATTTTTCGAATATAATAAATGTTTAAAAATGAGACATAGATCATCCTTTTGAAAATTATTCTGATATTTATCTTTAAAGCACTTGAAAATCTAAAATAAGAACACTATTTTGTTATTAACTAGAATTTAAATCACGCAACAAAGAGGTAAATGCTATGACACTTAATATTACCAGTAAACAAATGGACATCACTCCTGCAATTCGTGAACACTTGGAGGAAAGACTTGCGAAGTTAGGTAAGTGGCAAACGCAGTTAATTAGCCCACATTTTGTTTTAAACAAAGTACCTAATGGATTTACTGTCGAAGCCTCTATTGGCACACCTTTAGGCAATTTATTAGCCAGTGCAACTTCAGATGATATGTATAAAGCAATTAATGAAGTGGAAGAAAAATTAGAACGTCAGCTTAATAAACTTCAACATAAAAGTGAATCTCGCCGAGCGAATGAACGTTTAAAAGATTCTTTTGAAAACTAAATACTGTAAAAGATAAAATCTAATCTGGCAGTCTTATTGTAAAATAATATGTCTGTCAGATTAATTTTTTCTTAAATTGGTTTTAATAGAAATAAAGACTAATGAAAGATACAGATTGTATTTATATTTTTTAACGAGATAGATATTATTTGACGGGATTAATGGCGGTGAGAAAGGGATTTGAACCCTTGATGCAGTTTCCCACATACACGCTTTCCAGGCGTGCTCCTTCAACCACTCGGACATCTCACCGTAAAAGGTTCGCAAACTATAAAGATTTACTCTGGTTTAGTCAAGTTTTTTACTATAAAAAATAAAAATCTTTAGAAGATTAGTTAAAAAATAGGCAATAAAGCTATTGATCTAATCCAGAGTTAGAAGAAATTAATAATTATTAAAACAGTTGATTTTTAATAGATGCCATATATTAATTTATCTTTTATTCTCTTTCTTAACCTTTTTATTTTAATTAAAAAAGGGATTTTCTCAAAATGATCATACCAAGATGATGGTATATCAATAATTTTATCCATTTCTTTTAAAAGTAAATTTCCTATATGACAATTTAAGTGACCGCATTTTTTGTGCCAAAATTTATATGGACCACAATAATGAGAAATAATTATTGGCATTTTTACGTGTAATAAATTTTTCTTTTTAATCAAATCTCGATCCGTTGGTGTAAAATTAAATCTATTATTAATAAATTTTACTTTTCCTTTACAGATACCATTTAGAATATCTTGATCTTGGTATTTCATAACATTATTGTATTTATTCATCCAGTTTATTGATTTTTGGAAAATATTTTCTTCTTTCCATTTATTTAAATTAATTAATAATATACCTGCATTAAAATAAGAATATCCTTCTAAACCAATGGATTTTTTATAAGCTTCATTTTTTACATCAATAAAAGTATCTCGACATGCTGCCAAATAATAATTCGTTATATCTATATCCCAAAGTTCTTGAAGTGAAGAGTTTGTTAATGTATCTACATCGATATAAATAGCTTTTTCTATATTCTTTATATATTTAGTTAAATTTAGTCTAGCGTAAGTCGCTAAAGATATGTAATCTATTGTTTTTGGAAAATTTTGAAAATCTGCCTCACAAACAGGCAAGAAAAATACTTTACAAGAATATGCACTTGCTAAATTATTTATTATGGTCTTATTTTCCTGATTTATTTTCATATCAAGAATATAAAAATTTATTTTTTCAGGTGTATTTTTAATAATGCTAAAAATACTTACAGCTAAATAAGTTGCATAATAGTTGTCAGATGAAAATATAATATTTATTATCTGTCTGTCTGTCTGTCTGTCTGTCTGTCTGTCTGTCTGTCTGTCTGTCTGTCATAAAATTATCTCTGATTAACATGTGAATTATTATTTTTAGGGTTATTTTTTATTGATAGATTAAATAATTTTATTAACTTTATAATTTATTTTTTAAAACGCTCAATGCCTTTGCACGATGAGAAATTTTTTTCTTCTCAACCGTTTCTAATTCAGCAAATGTACAACCTTGTTCTGGACTAAAGAATAAACTGTCATAACCAAAACCATTTTCGCCTTTTTCTTCAAAACCAATCACACCATGACACTCACCTTCGGCAATAATTGGAGATGGATCTGTTGGATGCTGTAAAAACACGATACAGCTCACAAATTTGGCTTGGCGTTGATCTTGTGCAATATGTGCAAGCTCTGCCAATAATTTCTCACGGTTTTTAGCATCATTGCCCTCTTCGCCAGCATAACGTGCAGAATACAGACCTGGTGCGCCATTAAGTGAGGAAACTACTAAGCCAGAATCATCCGCAATAGCAGGCAAACCTGATTTCTCTGAGGCATAGCGTGCTTTTAATAAGGCATTCTCTACAAAAGTTAAACCTGTCTCTTCTGGGCTTTCAATGCCTAGATCTGTTTGTGCAATCACTTCAAAACCAAAATCAGATAGGACATCAGCCATTTCTTTTACTTTTCCTTTATTGCCTGTAGCAAGTACGATTTTTTGTTTCATAATCAATCCTTTTATTGATGATAAGCTGACGTTAAATCAGCCCAGTTTTGCTCGGTAAATTGAATATTCATTCGTCCAACTTCTTTTTCGAAGGAACGTTTTAAACGGTTCAGATTCTGCACTTTCCAAAAATCTCC